>CACYYG010000016.1:63557-242048 GCA_902778535.1 uncultured Prevotellaceae bacterium
CCTGTGGAAGCGGCTTCGGCAAAGTCGGAAATTTTCTCTGCGGTGTCAGAGTCAATCTGCGGCGGCCGAACCTTTCCTGTGGAAGCGGCTTCGGCAAAGGCATTGATGTCGTCCTGGTCGATGTCGGGCTTAGCGAAATGTCCTGTGGATGCCGACTCTGCAAATGAGGCAATGTCGTCATTGTCGATATCTGGCTTAGCGAAATGTCCTGTGGATGCCGACTCTGCAAATGAGGCGATGTCGTCCGTGTCGATGTCGGGCTTAGCGAAATGTCCTGTAGATGCCGACTCTGCAAATGAGGCGATGTCGTCCTGGTCGATGTCGGGCTTGGCGAAATGTCCTGTGGATGCCGACTCTGCAAATGAGGCAATGTCGTCATTGTCGATATCGGGCTTAGCGAAATGTCCTGTAGATGCCGACTCTGCAAATGAGGCGATGTCGTCCGTGTCGATGTCGGGCTTAGCGAAATGTCCTGTGGATGCCGACTCTGCAAATGAGGCAATGTCGTCATTGTTGATGTCGGGCTTAGCGAAATGTCCTGTGGATGCCGACTCTGCAAATGAGGCAATGTCGTCATTGTTGATGTTGGGCTTAGCGAAATGTCCTGTGGATGCCGACTCTGCAAAGAAGGAAGTGAGCTTTTGCAGGCTCGACTGCTCCTCTTTGTCAGCATAGTGCTGCTTCAGGTCGTGGACGGCAGCATCCTGCGTGGACTGGTTGCTGTCTTCATATTCCTTGTCTGCCTTCTCGTATTCCTGCTCTTTCTTCTTTGTAATGTCCTCGCGCATCTGGCTGTAGCTCGCCTGCTGCTCGGGGGGAAGCTGACTCATCTGGCTACTCGACAGCGGCATGGACTCGCGGTAGCATTGGTTGACGTCGCCCATCGCCTCGTTACTTTTGTCGGCTGCAGCGTTGCGGGCCGCCTCAGCCTGTTTGGCAAGCTGCTCGGCCTTGGCACTGTCGCCTGCCTCGCTATAATCCTTGGATGCTTTTTCCAGCGACTGGCTCATCATCTCTTCTGGCTTTCCAGCATCTTTCGCCTTGGCGATGTCGTTGTTGTATTGTTCCTGCAGGTTGCCTTTAGCCTTAGCACTCTTACCGCCACCGCTACCGCCGTCAGCTGAACTGTTGCCTCCGCCGCCTCCACCGCCTCCGCCACCATTGCCGGAGAAATCAGCGTCTGTCAGTGGCATGCGAATAGGAATAGACATGTTAGGCTTTCCTGGAGGTGCCATGCACATGGGGGGAATGGGGGGCAGCTGACCATTATTGGTAAACGAAATGACCCCGAGCCACATGCACATGTTGCGATCCATATCAGTCAAAGCAGGGGCGCCTTGAACAAGAACGGTAGGCGCTCCAACCATCCATGGCGACACAATGGCAGGTATGCAGGGCATTGGCGTGAAAACACCCATGGCGGCTGCCGTTGCTGCAATGACCTCAGGATTGGTGGGTGCGGAGCACATGCCAAAGGAACTGATATTGGTAAAAGGAATAAAGTCCATGATGTTGGCTTTCTGCCGCCCTGACAAAAATACGTTGCGGGCGGGAGAAACTACCAGCGGACATGGCGTCAATCCAAAACTGCAGGTTATCAAAGCTCCTGCGGTAATAAAAGAACCCATTAGAGTTAGGAGATTTAAAAATTAGGAGTTCTGAATCATTCGATTGACGATGGCGTCGACGGCTTTTTGGTCGTTGTTTTGCACGGCCTGAAGCATCGCGGGGGCGTCGGCAACAGGCACCTGCACGGCCTCGCCTAAGCGCAGGGCATGGTCGATGGCATGGTTTCTCTCGTTATCGCCCTTCTCATGGAAGAGGCAGAGCAAACGTAGTGATCCGTATTCCAAGGGGAAGGCGTCTATGGTATGTACTAAAGCCTTGGCTTGTTCAAGGGCGTTTGTTTTTACAACTTTCGTCTGGGCCTTTACGATGCGCATGCGCAAGTTGGCACTGGGGCGGTCGTATCCCTCGGCCATGGAGGCTTCTATGTCGTTGAGACCCTCCTGCATGGTGGGAATGTGTGAGAGGAGCGTGTTGGCGGTATTTCCTGCCATCGTCTTCAGGCTGCTGTCATCCACGCTCTGGTAAAGCGGTTCTACGCCCATCTCCAAGTAGATGTCAACGAGTGCCTTCGTGGCTACTAAAATATCGCTGATGTCGTGAAGGTTTGTCTTCGTGGTGCGCAGGCCCTTGGGCAGACGGATGTCGTCGTGGTCTTTCACCATGCGTGAAGCCTGGTCGCGCAGGGGAATGATGGCATCAACAGCTTCACCGAGCTTCATTGAGAGCCGTGTCATGTCATCGGTGTTCAGTGGCGGGTGAACATGGCGGGGAGGAGGCTCGTTGGTGACGGGTGGCTCTTCCACGGCGGGTGGCTCTTCCACCGGCTCTTCCGGTATTGCTGCTGGCGGTTCTGGCTGCTCCTGCGGCTTTGGCTCAGTAGGTTTCGGCAGTTCATAGTCCATTAGTGAGAAATCCATGTCGTCATTTGATGGCTGAACAATCTCATTGATGGGCAGGTCGCGCTCAAAAGCCGCGAACTCTTTCTCCAGCTCCTTGTCCTTTTGGCTCATGGCTCGCGTTTAGTTCTCGTTGATCATCAGAGCCTTGAGGTCAATAGAGGTGGTGGCCTGCTCCTTGATTGACATCTTGGCGTTAATCTGGTGAGACGTGCTGTATTCCTTGAAGTCGGTCTTTGCCTCTTCGGTGATTGTCATCGCCTTGAGTGAGAATCCATTGGTAACGTTGGCTTCAGCATTGTTCATCACAGTGATGGTCAGGTTCTTGTTCAAAGTTGCCTTGGCATCATCTTGAACGGTCAAAGAGAATGCCTTGTGCGTTGACTGTGACATGTTCTGCTCAGACGTAATGGTCATTTCCTTGCTTGTGTCAATGCTCAAGTTATCTCCTGCGTGGATGTTCATTATGTCGGAAGACGTCAAGTCCATCTTTGCACTGGCCTTTGCCGAGAAGTTGCTGCCGGCATTGATGAGTACCTCACCACCAGCACTGCCGTTGAATGTACCTCCGGCACCAGCGTTGAAGTCGCCACCAGCACTGTTGCTGACGTGTTTACCAGCCTTGTTGGTGATGCTGCCACCGGCAGTCTCTTTGATGTTTCCGCCTGCGCTCATGCTGATGTTACCGTCAGCGTGAATATCAATGTCACCCTTGCAATTTATTTTGATGAGTTTCTTGTCGGCACTGAGCAGCATCTCGTAGATGTTCTGTTCTCGGTCGTAGACACGGATGAATCCGCTGTTGCCGTAATTATCATCTGTCTGTGTGTCGTGTATCTCGATGGTATGTCCGCTGGCGGTGCGGAGGGCCTTCACGTTGTTGTTGCCGGGATACCATGCCTCGTCGACGGACCACTTCTGTCTGTGTTGTGTACAGACCACGAAGGGACGCTCGTAGTTGCCCTCCTCGAAGTCAACCATCACTTGGCTATATATCTCTGGGATGAAGTGCATGCCTAAGCCATTCTCGCCGCTATAGGGCTGTGCCACTTGTATCCATGGTGACTTTCCGCACTTGTCGCCCCGGTCGTAGTTAGCCCACTGCCAGAGGAAACACACTTTTACGCGGCCCCAGTGCTTGGGGTCCTCGGTGTCTGTCACGAAGGCACGCACGGGGTGGTCGCAACGGGGGAAGATGTTGGGGTTGGTGTAGGGCGGATAGTCGATGGCGGCAGTGATGCCCTGGAAGGAGTTGCTGTAGTCGGCGTTGACGCCGAAGGTGTGTGTGATGTCGGTGATGAGGATCTCGTCCTGCTGCACCTCGCTCTTCTCCGTCGACGAGCTGATGTAGTTGTCCATGATGGTGAGCTTCGCACCGATCTTCAGCTTCGAGCAGTAGGAGGTGCCCTGATAGACCAGCATGTTCGAGCGGCGCATGTGCTCCTGCATGATCATCTCCTCCTTGTGCATTTTGTCGTCGAGGGAATCTTCGTCAGCCTCGGCATCACTGTCCTTTTCTATGCTGCCGCCGCTCGTCAGCTTGCGGGTATGGTGGGGGAATATCTCCTTTGATGCGGCGGCCACGGCGTCGTTCAGCTTGTTGCCCACGTCCTTGTCCTCTTTGCAGTTTTCCCACATGTTGCAGTTGTCGGGCTCGTTGTAGACGAAGGACATCTGGCCGAAGTTCTGGTGGAAGGTCTTCAGGGTTGCGCTGTATTCCGGCAAGTCCTGACTGGGATATTTCAGCTGGATGCTCTCCTGGTCGGAGAGCTTGCCGAAGTGCAGCTTCTTGCCGGTGCTGAACATCCACTCGCCGTAGCGGCATGCCATGCGCTGCAGGAACTGGTAGCTGGTCTCGTTGTACTGCACGGTGTAGAAGATCTGGTCGGTGTGCTTCGGGTCTACGTTTGCCGATACCTTGCTGCGGTCAATCACCTCGTTGATGATGTCGGCCAGCTTGTACTCGTGGTACATACGGCAGTCGGGGCTGTCGAGCATGGCGGCGTCCTTCGACAGGGCGTTCACTTGGATGATGTACTCGCTGCCGCTGCGGCTGGCGCTGGCCGAGGTGATGAATCCCTCAAACTCCACGTCGGCAGCCTGCCCCTTGTCGGCGAAGCCCGTGAGCTTCTCCTCCATGTTGCCGGTCTGCAGCGCCAGCGTCACCTCCTTACCTATGATGGTGCTGCAGGCGGTGAGCTGTATTTCGCTGATGTCCTCCTCGGGGTCCTTGCGCAGCGAGAAGCTCAGCTGCTCAGGAGCCAGCAGCTGCTGGCGGAGTGTGAAATTGTCAATACGGTACTTGGCACCGTCAATATCTATCTTGAACTGCTCTGACTGTGTGCCGTTGATGGCCAGAGAGATGCTTTTTACGGAAATAGACATAGTAGGCTGTTATGAGGTCCAGTTGTTGTTGAACTCGGCGATGTCGTTCTCGCCAACGTTGATGATTTCTGCGGCCAGCGTGATGGTGGTGTACATCAGCTTTGAGTCGCTGTCGTTGAAGTAGTCGCGCAGGTTGACGCAGTAGGCGTTCTTGAAACTGACAGTCTTGAAGCAGCGCTTGTTCTGTCGTGCCCAGACGACGAACTTCAGGTAGCCGTCGTAGACCTGCGTCTTGTCGAACATCCAGCGATAGAAGAACACATCGTCATCGCTTTGCGACGGCATGGTGAAGGTGAGGCGTCCGCCGCGTGGTCTTGCCGACGGCTTGCCAGTAGTGTCGCAGCCCTGCGAGAACTCGTAGGAGCACTCCACGACGCCGTATTTCTTGTTGTTGATGACTACCTTGCCGTGGAAGGCATCGTTGTCGTTGGCGGCTGGCGCGCCCATGCCTCCCATGTCGCCGAGGGGGCTGGGTGTGTCGCCCAGCTTGTCGCCCAGGCCGCCGAGGGCATCGCTGAAGCCGTTGGCAATGCTGTCGACGGTGTCCTTTGCCAGGTTTTCCAGTTTGCTGGTCAGATTGTCCAGCGTGTTGGTCACCTGGTCCTGCAATTTGCTGACGGCATTGTTGATGGTTTCCATGCCCTGGTTGAGCATCTCCTGTCCCTTGTCCTTGATGTCGTTGACAAATTGCTCGGCTTTCTCTTTTGCTTCATTGGCGGCATCCTTGATGCCGTCGACAACCTTCTTGGCCTCGTCCTTGATGTCCTGAACAGCCTGCTTAATCTCTTCTTTTACCTCGTTTACGGTGTTGAGGGCTTCCTCCTTAATGGCATTATAGGTGTCGACCACCTCGCCTCTGACGGCATCGTATGCCTCCTTGGCCTTGTCCTTGACAGCATTGTAAGCCTCTTCGGCCTTTTCCTTGACGCCATTGTAAATCTCCTGTGCCTTATCCTTGGCGGCATTGTACACTTCCTCGGCCTTCTCCTTGACGCCGTCGTACACCTCCTGCGCCTTGTCCTTGACGGCATTGTATGCCTCTTCGGCCTTTTCCTTGACGCCGTCGTAGACTTCCTGTGCCTTGTCCTTGACGGCATTGTAAGCTTCTTCGGCCTTGTCCTTTACGCCGTTGTAAACTTCTTCGGCTTTTTCCTTGGCGGCATTGTACACTTCCTCGGCTTTGTCCTTGACGCCGTTGTAGACTTCCTCGGCCTTTTCCTTGACACCGTTGTAAACTTCCTGCGCCTTGTCCTTGGCGGCGTTGTAAGCCTCTTCGGCCTTGTCCTTGACGCCGTCGTACACTTCCTGTGCCTTGTCTTTGGCGGCATTATATACTTCTTCGGCCTTGTCCTTGACGCCGTTGTACACTTCCTGTGCCTTGTCCTTGGCGGCATTATACATCTCCTCGGCCTTCTTCTGGGCTGAGTCGAGGGTGTCCTGGGCTTTGTCCTTTATTGCGTTGTAGGTGTCCTCGGCCTTCTGCTTGGCAGCATCGAGCGTCTCGCTGGCCTTGTCCACGGCAGCATCGAAGGTCTGTTGTGCCTTGTCCACGGCATCGTTGAATGCCTGTGAACCCTGTTCATAGAGTTGCTCAGCTCGTTCTTTGGCGTTGTCAAGGGCTTGCTGTGCTGTGTCCTTGGCACGGTCGTAGGCATTCTGAGCAGCCTCCTTTGCCTGATCAGCGGCATCCTTGGCCTTGTCGACGACGTTATTGAAGGTCTGCTCGGCTTGCTCCTTGGCATTCTCGAATGTCTGCTGGGCTTGCTGTGTGGCGCTGTCGAGCTTGTCCTGTGCCTGCTGCAGAGTGTTGTCGAGTGTTTGCTGGGCTTGCTGTGTGGCGTTGCTGAGCGTTTCCTCGGCATTCTTCATGGTGCTGTCGAGCGTCTCCTGAGCTTTCTGAGTGGCGTTGCTGAGTGTCTCCTCAGCATCCTTCATGGTGCTGTCGAGCTTCTCCTGAGCCTCCTTCGTGGCATTATCGAACGTCTCCTGAGCTTCTTTCGTGGCTTTTTCGAGTGTCTCATTGGCATCCTTCATGGTGCTGTCGAGCGTTTCTTGAGCCTCCTTCGTGGCATTGTCGAACGTCTCCTGAGCATCCTTCATGGTGTCGTCGAGCGTCTTCTGTGCCTCCTCTGTAGCCTTGTCAAACGTCTCCTGCGCATCCTTCATGGTGTCGTCGAGCGTCTTCTGGGCCTCCTCTGTAGCCTTGTCGAGCGTCTCCTGCGCATCCTTCATGGTGTTGTCGAGCGTCTCCTGAGCCTCTTGGGTGGCTTTTTGGTAATTCGCCTCGGCTTCCTCTAAAGCTTGCTTGCGAGCCGCGTCGGCCTCCTTTTCCATCTCTTCGTGTATAGCCAAAGCCTTATCCACGGCATCGGAGATAGCTCCTTCTGCGGTACCCAGGATTTCAAGGGCCTTATCCAGCGCCTCGTCTGCGGCTTCGTCTACTTTCGACTCTGTTTCGGATGCTTTCTCTTCTGATTTCTGTTGTGTCTCCTCGCTAGTCTGGTTGGCTGTTTCCTCTACCTGACTGACTATTTGGTCGGCTGTCTGCTGAGCCTGTTCAAAGGCTTGGCTAGCGACATCCTGTACGTTTGCAATCTTGTCGTTCAACTGTTGGCTGGCCTGGTCGATGGCGTTCTGCGCCGCGGGCTTCGTGGCTTCCGTGGCATTCGATACCACGTTGCTCACCTGCGACAGCGAGTCCTGCACCTGCGGCTTGATGCCGTCGATTGCTCCCTGTGCCGTCTGCTGTGCGGTACCAGCCGCATCGGTCAGTTGTTGCTGCACTCCAGAAGCAGCATCCTGCAACTTCTGCTGGGCAGCTCCAGTAGCATCGCTAAGCTGTTGCTGAGCATCGGCCATCATCTGCTGGGTCTGTGACCTGGCTTCATCTACAACAGCATTCGCATTTGCTTTTGCTTCGTTAATAGTTTCGTTAATCTGGTTCTTCAAGTCGCTTATCTGATCGTCAGCGGCTCCTATGGCATTGCCAGCAAATTTTTGAGCCTCACCTGCAGCTCCCTGCGCTGCACCTGTGACATTTGAGGCCATGCCCTGTGCTGCATTTTGTACTGCGCCAGCTGCGTTGGAGGCTGCGTTTTGTGCAGCACCAGCTACATTGGTGGCAGCATTCTTTGCTGCACCGGCTGCTGCGTTGCCCGCGTTCTGTACTACGTTGCCTGCGCTTTTTGCCGCTGCTCCCATAGCTTCCTGTGCTGATCCTGCTGCTTGAGCGGCCTCGTTGATTACTGAGTCGAAAAAGTCCATGCGCTTATATTAGATTATGTATACAATATATATATAGTCAGGTGTGAAGGATTGAGGCTTGAAAGAGAAAAAGGTTTGAGGCCGGAGTTCCTCACTGGGCTCCAACCCCAAACCTGAAATGTTCTGATTAGTTGTCGATGGTCCAGCGGTTGTTGTGCTGGGCGTTGCCCATCTTGATCTCCTTAGCCGAGATGGTGAACTCCTCGTACTGCTGTACCTCGTTCTTGTTGTCGTAGGTCTCAGCATACTCGACCATGTAGCCCTCAGTGAAGTCGAGGTGCTTCATCTCGCCACCCTGGCGGTTGGGCCATGAGATGGTGCCGCTCTTTGACATGTAGGTGTCGCACATCCACTCGAGCAGATCGGTGTTGCCGTCGTCGTTTGACTTAACCTTCACATAAATCTTGCCACCACGTGTGGTACCTGTGGGCTGACCCTCAACGTCGGTCTGCTGGTTGAGTTCATAACGAACATACATGACTTCGCGCTCGGCAATGCCGTCAGCGTTGATGGTAACAGTTCTCTGTGCTGCCATAATTGTTTTTAGTTTTTAAAGGGGTTAATAAAAGGGTTAATAAAAAAGGGTTGTTTGTTGTTTTTGATGATGCCTCTAGTCCCCAGGGTCATTGAAACCCCGGGGCATGTGAGGCTCATGTTTTTTTAAGATACGTTGGTATCCCACTCGGTGCCTGCATCGCCGTTGTGGCCAGTCAGCTCGATGAAGAAGTTCTTGGCGGCGAAGAAAGGCTTCAGCTCCACCTCGATCTTGATGTCCTTCGTCTTGGGATCCTGGTTGATGCCCTTGAGGTTATAGTTCTCAATGAGCTTGCCCGGGCCTTTGTAGTCGCTGAGGAAGTCGTGCACAGCCTGCTGCAGCTCGGCCTTGACGGCGCTGTTCCAGTTGATGAAGGCTTCGTCGTTGAAGAAGTTCTGGAAAACCTTGCCAATCCAGTCGAAGGTGCGCACGATGGGATACTCCTGCAGACCGATGGTAGCGCCGTTGTACAGCGAGCGGTTTGAGAAGGCCATAGTGCGGCCGTCTTCCTCGACCATGGGAATGACGCCCATGTCGATGATGGCTGCAATCTCACTCTTGCGCAGATCCATGCGAGCGCCCTTGACGTTGCTCAGTGTGCCGTACTTCTTGCCGGCGCAGCCCTGTGCGATGACGGTCTCCTCGGTGTTCGTCATGCGGCCGGCGAGAGCTGCCGATGCGGGAACGTAGAGGTCGTCGTCCTCGTTGGCCAGCTCACTCTTCTTGCGGCCGAGGATGTAGTTGGCGGTCATCACCACGTTGGCCATCTTGGCGTCCTGGCTCTGAATGTTGGCTTCGTCGAGCTCATCCTTCAGCATAGAGAAGTTGAGAGAGTCCTTGAAGTCGGTCAGCATGATGACCTTGTTGCGATAAGCCGTGTCGGCCCACATGCGGATGGTGTTGGCATCGCCGATGTATCCGGGCACGATGAGCAGCGAGTAGTTGTTCTTCAGGCTCAGACGGTCGTAGTATTTCTCCAGCTCGTCGCGGATGGCTAGCGTGTCCTCTGAGTCGTGGTACTCCAGCTCTTCCTTGTTCACATTCATCAGGGTGAGGCAGTCAATCTTGCCCTGTCCTGCGTTAGCGAAGAAGGAGTCGAGTGCGCGGTAGGTTATCTCCAGCTTGCGCACTTCGTCGTGAACGGTGAAGAGGTTGTTCTTCAGGTTCGTCTCGGCCTTGGCCAGCTTCTCCTTGCATTTCTCGATAATCTCCATGGGGTCGGATGATCCTTCCTCGAAGATGCTGACCCAGAGGGCGAGCTCGTTCTTCAGCTTCTTGCGAGCCTCTGCGTATGAGGCGTCGCCGAGGAAGATGTTCTTCACGGCCTTACGGCGCGGGTCCATGTTCTCAACGCCCTTGATGAGGCCCTTGAGCAGCTGGAAGCCGCCGAACTTGTCAAGTCCGCCGATGCTGTCCTGCAAAAGTTGTCCCGGGTTTTGTATTTTCTCTTGAAGTTCGAGGGCCTGGCCCTGCTCTTCTTGTTTCAGTTCTTCTGCTGCCATAATAATCTATGGTTAAATTTTAAACTTTTAATTTTTTGATTTTTCAACTTTAATCAGCTGCCTCAAGTTCGGCCAGGAGGGCCTTGAGCGCATTCTTCAGGTTGCCTTTGGCTGCTTCGTCCTTGAGGGCGTTGCGCAGACCCTTGTTCTTCTCTAACTGGCGGATGACGCTGTTGTAGGCGTCAATCTTGCTCTTTGCTCCGTTCATCAGAGCGCTGTTGGCGATGAGAGCGTCGTCCTCGAAGTCCTTTATTGACTTAAAGTCGAAGTCCTCGAACACGGCACCGCCTTCCTCGTTCTCGAGGGCGACGTCCTTCTTTGAGGGCTGATAGTGCTCAAAGACGTCCTTCATGCTCTTGGCCTTGAAGCCTTCGCGGTCTTCGTCCGACTGCGGAGCCTCGTCGGTGAACTGGTCAGCATAGAGAGCTCGGTTTTGCGGGAACTCGATGATGCCGTCTTGTGCCTCGACATCGAGCACTTTGGAAATAACAGTTTTTCTTGCCATAGTTGTTTTGGTTTTATTGGTTAATAAAAAATAGGGTTTTTGATGTACCATTGTGTACCCGGCAGAGAACCGCCGGGCACGCGGGGTTATTCAGCGGGTGCTTCCTCGGCGGGCTGCTCGTCGGCGGCCTTGCCCTTCTTTCCCTTCTTGGGCTTTTCAGGTGCTTCGGGTGCAGGTGCCTCCGGAGCTTCCTGCTCTACGGGCTCGGGCTTGGGCTGTGCAGGGTTGCCGGGAACGGTAGTCTCGTCGCCGTCAGGACTGTCGATGTCCCACTGTATCTGCCTGTTCTCCTCGTCGAACTTCATCGTGACGGTGTCGCCCGGCTCGATGGTACCTGCGATGATGAGCTTCGACAGCGGACGGCGGATCTCCTTACGGATGATGCCCAGGATGGGACGTGCGCCGTAGTGGGCGTTGAAGCCTACGCTGGTGACATACTTGCGGGCCGTGTCGTCGATGACCAGTTTGATGTTCTGCTCGTTGAGTGTCTTCAGCAGGTTCTTGATGTGGATGTCGAAGATGCGGTTGATCATCTCGGTGGTGATGGGCGAGAACGGCACGATCTCGGTCAGGCGTGCCAGGAACTCCGGACGGAAGTTGCCCTGCATCACCTCTAAGAGCTGGTCGTGTGTGGGCACCTTGCCTGCATCGAATGACTTGAAGATATAGTCTGATCCGATGTTTGACGTGAAGATGATGAGCGAGTTGGAGAAGTCGCCCACGCGTCCCAGGCGGTCGTGCAGCTTGCCTTCGTCGAGAATCTGGAGGAAGAGGTCGAAGACGCTCTTGTGGGCCTTCTCAATCTCGTCGAACAGCACAACGGAGTAGGGGTGCTGACGGATCTGGTTGACCAGCAGACCGCCCTCCTCATAGCCGACGTATCCCGGAGGTGCACCGTAGAGCAGTGCAACGGAGTGTTCCTCCTTGTACTCCGACATGTCGAAGCGCAGCATGGCCGTCTCGTCGTCGAAGAGGAAGTTAGCCAGACTCTTGGCCAGCTCGGTCTTACCTGTACCTGTCGGGCCGAGGAAGAAGAACGAGCCCATGGGCTGGCCCTTCTTGTTCAGTCCTGAGCGGCTTTCGAAGATGGCGTCGAGGATGCTCTTGATGGCGTGTCCCTGTCCTACGACGCGCTGGTGCAGTATCTGCTCGGCGTTGCTCAGCTTCTCGCGCTCCTCGCTCTGGATGTTACCCATAGGTATGCCCGTCATCTTGGCCACGACGTCGCGCACGGCGTCTTTCTCCAGCTTCTCCTTGATGGTGACGGCAGCACCGTCTTCAGCAATGGCAGCCATCTCGTTGTTGATCTTGGTGGAGGCCATGGCACGGTCGAGCAGGTCGAGTGCCGATGACGGCAGACGGCGGTCGGGCATGTAGCGCTTGGCCAGACGGACAATCTCAGCGGGCACCTCATCCTCGATGGGCATGTGGTGGAAGTCCTCGTAGCCCTTGCGCTTGGCCTGGATGATGGCGATGGCCTGCTCCTCGTTGGGCTCCTCTACGGTAATCTTCTCGAAGAAGCTGGTCAGCTCCTTGTCCTTCTCGATGTCCTTCGTATAGCCGTCGACGGTGGAGGTGATGACCACCTGCAGCTGGTTCTTCGACAGCAGCTTCTTCAGGCCGGGCAGGATGCCGTTCAGCGTCGACTGCTTGTCCTCCACGCGGTGGAAGTTCTCGATGACGAGCAGCGGCTGCGTCTGTGCCATCAGCTGTTCAGTGACCTGCTTGAAGCGGTCTTCTATCTCGCCCTTGTAGCTGACGCCCTGTGAGAGGGCAATGAGATCGAGCTCGTAGGGCTGCAGCGCCTCGAGTGATGCGGCCACCTTGCCGGCGCGGATGCGCTGCAGGATAGCATGTATGAGGCTGGTCTTGCCGACGCCTGTCTCGCCCACGATGAGCAAGTTGGCGCGGTCCTTACGAGCGAGAACCTCAGTCATTGAGCGCACCTCGTCGTCGAAGCCTACGACATCCTCCTCGGGCAGTTCGGCCAGCATGTCGACGAAGAAGCCGCTGTCGGCAGCTGCTGCGGCAGCCTTTGAGGCGCCGCCTGCGGAAATGGTTCCGGATGCCGGCTTCACGGGAGCGCCGCTGCCAATCTGCTTCTTGATCTTGTCGGCAGAGAGGGTCAGCGTCTTCAGCTGCTCATACGAGAAACCTACGCCCGGGCTGGCAAGTGCGGCCAGCAGGCACGGCCCGTTGATTTCGCCCAGTCCGGCCTTGTCGGCGATGTCCTGAGCTTCCTTCACCACGTTCTGTGAGTCGTGCGACAGCTCAATGCCTTTCATGGGATAGGGCGACTTCTCACACTGTTTCATGCGCATGTCGGCCCAGTCCACCATGTAATAGTAGTCTTCATCGAGGGTGTCCTCAATGTAGTTCACAAGCCCGGCGCTCTTGTGCAGCAGTGCACGCAGCAGGTGGGCGGGTTCAATCTTCGGCGACTTATTGTCGGTAGCAAACGACTGTGCTATGTGCAACAGGTCGAATGGAAGATTGGCTAAAAGTTCAGCGTACTTGTCCATATTAACAATGTTTATGGGTTAATAGTTATTCAATTGTTTCAATAAATGCAGAGGGAATATAGGCGGTGGCAATGCTACAGAGACCGCTGATGGCGACGATGACGCGCTGCTGTCCGGCCAGGCGGGCCACACGTCCCTCGACGCCGCAGAACGGACCGCCGATGACACGCACGGGGTCGCCGCTCTTGAAGTGGCATTGCCCGGGCTTCACAAGCCGCACATGCTCACTCTCGGTGCTGGTTGCCAGCATGAAGTTGTGCATCTCACCGTCGGGAACCATCATTGGCGGGTTCTTGCCGTTTTCGGTGCTGAAGTGGTCGTAGTAGTAGGTGAGGAATGACAGCTGTGCCGTTTGCTTGATATACTCATCGGCTTTCTCTCGCGTGGTGTAGACGAAGATAATGTTGGGCACGAGCACTTCCTCTGTGCACACGCGCTTCTCGTTCTTGATTTTGTAGACCAGATGCGTAGGCAGATAGGAGTATGTGCCGTCCTCAATCATATACTCGTACGCGCGCCGCTCGCGTCCGTATGACGCGCGCATCACGTACCAATCTTTATTTGGGTCAGGTACATATTCCACCGACACCCCGGTCTGCTTATTCGTAGCCTTGGGGATGATGCTGATGCCTTCGTTGGCAGCTCCGGTCCTTCCAGTGCACTTGTTTTCAGCACGATAGGTGCGGATATCCACATTAGCCAATGTGCTCATATCTGTCCTTTTGCTTTTTGATATGGCTATGAAAGCCAAAATCGCCTACAAAGTTAGAAAAAAAATTAAGAAATCATTTTTTTTTTGTATGTTTTTTTATTGAGAATCTCTTTTTTTTCATAAAATGATAGGATTATTTCATTTAATGATAAGACCCTTTTGCCATATAAGAAGAAGTGTGCAATAAAAAATCCGACCTTCGGTTGAGCATACCATTGCTCTTCGCTATCTCAATCAGCTTTATGAAGACAACTAAGAACGATGATGCCAAAGTGTTTCAGGACATCGGTAACACATGGAACAAAGTGTTCCAAAAATTTTCTGCCAACGAAACACTTTGTTTCTGGCTTAAAAACAAAGTGTTTTTACGGTCGAAACACTTTGTTTCAAGCACAGATACAGTTATGGGACTATTGCGTCAAACCCAAACTTATGCGGTTGGCAAAGTCAGGGTACAGGTATAAAAAAATCTATCGATAGTTTCTTTCAAAAGTCACATGGTTTTGAAAAAAACTATCGATAGATTTTTTGAAGCAGTTTTACTCCTTTGCAGCGTTATCCTGATCGATGGCTTTAATCTTGTCCTTTACCAGCTGCATGTCGTCCTTCAGCTTCTGCATTTTGCGGTTCATCTCGTCGATGAGCGAGTTGCCTTTCTTTGAACTTGCACTGAGGAAACCAAGGTTGTTCTCGTAGGTCTGAACATCCTGCTTCATTTGGTCTAACTGGCGCACCAGACGGGCACGCTCACTATCGAGAGCACCTTCACCGCGCTCGGCCACCTGCTTCAGGTTGTCCTTGAACTTCGACAGACGGCGGCGCTGCACACTGATGTTCAGGTCCTTGTACAGTTTGTCTAATACTTCATGATACTCCTCGTAGAGTTTGTCCTTTTCCTTGAATGGTACGTGACCGATGGCGTTGTACTCCTCGACGAGCTGCTGTACCTTGCCCTGCACGTCGTCGCCGCCCTCTTCGGCTACGGCCTTGATGCGTGCAATGACGTCGCGCTTCTTCTGCAGGTTCTCGCGCTCTTCGCCGCGCTGGCCTGCACCGGCGGCGTTGCGGGCCTCGAAGAACTTGTTGCAGGCACCCAGGAACTCCTCCCACAGCTGGTCGCCCAGCTTCTTGGGCACCATGCCAATGGTCTTCCACTCCTTCTGCAGGGCGATGAGCTTGTCGCCAGTTGAGCGCCATTCGGTGCTGTCCTGCAGGGCCTTAGCCTTCTCAATGAGGGCACGTTTCTTCTCGGCGTTCTCCTTATAAGTGTCTTTGATGGCGCGAAAGTGCTCACCTTTGCTGGTGAAGAATGTGTCGCAGGCGGCGCGGAAACGCTCGAAGATTTTCACGTTCATCTTCTGCGGAGCAAAGCCAATGGTCTTCCACTCGGCCTGCAGGGCGATGATTTCCTGCGTGTGGCGCTCCCAGTCGGCACTGCCTTTGTTCTCCTCGGCCAGGATGGCCTCAGCCTTCTCGCACAGGGCGGTCTTCTTCTCCAGATTCTCCTCCTCGCGTGCACGCAGACCCTCGAAGTGCTGCTGGTGGCGCTTGTTGATGACGGTGCTGGCGGCCTTGAAACGCTGCCACACCTCTTCGCGCAGCTCCTTGCTGACGGGACCTATCTCGCGATATTCCTGATGCAGCTTCTGCAGCTGGTGGAAGGCGCTGATGACATCGTTCTCGTCGGCCAGTTTCTCGGCAGCCTCACACAGGCGTGTCTTGGCCTCGAGGTTCTTCTTGAAGTCCAACTCGCGGGCTTCGCTATTCAGCTTCAGCAGGTCGTAGAACTGCTCCACATAGAGCTGGTAGTTGCGCCACAGCTCGTTGGCTTTCTCAGCGGGCACGGCCTTGATGTCGCGCCACTCCTGCTGCAGGGCCTTGAAATCCTGATAGGTCTTGCTGGCTTCCTCGGGTGAGGTGACCATGCTCTTTATCTTCTCAATGATGGACAGCTTCTTCTTCAGATTCTCTTCCTTCTCAGCCTCCTGTTCACGGTAGAGCTGCTGCCTGCGCTCCTTGATGATGCCCATCTCGGCCTTGAAAACCTCCTCAGCCTCGTCGGGCGTGATTTGGTAAGCCTCGGGGTCGCCACCGCCTTCAATATACTCTTTAAGGCGGGCTTCACGCTCGGCAATGTGCAGCTTGTAGAAGACCGTCTTGAGGTAGTCCACCTCGTCCTTCTGCGGCATCTCTTCGCCGTGGGCCAGCTCCTTGACACGTTCCAGCACCTCAGCCTTTGTGGCGTAGGTCTTGGGCTCGACTGGAGCTTCTGAGACTTCTGAAACGGCTGTTGACTCTGGGATTTCCGGGGCTTCCGCAGTTTCCTGAACCTCAGGGGCTGCCTGTTCTTCTACTTTTTCTACTTCCTGGTTGGCCGTCTCTTCGATAGGCGAAGTGCTGACGGGAACATTCTCTTGAGAGTCCATCATTTAACTGTTTTAAGTTACTGATTTTTTTGGGTAAATTCACAAAACGTGGCAAAAGTACGAAAAAGTTAGGAGTTAGGTGTTAGGAGTAAGGAGTTTTTTTTTATTCCATTATTGTTTTTTAACAGAAAATGAAAAAAATGCGGGTAAAGGCTTTGTCGTATCAGCTGTTTGTTGTACCTTTGCACTCGCAAATACGGTGGTTCGGGCCCTTTGGGGCTTGATTAAAAGGGAAAGGGGTGTGAATCCCCTACTGTCCCGCAGCTGTGAGTCGCCTTACCAACGGCGCAAGCATGATGTCACTGAGATTTTCGGGAAGACGCTTGCTGCCGAGCGACGAGTCAGAAGACCTGCCACTGTGTGGAAGCTTTATCGGCACCTCTGGGGTTAGGGCCGACATGGCATGCGCCCATAAAATGAACGAAAGGAACAGCAGACCCGCAGCCTGCAGGCTTGTTGTTTGGAATTATGAGTAAGAGAAGACTCATTGTCTGGTTTTCAGCAACGCCCTTCCTCACGGACGAGGAACAGGTGAGAGTTGTTGCGACCATCAATTATGGCAATAAGGATGGCACCTCGCTCCAGCCCGATGCAACCGCACCGTTTGACATAGTATTTGCGGCAGGCAGGGCTTTGGGGCGAGGCTTTCCTTTTCATTATCATTCAGGAAGACCTAATACTATTACACATCCTTAATATTTATGCTTATGAAAAAAAGATTTAGCCAAGTACTGCTGCTGCTTATCGCGCTAATGGCCCTGCCCGTGACGGCATGGGCCGACCGTGAGGTGAACCAGTTGCAGTTCGGAAAGCAAACCATCACGGTGGCTTCCGATGAAGTGATTACGTTCTATGACCCTTGGGGGACGGGGAACATTGTTGACAACAACAACTACAATTCACAGTCGCTTACAGTATTTAAACCTGCTGTAGCAGGACAGTCGGTTCAGATTACGTTTGAAACTATCGACCTGAATCAATGGAGCGACAGCTACTTCCTTTATCTAAACCTATACGACGGAGTTGCCGATGCTGACGATTCCTTCCAATGGGCTACGTCGTCCAGCAATGTAACGTCTTCTTCAAATTTGAACAATCTTACCGGCACGCTTATTGCAGAAAAGATAAACAATGCAAACAAACCGTCTTTACCTGCTGTATATACGTCAGGAACCGGAGACGGAGCACTCTCGGTAGCTTTCATGCATCGCAATTCAAACACTTGCGCAGGATGGGTGGCCAAGGTGAAATGCGTCACCCTTGAGAACATGACCGTCACGGGTGCTGGCTCTAACTACAACGGCGTAGTGGCATCGCCCACCTCGAAACAAAATGTTGCACTGGCCAATGCCTACGTCACCGCCGAGGGCGTGATGAATCCCGACCACGTGACAGGCATCTGGTTTGCTATGACGCAAAACGAGAGCGTGGTGGACCCCACGGCCTTGAAACTCTTCAAGGGCGACACACCCGTTGAAGCCGCTGTTTCGGCTGACGGCAACGGATATCTATTCACTCTGGACGAAGCCCTGGCCGACGGCACCACGACGTTCACCATCAAGGGCGACATACTCGGCACGGCAGCCGTGGGAGCCAAGGTGGAAGTAGCTGTCACGAAGGTGGCTACCACCGCACTGCCCGACGGCATCACACCGTTCACAGCTGGCACCAGCGTGGTGGTGGAGAACCCCGCCATCGTCATCATGACCGCTACGCCGCAGACGGTCACCGTCGGTGAAACGCCCCTGCAGTTCTACGACGAAGGTGGTATTGACGGAAGCATACCAGGCACCGCCAGTGGTCAGGTGACATTCCTCTCTGGCGTGGAGGGTAAAAAAGTGATGGTCGATTTCTCTTCCATCACCATCAACAATGGAAGCATCTATTACCAATCTATTGAAGTTTACAACGGACAAAGCACCAATGCAGCAGACTTGCTGAAGACTTTCCGCAGCGATGAAAGTGGACTTATACGCTCAACTGCCGACGATGGCTCGCTGACCGTTGTGCTTAAAGCTGCATCTCAGACCACCACTCTCGCAGGATGGGAAGCTCAAGTCAGCCTGTTCACCCCACAGCCAATGGACTTCGACGACCTCACCACAGCAGCCGCCTCTACCGAGACCGTCTGCGCCGGTGACGCGGACCAGGACATGCTGACCATCAACGTTAAGGCTGTGAACACCGAGCCTGCCATGCAGGTGACAAAGATGGTGTTCAATGCTGGCGAAAACTATTCGAAAGCCACTGCCGCCGCGTTGTATTTCGGAACGACGAAAGTGGGCGAGGCTGCCATCGAAGCCGCCAGCTTCGAGATTACGCTGACCGCTCCGCAGGTGCTTGTGGAAGGCGACAATGTCTTCACCTTGAAGTACACCATCAGCGACGAGGTTCTCAATGGCGACAAGGTAAGCGCCCAGCTCGTTAGTGTCACGGCTCTTGTCAACAGCTCGGAAAAGACCGAAAGTGCCTCTTCGAGTGCTGTAGAACGCACGGTGAAGAATATCGTGCTCAACCATGCAGACCAGGGCACTGTGATAAAGACCGTCAACGGCTCACTTGCTTTCGAGACAAAGCCAAAGAACGAGTATTCAACTACCTACGAGACGGGCACCGACGACCGCATCAACATCTTCATACCGAAGCATGAGGGCATGGTGTGCCAGATAGATTTCGAATCGTTCAAGATTTACTACTACAGTTACAACGTCTCTTCTTCTGCCAAGTTCAAGATTTATAACGGACAGGGCACCAGCGGTGAAGTGCTGTGGGAACCGACCGAGCAGAGCGACTACTCCAACGGTCCTGGCCGCATCGTCCGCTCAACCGCTGCCGACGGTTCGCTGACCGTCGTCTTCAATCCTAACCAGAGCTACAGCACCAACGACGGTTGGAAGGCCACCGTCTCTGAGTATGAGTCGAAAGACATGGCCGTTACTGCTGTAGAGGCTACGCAAGCTTCAACTGCCGATGCCTCCATCGGTGCTTCCGACCAGGAGCTGCTCAACGTGAACGTGAAGACAGAGGGTAACCTGAACCCGCTCAGCATGAGTGCCCTGACGCTCAACCTGAAGGGCACTGAGGCCAACATCTCAAATGTCAGCGTATGGCAGGGTGAGACGAAGCTCGGCGAAGCATCTGCCGCTGCAGAAGTGAGCGTGACCTTCAGCGAAGCTTTAACACTCGCCGAGGGCGATAACACCTTCGTTGTGAAGGTTGACATAAAGAGCGACGCAGAGGAGAACAGCACCATCGATGCCAAGGTGGTCAGCATCACCGCAGGCTCGGCTATCGAAGCCACAAATGGCGATCCCGACGGAGCACGCACGCTGAAGAACCAGATTCTGTTGACTGCCAGCGACCACGGCACCATCAACTTAGGGTTGGGAGCCATGACAACAATCTACGACGACGGCGGTCCTGATGGCGACGGCGCCGACGGCGTGGAAGCTACCATCACCATTGCCCCCACAGGTGAGGCCGAGAGCATCAAACTCACCGACAAGGGCATCAACTTCTCTTACACTTCGTATGTCTATATCTACGAGGGCAGCGAGGTGAATGATGACAAGCTGCTCCTGACGCTCAACGGTTCGTCGGCTAAGTTCGACCCGCTCATCGTTGATGGTCCTGTCACCATCAAATATATCGGCAAGGGCAGCTATACCAAGCCCAACATCGCCATCCAGGCCGAGGGCTACAAGAAGAGCGACGTGGTCATTACAGGCATCACAACCGAAGACATCAGCGTCAACGAGGTGCTCAAGGGCCAGACCGACGTGAAGATGCTACAGATTGCCGTTGAGGCCAAGGGCGAGCTGACTCCCGCCGTAATTACCGCCTTCGACATCGCTGGCACCGACGGTGATGCCGTCGAAGCCACCCACATCTACCAAACGGGCACCACTACCACCTTCTCGGCCAACGAGGAATTCAACGGTACTTATAGCATTACCAACAGCGGTACATACTACTTCTGGCTCACTTACGACGTGAAGACCACGGCTACGGAAGGTCAGACCGCCTCGGCTACGCTCAACGCTATCACCGTGAACGGCGAAACCGTCGCCGTTACCGAACCTGTCACCGCCACCATCACCGTGGCAAGCGGCATGAGCGGCACTAAGATTGTTGGCACAGGCGGCGACTACGCCACCATCCAGGGTGCCGTCGATGCCATCGCAGCTCTTGGCATGGAAGGCCCCGTAACGCTGAAGATCAAGGCCGGTGAATATAATGAGAAAGTACGCGTACCTTATATTATGGGTATGGGTGCTGTAAACACCCTCACCATCGAGAGTGAGAGCGGCCAGCGCGACGTGAAAATCTATCACAACAACTACACCACTGCCGGCTATAGCGCTGACCAGCATAAGAAGGACTATGGTGTGGTGACGCTCTATCAGGCCAACTACGTGACGCTGAAGAACCTTGAAATCACAACCACCGACAAAGCCTATAAAGCCGTGGTGATGATTAAGGACGAGAGCCGTCACGCCACTATCGACAACTGTTACCTGCATGCACCTATCTGCACAGCCAGCAGCGGTGAAGACGCTGTCTTGATAGGACATACCATCATCGATGAAGAGAACAAGAACAACGACTACCTCACCGTGAGAAACTGCCTGTTGGAAGGCGGCAAGATGGGCGTGTCGATGGGTGGAACCAGCTATGTGCGCCTGCCAAAGGAAGTGGGTGGCATCATAGAGGGCAACACCTTCAAGAACAATGGCACGAAGGCCATCTATGTGATGGATGAGCTGGGCGTAAAGATTAAGAACAACACGGTCATTATCGATGCCGATGCAGAGACAAAGATCAGTGTGGGTATTCTTGATATGCAGCTACGCGATGAGTATGCCGAGGCCACCGAGATTACGGGCAACACGTTCAACGTGGCGCCAAAGGCTTACTGCGCCGTGATGAACCTGCGCCAGCTGGAGGGCACGGCCAATGCTCCCGTGCTCATTGCCAACAACGTCATCAACTTGGTGTCGTTGAGTGCTTCATATTCGGCCTTCAAGTTCAACGGTGCCAACGTGAAAAACGTCAACGTGGCCAACAACACCTTCCGCATGACCGGCACCAACGGTGGTGCTGCCTTCTGGGCTTCATCGACACTGGCCGAAGGCTACGGCAACGTGAACGTAGTGAACAACATCATCCAGAACGAGACCGACGGCTATGCCGTCAACCTCTATAACGACGGCAACCTGGGCACCGACAAGTTCAACTTCCAGAACAACATCATCTACACGGCAGGCGGAACCTTCTTCCGCGCAGCATCGAGCACTACGGGCAACTTCGACGCTTTCGTCACGGCTACTGGTGCCACCGGCTGCGTGAACAAGCAGGTGACCTTCGCCAGCAACGACATCCTCATGCCCGCCAACGACCTCGACGGCGACCTGCTCACGGCTCAGGCCCTCGACTACGTCACCACCGACGTGACGGGCAAGGCTCGTCCTGCAACAGGTATCTCCATTGGTGCCTACGAATATGATGCTACCGATGCTGTGCCCGTCATGGCCGAAGGCTATCCCACCGTCAGCGTCTCTGGCACTGAGACATCGATGGACGCAACCATCAGCATCAAGGCTAACGCCATGGGCCGTGCTTTCCTCATCGTGAAGGAACAGGGTGAGGCCGCTCCAACCGTTGACGAGGTTGTGGCTTCCACCACGAAGACCACCATCCAGGCCGACACCGAAGCTTCGCTAAGCTGGAGCAACCTGCAGGAGAGCACTACCTACGTAGCCTATATCGTGCTGCAAAGCGTACGCGGCACCAGCGGCGAACTGACGACCAAGGAGTTTGCCACCAGCGAGCAGCCCGTAGAGCTGATGGCCGTCTGCACCGACCCCGTCACCACCATCGACAGCGGAAGCGAGGCCGTGCTGAAGGTGATGGTGGCCAGCGGAAAGGCTCCGTTCACCATTTCCTGGATGGACCAGAAGCACAACACCGTGGGCGAGAGCTTCGAAAGCACACTGCTGGGCGAGGACATCACCATGACCATCGTGCCCGACCGCTCGGCCGACTACATCGTCACCGTGACGGATGCTCAGAACAAGGTTGACACCGATACCTGCCGCATCGTACTCAAGGGCGAGGCCATGGTGGCCGACTTCGAATACCTCTATCTGCAGAACGACAGCTACTGGGCCGGACCCGACTGGAAGGGCACGCAGGAGGAAAGCCTCTACGGACCCATCGAATTCCAAGGCTCATTCGTCAGCGGCTCCTACAAATTCGCCAACAACAACATTCCCGACTACCCTTCGTGGAACGCATTCGCTTATGCCAACAAACAGGCCAACACCTACTATGACCTGATGGAGGATATGTGCAACAGTACTGTAGGCGGGGCATACAAGGGCGACAACTACGCCGTATTCTTCGACCCCACGGGTTTCGCTCCTGCCACCGTCACCGTACTCAACAACCCTGACGGGCAGGTCATCCCGGGCTTCTACATCACCAACGCTGCCTATACCGTGAACGCCATACTCAACGGCGACGGAAACTTCAACCACGGAGAGACCGACGGACAGGGCAACACCATCTACGACAACGAGGGTAACGTCGTGGGACAGGTGGAGTTCCACAAGGGCGACTTCCTGAAGCTCACCATCAGCGCCGACAACGACGAGGAGCTGGAGTTCATGCTGGCTGACTACACCTCGGACAATGAGGACGACTGGTACTACGTCAGCGACTGGCAATATGTTGACCTGAGCAGCCTCGGCACGGTGAAGGAGCTGGAGTTCAAGCTCACCTCCTCACGCCGAAACACTTATGGCTACACCACGCCGCTCTATTTCTGCATGGACGACTTCGGCGCATCGGCACCTGTCGCCGTGACTGTCAGCGACCTGGGCTATGCCACCTTCAGCTGGCCCCACGACCTCGACTTCACCAACAGCGGCGTCCAGGCTTTCATTGCCACTGACGTAACCGACATGGTGATGCTGCAGGAGGTGAAGACCGTGCCCGCAGGAACAGGCGTGGTACTGAAGGGCGATGCCGGCACCTACCACCCGGAGGTCATCAGCCAAGCCACCGACGACGTAACCGCCAACCTGCTCACCGGCACCGCCACGGCTCCTTACACCGTGCAAGGCAACAACACCTATGTGCTCTCAAAGTACAGCGACGGTACACCGGGCTTCCGCCTTGCTGCCGAAGGACTCGAGATTCCTCAGTACAAAGCCTACATCACCTTGGACAACGGTCAGGCCCGTCCTTTCTTCGCCTTTGCCAACGGCACTGTCACGGGTATTGACACGATGACAGTGGCAACCGTCGACAAGGAAGTGTACGACCTCTCAGGTCGTCGCGTACAGAAACCCGCACGTGGCCTTTACATCAAGGATGGCAAAAAGGTGGTAATAAAATAACGGTTCCACAAGATTCTGTGTGGGGATAAGTGTAGAGTATGCGTGTAATAACTGACTCGATGAACAATCATTTCAGGACGCACGCGAGAAAAGTTAAAACCACGCCATTGTCTGATAAAACAATGACAGTGTCTGTTAAAACACTGACAGTGTCTGATAAAACAATGACATTGTTTTAAGAAATGTGTCAATGGTCGCAGTTTTTTCCTGCACCCCACACAAAATCTTGCAGAACCAAAATAATAAGTCAAAAAAACCGTTATTATGATGACAAAGAAACAATATACAGCACCTATGACCACAGTCGTTGACATTCATGTCGACAGTTTGCTGACAGATGCGAGTAAGAATGGCCTCCCCATCGACAAGGAAAACGAGGAAGAGCCGGTGTACGACTCCACCGACGTCTATTCTCGCCGCCGCAGAAATACCTGGGATGATGAAGAGGAGGATTACGACTTTTAGACATTGAAGCACTTTAGGCTATCTATTATCTCCGCACTGCTTTGTGTCGCCGCACCGTCGGTGGCACAAAGCAGCTTGGATTCTCTACAGCAGATGGGCGAGGTGGAGGTGTATGGCAAACGCCCCATCGCCACTTCGCAGACGCTGCGTGGGGCCGACCTGCGTGCACTTTCCACCACGTCGGTGGCCGATGCCCTGAAATACTTTGCCGGCGCGCAGATGAAGGACTACGGCGGGCTGGGCGGCCTGAAGACCATCAACGTGCGCTCGATGGGCGCCCAGCACGTGGGCATCTACATCGACGGCATCCGCATCACCAATGCCCAGAACGGTACCGTCGACCTCGGCAAATTCTCGATGTCGTCGATGGAGAGCATCTCGCTCTACAACGCCAACAAGCTCGACAACTGTCAGTCGGCCTCGGAATATGCCTCGGGTGCCACCGTCTATCTCACCACCCGCCGCCCCACCTGCGACTCCTTGTCCGTTCAGCTGCGGCGAGCCTCATTCACTACCTTCATGGCGAAAGCCAATGCGCAGTTCAAGTGGAAGGGCTGGAGTGGTTTTGTCGACGGTGAGTGGACCGATTCACGCGGCGACTATCCTTTCCGCTATCACTCGGAGTATGAGGACACCGTTGGCCATCGTGCCAACAGCGATATCCGCTATGGGCGCATTGAGGGTGCGCTGTTCCATGGCGGCTTCTCTTCACACCTCTATTATTATGAGTCAGAGCGTGGCTGTCCTGGTGGCATCGTCCGTCGGCTCAGCGACAAGTACATCAATGTGGGCCGTGAGTGGGACCGCGATTTCTTCGTGCAGGCCTCCTACCAGCAGGAGTTTCTTCACCACCATCGCATCAAGGTGAACGCGAAGTATACCAACGAGTACCTGCGCTACTGCACCGACTATCCCGAGAACCAGAACACGGCCCGCGTCAACAACCACTACCGCCAGGAGGATGGCTACGGAGCCCTTTGCTACGGCTATCGCCCTTGGTCATGGCTGTCGCTGTCGACCAGCTATGATGTGCGCTACAGCAAGCTTCGGGCTGACCTGAAGCGTTTCGACAATGTGTTCCGCCTGGACCAGAAGGAGGTGGTGGCCGCACAGATGAACTACCACAACATCCAGGCCGCCGCGTCGATACTGCATCAGCACTACCACGACTTCACGTTCGTGCATGCCGGTGCCGCCGACCCGCTGGACCGCTGGACGCCAGCCGTCTCGCTGGCATATACCATTGCCCCTGGGGTGCGTAACTCACTGACGCTACGCGCCTGGTACAAGAAGATTTTCCGCGCCCCCACGCTCAACGACCTCTACTACACACAGGTGGGCAACCGCAACCTCAAACCCGAATACACCAAGCAGTGGAACATCGGTGCCGAGTGGCATTACACCAAATCCCTGGTTCCAAGCTCCCATTCGCAGGTATCCCTGAGCCTTCAGGCCGACGCCTATCAGAACAAGATTGAGAATCGCATTGTTTGTCTGCCCATGAAGGGCACTTATACGTGGACGATGATGAACTATGGCTACACTTTCTGCCGGGGCCTGAATGCCACGGGCAACGTGCGCTATGACACTGGCAACTGGCACTTCTCCCTGCTCACCTCACTGACATGGCAGCGCGACCTCAACCGCACCGACCCCAATGACGAGGATACCTACGACAAGCCCATCTGCTACTCACCGAAGCTGTCCTACACCCTCACGGCCATCGCTGCTTGGAAGGATGTGTCGCTCACCCTCTCACACATGCACGTTGGCGAGCGCATGTGGAGCTATGCCGACCCTCAGGACATTCTCAAGCCGTACAACAACGTCGACATGAAATTGTCCGTTTCCGACTTCATGTCTCACGCCTCCCATCTCTCGCCGTTTGCTTCCGTTGGTCTGTGTTTGGAGGTGCTCGACCTGTTTGACGAGCAATACGAGCACATCCCTCGCTATCCCATGCCGGGCCGCAACTACCGACTGACGCTTACTTTAGGAATATAACACCATTATACAATATGAAGAGACTGCTACTCTGTTTATCATTATTCATTTGCCATCTGTCGTTTAGCGAAGCGCAGGAGCGCCTCATCCTTTTGAACGAGGGCATGTGGCAGGCTGATAACGGCCGGCTAACCTATTTCGAGGATGGCCAGGTGATCAGCAACCAGTGGTTCCGAGACCAGAACGGGCAGAAGCTCGGCGACACGCCTAACGACATCATACAGGTGAACGACCACCTCATCGCCATTGCCATCAACTGGTCGAACATCGTGCAGTTCATCACCCCTGAGGGGAAGGCCGTGGCAGCAACCGAGGACATCCCCAACAACCGCAAACTGTGCACCGACGGCCGCTATGTCTATGTCACCAGCTACGGCCATGAGTGCCTGACCACCAGCGGCTTCAAATATTTCGACAAGGGTTTCGTGGCCAAGATTGACATCAGCACATTCCAGACCGTTGCCGCCACCGAGGTGGGCTACGAGCCTGAGGGCATCGCTCTCTACGACGGCCATCTCTTCGTGGCCAACACCGGCGGCTATGCTGCACAGGAGAACCACGACTACGAGACCACGGTGAGCATTCTCAATGCTGCCACCATGCAGGTGGTCAGGACTGTCGACACCCACCAGCCCAACCTCTACGGCAAGATGTCGCAGTGCGGCCGCTACCTGCTCATCAACTCCTCTGGCGACTATTACGACATGGAGGCATCGTCGATGATTTTCGACTGCCGGAAGGCACTCGACGGGCAGGACTGCTGCGTGCGCATGAATGTCAGTGCCACCTACAACAGCCCCACCATTTCCGGGCAGTTCTATGCCATTGGCTCCAACTTCAGCTATATCAAGGGCGACTACGAGTTCTTCTATCTCACCATCGACCCCAAGGAGGTAATGGACAGTCAGGGACAGAACGGCATCGTGGCGTCGCTTCCTGGTACGGTAAAGGCCGACTTCGAGCAGATGGGGCAGCCCTACGGCATCTATGTCAATCCCTATACGGGCTACATCTACGGTACCGACGCCACCTCATTCGAAGCTGCTGGCTATCTCTACCAGTGGACGCCCGAGGGTCGTCTCATAGGCAAGCACAAGGTCTATGTCAATCCAGGACACTTCCTCGCTCTGCCGCCCGACGGTCATTTCCTCTCCGTAAAGGAGATTCCCATCCATATGCCTCAATCCGACTATCTCAACGACCTGCAGGGCCGTCGTGTCACCACGCCCCGTCATGGCTGCGTCTACATACAGAATGGACACATCTATATATATTAACCAAACAATAATAACATGAAAAAAACATTACTAAGCATTCTGGCACTGTCGTTATTGACGACAAGCACTTGGGCCACTGAAGTAACGGTGACCATGAACGCGAAAAGCAAGCTCATCAAGTCTCTGGTGAACACCGCGACGAGCGAGAGCGTTGCCGTGGGCGAGCCGGCCAGCGGCAACAAGTACACCTTTGACTGCCCCGATGGCACCTATCTGCTGACGGCCACTGCTGCCGACGGCGAGACCGTGAGCGGCAGCATTGAGCTGACTGTCGATGCTGACAACACGGCGTTCAGCATCTTCTCGCCCGAGATTCGCGTGAAAAACACCGATTGGGTCTATGGCACCGACTACACCCTATCACTAAAGGTTGTCGACAAGGAAGGCCAAGTGGTAAACACTACCATGGGCAACTACACCAGCGGCAACAAAATGTTCCTGGTGTTCAATGGAAACACCTACTATGTTGATCTCATCCCCTCAAATGCCCATCAAGAAGAGGGCTATCTGCCTACGACCTATACGGGCACGGTGACCTTCAATCCCATCATTCAGGCCGAGGCTCCGATGAGCGTGCTCTACGAAGTCACAGTTCCGGCAGATGCCACTTTCTTCATCGGCACCAAGACCGCCCATTACGTGAAGTTTAACGAAGTGGCAGCCGAAAACGTCAAGACCGAGGGAGCCAACAAGGTCTACACCTTCCGCCTGGCCGACAAGCAGCAGTATAACTACCGTGTCTCAGCTCCTGGCAAGCTGACCAATGCTGGCATCTTCACCATGAGTATTGATGAAACCAAGCGTCCCGTGCTGACCTTTACCGATGCTGACCTTACGGCCAAGGACCCGCACTTCATCGATCATGACGTGGAGTCGAACAGCGGTTATAACGTGGGCGACATCTTCCTCAATATCAATCCTGCCGGACACCTGCAGCTCAATGGCGTTGGCGACTCCTACGATCTGCTGCCTATGCGCAACTGGGAGCTCATTGACGGCATCACATCCAATTATTTCATTGAGCCAGACTTCCACTTCACCGTTGTCAACGTGAACGGCCAGCCCGACAACTCCGTCGTGAGGGTTGAGGACGAGCAGCTTATCGCTGTTGGCCAGGGTACGGCCATAGTACTCGTCACCTACGATGCTATCCGCCTCAATACCTGGAGCGGTGCTGAAAAGAAAGACTTCGTAGGCGGTGCTGACTGGGGCGCTATCTGGCCTGAGAACACTGGCCTCTTCGTGGTCACCGTGGGCGGACAGGCTACGGGCATCACTCCTAACATCACTATCAACAAGGACTACCTTACCACCGTCACTCCGTGGGGTGGGGGTGACCCCATCGACACCAAGCTCTCGATGGAGAACCTCGACGCTGAGTTCGACGTGCTTTACTTCCTCGACACCGACGACGGCTACGACTACACCTTCACCCCTGAGGGTGCCGAGACTGTCACCCTGTCACGTCCTGTCATCAGCGAGAACGCCGCCACCTATGCTGGCTTCTCCACTGAGGGCGTGACCAAGAACGACGATGGCAGCTACACCCTGCACCTCACCGAGGGACGCAACATCGTCTGCCTGACCAATGCCGCCGGCCAGAGCCTATATCAGGTCATCACCGCCAAGTCCTGCCACCGCGACATCAAGGTAGGCGAAGAGGTGGTTGAGAAGGTGAAGCCCGGCGATGCCGTCACAGTGCAGTATTCCGGACTCTACCATCCCGCTGGCAAGCTGGCTGGCATCCACAACTTCAGCGCCTTCCTTAACTACAAGCAGACTCCTGAGGGCATCGCTGTGACGAACGGCAAGGCCAATCAGTATAAGGTGGCCTCTACACCCGCTGCACAGGCCGTTACCTTCACCGTGCCTGAGAATTGGATTAATCCCGTGATTGAACTCACCGACGGTGTGATGGGCATCAGCGGCTATGGCGACCCTGTGGGCAACCACCGTGCTACGTCGAAGCTGACGGGCCGTGCTCCCAACTTCACCGCCATCTCTCAGAGTGCCGTCTTCGGCCGTGTGCCGGCAGTGGAGATTGCCGTCGACGTGCCTGCTTTGCTGGATGTGGCCACCTTCGAGGAGCTTGAGGTTCCTGCCGATGGACACATCAGCGTGAGCACCGAGGAAGACGACGAGCGCACCGAGTTTGTTAGCGGCGGCTATGAGTTTGCTACGGGCTGCATGAGCGGCTGGGACTACTGGTATTGGTTCGGCTATGCCAACCGTACTGAGACGAAGTATGAGACGCTCGACGACCAGTGGAACAACGTCGTGGGCGGTGGCTACGACGGCTCTGCCAACTATGGCGTGGCATTCGCAGCAGCCTTCAACGGTCCCTGCTACATCACTCCGCTCAGCAAAGAGGCTGTCGTGGTGCCAGGCTTCTACATCACTAACAGCAGCTATGCCTACAACTCCTTGACCGGCGGCGATCCCTTCGCAAAGAAGTTCGGTCTGGGCGACTGGTTCAAACTCACCATCACCGGCTATGATGCCGACGACAAGGTGACGGGCACAAAGGACTACTATCTGGCTGATTTGCGTGATGCCGAAAAGGCTTACATCATCAACGACTGGCGCTATGTCGACCTCTCTGGCCTTGGCAAGGTGAGCAAGCTCGGCTTCGAGCTTTCCAGCACCGACAACGGCGACTACGGCATGAACACACCTGCCTACTTCTGCTTCGACAACTTCGGCGCTGAGGGCAAGGAGGTACTGCCTGAGAGGAATGTCGATGTCACCACCGGCGTTGAGTCTGTCGCTATGTCGCAGCAATCTGTCCGCCGCTTCGCCATCGACGGCCGCAGCCTCAATGCCGCTCAGAAGGGCATCAATATCGTCCGCATGAACGACGGCACCGTGCGTAAGGTCATCGTGAAATGAAGAAAATACTCTTTCTTTTGACAATTGTTCTGCTGACAGCCTGCGGAGAACAGCGCCCTCCGCAGAGCTGGGCAGAGCGTTTGCAGGAAAGTACCGCACCCGACAGCCTCGTGTTCCGCTATGCCCGCCTCATCCACGTGGAGCAGCGCGAAGGCTGTCGGGTGGTTTACATCGATAATCCTTGGATGCAGGGCAAGGGTCTGCATACCTACGTCCTCGTTCCCTATGATGCTCCCCTGCCTGATGACCTCCCCGGCGGCACCATCGTCCGCACACCGCTACGTCGCAGCGTCGTCTTCACCAGCGTGCATTGTGCGCTGATTGACCAGCTGCAGGCTACGGCACAGGTGGCTGGCGTGGCCGATCTGAAGTACATCAAGGTTCCCTTTGTGCAGGAAGGAGTGCAGAGCGGCCGCATTGCCGACTGCGGCGACGGCATGAGTCCTGTGGTGGAGAAGATTATCGACACCGAGGCCGACGCCCTCCTGCTCTCGCCTTTCGAGAACGCCGGCGGCTACGGGCAAATGGAGGACATCAACATCCCCATCGTCGAGTGTGCAGAGTATATGGAAATGTCGCCGCTGGCCCGTGCCGAGTGGATGCGCTTCTACGGCATGCTCTATGGAAAGGAGAAAGAGGCCGAGCAGCTCTTCGCTCAGGTGGAGACCAACTATACGGCGCTGAAGCAGCAGGCTGCTACGGTTGCCGACCGGCCGTCGGTACTGGTCGACAAGATGGCCGGCTCGGTGTGGTATGTGCCGGGCGGCCGCAGCACCATCGGGCAGATGCTCAGCGATGCCAACGCCGACTATCCCTGGACTGACGACACCCACAGCGGCTCCCTGCAACTGGCCATAGAGACGGTGCTGGAGCGTGCCGGCGAGAGCGATTTCTGGCTGCTGCGCTATGACAGCCCCACACCGCTGACGATGCTCCAGTTGCTCAGCGAGAAAGACGGTTACCGGATGGTAAGGTCTGTGGAGAACGAGCGCGTCTACGGATGCAACGTCACCACCTCGATGTTCTATGAGGAGACGCCCTTCCGTCCCGACCTGCTGTTGCAGGACCTGATAAAAATCCTACATCCCGACATACCAAACCTGCCTGAGCCGCGTTATTACCATAAGATAGAATAACCGCATGGGGAGGAAAACGCTCATCGCCATCTTCGTGGTACTCATCGTGGTGCTGTTTGCTCTCAACCTTTTTGAGGGCAGCATCAGCATACCCGCCTCTGATGTGTTCGGCATCCTTTTGGGCGATGAGAGTGCAAAGCCCTCCTGGCGCTACATCATTCTTGAGAGCCGTCTGCCGCAGGCCATCACCGCCATTCTCTGCGGAGCCTCCTTAGCCGCCAGCGGTCTGCTGTTGCAGACAGCATTCCGCAATCCTTTGGCCGATCCGTCCATCTTCGGCATCAGCAGCGGAGCAGCCTTGGGCGTAGCCCTCGTCATGCTGATGCTGGGCGGCACGCTGTCGGTCGGTTCCTTGCAGCTCAGCGGCTTCATCGCCGTCATCGCTGCCGCCTTCCTGGGGGCAATGATGGTCACCGCCGTCATCTTTTTCTTCTCTACCTTGGTGAAGAGTCACGTCATGCTGCTCATCATCGGCATTATGATAGGCTATCTGGCTTCGTCGGCCATCACGCTGCTCAACTTCTTCGCCACCGACGAGGGCGTGAAAACCTACGTGATGTGGGGCATGGGCTCCTTCGGCGGCGTCACCATGCGCCACATGCCGTTCTTCGCCACCACCACGCTGCTGGGCCTCGTGGGCACCATGCTGCTCATCAAACCCCTGAACGCTCTGATGCTCGGCGACCATTACGCCGCCAACCTGGGCTTCAGCATACGCCGCATCCGCAACTGGCTGCTTGTCGTGACAGGACTGCTCACCGCCGTCACCACTGCCTTCTGCGGCCCAGTGTCGTTCATCGCTTTGGCTGTGCCGCACATCACCCGACTGCTGCTGCGCACCGACGACCACCGCCTGCTCCTTCCCGCCACCGTGCTCTGCGGCGCCGTCGTGGCCCTCATCTGCAATTTCATCTGCTTCCTGCCTGGCGAGAGCGGCATCATTCCTCTTGCAGCCGTCACACCCCTCATGGGCGCTCCCGTCATCATCTACATCATTGTGAAGGGCAAGAAGTAGCTCGTGTTTTTTCAGTATACAACAACGGGAGGACCTTAGCCCTCCCGTTGTTGCTTTTAGCCGTTGCTCAGAGTTGTCTGTTGCGAAGCGTAGTCAGCAAGATGCGCATGTAGCTGTTGAGCTGTTTGTCGTTGAGCACTTGTCTCATCTGCTCGGCGTCCTTTCTTACGGTCTGATGAATCCGGAACCTTAGCTGAGGACCTTTCAGCGAGGCCAACGACTGCATTTCGTTGCTGAAGTTGTCGTGAATCGTTTCTACAGCATCCATCTGGTCCTCGTCCAGTCCGAGCACTTCGGAAAGCCGGTAGATGTCGCAACTCATGTCAAATCTCTTGTCAGCCTTGTCGCTCTTTGCAAAGCTAAATGTGAATGCCATCACGGCAGCCAGTGTGAAAACAATCTTTTTCATGTTCATTAAGTTTTATAGTTTGTTATCCTGTTTGTTATCCTGATTTCTGATTCTTTGACGCTGACGATGGAAAAGGGTTTAAAGCTCCCCTTCTTTTTTTTGAAAACAGATAGTTTTCCGTGTATTTTTTTATTACCTTTGCAGCGTCATTATAGTAATGCTGTAAAGGAAAATGAGGAGGATTAAGATCATCACGTTGTTGTTGGTGCTGATAGGCATAACGGCGACAAGCAGTGCCAAGAAGACAGCGCTGAAGCCTCGGCTGGTGGTGTGTACGGATATTGCGCCAGCTGATGTGGAACCTGACGATATGGAGTCGATGGTTCACTTGATGGCCTATGCCGACATGTTTGAGATTGAGGCGCTGATTACGTCGGTGGGCTGGAACTGTGACCCGTATCCGATGGAGTGGATGCAGTATCTGAGGCGTGTGATAAAGGCTTACGCCTCGGACGTGCCGAACCTGATGAAGCGCTCCGGGCAGAAGAGGCATCTGTCATTGAAAAAGGAAAACGGCAGCCAGCAGATGGGCTATTGGCCAAGTGCTGAATATCTCTCTGAACGTGCCGTCATGGGCAGCATGTATGGCGGCATACGCTCTATTGGTGAGCGTAACGACTCGCCGGGCAGCGACCTGCTGATTCAATTGGCCGATGAGGACGACCCGCGCCCCATCTATGTGGCGGCGTGGGGTGGGGCGAACACGCTGGCTCAGGCCATCTGGCGGGTAAAGCAGACGCGCTCGGCTTACGAAGTCAGAAAGTTTGTGCGTAAGTTCCGCCTCTTCACCATTACCGATCAGGATATGGACTACGCTCATCGCATGGATCGTGCCCGCAGCTCGCACAGGTGGCTACGCCAGGAATTCAAGGACGACCTGCAGTTTATTTGGGACGAGGGCGCCTGGCAGGAGCAATGCGAACTGGGCAAACGCAACTGGACGCTGCATCAGCAGAACATTCAGACGAAGGGTGAGCTGGGCAAGGAATATCCCGACTACAAATGGGGCGTGGAGGGCGATACGCCGAGTTTCTTGTATGTGATGCCCAACGGCCTGAACGACCCTGAAGACCCTACGCAGGCAGGATGGGCAGGCTATCACGAACGCGGCCTTTGTCCTGACTCGCTGACCACAGCCTGGACTTCCTGGCAAGAGCCGGTGCGTAGCATCAGCGTGGGCTACAAGCAGCGCTTTTATATGGATGAACTCAACGATTTTATGGCCCGCATGCAGTGGGCTGATGAGGGCAGGGGAAACCATAATCCCACCGTTGTGGTGAATGGTCATCGAGGCTTGTCGCCGTTGGTCATTCAGGCCAAAGCGGGCGAGACAATCAGGCTGGATGCCTCGAAGTCAAAAGACGCTGACGGCAACGACATCCATTTCCAATGGTGGCAGCAGCCAGAGACAGGCACGGCGAAACTCACTATCGACGATGCAGCGAAGAGCATCATTAACGTCTTCATTCCTGCCGATGCGGCTGGTCAGATGCTACACGTCATCTGCGAAGCCTCCGACAACGGTCCTTTCAGTCTAAAGTCGTATCAGAGGATTATCATCAAGACGGCTCTGCGATAACAAAGATAAGTATCTTGTCTGTTCTACGCTACTCCACATCTCCTTAGTAATGGGGGTACGGGGAAACGGAGGTACGGGGGTGCGAGGTTAGACCTTACGCTGAAAACAGGCGTGCAAGCTATTCTCGTACCTCCGTACCCCCGTACCTCCGTACCCCCGAATCTTCCTTGAATCATACAAGGCGCTTGTGGCGGAAGAACCACCATGCGGCGGCAGCTGTTCCCACGCTGATGACAAGGGCGAGGATGAAGCCGAAGGGTTTCTCCTCCATGCCGTTGATGAGGTTCATGCCGAAGAGCGAGGCAATGAGCGTGGGAAACATCATGATGATGGTGACGGAGGTGAGGGTACGCATCACCGTGTTCATGTTGTTGTTGATGATGCTGCTGTAGGTGTCCATCGTCGACTCAAGGATGTCGGAGTAGATGGCGGTGGTCTCGCGAGCCTGCGTCATCTCGATGTTGACGTCTTCGATAAGGTCGGCGTCGAGCTCGTCAATCTGCAGCTTGAACTTCAGCTTCGACAGCAGCGTCTCGTTGCCGCGGATGGAGGTCTGGAAATAGGTGAGCGAGTCCTGCAGGCGTGAGAGGCCGATGAGCGACTCGTTGTTCACGTCGCGGTCGAGGTTGCGCTTGGCCTTGTCGATGAGCGAGTTGATTTGCTTCAGGCGCTTCAGATACCACACAGCCGAGGAGTAGAACAGACGGAAAATCATGTCGACATAGTCGGTGAAGCCCACGCCGCGCTTCTGCTGGTAGCTGACGAAGTCAATCATCATGTTCGTCTCGTAGTAGCACACGGTGATGGTGACGTCGCGCTTGTGGATGATGCCGAGGGGCACGGTGGTGTAGGGCGTGCGTGAGCGTATCTCGCGTACGTAGGGTATGCGAAGGATGATGAGCATCCAGCCGTCGTCGTACTCATAGCGGGCTCGCTCGTCGGTATCGCTGATGTCGGTGATGAAATAGTCGGGTATGCCGAACTGCTTCTCCAGATGGTGCTGGTCCTCTTCGGTAGGACACGTCACTTGAATCCAGCTGTTGGGTTGCCATTCGGAGAGTTGGGTCAGCCCTCCTTGGAAGTTCCAATAAGTCTTCATGGTTGCTAATCCGTTTTTTCAAAGGTACGCGGGTACGGAGGTACGCGGGTACGAGAATTGTTTTACGAAAATAATCATGCGGCAAGGGGATTAGCAGCCTTGCTCGCTATCCCCCGGCCTAATGTTTGTAATTGTCCGCCGGGTAGTCGTCCATATTGTTTTGTCTTTTTGGTTTGTATTTCGCGTGCAAAATTACGAAAAAGTTTTCTTTTTGTTGTCTTTTTTGTGGAAAAAAATACGGGAAAGTGATTTTTTGTGTTTTTGCCGCCCCGTCCCTGTGAAAAATAATACGGAGAACGGAGGAAAGACAGAGGGGGATTGGAAAGTTAAAACCATGCCAATGAATGATAAAACAATGACGTGGTTTTATCTAACCATGCCATTGATTGATAAAACCACGTCATTGTTTTAACTATTCCGCCCTGTTTCGAGGAAACGCAGATTTGCCGGACATGAATGACAGCAGGGTGGGGAATTTGCTTGTCATGGCATATTGCAATTTATTTCCTTTCAACTGCAACACGCCGAAGAAATTCCGTACGCCCAACTGAAGTAGGTGTTAAAGTCCACTTTAAAAAGTCAGACACCGCCTCGAAGGATGGCGCAGCCCCTCCCCGCCATTGAGGGACGGGGAGGGGCTGCGCACTGTTTTCTTGCAGATTTTAAAGTTGACTCAGTTGGCGGCTATTCGCCAACCTTTTTCTTTGATGAAGTCGCAGGCTGATTCAAGTCGGTCTTTCTATTCCACGCGGAAGGGCAGGTACCAGTTCTTTTCCTCGCGGAGCGACTTGACAGGATTCTTGAACTCGAGCTTGCGTGCCAGCCATTCGCTGCCGAAGGCTGCACCGTAGAGGCCGGCCTGGTTCTTGTGGCGTGCCAGACGGGTGAGGTCGCCGAAGCGGTTGCCTTCGAAGGCCAGCTCGAGTGCCATCTCGTCGCAGATGATGTCCTCCATAGCGTTGATGGTGTCCTGCATGGTGAAGGTTGCGGGGTTGAGGTTGAAGGCGGCTGTCAGCTCGTTGAGCTTCTTACCTACGATGATGTTGAACTGATAGCCTGACATGCCTCTGGTGTTGTTGCTGCCGCGTGAGTGTATGCCGTAGCCGCGCTGGAAGAGGTTTCTGTTCTCTGCTGTGAAGAAGGGCAGGGTGGTGCTCAGCATCTGGGCTGTTGCCTGACGGATGTAGCGTCCGCTCTCCAGGTCGGTGCTGTCGCCCATCTCGATGTTCTTGTTGGGGCGTGTCTCATCGCCGTCGTAGTTGATGCCTTCCTTCAGTATGGCAAAGGCTGCATCGGGATAGCCCATGCGGTTGATGGCTTCTGCCAGACGCAGATAGACGGTGGCTGCGCGATAGAGCGGCACGTTGGCGCTGTTGAACTTGACCATGACATAGAAGACAGAGTCGGCACGTGAGGCGGGTACTACTTGTCTGAGGGTGGCATAGCGTCGGCAGTCGCCGATGTTGATGGAGCTGACGTCGACGGAGCCTTCATCGCTGCCTGAGGGAATGTAGTAGTAGTCCTGGCTGTTGGCAAGCGTAATATATGCCTGTGAGGCGTCTATCTGACGTTCTTTGAGGAAGCGCTCGCTGCTGTTGGCATTGCCGCTGGTGGTGCTGTAGAAGTCGTAGCCGAAATAGCGTGGCAGCTCGGTGACGACACCGCGCAGGCGGTTGGTGGCCAGCGGGATGTAGGTGATGATGTCGGTCTCGCTGCTGAAGATGGAGCTCCACGAGGAGCCGCCTCCGCCGCTGGTGAAGTCCTCGGGCAGTATGTCTTGGTAGAGTGTCAGCTGTTCGTTGCCGAGGCTGGCCTGAATGTTGGTGGAGCTCAGTTCGTTGTCGACAATGTACTGGAAGTAGTGCTTGGCGGCCTGCTCATAGCGGTGCGTTTCAAGATAGAGGTCGCCGAGGATGAGGTCGACGGGAATCATGATGTTCTTCGACTTGACGGTTTTCTCTACGGGGCTGCCTGTTTCGCTGCTGTTGAGCGCGCCGGCAGAGATGTTTCCATAGTCGGGCACGGGGGTGCCGCCGTCGACGGTGAGTCCGCTGAACTGCAGCAGCTCAGGTATGAGTGCGTCGCTGATGCCCTGCAGGTCCTTTTTGTCGAAGTGCTTGTTGGCATCGCCGATGCTGGTGAGCGGGTCGGTGTAGAAGGGCACCTCGCCATAGGTCTTGCACAGCTGCATGTAGGTCCAGGCACGTACGGCGAGGGCCTCTGCATACTCGGGTATGGCAACGCGTCGGCTGCCTGTGCGCAGCGAGGTGTCGCGATGTGCGATGTAGTAGTTGCAGTTGTTGATGATGCGGTAGTAGATGTAGGCCGAGTCGTACTTGTTGGTGATGTCGGCCGAGAAGTCGGCCAGCCGGCGCAGGTCGGTCTCGGTGTACTGGTTGGTCTGCACAAGGTCGCCACGCATCTCTCCGGTCATCACATACTGGTCGGCCACCATCTGCACGCCCTTCAGGATGCCGAGGGTGTAGAACATGGAGTCGGTCTTCTGGTCGAGTGCCGGGTCGAAGATCTGTCGGTCGGAGTCGGTCTCGAAGAAGTCAGAACAACCTGTGAAGAGTAGAGAGGAGAGAGGAAAGAGGAGAGTGAATACTCCTGCCACCACTTTATTGTTTATCTTGGTAATCATAATTTTCAATTTTCAATTTTTCAATTTTCAATTTCGATTACAAATTAATTCTCATGCCTAAAGTGAAGGTGCGGCCCAGTGCTACATTGCCGGCATCGATGCCCTGATAGAGAACGGAGTTGGATACCGACATCTCGGGGTCGTTGCCTAAGTAGCGGGTGATGGTGACGAGGTTGTTGGCCTCGGCCCAGATGGCCAGTCCCTGCAACCAGGTGAAGTTGACGGGTACCTGATAGTTGAGGCGTACGGTCTTCAGGCGCAGGTAGGAGCCGTCCTCAATCCATCGGTCGCTGAAGCGTGAGTTGCCCATGGGATCCTGATAGCTGATGCGTGGAATGTCGGTCTGCTGTCCCTCTGCGCGCCAGCGGTTTGTCATGGCAACTGTCTGATTGTAGAAGTTGAAGCCACCCTCAAGCAGCGAGCGCTGGTAGTTGTAGATGTCGTTGCCCAGTGAGTAGTTCAGGCCTACGTGCAGTGTGAAGTGCTTCCAGTTGAGGGTAGCGAAGATGTTGCCGTAGATGTCGGGGTTGGGGTTGCCGATGATGGTCTTGTCGGCCATGCTGATCTCGCCGTCGCCGTTGATGTCGACGAAGCGCATGTCGCCGGCACGGAACTGCTGCTGTGCGCCTGTGGCATCGGTGAGGTAGAGGTAGCCGTTCTTGCCGGCTGTGGAAGCCTCATGGTCGTCGGTCAATACGCCGTTGGTCTTGTAGCCGTAGAACATGCCGACGGGCAGGCCTACGATGGTGGCAATATTGTCCTGACCGTAGATGCTGCTGGTGTAGCCCTGTGCGTCCTGCCTGCCGCCCACATAGATACGGTCGTCGTTGGGCAGCGACTTCACCTTGTTGGCATAATGTCCCAGGCTGGCGCCCACCTCGAATCTGAGGTCGCGTGCCACGATGGGCTTGGCACTGACTGTTACCTCAAAGCCCTGATTGTCGAGCGAACCGCCGTTGCTCCAGTAGTTATTGATACCGGCGATGGGGTTGTCGAAGGTCTTCAGAGTGAGCAGGTTTGTGGTGTGGTGGTAGAAGTAGTCGAAGTCGACAGCTACGCGGTTGTTCAGCAGTGCTGCTTTCAGGCCGACGTTGAACTTGCTGGTCTGCTCCCAGGTGATGCTCTCGTTGCCGATGTTGTCAAGGACGGCGGCGGTAGAGCGCCAGAGGTACTTGCTGACACCGAAGGAGGTGCGTGCAGCGTAGTTGTTGATATCGTCGTTGCCGCTGATGTCATAGCCGGTCTTCAGCAGCAGGTAGTTGATGCCCTTGGTCTGCGGGAACCAAGCCTCGTTGCTGACCACCCATCCTAACTGGAGGCTGGGGAAGAGGCCCCAGCGCACACCGCCCAGTTTCAGGCCGTCGGCCTCGCTGCCGAAGCGGCTGCAGCTCTCCATTGCCATCGACAGCTGTGCGAAGTAGCGGTTGCGGTAGTTGTAGTCGGCGTTGGCATACCATGTGAGGCTGCGCCACTCATCGTCGGTGCCGGTGGCTTCTACGAAGTCCATGCTCGTGGTGATGTTCGGCATCTTGTCGTTGCCGGCAGAGGAATACTGGCCCTTAGGCGAGTTGTTGTCGAAGCCAAAGGAAGTGAAACGCAGGCCACCGAAGACATCAAGGGTGTGTCCGTGGAACTGCTTCTTCCACTCCAGGCGGGTGTCGCTGACGACGGAAGTTTCTTTAGAGAACATAGACATAGCCATATTCTGCACGCGGCCAATGCCGTCGATGAGGAACGTAGGCATGCCTCCCTTCGGGCGATAGTAGCGCTGCGACACACGGTCGAGGCTGTAGCTGAAGGTCTCTGTCAGTGAGAGGTCGGGGGTGAACTCATAGCGTGGTGCGATGACAGCGTTGAAATGTGTCGTCTCCACGCGGTTCTTGTTGATGTCGTCACCGTTGGTCAGCAGGGCCGTAGGATTGCCGAGCGTGAGGTCGGGGTCGAGCATCGTGAGATAGTCGTCGGCCTCGCTCATTGTTGCCGACAGCTTACCCGTCATATTATTAAATGTGTAGGGATTGAGGAAGGGCGACTTGATGAGTGCCAGGAAAGTGGGCGACGAGACGGTGCCGGAGGTGAGATCCTGCGGAGCACCATTGTCGAAGACGTCGCGGTTGATTTTGGCAAACGACATGTCGAAGCGCGTGGTGAGCTTGTGGATGATGTTGATGTCGGTGTTGAAGCGCACGTTCAGTCGGTTGAAGCCGTTCTCCTTGGCTGTGCTCTGCCCGTCGGTATAGCCCAGCGAGAGGTTGTACATGCCGATGTCGTCGCCACCCTGCACATTGATGTTGTAGTTCTGATTCAGAGCCGTGCGGTAGACCTCGTCCTTCCAGTCGGTATTGTTGTGGAACTTGGTGTAGTAATACTTTGCCGGGTCGTCGATGAGGAACTTAAACGTCTGCGGGTCGGTGTAGTTGCTGATGTCGGGGTAGGTGCCCAGCATCTCAGTGGCATAGAGGCGATACTGTCCTGCATCCATCATGTCGGGTGTCTGCGGTATGAGCGTGACGCCCACGCCGACGTTGGCATCGATGCGGGTGGCCATAGAGTGGCCGCGCTTCGTCTCAATGAGCACCACGCCGTTGGCACCCTTGGCGCCGTAGAGGGCTGTGGCGTTCTTCAGTATCGTCACCTGCTCGATGTCCTCAGGGTTGATGTTCAGCAGCATGTTGGTGTAGTCGCCATAATGCAGCGTGGAACGTGTCTGCTGCATGTCCTGCACGATGCCGTCGATGACGAAGAGTGGCTGTGCGTTGGCATTGAGCGAGTTCAGGCCGCGTATGAACATGGAAGCGCCATAGCCGGGACCGCCGGAACGCGTTATGGAACGCACATCTGCACCGAGGAGGTTCTCGATATCGGTCTCGATGGTTTGCGACGTAGTGTTCGTTATTTTTGCCGTAGTAGCTGCGCCCACTTGCGTTGTCTTGCCGTACATAGGACTGAACTTGTCGCTGAGCATCTCGATGCGCAATGTGGCGTCGCCACGGCCAATGCCGACTTGCTGGCTGAGGAACTCAGGCGAGTGGACGTAGAGCGATGTGGCAAAGGTTGGTACTTTGATGGTGAAGGTACCGTCGTCGTCGGTCATGGCGGTGTACTTCGCATCGCCGAGTGCTTGGATGAGCACACCAGGCAGCGGCTGCTTCGACACGGCGTCGACGCAGATGCCCTTTACCTCCATAGTGGGGTAGGTGGGTATCTTTACCACAGGTTTTTTGACTACGGCTGCGGGTTCTTCTTCAGTGGTGTACACAATGTCGTCATCGTCTTGTGCCATCGTTGACGTCACCATGAAAACATTCAGGAAAGAAAAAAGTAGGATGCTGTATCGTCTCATAGCTGTTTACTCTTTTGCTGTTTCATCTTCAGGTTAGTAAATGCCCCGGTCATACTTGTAGTCAGGATGCTCTTTTAAGTAGAGATCAAGTTCTTTCGGACGCAGGATGATGCAGTCGATGCGCAAATTGGGGTCGTAGTTTTCTCCAAAAGAGGACTTGATGTAATTCTCCACTTTGAAGTATGGGTAATAATTTCCCATACCATAGTATGCCATCGGGAATGTAAATTCGCCCAAGTAGATGGTGTCGACACGAGTGGGATCGCTGACAAATTGGCTTTCTATGCACCATGCCCTGTCTCTGTCCTTGTTCTTGCCGGTTTCGTTAACATATCCCATGGATACGCGGAAGCTATAGGGCAATGACTCGTAGTAATTGCTGAGAATATTTCCGGGAACAGTAACGATGTAGATGTTGTAGGTGGTGCTGCGCACGCCTGGCAGGCTAAAGGTGGCATAAGGGCTGGCACCCTTGGCGACAGGCGGCAGGTCGAGATAAGTGTCTCTTGAAACGTGGCCGATGACATCGGGATTCTGTGTGCCGGACTGGATATAGACACGCTTTGCTTCACTGACGTTGCCGGCATCCATGACGTTGCCCTCGGCCTGAATTACCAGCTCGGGATTCCAGGTGTGCCAGGGCCGCATGCGCAGGCTGTCGGTAATCCACATGGCTCCATTGCTCTTATCGTAGCGTACGGCTCCCTCCAGCAGATTGGCAGCGTCCTCGCTGTAGATCTTGGTTCCAAGGGTAGAGTAGAGCGAGTCGACTCGTAGCGTCTGCCCTGTCTGCAAGGTCTTGAGCTTCTTGTTGTCGTAAAGGTTGTTGTTGTAGAACAAGTCATACAATATCATATTGTTGACAGTTGCCTCGCTGAGGGAATCCAAGTCGCGGATGGTAATGTTAGTCTTCGTTAACTTAATACCTTCAATGGCTTCGACGTACTCAAAGGAGGGCAAATACTGATAATACTGCTTGACATGCTCTTTGGCTTTCGTCCAGGCTTCGTTGGTAGGCACTATCATTGTGTAGTTGCTGTCCTCACGGTTGATGTAGGCGTAAGTGAGCGAGTAGAGGTCGTTGCGCTCGTCGAAGATGGAGTCGAGGTAGGTGATGGCTCCGTCGACGATGGGACCCTGAACACTCTTGTACTCGTTCAGTTCGCGCTCATCGAAGCTGTGGTAGTAGTTGGCAATAGAGTCGATGGGAAATTCGTTGTTGTTCAGCGACTCATAGATATTGGCCATGAAGGGAATCTTGCCGTTCAGTACGTGAAGGATGCCGTTATGGGTATTCACGTTGGGCTTGGACACAGCGACGCCCTGCATCGTGTACTGCTGATTGCCATTGAAGTGCATAACTTTCTCGTTGACGGTGTACAGCTTTTTTTCCACTAATCCTGATGCCGGATAGTTGTTGCGTGCCACGTGGTTCTCAATGAACTCGCGTAACAGACGACTGTTGCTCAAAGTAGAGAGTGTCTCGTAGTCGTAGGAACCGTCGGCAGGAGCCCATACGGTGTAGGTCTGCGTGGTGTTGAGCACTGCGTCATAGCCTGTCTTCTGCAAGAGGCTTTTAAACTGCGTCAGATTAGAGCTGGAGGCGATGTTCTCCCACAGCGTCTGCTGCTGTGTTTCCTGGAGTGAGCTGTCGGCCTCATAGTGGTCTGTCCAGTCGGAACATGCCACAGTCGCACCAATAACCAATAACCAATAACCAATAACCGTTATTTTGTTGGTCAGGAGCCTTATCATTGATTTCTTTTTCATTCTCAATAATGTTTTTTGTTTAACGTTTATTGTTTATTGTAGTTAGTACATGTCCTCAACATAGAGGGTGTTGTTGTACACATTCTCAGGGCAGAACTCGATGTAGTCGAGGTGGAACTGGTGATGGTCGGCCTCAAGCACACTCTTGAAGCGCAGCCAGTACTCACCCTGCTTGAACTCCTGCTTGGCGATGATGCGGCGCAGGTCCTTGGGATTGTTTCGGGCATAATTGCCGGAATTGACGCCCACGGTATAATAGAGCGGTCCGCGCATGTAGCCTAAGTTGCGCATGTTGGCATCGGTCTCCACGCCCTTGTCGTCCAGTTTTGTCCAGTCGCACCAGCCGGTGATGACGTCAGGCTCAAGGTTGGCATTGTTGGCCGACACATGGCGCATGTCGAGCGGGATGTCAAGAGCCTTCATAGTGGTCAGCTCAGAGGAGCTGCCAATATAGAACTGCAGCATACCGCGCTGCTCGTTACCCTCGGCCGTATAACCGATGCGCAACTCGTAGGTGCCATCCGGCACAGGCGGTAGACGCAGGGCAAAGTCGTATTTTCCCTTGCAGTTAAACTCGTCGCCCTGATAGTTACTCCATCCGCTGTTCTGTCCTGAGAGGTAGTAGAGGCGGGTGTCGTCGCCATTGTAGATGACAAGGTGCTCGAAGAAGCGTGGCGGTATGCGGATGTAGCTACCGCTGAGATCGCCGTCGGTGCCGGTCTTACCACCGTTGAGGGCATTGACTTCGCTGTCGCTGATACGACGGAAGGAGTTGGACATCATCTCGCCGAAGAAGCTGGCATCGTCAATGCGCAAGCGCTCGTTGAGTGAGCCGTGAGGCACGCTCTCGGTATATGCGAGCATTCCAAAGATGGGATGTATGTAACCGTTGTAGGATGCAATCTGCGCCTTATTGCCCTGAAGTTCAATGCCTTCGAAGAGCAATGTGTGCATATCCTTTGTTCCCAGTTCGGCCACCTGATTGGTGAGTGAGGTGTTGGCTTCCCAGCGGTTAAGGTAGAGCTTTCCAGTATTTCTGGTCACCTTCAGCAAGGTGTAGGGGAGCATCGTTTCGTAGTATTCCACCAGTGTGACCTTGGAAATCTGGTTGTGGTTGTTCACAATCTTGTCGTAGGGCAGCTTGAATTTAAGAATGTGGTAACGTACAAACATGCTCAGCGTGTTCCACGGGTTCTTGTAGTCCGTGCCTGTGCTCACCTGTATCTGATGGTTGCGGGCATAGTCGTACCATCCTGTTCCGGGAATGGCGCAGTTGGCATAAATGTCGTCGGCATATTCTTTAAGATCCTCAATACTGGTAATGCCCTTCTCGGCCAGCACATCGTCGGTCTCAGCGAAGATGGTATAGCCCAACTCGCATTTTTCTGGCATGTAGAAGCCGTGTGTATCGGAAACGGGATCAAAGTCAGTACGGCTGACTTCAGTTAGCGAGTCGGCCAGTCCAGTGAGTTTCAGAGCTTGCGAGAAGAGGGAGAAGGATTCCGGGTGATTCTCCATCTCGCCAGCCACAAGTTTATTCGAGCGGCGAATGACACAGTCAATCTCGTGCAGCACGCCGTTCTCCAGCTCATTGTCCATACTGGTGATGGAGGAGGCATTGCTGATGAGCACGGCACCCGAGTTCGGGTCAATGCTGGTGGTGATGTCACGGCCGAGCAAGGTTTTAATGGTCATGCCGTTACCCAGATTCACGCCTAAGACCTCGGTGTTGAGCAGGTGGAAAAGGGCGATGTCCTCGCAAAGTGAGTCGGTAAGACCCTCCAAGCCCGGCTGCGTCATACCGTTGTGGGGAATTTCTATGTTGACTGGGTCGTTGTAAAGACTGTCAAGATATTGCTCTACAGCCTCGTTGGTGGGTGCGAAGCAGGTATAGGTGCCGTAGGCAGAAAGGATCTTGTCGTAGCCGATGCGTGATAGGATGTAGTTGAAGCTGCTGAACTTCTCGCTGCGGTTTAAGAGATAGTCCTCGATAGTCTCACCCGTGAAGGTGTAGAGGTTGGACTCATCAATGTTTTCCTTACAACTAGTGAATAGTGAATAGGGAATAGTGAATAGTGCTGCGCACAACATCCACATCGTTGCATTTTTTATCTTGGTAATCATAACTATATGCTATTAACTATTAACTATAAACTAATACTTAGAGGTTGTCTTCTCCTGAATGTAGACTGGATTCTGCCTGAGAAGTTTGTTAACCTTGAGCTCGTTCTCTGCTATGGGCCAGTAAAGGAAGTGCTCCCCCTTCATTTTATAGGATATGGCATCGCCACTGGAGTTGTCATTACCTTTGTATTTGCGAACAATCATGTCCAGCATAGGCTGATAGAGCTTCGGCCCTTCAGTCATGTCGGCCAGCAGGACGTTGGCATCGACGCCTTCCATGTGGCGATAGCAGAAGCGCAGGAGGTCGAACCAGCGTTTTCCCTCGAAGCAGAGCTCACGCTCGCGTTCGTTCATCACGAGTAACTCGAAATTAGCCTTTGTCTTGAAATTCTCGAATTTCAGTGTGTCGGTGGCGTTGCGCATCATGGAGCGCTTGTTCACGGCCTGCACCAGGTCGAAGGCCTGCTTCAGCACCACGGCGTCGCTGTCGTTGGCAGCTGTCTCGACAAGTGCTTCTGCCTTCATCAGCATCACATCGGTCAGACGGTAGACAATCCAGTTCTGGCCGAACTGCTTGTAATCCCTATTTGTCTCTTTTGATACGCCTTTGGTGGTGGAACTGGTGAAGGATTCTCTTGTCAAGTCAACCATCTTCCTGATGCTCATTTGCTGCATCTCTTCGTTATTGGCTTCGTAGACGTTGTTCCAGAAACGGTAGTCGTTCTTTGACCGATAGAATTTTGTTCCCCTGTCAGTGTCAGCGTTGGACTCGTATTCGTTGAAAAGGTTGGAAGCCATGAAGATGCTGTTGTTGCTGTTTTCTCCTGAGCGGTAGTAGTAGTTCTCCAAGGCGGTGTTGACATTGTCCTCATTGATGTACTGCCATTCCAGGATGCTCTCTCTTGAGTTTCCGCTGGAACCGAATATTTCGTACATGGCATCTTCGCCATCAATGAGGTGATAGATGTCTTCATCGTCTTTGGTAGTGGTCATTATTTTGTGCTCCTCATAATACTGGTGCTTTGCATTGATCACGGCATTGCAATAGGCGATGGCCTGCTGATAGTCTGAGCTGTTGTGTGTCATAGAAGCTCTCCAAAGATAGATGTCGGCCATGAGGGCATTGACGGCATCGCGGGTCATATAACCCTTGTTGCGCCAGTCGTTCTCTCCATAGGCACCGCTGCGCATGATGGAGCGCTGGGCATCCTCCAGATCGTTCAGACAATTCTGCAGCACCTCGGCGGGTGTACTTTGCGGCAGAAGTTCTACCTCCGAGTCCACTTCATAGGAATGTGTAGTGTAGGGAACGTCTCGGAAGGCGCGTACCAGATAGAAGTAGCACAGCGAGCGCAGAGCCAGCATCTGTGCACGCACCACCTCGTAGTCACCTTGTGTGAACTCAGGGTCTTCTTCCAGCACGTCGGCTGCGTGGTTGAGCACAATATTGCAGTTGTTGATGACCTTGTAGAAAGCTTCCCATGAATTGTATTTGTTGGTGGGCAGTAGGTTGACGGCTGCGATGTTGTCCAGTGTGTTGTCATTGACGGAGGAGAATTTCACCAACTCGTCGGAGCGGAAGGCACCCCACATGATGGCGCGCTCTTGAATGTCGTATGCAATCATTGACTTGTAGCATCCGTCCACCATTGTCTCCACATCGCTCTTCTTCTTCCAGAATTCGGAACCCACGATACGGTCGTTAGGATAAATGGTCAGGAAGTCGGTGCAGCCCGTGAAGGTCGCTGTTGCTGCGGCGATGCCACAGCCTACGAAACAACCGGTAATGAATTTCTTTATCTTGGTATTCATAATCTTCAATTTTCAATCTTCATTTTTCAATCCTTAGAATCCCACCTCTAAGTTCATGGTGATAGACTTGGAACGAGGTGTCTGGTCGTTGTCCTTGGCGATACCCCAGGCTCCTGCGCCCTTCTCAGGCTCAATGCCGCTATACTTGCTCCATAGGAAGAGGTTCTGTCCTGAGACGCTCATCTGTAGTCTCCTCAGGCCAAGCTTCTTCAGCACGCTGCTCTTGAATTTGTAGCCCAGCTGTATGTAGCTCATGCGTATAAAAGAACCGTCCTCTACATAGCGGTCGCTACCCTGCCAGTTGTATCCCGTGTTGAACATGGCACGCGGCATAGTAGTCACATCGCCGTTCTTGCGCCACCGCCAGTTCACGGCTGAACTCTGGTTGTTGGCATTGTACATCTTCTCCAGCTCCATCTTGGCTGCATTGACAATGCTGACGCCCTGACGATAGTTGAAATTTGTTCTCAGCCACCAGTCATCATACTGGATGTTGAAACCGAAACCTCCCTGCAGATGCGGGTTGGAATTGCCAAGGTAGACGATGTCAAGCGAGTTAATCTGTCCGTCGTGGTTGACGTCCTCGTAAATGGCATCACCACCTTGGAACTCATAGGTCCAGTTACCGTCCTTGTAGTTGTATTTCTGGCGGATGGGCAAACCCTTGGTGTCCATCATTACCTTGCCCTGATCGTCTATGGCGATAGGTGCCGTCTTGCCAGAAGCCAGGAACACATTGTTGATATAGTCGCGCAACTGCTCACCATCCCAGCCGTTACGCTGCTTGAGGTTGATGAGGTATTCGTAGGTGTATTGGTAGACGCCTTTGTAGCGGTAGCCGTAGATAGAACCCAGCGGATTGCCCTTCTGTATGCGGTTGAGGTAATCTCCCCGGGCGTCGCTGTTCCATTCCGAGTTAATGCTCTCCAAAACGCTTTCGTCCATGTCGACGATTTCGTTGAAGTTCTGCGAAATGTTGAAGTTGGCGCTGAGCTTGAACTTTCCAATCTTGACAACTTGGTTGGCCTGGATGTTCAGTTCCCAACCCTTATTGGTCATCTCGCCTACGTTGGCCGACGATAGCGATGTGAAGCCTGTGTAGGACGGGATGCGGACGCCGCCCATGAGCAGGTCTTTGGTGCGCTTGAAGTAGAAGTTGAAATCACCGGTGATGCGGCTGTTAAGGAAGCCGAAGTTTCCACCAATATTATACTGGGTCGTCTGTTCTCTGTTGAGATTGTCAAGTCGCAGACCTTCCAGATAAGTGATACTATGTTTGTTCAGGGCATCGCCATAAATACCTGTGGCGTTGTAGCGGGAGTATTGCAGGTATTCCTGGCCAGGAGTACGTCCTACGATACCCCACGAAGCACGGAGGGAGAGCATGGACATCCATTTCTTCGACCAAGCCATGAATTTCTCGTCGATGGTGTTCCATCGGAGGGAAACACCAGGTGAATAGCCCCACTTCTTGTTTTTGCCGAACTGGGTGGTGCCGTCAGCACGCAGTGAGACGGCAAAACTGTAGAGACCACCTTTATAAGATATGTGTCCGGAATAGGCTGCAGCCATAGAACGACCCTCTCCGTTGCTGGTGCTCATGCTTTCAATGGCAGTGTCGACAGTGGGTGAAGTCGTTCCGTTGGGTGCATTGCGGTTGGCCACGCTCTGCCTGTTGTTAGTGTTCGTTATCATCTCCCATTGCAGGAGCATGGTGCTGTACCAGTCCTTGTTGTGGAATTTAGGAGTGAACGTGAGTGTGTGTCGAGTGGTGAAGCCCAGTGAGTTGTAATCGTAGTTGTCCGATCTGTTGTAATTGCCATCTGTCCAAGCCTGTGCAGTGAGCGAAGCGGGTGAAATCAGTGAACCGGGCCAATATTTGTCCTCGCTCAGCGAGAAAATGTCGAGATAGACCATACCCGTATAGTTGAGCATGGTCTTTTGGTCATCCTTGCCCAGCAGGTAATAGTCGAGCTTGAATTCAGGCGAGATGCGGTAGGTACTCTCGTTTGACCATGCTTGGTTGGCAATGGCCACGGGGTTGCCCTGACTGCGCATGGAGCTGAGCTGCAGCGACGAGGTGCCTGCTGCTGAAGATCCTGCATCATTGGAAGTGCCAGATGGCAGCATGATGTAGTATTCGTCGGTATTGTTGCCCAGTGCGTCCTGACGGTATACCGACATGTTGGGCGACAGCACACGTGCACGTCCCAGGATATTGCCGTCGTAGTTACGATGGTTGACGGTGTAGGTCAGAGGGAAGGTGGTGCGGAAAGTAATACGATCGCTGACGAAATAGTCGAGGGCCAGACGGGTACTGAAGCGGTCCAGCTTCTGCTTGATAATGGTACCGTTCTGGTGGTCATAGCCGGCAGAGACGCGGAAGTTGGCTTTCTCGCCGCCACCGGTGATGGTGAGGGTGTGATACTGCGTCCAGCTGGTCTGTTGCACTTCTTTAGGCCATTCGGTGTTATTGTTCCAGTTTTCAAACTCGGCCCACGACCGGTTGTAGTTAATCTCGTTGATATTTGTGGTCGCTGTGGCGCTCTGAGCGGGGTTGTAGTACATCTCCTTCAGCATCATGGTATAGTCGTCGCCGTTCAGCATGTTGTAGCCTTTAGGCTGCCAGCTGGCCTGTACGCGCAACGAGTAGTCTACCTTGGCCGCACCGCGTGCACCGCGCTTGGTGCGAATCTGGATGACGCCGTTTGAGCCACGGTTACCCCAGATGGCTGTAGCGGCGGCATCCTTCAGAACTTGGATGTCTTCAATATCAGCGGGGTTGACCGAGAGCAGTGCTGCGTAGGTTTCTTCGTTGGCACTTGTAAAGTCGAAGGATGCGTCAGGGTTTTCGAAAATGTTGCCGTCGACGACGATGAGCGGTTCTGCGTTGCCGTTGATGGTGGTGACACCGCGCAGGCGCATGGATGTGCCAGCACCGAGGTTACCTGAGTTCGACACGATGTCCAGACCGGCAATCTGTCCCTGCAGGGCCTCGTCGGCGGTAGTAAAGCCCAGACCTTCCACTTCACTCATGTTGAACGTCTGCGTGGCCACCGAAACCTCTCGTTCAGGAATGGAGAGTCCGCCCTGACTAAACTTACGCTTGGCAGTGACGGTGACGGTCTGTATGACGTTTTCGTCTTGCAGCTTGATATTGAACTTTGTTCTATTGCCGATGGGCAGCAGTACGGTCTTGCTTCCCACGTACGACACCTTCAGCTTGTTCTTAGTGTTCTTCACCGTCATGGAGAAGTTGCCGTTCAGGTCGGTCTGCGTGTAGGATACGTTACGGTTGTTGGCATCGACCTCCACCACGTTGCAGAGCATCACAGGACCAGATGAGTCGGTGATGATGCCTGAAATACGCGCCTCCTGGGCGGTGCTGAAGGCTGTAAACCCGATGGTAAACATCAGGCAAAGCAGCAGTCTTTTGCTTATCTTGTTTCTCATAGCTTTCAGTTAGTATAGCGTTTATACAGTCTTTCTTCGAATAGCTGGCGATAGGCCTTGAGTCTTGCTGCAGCGTTTTCGCCTGTCCAGGCGCCGTCATAGCGCTGTGTGCCTGCATTGGGGCAAAGTGGCGTCGAAATCTGGTGTACTACTGCGAAAGACGATGTGGAGAGGGTGCATTTCTGGTTGCGTTGAACCTTCGTGGGATCTGTGTTGAAGACGTAGTCGCGTGCCATTTGGTTGCTCAGAGCCGAAGTGTTGTTGGCATCAACGGTTATCGTTTGTCCACCGTCGTCGGTCACGAGGATGCGTCCGTTGCCGCCGCTAATGATCAGCTTCTGACGGATACCCAGCGTGTCGGCGCAGGCTGTGGGATATTCACCGGCTTCTACAACATTGTCAGCAAAGATGGAATTGTCCTGGAAATGGTAGCGAACGAAAGAGTTGATGGCTTCCACCATAGCAAGTGCTTTATTGCGGTCTTCTTCAAATTCTTTAGCTTCCTCATTGGAGAGAACGCCACTAGCCGACATTTTGTCCCAGGCAGATTCACCAGGACTTCCGTCGATGCGCTCCTTGTTCTCCAGATATCTCTCCTGGTATATGGCGTCCCACTTTTCGTAGAGCACCTTGATGTCGTCCCATGTAGGTAGTCCGCGCTGGTAGGCGATGTTCATGGCAGCATCGTCGGGAGCGTAGACGGTATAGTTATATGAGTTGAAATAATTGACATTTTCTGTCAGGCCTTTTTTGCTTGCAAAGGGATGATAGGACAGACTGACTTTCTTTTTTGTTGTTTCATTTATCTGGATGAACTTGCTGTTGGCAAACTCCATGAGGTCATCCATTTCATCATCGGTGCACAAATTGTAGAATTCCCTGAAGCGTGTGCTGTCTTGCAGAACGTTGAGCACTGAGGTGTGGGGAGGCTCAATGATGTGGTCGATGGCGTATGCCTTACCATTGGCCTGATTGTAGGTATGTGTGATATTTGAAACGGGTCTCACACCTTCAATCTGTGAGCCGCTGTAGACGTGGTCGCCGTCAAACATGATGGCGCCACCATGCTTTGTCTTGTAATATTTGTTGGTGCCCAGCGTCTCTCCTTCGTTCAGCACGATGGTGTGATAGTTCAGGATGTCGATGAAGATTTGGCGGAAATCCGCGGCACTCACCGTACCGAGTTCATCAGATGGGGCTGTGCCTATTGTGCGTGTTATGGGGTCGTACTTCCATTTGGAGCAGAACACGTAGGGGCTCTTGTTCTGATAGTAGAACTTCAAGGCACATGGCTGTGCCGACTTCAGGTAGGCAGGATCAACATAATAGTTGGCGAAGGCATCGTCGGTGGGGATGAAGAACGCGAAGTTGGAACTCATAGCCAGCAGATAGGCATAGTAGTTCTGTGACAATGCAAGGGCTTTCTTACCGTTCTTGCCATCGTTCACGGCCTCGTTCATGATGCGCATGTTGCTGTTCAACGTGACAGGTGCCGAGACGTTGATGAGCGAGGGTGGGGCAAAGACCTTGTTGAGCATGTAGACGACACCGTTGTTGGCTATCTTTACGTCATAGGTGCCGTCTTCAGTCTTGTTCAGCGATTCTAGCGAGAGACCCATAGGGTCGTTGGCCTCGTCCATAACGCGTCCGAACTTTGAGGGCACGCTGCTGGCAAAGGAACTCTTCATCAGGTTGTTGATGATTTGCTGAACGTTTAGCAAAGGTATGGAGTCGATGTTCTCGGCCAGGTTCTCCAGGGTGTTGGGCTTCTTGCCGAAGGCATCGATGAGGTATGTACCCTCGCCGCCGGGCAGGAAATAGTGCTGCAGGGCCTTGTCGGTGGGAACGAACATGGCGGCGATATCCTTCAGCGGGTCTTCGCCGGGATTTCCTGTACTATAGTTGTTCCATCCTGGGTCAAAGATGAGAATCTGGTCAGGTTCATTGCCGTTGGGGTCCATCATCTTCTGATTGGTGTTCACGCCTTCCGAGTGCTGGCTCATATAGCGTTTCTGGTAGATCTTCTCGGGATGAGGTATTTTTGAAACGTCGATACCGGCTTTCTCCTGCTCCTCATACCAGTCGTTGTAGCGCTTGGTGGTGGAAGCGTCCTCGTAAGGTGCGCTGAAGCGGTCGAGCATACGGCTGAAGAGGTCGCTCTCGCCACTGGTGCGTATCACCTCGGCCATGTTTCCGGGAGGTACAAGTACATCCTGCATCTGGTGGATGTATCCGTTCTTGCAGGTAACATCGGGAGTGATGATTTTGTTGCGGAAGATGTAGGCCGAATGTTCCTCCTCATCGTAGGGCGAGCCGGTAATCACCTCAAAGTCACTGTTCTCGCCCTTTGTGGTGATGCTATTGGTGGTCATCTGCTCTTCGGTGAAGTGCACCATCATGGGCCTGGTGGCATCCATCACCATGTAGATACCGTTGTCGTAGTATTTCTCCCAGTAACTGTTGTTCACAGGCATGGCCGCCTGGTTGGGCAGGAAGGTGATGGTGTCGATGACGTCAGCGCCCGTAGTGTGCTTCATTGCCTGCCCTTGCCTTACGGCGGTACTTCCGTCGCTGATGTTGGCGAGCATTTCCACCAGAAGGGCATTGTCGAGCATCGAACCGTAAAGCAACTGGCGCTTCATGGCATCGGTGAGGTCTTCATAGCGCCTCACGCCCCACTGGTTGTTCTTGTAGAAGCGGTCGAAAGCCTCATCGTTGGCGGGGAATACAGTTTTTGAGCCAGTCTTTCCCAGCGTCTCGGCATAGCCAAGGTCGTCGATGAGTCGCAAATAGTTGGTGAATGTGCCTTGCAACACATTTCCTGTGCCGGCCGTCAAGGCCTCAGGGTGCTTCATTGCCTCATAGATGCTGTTGCCTAGCCACGACGGGTAGTTGCCTTCGTCGTCAAGGTCGTAATCATCAGTACAGGCAGTAAAGACACCGCACGCAGCAAAGAGACAGAGTGCGATGCAGCCCCTGCCTGCTTTTTCCAAAAAGCGGTTTGTCATACTTCTTATTTTAGGTTTTTTATTGTTTCGTGCTTGCAAAGGTACAATAATTACAAGAAACGACCAAATAATTCTCAATATTTTTTAAAAACCGTAAATTATGTTTTGTGTTTCCCTGCTTTTTCATTGTTTTTCTTGTTTTTCCCATTTTTTTTGTACTTTTGCAGCTCCAAATCAGGGAGCGCGGGCGGCTCGCCCGCGACATCCGCAGGAAAACCTGCAACCATCGAAAATTTCTTAAGACAATGTCATTGTTTTATCAGACAATGCCTTAGTCTTAACAAACAATGGCTATGTTTTATCAGACAATGGCATTGTTTTAACTATTCTCTCGATCATCCCGATATAATCATTCACCCTTTCAGATATAACGCACATACAATATATATATTCACATAAAATATAGTAGAACCGTAAATATAATTATGTATAAGTTCCAACCTTTACTGAAGCAAACCATTTGGGGAGGCGACAGCATCATTCCCTTCAAACATCTCGATTTGCAGGCAGAATGTGTGGGTGAGAGCTGGGAAATCTCTGGCGTGGAAGGTTCCGAGAGCGTGGTCAGCGAGGGTCCTTGCGCCGGCATGAGCCTTAATGACTTGGTGCGCAAAGAGCGCGAGCGTCTGTTGGGCAATGGCAACTACGCCCGTTTTGGCAATGAGTTTCCGTTGCTTGTCAAGTTTATCGATGCCCGCCGGAATCTTTCCATACAGGTGCATCCCAACGATGAGGTGGCCCAACGTCATGGCCATGCCCGTGGCAAGTCGGAAATGTGGTATGTCATGTCACCCTCCAATCCTTCACCCTTCCTCTACTGTGGGCTGAAGCAGCATATTACTCCTGAACAGTATGCGCAGATGGTGGCCGACGGTAGCATTGTTGATGCATTGGCACGCTACGACGTCAGCGAAGGCGATGTCTTTTTCATACCCGCCGGCCGCATCCACTCCATCGGTGCCGGATGTTTCGTGGCCGAGATACAGCAGACCAGCGACGTCACTTACCGCATCTACGACTATCAGCGCCGCGATGCCAACGGCAACCTGCGACAGTTGCATACCCGCGAGGCTGCCGAGGCCATCGACTACAGTGTGCAGGACGATTATCGCACGCACTACCACCCCGCGCCCAACGTGCCCCAGCCGCTTGTCAGTTGCCCTTATTTCAGCACAGCTGTCTACGACCTTACCGAGCCCATGCTCATCGACTATGCCGACCTTGACTCCTTTGTCGTGCTCTTGGGTCTGAGCGGTGAGGCTAAGCTCACCGTCAGCGATGCTCAGGCTCCTGTGGCACAGACCCTTCTGCGTGGCGGTGATACGCTTCTACTTCCAGCCACCACCGTCTCAGTGCAGGTCGAGGGACGGCTGAAGATGCTCGAAACCTATGTCTGAGAAATCCTTTACGATTCAGGTTTTGACTGGCAATAATAAAAAGGAGCTAAAGCGCGGGCTTTAGCTCCTTTATTGATAGATGAGGCCGTGAGGATTAGTCCTCGTCCTTCATCTCCTCCTCGTGCTGCTTGATGAGTGCCTGCTGGATGTCGTTAGGCACGAGCTCGTAGCTGGAGAACTTGGTCTGGAACGATGCGCGGCCGCCGGTGAGCGACGACAAAGCGATGCTGTAGCTGGCCAGCTCCTTGAGAGGAATCTTGGCGTTCAGCTTCTGGTAGCCAGCCTCGCTATCCATGCCCATGATGATGGCGCGGCGTCCCTGCAGGTCGCTCATTACGTCGCCCATATAGTCGGCGGGCACGAGCACCTCAAGGTCGTAGATAGGCTCGAGCACCTTCGGGCCGGCCTCCTTGAAGGCCATTGAGAAGGCGTTACGGCCTGCGAGCATGAACGAAAGTTCGTTGGAGTCCACGGGGTGCATCTTACCGTCGTAGACGATGACGCGCACGTCGCGGGCATACGAGCCGGTGAGCGGGCCCTGTTCCATGCGCTGCATGATACCCTTCAGAATGGCGGGCATGAAGCGCAGATCGATGGCACCGCCGACAACGCTATTGATGAAGACGAGCTTGCCGCCCCATTCCAGGTCGATTTCTTCCTTGCCCTTGATGTTCATCTTGAACTCCTGACCGTTAATGGTGAAGCTCACGGGATCCTCCATTCCCTCGGTGTAAGGCTCGATGATGAGGTGTACCTCGCCGAACTGGCCTGAACCACCCGACTGCTTCTTGTGGCGGTAGTCAGCGCGAGCCATCTTCGAGATGGTCTCACGATACGGAATCTTCGGCTCCTGATACTCAATCTGAATCTTCTCGTTGTTCTCCATACGCCACTTCAGTGTGCGCAGGTGGAACTCACCCTGACCGTGGACGATAATCTGGCGGAGCTCCTTCGACTGCTCCACAACCCATGTCGGGTCTTCCTGGCGCATCTTGTTCAGGGCAGCCATCATCTTTTCGGTCTCGCTCTCGTTGATAGCCTTGATGGCACGCGAGAACTTCGAGTTGGGATACTGTATGTAGTCAAACTTCCATTCGGTGCAATCCTTGCCGTTCAGGGTGTTGCCAGTCTTGACATCCTTCAGCTTCACGGTGCAGCCAATGTCGCCAGCCTTCAGCTCGTCCACCTGCACGCGGTTCGTTCCGGCGCAAGCATAGAGCGTGCCGATGCGCTCCTTCGAGCCGCGGTCGGCGTTGGTCAGGTCGTCGCCGCTCTTCACCGTTCCGCTCATCACCTTGAAGTAAGACACCTCACCGATGTGCGGCTCGATACCGGTCTTGAAGAAGAAGAGCGACTCGGGACCGTTGCTGTCGGGAGCAACCTCTGTTCCGGCGGCGTTCTTCACCTTCGGCATCTCGCTGACGAAAGGTACGACATTGCCGAGGAACTCCATGAGACGGCGCACACCCATGTCCTTGCCTGCGCAGACGCAGAAGATGGGGAAGATGCTGCGGGTGACGAGACCCTTGCGGATACCCTCGCGCATCTCATCGGTGCTCAGCTCCATGGTGTCGAAGAATTTCTCCATCAAGACGTCGTCGCCGGCGGCGGCAGCTTCCACGAGAGCGTCGTGCATCTCCTGGGCTTTATCGGCCTGGTCGGCGGGAATGTCCTCAATGGTGGGAGCACCGCCCTCGGCCTTCCATGTGAGCTTCTTCATCAGCAGCACGTCGATAATGCTGTTGAAGTCGGGACCGGTGGCCACGGGATACTGTACGGGCACGCAGTTCTTGCCGTAGGTCTCCTGCAACTGGTGCAGAATCTGGTCGAAGTCGCAGTGCTCGCGGTCAAGCTGGTTAACAAGGAAGATGACAGGCTTGCCGAGCTTGTCGGTGTTGCGGAAGGCGTTCATCGTTCCCACCTCGGGGCCGTACTGGCCGTTGACGAGGATGAGGGCCTGATCGGTGACGTTCAGGGCCGTGATGGCACCGCCTACGAAGTCGTCACTGCCCGGGCAGTCGATGAAGTTCAGCTTCTTGCCGTTCCACTCGGTGTGGAACACGGTTGAAAAGACCGAATAGCCATACTCCTGCTCAACGGGGAAGTAGTCGCTCATGGTGTTCTTACCTTCCACGGTGCCACGGCGCTTGATGATGCCTGCCTCGTAGACCATTGCCTCGGCAAGAGTTGTCTTGCCGCTACCCGCACTGCCGATGAGTGCGATGTTCTTAATCTCGTTTGTCTGATAGACTTTCATGTAGTTGTTGTTATTGTTATTAGGTAAATATACGTGATAGGTCGCTAAAACGGGCCAAAATTACAAATTTTTAGCCAAAGAGCCAAGAAAATCTTAAAAATATTAAGCATATTTATGAATGGACAAAATCTTTGTCGTAACTTTGCACCGCGATATGGCCGGACTCTACATTCATATCCCTTTTTGCGCCAGCCGCTGTGTCTACTGCGGCTTTTTCTCCACCACGCGCCTCGACCAGCGGCAGGCGTATGTGGAGGCGCTGGGGCGTGAGATGCGGTTACGGGATTGTAATTGCGACGGAAAGATGCGGATAGAAACGGTTTACTTGGGAGGCGGCACGCCTTCGCAGCTCAGCGCGGAGCAGTTGCGGCAAATCTTTCTATATATAAATAATGTGTATGACGTTTCACCGCGGGCCGAAATAACCATTGAATGTAATCCTGACGACATCACCGTCCCCTTTGTTGCTACTTTGTCGCAGCTCCCCGTCAACCGCGTGAGCATGGGTGCACAAACCTTCAATGACGAGCGCCTGCGCTTCCTGCACCGCCGTCACCGTGCAGAGCAAGTGGGCGAGGCCGTGAAACGGCTTCGGTCTGTCGGCATTGCGAATATCAGCATCGACCTGATGTACGGTTTCCCCGGCGAGACGATGCTGGAGTGGAACGCCGACATCGATGCCGCCTTAGCCCTCGGCGTGGAGCATTTGTCGGCCTATGCGCTCTCCTACGAAGAGGGCACGCCACTCTACACAATGCTGCAGCAGGGCAGGGTAGAGGAATTGGACGAAGAACTGCAGCGCGCAATGTACTACACACTGAAAGACCGCTTAGAGGCCGCTGGCTATGAGCACTATGAACTGTCGAACTTCGCTCGTCCCGGCTGTCGCTCGCGCCATAACAGCAGCTATTGGAACCATACTCCATATATCGGTCTCGGTGCCGGTGCACACAGCTTTGACGGCAGGCACCGCCAATGGAATGTGGCCGACATTGGCCAGTATGTAGAAGCCATAGGTGAGGATAGAGTGCCTGCTGACGGCGAGGTCATCGACGATGTGACACGCTATAACGAGACCGTGATGACGGCCCTGCGCACCATCGACGGCATCCGCCTCGACATGCTCTCGCCTTCAGAGCGTGCCCACTGTCTGACTCAGGCAAAGAAATTCCTGGATTGCGGCTGGCTCTGTCTGCCCGACGATAATACCCTGCGCCTCACACGCGACGGTCTCTTCGTCAGCGACACAATCATGAGTGACCTGATGTTATTCAACTTTCTCAAGTGGAGTAGTAAGAAGTAGTAAAAGGAAGTTATGGGGAGTTATGGGTCAATAGTTGCTTCACTGATGGCTACGCAAAAACTCAAGTTAAGCGAATGCGAAACTTAAAATGTTATAGGAACGGCTGGAGCAGATGGGCAAACCAGCCGCGGAAACGCTGCCAGCGGGTGCGGAACTGCCGCCATGTCTCGGGCGTGAGGTAGACGCTCTCCTGCTTGTCGCGGTCGAACATGTCATCCAGCTCCTTTGTGGTATGGCGGTCAATGATGACAGCGTTTTCCTCGTAGTCGAAACGCAGCGACCGTGCATCAAGGTTGGTGCTGCCCACGGTGCAGAACCGGCCGTCGACCATCATAATTTTCGAGTGATGGAAGCCCGGCTGATAGAGCCATACGTGGGCGCCGCGCTTCATCATGCGGTGCATGTTGTAGAAGGCGGCATCGGGCGTCAGGGGAATGTCGCTCTTGGCCGAAATCATCAGTTCAACCTTCACACCGCGTTTGATGGCTCGTTTCAGTGCCTTCGTCACTGAAGGCGTCAGCGTGAAATAGGGATTGATGATACGGATGGAGTCCTGCGCATCGTCGATGGCATTGACATAGAAATAGCGCATGACATCGTTGGTGGTGTGCGGCTCGCGGTTGACGATGCCCACCAGCTTGTGGCCGGCCGTGGCAGTGGTGTCGGGCTTCAGTCCGGAGAAGTAGCTCGCGCCTTGGGAGTTGCAGGAGTCCTGAAGTTCAGAATTTGCAGACAACACCTCTGCTGTAGAACATTTGTCTGCACTTCTGCACTCCTGCACTCCTTCAGCTCGGAAATATTTCGTGTCGGTAAGCTCCTCGCCTGTTGTCTTCTTCCACGTGCTGATGAAGATGCGCTGCAGGTCGTTGACGGCACCGCCCTCTATGCGGCAGTGCATGTCGCGCCAGGCCCCCACCTGTTCTGTGCCCTTGATATAGTAGTCGGCCACGTTCATGCCGCCGGTGTAGGCCACGTTGCCGTCGATGACCACAATTTTGCGGTGGTCGCGTGGCCAGATGTGGTTGACCCACGGAAAGCGGATGGGGTCGAATTCGTAGATACTGACGCTGTCGGCCCACAGTTCTTCCAGATGGTGCTTTTTCAGTGGCTGGTTGTTGGAGTCGTTGCCGAAGCCGTCGAACAGGGCACGTACCTCAACACCCTCGCTGCGCTTCTGGCGCAGAATGTCGAAGAGCAGCATGGCGATGCTGTCGTTGCGGAAATTGAAATACTCCAGGTGTACGCTCTGCTTTGCCTGCCTGATGGCCTCGAACATGTCGTCGAACTTCTCCTGACCCGACATGAGCAGTGTCACGCTGTTGTCGGCAGTGAACCGGATGCCGTAGTCTTTAAGCTGGTAGAAGATCAGACTGTCGGAAGTCTGCGCGGCTACGCCTCCGAATGATAATTGAAAAATGATAAATGATAAACTCAGCAGTCTACCAATACTGTAAGTGAACATTCCCCTGGCGCTTTTCCAGGCACCGCTATTATCATTTGTCATTTATCATCTGTCATTAAGGCCGCGGGCCGATTATTTATTTGCGGTAGCTTCTCGGGTATCGCTTAATCCATGAAATGTCATGGCAGCATACATGAGTAATGGTCGACTACGCCGATGAGCTGGTTGTCGTCGTTGACCACCAGCACGGAGTGGATTTTATGCTGCTGCATGATGCTTTGTATTTCTGTAATTTTAGTATGCGGCTTGACACACTTGGGCTGTCGCGTCATGATGTCGCTGACGGTATGGTCGAAGAAAGCGGCGCGCCAGCGCTCGATGGCGCGGCGTATGTCGCCGTCGGTGATGAGTCCGGCAATGCGTCCGTCCACCTCGGCCACGCCCAGCCCCAGCTTGCCTTCCGACACCAGCATAATGGCCTCGCCAAGGTGCATTTCAGGCGTCAGCACGGGCAGATTGGTGCTGTGCATCACGTCGGCGGCGGTGGTGAGCAGGCGTTTGCCCAGTTCGCCGCCCGGGTGGAGGTGTGCAAAGTCCTGTGGCTTGAACTGTCGTTTCTGCATCAGCGCGATGGCCAGCGCGTCGCCCATGGCCAGCGTGGCTGTGGTGGAGCTGGTGGGCGCCAGGTTCAGGGGGCAGGCCTCACGTTCCACGCTGATGTTGAGGTGGTAGGTGGAGTATTTTGCCAACAGCGATGCAGGGTTGCCCGTCATGGCAATGATGGGAATCTGCTGGTGCAGTACCATGGGGATGAAGCGCAACAGTTCGTCGGTGAGACCCGAGTTGGAGATGGCCAGCACCACGTCGTCGCTGGTCATCACGCCAAGGTCGCCGTGATAGACATCAAGGGGATTGATGAAGAAGGACGGCGTGCCTGTGGACGAGAATGTGGCGGCAATCTTGGCGCCGATGTGTCCGCTCTTGCCCACGCCTGTAACGATGATTTTTCCCTTGCAGGCCAGCATCAGGTCGACGGCCTTCTCAAACTGGTCATCCATTTTTGGAATGAGGTCGAGCAAGGCTTCAGCCTCGTCACGTATTGCCTGTATGCCGTATTCCTTTGTCGTCATCCTTAATTCTTACTTCTTAATTCTAAATCGCGTAGCGACAACTTTTAACTTTTAATTCTATGCTCTTAACTTGCAAACGAGGTCTTCGAGTTTGTCCAGCTCAAGCATGTTTGCCGCATCGCTGAGTCCCTCGTCGGGATTGGGATGCACCTCGAAGAAGTAGCCGGTGGCACCGAAAGCCTTGGCTGCCAAGGCCATGGCGGGCACAAAACGGCGGTCGCCCCCCGTCTTTCCGTCGCGTGCATCGGGACGCTGGACGCTGTGCGTGCAGTCCATGATGACTGTCGGCACAATGTCGAGCATATCGCTGATGTTGCGGAAATCGACCACCAGCGTGCCGTAGCCCATCATATTGCCGCGCTCGGTGAGCCACACCTCCTTGGCACCGCTTTCCAGCGCTTTCTCCACGGGGTAGCGCATGTCGCGGCCGCAGAGGAACTGCGCCTTCTTGATGTTCACCGTACACCCGCTGCGTGCGGCAGCCACCAAGAGGTCGGTCTGACGGCAGAGGAAGGCCGGAATCTGCAGCACGTCGCACACCTGGCCGGCGGCCTCGGCCTGCCAGGCTTCGTGAATGTCGGTCAGTATGCGCAGGCCGTAGCGGCTCTTCACGTCGGCCAGCATCTGCAGCCCTCGCTCCAGCCCCGGTCCTCGGAATGAGTGGATGCTGGTGCGGTTGGCCTTGTCGAAGGACGCCTTGAAGATGATGTCGGTGCCCAGCTTGCGGTTGATTTCTACCAGACGCTGCGCCACAATGTCAAGCAGTCCGGCCGACTCGATGACGCAGGGACCGGCTATGAACGTAGGCATGTTGTCCTTCATGTAATGGATTCTGATACTGTTTTCCGTATTTTTCAACGTGCAAAGGTAGCCATTTAGTTTGAAACGGACAAAAGATAATCCAATAAAATGCACCTTCAAAAACAAAACTCAATCCTTTTTACAAAAAAGGTATATGTTTTTGAAAAAATAGATGACCTTTTTGAAAAAAAGGATATATGTTTTTTTTCAAAAAGATATATGTTTTTTTTTGTCACTTCCCCGCTTATTCGTACCTTTGCAGCCTAATTGTCGTGGACGCGCTTCCGTGACGTCCCTAAATAAGAATATTTTTACGATGGCTGCAAAACCGAAAAAGCGTCGTTGGCACTGCCTTCGAGGACAGGAGCCGACAGAGTTTGACAAACAGATTATGTTCTGGGAGAACAAGGGGAAGCTGGTGCCTACACGCGAGCTGATCAAGACTCCCGAACAGATAGAGGGCATCCGGCGCGCCGGAGTGGTGAACACGGGCGTGCTCGATGCCGTGGCTGCCGCTATTCACGAGGGCATGAACACGCTGGAGATTGACCAGATATGCCGCAAATACTGCGAGGAGCACAACGCTACGCCTGCCTGTCTCAACTACGAGGGCTTCCCCATGAGCGTCTGTACCAGCATCAACGAGGTGGTGTGTCACGGCATTCCCAAGGAAGAGGACGTCCTTGAAGAGGGCGACATCATCAACGTCGACTTCACCACCATCCTCGACGGCTACTACGCCGACGCCTCGCGCATGTTCATCATCGGCAAGACCACGCCCGAGAAGGAGCAGCTGGTGCGCGTGGCCAAGGAGTGCCTGGAGATAGGCATGGAGGCCGCCAAGCCCTGGGGCTTCGTGGGCGACATCGGCCATGCCATCGAGAAGCACTGCAAGAAATACGGCTACGGCATCGTGCGCGACCTGGCCGGCCACGGCGTTGGCCTGAAGTTCCATGAGGAGCCCGACGTCAACCACTACGGCCACCGCGGCACGGGCATGCTGCTGGTGCCCGGCATGGTCTTCACCATTGAGCCGATGATCAACATGGGCACCTACAAGGTGTTCATTGATGCCGACGATCCCTACGAGTGGGAGGTCATTACCGAGGACGAGCAACCCAGCGCACAGTGGGAACACACCCTGCTGATGACCGAACACGGCGTTGAGGTGCTGACGTATTGACAGACTATGTATTTCACAGGTATCATTATTGCCGTGGTGACCTTTCTCACGATAGGCATCTGGCATCCCATCGTCATCAAGGCAGAATACCACTGGGGCACGCGTCCCTGGGTGGTTTTCCTTCTTGTCGGCATTGGCTGCTGTGTGGCGGCGCTGTTCATCGAGAATGTCTACCTGTCGTCGTTCCTCGGTGTCTTCGGCGCATCGGCGCTCTGGGGCATCGGCGAGCTGTTCGCACAGAAACGGCGAGTGGAGAAAGGCTGGTTCCCCATGAATCCCAAGCGGCGGGGTGACTATGACTGTAGCGACGATAAAAAGGCGGAAACTTGAAACATTTTGGCCGAATCGTTGTGTGTTTCACAAAAAAATGTCTAACTTTGCAGGCAGTTTGTAAAAGAAATGGATCAGGACATCTACATCTTGGGTATAGAGTCGAGTTGCGACGACACGTCGGCGGCAGTGCTGAAAGGCGAGGTGTTGCTGTCGAATGTGACGGCGTCGCAGGCCGTGCATGAGGCCTACGGTGGCGTGGTGCCCGAGCTGGCCAGCCGTGCCCACCAGCAGAACATCGTGCCGGTGGTGGGCGAGGCCATTAAGCGTGCAGGCATCACGAAGGAGCAGCTGTCGGCAGTTGCCTTCACCCGCGGTCCCGGCCTTATGGGCTCGCTGCTCGTGGGCGTGAACTTCGCCAAAGGGTTTGCCCGTTCCTTGGGCATTCCTCTTATTGATGTAAACCACCTGCAGGGGCATGTGATGGCCCACTTCATTAGAACCCCCTCCGACTCCCCCGAAGGGGGAGAGAGGATGACGCATAAAGAGAATGACTCAGGCGCAGCCAACTCCTCCCCTTCGGGGAGGTTGGGTGGGGTGCCTCCTTATCCTTTTCTTTGCCTGCTCGTCAGTGGCGGCAATTCGCAGATTGTTCTCGTGCGCGCGTATAATAATATGGAGGTGCTGGGACAAACCATTGACGATGCTGCCGGCGAAGCTATCGACAAATGTTCGAAAGTGATGGGGCTGGGCTATCCCGGAGGTCCCATTATTGACAAGCTTGCCAGGCAGGGCAACCCCAAGGCCTACCAGTTCTCTGAGCCGCACATACCCGGCCTTGACTACAGCTTCTCGGGCCTGAAGACATCGTTCCTCTACAGTCTGCGCAAATGGATAGAGGAAGACCCCGATTTCATTGAGCATCACAAGGAAGACTTGGCCGCATCGCTGGAGTGGACCATCGTCGACATTCTGATGAAGAAACTGCGCCTGGCCGTGAAGCAGACTGGCGTAAAGCATGTGGCCGTGGCCGGAGGCGTCAGCGCCAACAACGGTTTGCGCAATGCCTTCTATGACCATGCCCGCCGCTACGGCTGGAAGATTTACATCCCGAAATTTTCGTACACCACTGACAATGCAGCCATGATTGGCGTCGTGGGCTATTATAAGTTCCTTGACAAAGAGTTTTGCTCCATTGACGCTCCCGCATTCAGCAAGGTGACATTTACTTAATAAGACTTGAAGAATGGATTTTGAAGGAAAGATTATCAGCAGGGAGGTAAACGAACTGCTGTGGGAAAGAGAAAAGACTGTGTCGACAGCAGAGAGCTGCACTGGTGGCCGCATTGCCGAGGCCATTATTGCCGTTCCAGGCGCATCGAAATATTTCAAGGGCGGCATCATCTGCTATGTCAACGAGGTGAAGGAAAACCTGCTGGGTGTCAGCCATGAAGTGCTGGAAGAGAAGACCGCCGTCTGCGAAGAGGTGGCCGTCGCCATGGTGAAGGGCGCCTGCAAAGCCCTCAATACCGACTACGCCGTGGCTGCCACAGGCATCGCCGGACCTGGCGGCGGCACCAAGGAAATTCCCGTCGGCACCATTTGGTTGGCCGTGGGTACTCCCGACAACGTCGTCACCTTCAAGATAGAAGAAGACCAGGGACGCGATATCAATCTGACCGTTGCCACCACCAAGGCAATGACAATGCTTCGCGACTTCCTGAAGGGCGAAGAAGGGCCGAAAGACGATGCTGAAAGTTAAAAAAATGTAATTGCGGGCAAAAACTTCCATCTTTCAACTTTCAACTTTCAACTTTTTTGTACCTTTGCACCCTGTTTGGAGTAAGTTACTAAAAAGTACACATTTAAAGAGTAGATAGAAATGTCGAAAGTTTGTCAAATCACAGGAAAAACGGCACAAATCGGTAACAATGTGTCCCACTCAAAGCACCGCACAAAGCGCAGCTTTGACGTAAACCTGTTCAGCAAGAAGTTCTTCTATGTGGAGGAGGACTGTTGGATTCAATTGAGGATCAGCGCCGCTGGCCTCCGTTTGATCAATAAGGTAGGTCTCGATGCCGCTCTGAAGCAGGCTGTTGCCAAGGGCTTCGTCGATTGGAAGGATATTAAAGTAATAGGAGACTAATCAATCATGGCAAGCAAGAAAGCAAAGGGCAACCGCGTACAGGTCGTACTCGAGTGCACGGAGATGAAGAATAGCGGCCTCCCTGGTACCAGCCGTTACATTACGACCAAGAATCGTAAGAACACGCCTGAGCGCATGGAGCTGATGAAGTATAACCCCATCCTGAAGAAGATGACTCTTCACAAGGAGATAAAGTAAGAGAAAGGCTAAAGACTTATGGCAAAGAAAACCGTTGCTACCCTCCACGAAGGCTCGAAGGACGGTCGCGCTTACTCTAAGGTTATCAAGATGGTGCGCAGCCCGAAGACGGGTGCCTACATCTTCGACGAGCAGATGGTTCCGAATGAAGCCGTGAAGGACTTCTTCAAGGACTAATGACTATTTTCAACCAATTTGGAATAAGAATCGCATAGGGAGTTGTCTCCTTGTGCGATTCTTTTCGTTTTACCCCAACCTTTAGCCCCGTCATGAATAATCGACACAAACTGACCGAAAAGCGCTACGTGGTGCCATTCGTGCTCATCACCACGCTGTTCTTCCTCTGGGGATTTGCACGTGCCATCCTCGACGTGCTGAACAAGCATTTCCAGGACGAGCTGCACATCTCAATCACGCAGTCGTCGCTCATTCAGGTGACAACCTATCTGGGCTATTTCCTCATGGCCATACCTGCCGGACTGTTCATCACGCGCTATGGTTACCGTCGCGGCGTGGTCTTCGGTCTGACGCTGTTCGGCCTGGGTGCGCTGGCGTTCATTCCCGGCAACACATTTGCTGCCTTCCTCGCGGCGCTGTTCGTCATCGGTTGCGGCCTGACGTTCCTCGAAACGGCGGCCAATCCCTATGTGACCGAGCTGGGCGACAAGGAGACGGCCTCGAGCCGCCTGAACCTCTCGCAGACGTTTAACGGCATGGGCTGTTTCATGGCCACGCTACTGGTGGGCAGTTTCCTCTTCAGCGATGAGAAAGGCGGTGCCGACGTGTCGGTTCCCTACGCCATCATGGGCGTCCTGGTGTTGCTCATCGCGCTGGTGTTTACAAGGGTGGAACTGCCGGAAATAGAAGCCCCCCTTTCGTCCCCCGAGGGGGACACCAATGCTGGCAAGCCCGCCTTTAAGTCAAATGAAGCCCCCTCGGGGGCAGTAGGGGGGGCTTCTGGGGCTTGGTCTTTTGGGTGGGCCTTCTGGTTCGGTCTCCTTGCCCTGCTGAGCTACGAAGTGGCCGAGATCAGCATCAACAGCTACTTCGTGAACTTCGTTACCGACACAGGCCTGATGACGAAGCTCGACGCCTCGCGTGTGGTGTCGCTGGCCCTTGTCATCTTCATGGTGGGCCGATTCCTTGGCAGCTGGATCATGAGCCGTGTAGAGGCCGAAAGGATGCTGCTCTACTGTGCCGCAGGCACCGTGGCCTGTATGGTGCTGACGATGCTTAACCTGGGCATCGCGTCGCTGGTAGCCTTGATTGCCAACTATCTTTTCGAGGCCATCATGTTCCCAACCATCTTCTCGCTCTCCGTCCAGGGATTGGGAGATAGGAAAAAGAGCGCCTCGTCGCTTCTGATGATGACACCCATTGGTGGTTGCGGATTCCTGCTGATGGGATGGATGGCCGACCACACCAATCCCTTCCTGCCGTTCCTCATACCCTTGGCAGGCTTCGCCGTCGTATTGGCCTACGCTTTCGTCAGTTTGCGAGAGCGAGTCAAGGCCAAGTCGGTGTGATGATGGCATTTGCTAAGAAAAGAACACTCATTCCCCCGCGAACTATGGAACAGGAACAGGTGCACCACCTTTGTCAGGCGATAGAAGAGATGATGGGCCGCCAAATGCAGTCGCCCAAGGACTTTGAAATGCTGCGCGACCGCATTTATAACCGTCTGCACGAACTCATCAGCACGTCTACGCTGAAGCGCGTCTGGGGCTACATCAGCCATCAGGGCGAGTTGCGCACGTCAACACTCGACATGCTGGCCTATTTCCTCGGCTATGCCGACTATGCCGCCTTCTGCCAGTCGCTGACAGAAGACGGCGGTCTGCCCAGCAACCCCATCGTCAGCCGCCACATCAGCGTGCGCGACGACCTCGTGGAGAACGACCAGCTGACGCTATTCTGGCAGCCGGGCCGCGTATGCCGCGTGCGCTATCTCGGCAACTTGCAGTTTCAGGTTCTCAGCTCTGAGAAAACCCGCCTTAGAGAGGGCGACTATTTCCAGTGCAGCCTCATCGTAGAGGGCGAGCCGCTCTACCTCACCAATCTCTTGCAAAGCGGCCGCCTTGCCACCAACTACGTCTGTGGTCGTCGCGGCGGAGTGCGTTTCGAGCGTTAGGTCATCCGCAATCATAACACCGGGCACGCTCTTGCCCATTAAGCGACCAGAGGTCGAGTTGTTCAAGTTGTTCATGTTGTCTTCAAAGAATACAAATAGTGTTGTTTTAAAGACGACTTGTACAACTAAAACACCTAAACAAGTAGGGTATTTAGAAGGTTACGCTTCCGAGCGTGACATCCAACGGAAGCTCGTCCAAGAAGGCGAATGACCGTGAATGGCACGCTAACAATAGATTTTTTCAAAAAAGGAGCTTAGATTTTTTCATGTACGTCCTGTTTTTTTTCATGAACGACATGGTTTTTTTCATGAGCGACATGGTTTTGAGAAGGAGTGTATGACATTTTTCAAAAACAAAATTTCGTGTGAGAAAATGTTTTATGTGCAACGATGAATGGTAGAGGGCTACCGCCTCAGTCCTCGTAACATAGCCTCCAAAACCCAATTATTTCACTCTCCCAGCAATTTGAACCAATTTGAACCAATCGGTTTTGGGAAATTATGCCTACATTTGCAGCGAAAAGAAAAAAATCAGCTCACAATGGAACAACTTTCAAAAAGATTTCTTATCTCTGCACCGTCATCCCATGATGGGTGATGTACATTGAGGAGAGCTTAAAAGCTTTGACCCGCCTGAGAACCTGGAAAATTCGAAGTAAATGGGTGATAAGCGTGAGAGCTGCTTCTCCTGCTTTGGCATATATACTGCTCTCCACCTGTGGAGTAGGCATACATTATATAGACATGCAGGTGTGAGCTGATTTTCATTCTTACATTTACGGGTAATTCCAGCGCTCGGTGACGAAGGAGACGCTTTCGAAGCATAAGCGGAGAAAGAACCTTCAGGCTAAGGATGTCGAGAAGGCTCACACTCTTTGTACGCAAATGAAACAGATTATTCACTAACCAAACAAAAATGAATGAATGGAAAACAGAAAGAAGTTTTATTCCAATGGTCTCTGGGGCAAGGACACGCTCCAAGAGCGCCTTTCCAGACATCCGCGTGGAGCACATGGTACCCGCTGATGTGTTTATGCACGATGAAATGGATTTAACAACGTTCAGTGACTTCAAAAGGTTTTTCAATGCTGTCAGCATCTGCCTTGTAACAGATGCAGAAGCCAGACTCCTTGACTCTAAAGGCCTGCGTAGCAAAATGCCCAGAGGATGTATCTATACCCAAAACCCTTTCGACAGATACGATAAGGCTGGGGGGAAAGTGTACTAAAAGAAATTTTACAAATCATTATTAAATTAATATGAATAAAATATTTGCATTTGCTTTGCTTTTTGTTTGTACTAAAGCAATGGCATGGACAGATTACGAAGTCGATTTTTATGTTACTACAAGTGAATATAAAATGGCTTTCGTAATAAATACTGATAATACGGTTTCATTAGATGGAGGTGGGGTTTATGACGATGGAGACAGAGATTATTATACGGCTGTTACTCTCTATCAGGCTGATTTCCCTTATAATTTGGTTATACCTCAAACTGCATCAGATGGCTCTATAACTTATAATGTTTCAAGTATTGCTTTAGGAGCTTTTGGAAATGGCTATAGAAAATCTAGTGAGCGAACAGGCATTTATTATGAGGATTTAGAATATGGAAATTTAATATACTCTTTGACTCTACCATCAACAATTCAGAGCATCAATAGTATGTTAGATAACATAATGGTGCTGAAGTGCTGTGCAACTACTCCTCCTGCTTTGAACATGACTTTACCTTCTTCGTGTAGTGTAATATATGTTCCTGCGGCTTCCTTATCTCAATATCAATCAGCTGCTGGATGGTCAACTTATGCTGACAAAATGATAGGGTTTAGCACAAGCTCTAATCTAATCTCTGATATTTCTTTTTCATCTAAATTCTTTGAGACAAACACAGCAACGCCCATAACATTAACACCAACAGTAACCCCAAGTTCTTCTGCATCCAATTTAACATGGAGTAGCTCCGACACTTCAATTGCAACTGTAGATGCTTCAGGAATAGTAACAGGCGTATCTCCAGGAGAATGTTGTATAACTGCAACATCCTCAGATGGCGGATTTGTGTTTGCTACTATCAAGATTACCATTAATCCTACACCACCTATCACAAATATAACTTTGAATGAAACAGAAAAGACAATCTTTATAGATGATTTATTAAACTCAGTGACTCTCACCCCAACAATTAGTCCTTCCGAAAGTGCTGGAGTCGGTGTTACTTGGTCAAGCAGTAATTCTAGTGTGGCATCTGTCGATCAAAATGGAGTTGTCACTGCAGTAGCGAAAGGTACTGCTATCATCACATGTGTTGCTAATGATGAAAGTGGTAAAACTGCAAGTTGCCTAATTACTGTGGATGAACTTTCATCAGTGACTATAGGGTCAGGGGGCAGTGATTACACATTTTATGCTCCTTTCCATACCGTTAATAAACACAACGAAGTTTTTCTGCAATACAAGGCAAGTGAAATGAGAAAAGCAGGAAAAATACACGCAATTTCTTTTGAGGAAAAAGGGAAGTCTTCATCTGTTACTGATTATGTATATCCCCAAAATATGGGCATTGAGATATGGATAGGCAAGATTACTGATACGAGTTTTTACAATAGTACATCTCCTTCTGGAAACGAAAAACTCAAACAAATGATAAAGGTTTGTACAGGAACTTTAATGGTTGGTAATACTACAACAAATACAATTCAAAGAACAATCGTTTTTGATACTCCATACGAGTATGATGGTTCATACGACTTGAACATTTTCATTGCTACTACTGTAAATTCTGTATCTTCTTCTACTAAATACAAATACCTATATACAAGATCTAAGGATAAGTCGGTGAAATATAGAGGATTTGATGAAAGTGTAACCCCTTCAAGTTGGAGTTGGAGTACATCAGATTATCGTCCGAATATCAAATTTTGGTTTGACAGCGATACAAAACAAAACCTAAACAGCTCAGACATAACCATCAGCTCCATTGCTGCCGTCACCTATAACGGTTTAGCACAGACACCAACTGTTACGGTGATGGACGGAAGCACCACACTGACCAACGGAACCGACTACACCGTATCTTATAGCAACAACATCAATGCTGGCACTGCCACTGTGACTATAACGGGTAAGGGCAATTACACAGGCACGAAGAACGCAAACTTCACCATTAATCCTAAGAACGCATCCAACTTGACCATCAGTTCTATCAGCGCCGTCACCTACAACGGTTCGGCACAGACGCCGACTGTCACAGTGAAGGACGGAAGCACCACGCTGACTAGCGGTACCCACTACACGGTAGCTTATAGCAACAACACCAATGCTGGCACTGCTACCGTCACCATTACGGGTCTTCACCATTAATCCTAAGAACGCCTCCAACTTGAACATCAGCTCTATCAGCGCCATCACTTACAACGGTTCGACTCAGACACCGACCGTCACGGTGAAGGACGGAAGCACCACGCTGACTAGCGGAACTGACTACACCGTAGCATACAGCAATAACACCAATGCAGGAACGGCCACGGTGACTATAACGGGTAAGGGTAATTATACAGGCACAAAGACCGCCACCTTCACCATCAATCCTAAGAACGCCTCTAACTTGACCATCAGCTCTATCAACTCAGTCACCTACAACGGTTCGGCACAGACACCGACCGTCACGGTGAAGGACGGAAGCACCACGCTGACTAGCGGTACCCACTACACGGTAGCTTATAGCAACAACACCAATGCTGGCACTGCTACCGTCACCATTACGGGTCAGCAGCCTGACCATTTCCAGCATTGCAGCCCAGACCTACACGGGGTCACCTATTATCCCCACTGTCACAGTGAAGGATGGAAGCACCACTCTGACTAGTGGAACGCACTATACTGTAGCTTATAGCAACAACACTAATGCAGGAACGGCTACTGTGACTATTACAGGTAAGGGTAATTACACAGGAACGAAGAGTGCCACCTTCACCATCAATCCTAAGAACGCCTCCAACTTGACCATCAGCTCTATCAGCGCCATCACTTACAACGGTTCGGCACAGACACCGACCGTCACCGTGAAGGACGGAAGCGCCACGCTGACCAGCGGAACTGACTACACCTTAGCATACAGCAACAACACCAATGCTGGAACGGCCACGGTGACTATAACGGGTAAGGGTAATTATACAGGCACTAAGACCGCCACCTTCACCATCAATCCTAAGAATGCCTCTTACTTGACCATCAGCTCTATCAGCGCCGTCACCTACACAGGTTCGGCACAGACGCCGACTGTCACGGTGAAGGATGGAAACACCACGCTGATCAGCGGAACTGACTACACTGTTGCCTACAGCAACAACATCAATGCAGGCACAGCAACAGTGACCGTAACTGGCAAGGGCAACTATACAGGTACGAAGATGGCTACATTCACCATTAATGCCAAGAATGCTAGCAACCTGACCATTTCCAGCATTGCAGCTCAGACCTACACGGGGTTAGCTCTCACCCCCGCTGTGACCATAATGAACGGTGCCATGACTCTGACAAACGGAACGGACTACACCGTTTCTTACAGCAACAACACCAATGCAGGAACGGCCACGATGACTATAACAGGAATGGGCAATTACACAGGTACGAAGACTGCCAACTTCACTATTGAGAAGGCATCTCTGACCATTACAGCCAACGACTATTCTATAAACCAACAGGATGAGTTCCCCGCATTTGAGGCAACTTACAGTGGCTTTGTGAATGGCGAAACAGAGAGTGTAATGACAACTTTACCTTCATTCACCTGCTCGGCTGCCGATACTGAGACACCTGGTACCTACTCCATTACACCAAGTGGAGCTACCGCCCAGAACTACGACATCAGCTATGTTCTCGGCACTCTAACTATTAATGCTGTAGAAAATGTGAGCATAGTTATGGCGACATCTTCTGGCACTCCTCGTGCGATGATTGGCTACAGCAGCAAGTATGGCCTCGATTTTACGAGTGTCTCCGATGTGAAAGCTTACATCGCCGTGGGCTATACCAACGAGAAGAAAGTGCTGTTGACTCGTATATATGTGGTGCCTGCTAATACGGGCGTGGTGCTTAGAACTGCAAATCCTGGAGTGACGGCCAATGTACCTACAACTGCCAGCAATGTCTATTATGCTAACCTACTACTGCCGGCAGTGAATAATGTAACCATTCAGCCCACTGAGATGATTGACGGTGTAGATTATAGAAACCTTATGGTCGGTACAGATAACAGTACTGGACAGTTAGGTTTCATCAAATTCAATAATCCTGTAACCCGTTCTAACAATTGCTATCTGCGTGTGCCTACTAGCTTCTATGAGGGCGTGGCAACTTCGCGACAGGGACTTGAAATGATGTTTGTCGATAGTGAGTCAACTGATGCTATCCGCTCGCTCCTTCATAATGGCACAACGGTTGAAGGTGTCTACGACCTGCAGGGGCGCAAGGTGACATCTGCAAAGAAGGGACTCTACATCAGCAATGGCAAGAAAATATACGTAAAATAATAAATATTCATTTTTATACAACAAAGTAATGAAAAAAGAATACCAGAAACCCCAGAGTGAAGTCATAGAGGTACTTTATTCTAAAAACTTATTAGATGATTTTACCTCCACTGAAGAAGTACCAGGTGATGGAGAAGGTCAACCTGACTCACGGCGTTATAATGACTATTGGGATGACTAATAGTAAAAGCTCATCAACGTAGAAGTGCCGGAACCGCTCCGTCAGGAGTGTGTTCCGGCACTATGGTTTGGCTGTTTCGACGGACCTCTTTATTTCTCTAAATAAACTTTTTCTGTGTCTTTGCAGAGAATGAAAGTGTCATAAGCATGAATGTCATAGGAAGGAAAGTGGAAATGTGATTATTAGTTGTGAGTTTTCTTGGTTGAAAATTTACGACAGAATAGTGTAACGAGCAAAGATGAGCGCCACTTTTGTGGGAGCGGAGTGCCTACTGAGTCCTCTTCAGGTCCAAACTCAGGCTGTGTCTGCGCTAAGGATGCCTGTAGGCACTCTCCGCTCATGTCAGGGGAAAGGGCTGGGTAGGCGAACTTGCTCGGGAATGGGGTTGGGGGTGTTGACTGCCCTAAGAGTGTATTATCGTTTTTCCAAATTCAGCATCGAGTATCTCCGTTCACTACAATGTGCAGCCGTGATTATTAAGGTTAGAATAATTGAATTTGTGCAATTATGTTTAATGGATTAAATAAATCTGGCAGAATATTTGTTAACTCATTAAATAATTTGTATCTTTGCCCCAGTTATTTAATCTTCAGTTCAATGGATAAGCTCTGGAGAAACTTCACAAGCGAATCTCGTGTAAACGTAGAATGATTCTGACTTACGATGAGGAGGATACTATAACCGATCAGTATGGTGATATAGAAGTCCTGCCTGCCTGGAAATGTTTATTGTTCTACGATAAGTGAAGAAAAAGAGTTGCAACAAAAATTCCATAGGCAAGGATGAACAACCGCCCTATAGATGACAGCAGCGTTTCGGCCTACATCACCGAGAACTACGAGGGCTTAGACACGACGTTTGGCGAGGTGAGCCATCTGCCCTCGCGGGGTTACTGCGACCTTTATCGTGCCAAGCGCTATGGGCGGTGGTACCTGCTGAAGTGCCTTAGACAGGAGCATGCCGGTGATGCAGCCTATCAGCAGATGCTGCGCAAGGAGCTGGAGGTGCTGATGCAACTACAGCATCCAGGCGTGATGCAGGCTTCGGGCATGGAGACGGTGGCGCTGCCTGGAAGGGGGAATGTCACCTGCATCGTGGCTGAGTGGATTGACGGTGTGACGCTGGGTGAGTATCTGAAGACCACGCCAACGGCAGCTTCCCTTCGGCGCATCGCCCTGGAACTGGCCGAGGCACTGGCCTACGTGCATCAGCAGCAGGTGGTGCACCGCGACGTGAAGCCCTCGAATGTGATGATTACCCACAGTGGCGGCTATGTGAAGCTCATCGACTTCGGACTGGCCGACACCGACAGCCACGCCATCCTGAAGCAGCCTGCCGGCACCCTGCGCTACATGGCGCCTGAGCAGGCACAGCAGGCGCAGGCCGACGTGCGCAACGACATCTACTCGCTGGGTGTCATCCTTCAGGAGATGAACGGATTGGGGCGTGTGGTGCCCTGCCGCATCGTCAGACGCTGCCTGGCGCCCATTGAGCAACGCTGGCAGAACATGGAGGCGCTGGTGGATGCGCTGAGGCAGAGTGGGCGGCGTCGGCGCTGGCTCTATATAGGGGCCGCCCTGGCGCTGGTGACAATCGTCGTGGGCTTGCTGGTGTGGCAGATACGCCACTTGCAGCAGAAAGCTGACGACATGGAGAGCAACGCCACGGCGATGAGTCGGCAGCTGCGCATACTGAGGCACGAAATCATCGACTTCGACGACCCTGTGGTGAAACGCAAGTGCGTCGCCCACTGGGATACCGACCATGACGGAGAGCTGAGCTACGACGAGGCCGCCGCCGTGACGTCACTCGACAGCGTTTTTACTGCTGACCGAAACATCGCCTCGTTCCATGAGCTGCAGTTCTTCACCGGGCTTGAAGCCATCGGCCGCGATGCGTTCCACGGCTGCACGGCGCTGCGCCAGGTGACCCTTCCCCGCCATGTGCGTTTCATTCAGCAGAATGCCTTCCGAGGCAGCGGGCTGCAGATGCTCACCGTGCCCGGCTCGGTGGTGGGCATCGGCGACCACTGCTTAGACGACTGCCCATTGCTGCAGACCGTGGTGTTCGAGGCGATGCTGCCCGCCACCAACGTGGGCGTCAGTCCCTTGCAGGGCTGTATGGCGCTGACTGATATCTTCGTGCAGAAATACATTGATATCTGTATGGAAAACCGCGTAGAATGGGAGGTGCTGCGCCCGCTGATGAAAACGCATATCGTTTTTGCCGATGCCGAAGTGAAGACCATCTGTCTGAAATACTGGGACAAGAATGGCGACGGCGAGCTGCAGATAGACGAGGCACAGGCTGTGACGAATCTCAATGCCGCCTTCTGTCGCAATCCCGTGATTCAACAATTCGACGAGTTGCGTTTCTTCACCGGTCTGCACGAGATAGGCATCGGCGACTTTGACCATTGCCTCTCCCTGCGTAGCATCCAGTTGCCTGTCACCATCACCAGCATCGGGGCGTGGGCCTTCAACAATTGCTCTGCACTCGAGCACCTCGACCTGCCCGAGCGGCTGCAAACCATCGAGCACGATGCCTTTTTAGTCTCAGGCCTGCGCTCCATCTATATTCCCGCTGCCACCACCAGCATCGCCACCACGGCAGTGTCGTCCTGTAGGCAGCTGACCAGCGTGGTGGTGAGCCCCGACAACCCCGTCTACGACAGCCGCGACAGCTGCAATGCCATCATTGAGACACGAACGAACATGATGGTGTCGGGCAGCACCGTGGCCACCATTCCCCGCAGTGTCACCAGCCTGAGCGACGAGTGCTTCAACTTCTTCAATCCCAAGGAACTCACCATCCCTGCACAGATTACCCGCATCGGCCCTTGGTCGCTGGCCACCTTCGTGGAACGCCTCTACTTAGAGTCGCCCGTGCCGCCAGCCTTTGACTCGCAGGGTGGACATCTGCATCTCATTCAGCCACCGGATGAGCAACACCCTCATCTGAATATATACGTGCCTGCCGGTTCAGCCGACGCTTACCGACAGGCAGAAGGATGGAGCGAGTTTGCCGACTATATACACGAATACACGAAATAGAATTGTCTGATTCAACTTTCTCAAGTGGAGTAGTAAGAAGTAGTAAAAGGAAGTTATGGGGAGTTATGGGTCAATAGTTGCTTCACTGATGGCTACGCAAAAACTCTAACTACCTCTAACTACCAAAGTTAAGCGAATGCGAAACTTAAATTGTCTGATAGTCGAGTGGCTTGAGATGCGATTCTTACGCAGTCAGTTCACGAGCGCGAGCCAAGGCTAAGTCGATGTGATTGCAGATATTTTCCTTGCCTAAGAGTTCTTGGAAGCCGTTGCGAGTGAGCACGGCTTCCACTTTTTCGTTCACACCCGAAAGAACGACGGTGATGCCCTCGCGCTGGCTCATGCGGCACATGTTCTCCAAGTTGTGCATGCCCGTGCTGTCGATGAACGGCACCTTACGCATCCTGATGATGCGCACCTTGGGCTGCCCGCCATAGCGAGCCATGATGTCCTCGAAGCGGTTGCCGGCGCCGAAGAAGTAGGGACCGTTGATCTCGTACACCTCCACATGCTCCGGAATGGTGAGATGTTCCAGGTTGCCTGCCTCCATGTCGGCATCTTCATTCAGGTCAATCTCGTCGTAGACAGCACGCACGTCGGTTGTCTCACTCATACGCCGCATAAAGAGCAGGCAGGCGCAGATGAGTCCCACCTCGATGGCTACGGTGAGGTCGAAGATGATGGTGAGCAGGAACGTGAGCACCAGTACGGTGATGTCACTCTTCGGATTGCGCAGCAAGGCGCGGAACGAGCGCCATCCGCTCATGCCGTAGGCCACCACGACGAGCACACCGGCCAGACAGGCCATCGGGATGTACTGTGCCAATGGCATGAGGAAGAGGAAGATGAGCAGCAGCACGATGGCGTGGATGATGCCGGCGATGGGCGTGCGTCCGCCGTTGTTGATGTTCGTCATGGTTCGGGCGATGGCTCCCGTGGCAGGGATGCCGCCGAAGATGGGTGACAGGATATTGGCCACGCCTTGGCCCACGAGTTCCGTATTCGAGTTGTGATGGTCGCCGATGACACCATCGGCCACCGTAGCCGACAGCAGGCTCTCGATGGCGCCCAGCACGGCAATGGTCATGGCCGGAGCCACTAATGCCTTGATTTGTTCCCACGACAGTGCGGGCATCGTCATGCGCGGCATCTGCGACTTGATGCTGAAGCGGTCGCCGATGGTCTCAATCGACATGACATGAGCATATTCCTTCAGCAGCAGGGCTACTATGGTCATCACGATGATGGCGATGAGCGAGCCGGGCACCTTCTTGCTCAGCTTCGGCGTTACGGCGATGATGACCACGCTGGCCAGGCCGATGGCAGCACTCCACGGGTCGATGTTCGTCAGATTCTGGAAATAGGCGCCCCACCGCTCGATGAAATCGCTTGGTGCGCTCTCCATCTTCATACCTAAAAGGTCTTTCACCTGAGTCGTAAAGATGGTGACGGCGATGCCGCTGGTGAAGCCTACGATGATGGGGTAGGGGATGTACTTGATGATGGTGCCTAAGTGCAGCACGCCGAAGCCGATGAGGAACACGCCGGCCATCAGCGTTGCGATGGTGAGTCCCTCGATGCCGTACTGGCCGATGATGCCCGAAACAATGACGATGAATGCTCCCGTCGGTCCGCCTATCTGTACCTTCGAGCCTCCGAAGGCGCTGATGGCCAGTCCGGCCACGATGGCGGTGATGATGCCCTTCTCAGGGCTGACGCCGCTGGCAATGGCGAAGGCGATGGCCAACGGCAGGGCTACGATGCCCACGATGAGGCCCGCCAGAAGGTCGGCTGTCAGCGTCTGTCTGTTGTAGTTCTTAATGGCCGAAACGATTTTCGGCTTGAAGTCTAAAGTTCTCATTACTTTATAATACCTATTGAAAAACGGTGCAAAATTACGCCTTTGTTTGCGCACACACAAATATTTCCTGCATATTTTCCCACATTCTGCCGTTTCATTGATTTATTTCAGTTTCACGTAACAAAGTAAAAGTAGAAAAACAACAGCGGGCGAATCGGCAAACGATTCGCCCGCTGTCTCGTCGTGGTATTACGCAATACTGAAAAAGAGTCTGCTTTAAAAAGGCAGTTTCTGCTGGCTTCTGATTATACGAGCGCCTTGTTCAGCATGTAGTAGACCTCGTTGTTGCGGAGGGTCTGCTTGAAGTCGGCGATGTTGGTCTGCTTGTTGATCTTGACATATTCGATGCCCAGCATCTCGGCAAAGTCAGCCCAGTATTCCTCTGTGATGTCGTAGGAGAAGGCTGAGTGGTGGGTGCCGCCAGCCAGAATCCATGCTGCTGCGCCAATCTCGAAGGTAGGTTGCGGAATCCACAGGGCGCTGGCCACGGGGAGCTTAGGCATGGGCTTCGGCTCGATGCACTCTACCTCTTGTGAGATGAGGCGGAAGCGGTTGCCGAGGTCAACAACGGTAGCCTTGATGCCGGGGCCGGTCTTCGAGGTGAAGACGAGGCGGGCTGTCTGCTGCTTGCGGATGCCGATGCCGAGGAAGTGAACCTCGAGCTTGGGCTTGTCGCTGGCGATGAGCGGACAGATTTCGAGCATGTGGCTCTGCAGGCACGACGAGCGGTCGCCGGCAAAGTTGAGCGTGTAGTCCTCGAGGAACGAGCAGCCGATAGGCATGCCCTGCTGGATGACCCACAGTGTACGATAGAGACAGGCAGTCTTCCAGTCGCCCTCGGCGCCGAAGCCGTAGCCCTCTTCCATCAGGCGCTGTGAAGCCAGGCCGGGAATCTGGTCGAAGCCGCAGAAGTTCGGGTCGTCGATGTCGGCGTCGCCAAGGTCATCGAAGTTGGTGGTGAAAGCGGTAGCGCCCTCGTCCTTCAGCACGCGGCGCAGGGCAATCTCAGCCTTGGCGGCGTTGTGCACCTTCTGCCAGTAAACCTCCTCGCCGCTCTCGTCAATCTTAATGGTGTAGAGCTTCTTGTACTCCTCGACGAGTGCGTCGGCCTCGGCATCTGTCACCTTCTTGAAGTAGTCCATCAGCGAAGAGACGGGATAGTAGTCCACATGATAGCCGAGACGCTGCTCGAACTCCACACGGTCGCCGTCGGTGACGGCCACGTTGTTCATGTTCATACCGAACATCAGGCAGCGCACGTTGTGGGCATCGGCCACGCCGGCAGCCACGCGAGCCCATACGGCAATCTGCTTCTGAGCCTGCTCGTCCTTCCAGTAGCCGCACACTACCTTGCGGGCCACACGCATACGGGTGCAGATGTGTCCGAACTCGATGTCGCCGTGGGCGCTTTGGTTCAGGTTCATGAAGTCCATGTCGATGTCGGCCCAGGGAATCTCAGCGTTGTACTGTGTGTGGAAGTGTAGCAGCGGCTTCTGCAACTGCTGCAGGCCCTTGATCCACATCTTGGCGGGTGAGAAGGTGTGCATCCAGGTGATGATGCCGATACACTTCTCCTCGTTGTTGGCAGCCAGCATCACCTGCTCAACTTCCTTCGAGCTGTTGGCCGTGCCTTTATACACGATCTTTACGGGGATGTTGCCACTCTTGTTCAGGCCCTCGACCATCTCCTTTGAGTGTCCGTCAACTGCAACCACTGCGTCGCCTCCGTACAGGAGCTGAGCACCGGTTACCCACCAAATCTCATAGTTCTCAAATGCTTTCATTGTTAGTAAATGGTTAAGTAATTAGATAAATAGTTGTATTGTCTTTGTAGTTTTTAGGACGCAAAGATAATAAATAACTCTGGAATACGAAAGCATTTAAGAATCTTTATCATAACAAAAAACAGAATCGCCACTTCTATAGCTCTTCGGTCTCTTCCTTGATGAGTTTCAGCTTGCCTTCCTTCCATGCGTAAGTCTTGATGATGCGGTTGCCGGCATCGTCGCGGTAGTTGGCAGTGACGGTCTGGGTGGCGGCGTGTACTTCTGGATTCATCAAATCATCCCATCCGTCTACCTCCTCGAAGTAACAGCCCGCTACATTCCACGTGTAAGCCATGTACTGCGCAGCCACTTGCCCCACAGGGTTGTACCATAGGAACACCTGCAGGTCGGGGATGCCGTCGAAGTTCAGGTCAGTCTTGTCATCCACCCATTTGATGGTCTTGCATGCCACAGAGGGTGAATGCACAAAGAATGATGGTAGAGAGAAATGTACGCATTTTGATGTGTTCAGTCGCTATTTTCGGCTTTTCAGTTGCAAAGGTACGGATTTCCCCCAAATATAAGAACAGAAATCGAATGAATTTGTCTGAACCTCCAATGATTGTCCTGTTCATAGCATCCAAAGTTTATACCATGCCAATGATTGATAAAACAATGGCAATGTCTGTTAAAACCATGCCATTGTTTGTTAAAACCACGACATGGTTTTAACAATGGATAGCTTCAAAACCGCATTTGGCGACTTATCGTGCACTTTTCACTATGAATGACTTCCTTTCCGGGCTGTTTCTCCAGTCCATCAGGTACTTATCAATCTTTCTTCTAAGCAGTTCCATATCGATAAGTCACATTCAGAAGGAGATGAATGCCTACCTGGAATACAATCCTGATGTGTTTCGCGGCAAGACGGTGCTGCTGCCTTGCGACGACCCGGAGTGGAGCAACATCACAAAGTTTTTTGCGCAGAACTTTGAGGCGTTTGGACTGAAGAAACTCATCAGCACCAGCATGCGGAATCTCGTTCTTACTGTGGACGGGAAGCCCCCAAAAAGTTATGCCAGAATACTGTTCCGCAAAAAAACTCGTCTATAATTTGGCGTTGTCACACAAAAGCATTATCTTTGCATGCAGATGTGTTACAAATAACAAACGAAGGATATGGAAACTACAACGATTCGCCGCCCCGCCTCTTTCCGTTTGCGTGCTGATTTGCTTGAGGGGCTGAAGCGCAACGCAGCACGCACAAACCGCTCTCTGAACAACTATGTAGAGAGCGTCCTGCTCGATGTTGTCTATAACGAACCCAACGAGGAGACAAAGGCTGCCATTGAAGAAGCAATGAATAGAAAGGAATATCCTGCAGAGGATGTTTATGACAACGTTGATGACATGTTCAAAGCCCTGGGAGTTAACGTATGAAAAAGCTTTTCTTATCATCAAGATACAAGAAGGACTTTAAACGATACCAATTTAATGTCCAAAAACTTAGAGCACTGAAAGAAGTACTCGACATGTTGCAGCACGAGCAGCCCATCCCTGCCGAATACCAGCCTCACATGCTCTACGGAAACTACAAGGGTTGCATGGAGTGCCATATACAGAGTGACTTCCTACTGATATGGGTAGACCCTGATACAGATATTATTGAGTTGGTACGCTTGGGCTCACACTCAGAACTGTTTGGGAAATAGCATCTAAGATTCTATATATTTGCAAACGACACCACTAACCGACCTGACTGTCAAGGAAATATGCGAGGGCTTTGTCTATAACCAACTGGAGGGCAAGGGCCTGTTCGGATGGGCTGGCAAACTAACCATACTACCCGAGTATCAGCGTAACTACCTCTATGCCGAGAATGAAGGCAAGAAAGAGGTGGCGGTTATAGACAGCATTCTGAAGGGCTATCCCCTGGGACTCATCTTTGACAACAGCATTAAGAAAACGGTCTATGCCCGCCAGACCAACGAAGCACAGGCATTGGGTATCAGCAACTGTCCTGAGTGTGCCAAGTGTCACGCTGGCGCGCGCATCAAGATATATAAGTTCAACGAAATGGATGCCGACCACGTGACGGCATGGAGCAAGGGCGGTGCAACGAGCATCGAGAACTGCCAGATGCTGTGCAAGACGCATAACAGGGCGAAGGGAAACAGATAACGACAAGATGTCGGACGACGACAAGAAAGAATGAGGATTCGCTCTGTTCCTGCATTTAATAAAGATTGAAAATTGAAGATTAAAGATTGGGCTGCGCGCAGCATTTTTCAATCTTCAATCTTCAATCTTCAATCTTCAATCTCTTGTGTTTAGTGCTTCTGTCCCTTCTGGCCGTAGTAGGCGTTGGGGCCATGCTTGCGCATGTAGTGCTTCTCCACGAGGAGCGGGTTCATGGTCGTGTTGGGGTTGACGCAGAATGAGACGGCGTTGTACACGGCATTGTCGGGCGAGGTGCCCCATGAGAACGGACCGTGGTTCTTCACCAGCACGGCGGGCGTGTGGTCGGGGTTGATCTTGCGGATGTTCAGAATCTCGTCCACGATGACATTGCCTGTCTCCAGCTCGTATTGTCCCTTCACCTCAGCCTCGGTCATATCGCGCGTGCAGGGGATGTCCTTGTAGAAGTAGTCGGCGTGGGTGGTGCCGATGTTGGGGATGTCGCGCCCGGCCTGTGCGAAGGCCGTGGCGTAGGTGCTGTGAGTGTGAACGACGCCCTGGATGTTGGGGAACGCCTTATATAATACAAGATGTGTAGGCGTGTCGCTGCTGGGGTTGAGGTCGCCCTCGACCACCTTGCCCGTTTCGAGGTCGACGACGACCATGTCTTCGGCCTTCATCTCGTCGTAGCTGACGCCGGAGGGCTTGATGACGACGAGGCCTTTCTCACGGTCGATGCCTGAGACGTTGCCCCAGGTGAAGATGACCAAACCTTGCTTTACCAAATCGAGGTTGGCCTTGAATACTTTCTGTTTGAGTTCTTCTAGCATTTTTCTTTAAAGTTTAAAGTTAGGATCTTCGTTATACACCTTCTTGTTGAAACGGTAGAGGGCAGCGCCGCGCTTGGAAGATAGCTTGTCGATGAGGTCGGTCTTCTCGATGAAGTCCATGTCCTTGATGCGCTTGCGGAAGTTGCGCTTGTCTATCTCCTGTCTGCTGACGGCCTCATAGAGGCGCTGCAGCTGCGTGAGGGTGAAGAGTTGCGGCAGCAGACGGAAACCGATGGGCTCGGTGCGCATTTTCAGCTGCATGCGGCGCAGGGCCTGACGTACCATCTCGTTGTGGTCGGAATAGAGCACGGGCAGCTGATTGACGTCCACCCACTCCACATTGTGCTTGGTGCGGAGCTTCTCGTCGTAGTCCTTCACGTTGATTAGGGCATAGTAGGCAATGGAAACGACGCGCTCGCCCGGGTCGCGGTCGATGGCTCCGAAGGCTCCCACCTGACGGATAAACAGCTTCTTCAGCCCTGTCAGCTCCAGAAGCGTGCGATCTGCACACTCGTCAATGCCCTCGTCGGCGGCGACGAAGCCTCCGTAGAGGCTCCACTCGCCGCGTCCGGGATCCATCTGCCGACGGCCGATGAGCACCTTCAGGCGGTTCTCCTCGAAGCCGAAGACAATAACGTCAACGGAAACATAGAGTTTCTGATGTTCTAGGTAGTACGCAGTCATTGCTGTTTAGAAGAAGTACCAGTAGAACAATCCGCAAAGGGCGATGACACCAAGCGTGCCGACGATGTCCCAGATGCCCCAGCTCTCACGTATCTGCTTGCGGTATTCGGGTGTAAAGGTGATAGCCTCCACTTGTTCCTTCGAGGGAGCAGGCGTGAAGAAGCTCACAACAACCATCAGCAGCACGATGAACACCAGCAGCCAGCACTCGAACACGAGCCAGTTGGTCTGCCAGAACCAAGCGGTGGCATCCCAGAAAGCACCTTCCATCACTTTGGAACCTGTGTCAGTAATGACGTTGGTGACGAGTCGCAACATACCGATGACGAAACCGCCGATGAGGCCCCATTCACCAGCCTTAGGACTGATTTTCTTCGACAGGATACCCAATGTGAACACAGCCACCATAGCAGGTGCCAGCAGTGACTGGATGCCCTGCAGATAGCTGTACAGGTTGCCCATGCCACGCATCACGGGAAGCCATGCCAGACCGAGCACAACGACTGCCACTGTGGCAATACGGCCGACGAGCACGTAGTGAGCTTCGCTCAGGCCTTTCTTCATTGGCTTGTAGAAGTCTTCGGTGAAGAGCGTAGCGCAGCTGTTGAAGAAGGCTGCCAATGAAGTGACGAGTGCACAGAGGAAGCCGATGGTCACAATACCTTTCACACCGGCAGGCAGAATGTTCTTCACCATCATGGCGAAGGCACCGTCGGTATCGTCTTTGTTGGTGATATCCATTGTGATGCCGCTTGACGGGTCTTGTGCCAAAGCGATTGCTACCATGCCGGGAATCAGGAACATGAACACGGGGAGCAGCTTGAAGTAGCCGGCAGCGATGGTGCCGCGGCGTGCGCGCTTCATCACCTCCGTGTTGCTTTCACCCTTCTGCTGTCCGAGCACACGCTGAACGATGTGCTGGTCAGTACACCAGTACCAGAAGCCGATGATAGAAGCACCGATGAACACCACGAAGCCGGGATACTCATGATAGAGCGGGTCGGGATTGCCTGATGCGTTGATGTCAGACCAGTGGAACATGTGGGTCGTTCCATAGCCGTCGTGCAGCGTCTCGCAATAAGCCATCATGTTCGACCATCCTTCAGCGATGCTGCCTCCGCCTAATGCTGACAGTCCAAGGAAGAGCACGAGGAAGGAACCCACAATGAGGATAGGCGTCTGAATTGTTGACATGGTCATCACGCCCTTCATACCACCGATAACGGTGAAAATGGTGGTGATGAAGATAAGACCGAGAGCGCCCACCCAGAAGTTCAGGCCCCAGAGATAGTTGAAGAAGATACCGCCAGTAAAGGCCGTCACGCTAACCTTGGTCAGGATGTAAGCCACCAGCGTAATGATGCTGAGCCACGAGCCGGTCTTCTTGGTGTAGCGGAACTTCAGGAAGTCGGGCATGGTGATGATTTTGCCCATCTTGTTGTTCAGCAACTGATAGAAGGGGACAAACAGCCAGCCAAGGATGAGGATCATCCAGCCCTGCATCTCCCAGTGGGCCATGCCCACGCCGTCCTTTGCGCCGGTACCGGCCAGACCTACGAGGTGCTCAGAGCCGATGTTGGCAGCAAAGATAGCCATACCGATGACGTACCAGGGCTCGCCCTTGCCGAACAGATAGTCCTGCGAGTCGGCACCATTCATCTTCTCCTTGTCTTTCTTGATAGCACGATAGACAAGCCACACAACGCACGCAATGCCCAAGAGCATAACGAGCCAGTCAAGCCAAATAAATTCTTTTGCGTTCCAATCCATTTTTGTTTTTTTATTGATTAATTATTAAGTAAGTTTATTTTTTACGGTTTTTCCACATGGCAGTCATGTCCTCCAGCGTCTTGCCCTTAGTCTCAGGCACGAGCTTCCAGACGAAGACGGCAGCCACGATGCAGATGACGCCATAGAGGCCGTAGGTGAACCAGTGACCGAAGCTGTCACCCTCATCGATGTGCATGTTGAACATGGGAATGAAGGTAGACGAGACGATGAAGTTGAAGATCCACTGGAAGGCCACGGCGATAGCCACGGCTCCGCCACGGATGGTGTTGGGGAAGATCTCGGCAATGAGCACCCACGTGATGGGACCCCACGAGAACATGAACGAGGCGGTGTAGATCAGGATGAAGATAACGGTCAGCAACTCGTTGTCTCCGAAAGTCACAGCAGCGCCCAATGCGCCGATGGCCATGCCGATGGAGCCGCAGATGAGCAGTGGCTTGCGGCCCAGCTTCTCGACGGTGAAGATGGCAACCAGGGTGAACAGGATGTTGACAATACCCATGAGTATCTGATATTGCAGGGGCGTCAGCATCGGGTCCTTCATGCCCATGGCCTCGAAGATGCGCGGGCCGAAATAGAGCACGGCGTTGATGCCTACTGCCTGCTGGAACACTGACAGCATGATGCCGATGAAGATGCACATCACGCCGTAGGTCATCAGCTTCTCGGTCTTGACGGCCATGGTCTCCTTGATGTCCTTCAGTATCTGTGTTGCCTTGCCGCTGCCGTTGATACGCGAGAGGATGCCGAGGGCCTTCTGGTCCTGGCCTACGCTGACAAGGTAGCGCGGCGTCTCGGGCACGAAGCAGATGAGCAGGGCGAAGAGACCTGCCGGGATAGCTTCAGAACCGAACATGTAGCGCCAGCCTGTCGTGATAGTCCAAGGGTCACTGCCAGGAGCAATGGCGTTCACACCTTCGCCGATGGAGTTGATGATGGGGTTAGTGTGCGAACCAAGAATAAAGAAGTTGACGAAGTAAACTACCAGCTGACCGAAGATGATGGCAAACTGGTTCCAGCTCACCAGCATACCTCTTATGTTAGAGGGGGCCACCTCGCCGATGTACATCGGACAGATGGCCGAAGCCAGTCCCACGCCGATGCCGCCGATGATGCGGTAGACGTTGAACATGATGAGCAAGGAGAACGTGGGCTTGCCATGCTCGAAGAACAGGAACTCAGGATCCATTGAACCTAGTGCTGAGACGAAGAACAGCACACCAGCCACGATGAGTGACTTCTTACGTCCTAAGCGTGTGGCAAAGAGGCCTGAGAGCGCTGAGCCGATGATGCACCCGATAAGGGCTGTAGACGACGTGAAACCATGCCAGCCGTCGGTATAGGTAAAGTCCTGAGCCCCCATGAAGAAGGCCTGCAGGCCCTTCTCAGCGCCTGAGATAACAGCCGTATCGTAGCCGAAGAGCAGTCCGCCCAGCACGGCCACCATGACGATGCCAATGAGGTAGCCACGGCTACCATTTTCTGATTGTGTCATAATTCTCAATTCTCGATTTACAATTTACTTGACTGAGAACTTATAGGCAGCGTGGCTGTAATAAGGCTTCTCGGGTGTCACGATGGGATTGCATTTCTCCCATCCTGGCAGCATGTACTTGTTGGGGCTGTCGGGATATTTCTGGCTCTCCAGACACACGCTGATGTACTGCGGATATTTCTTGCCCAGCTTGCGCACGATGTTCTCCTCGCCGCCGATGCCCTGGAAGTTGCCGGTGTAGACCTGCACGCCCGGCTCGTTGGTGAACATCTCCATGAAGATGCCGGTCTTGGGGCTGTAGAGGGTAGCGCACACCTGCGTGTCGTCGCCCTTGGTGTTCAGACACCAGTTGTGGTCGTAGCCGCCGTTGGCGTTCTTCACCTGGTCGTACTCGCGATCCAAGCCGTCAATAATCTTGTGCTCGGCACGAAGATCCATTGTGGTGCCTTCCACAGCGCGAATCTCGCCAGTAGGCATATAGCTGTCGTCGGCAACGGTGAACGAGTCGGCGTTGACAGTAAGGTACTGCTGCAAGCCGCCTTCCTTCTCTTCGAAGTCGCCGCTCAGGTTATAATAGTTGTGGTTGGTCTGGTTGATGACGGTGGGCTTGTCGGTAGTTGCTTCCCATACGATGTCGAGCGTGTTGCCGTTCACAATCTTATAGGTAGTTGTGGCCACCACATTGCCGGGGAATCCGTTCTCGCCGTCCTTTGCATTGATGGTGAGTTTCAGCGTGGTGCTGTCAATCTGCTCAGCCTTGTAGACCTGGTTCATCCAACCCGTGTCGCCGCCGCCATGCAGGCAGTGGTCGCGACCGTCGTGCTTGTCGTTCTGCTTCAGCTGAATGGTATCGCCATTGAGCACAAAACGTCCCATGTTAATGCGGTTGGCGTAGCGGCCTACGCTTGAGCCATAGTCGGTGGTCTTCTCCAAATACTGGTCAATGTTGTCGAAGCCAAGCACTACGTCGACCAGCTTACCGTCCTTGTCGGGTACCATCAGCGAGACGACGCGTCCGCCGTAGTTGGTGATACACACCTCCATGCCCTTGTCGCCCTTCAGGGTGTAGAGCTTCACGCTGTCGCCGTCTATCACGGTTTCAAACTTGGCAGGATCCAGTCCCGATGCCGTCAGTTGAGTTGCGGGTTGCTGACTGCCGGTGCAGGCAGCAAAAGCCAGTGCTGTCAAAGCACCGACTCCAAACATTGTTCTTTTCAGTGTTTTCATTGCTTTTGGGGTTTAGTTTTATGTAAATTTATATTGCGTTTCAGATTTTGGGTGTAAAGTTACACATTCTTTGTGATATGACAAAAAATCTTTGATATAAAATGTGCATTTAGCCATTTTTAACATCATGCCATCGGCTTCTTCAATCTTTATTTGTACTTTTGTACCTTGGTTTATGAAGGCAGCTGAGAAGAAAGACAATGTACGCCAGGCCAGCGAGCGCATCTTGGATAATTATTTGGAGATGAATAATTTTCGCAAGACGCCTGAGCGCTATGCCATCTTGAAAGCCGTGTATGATTTCAGCGGACATTTTACCCTTGACGATTTGGGACAGAAACTTGCTGACGAGCATCACTTCCCCGTGTCAAGGGCAACGCTTTATAACACCCTCAATCTCTTTATCGAGCTTCGCATCGTCATTCGCCACAACATTCAGGGCACGACGAAGTATGAAGTCTATTCTCCCGGCAACAGCCACTGCCACCAAATCTGCACCATGTGCGGCAAGGTGACCGAGGTGAAGGCGCCGGAGGTGACGAAGGCCATTGCTGCGATGCACCTGAAGCGCTTCCGTCAGGATGTCTTTTCGCTCTACATCTACGGCATTTGCTCTACGTGTCAGGCTGTCATCACCCGAAAAAGCCACAAACATAAAACAACAACAGATAATAACAAGAATGATGAACAAAGGAAAGGTTGACGTCCTGCTGGGTTTGCAGTGGGGCGACGAAGGCAAGGGAAAGGTAGTTGACGTGCTCACTCCCCGCTATGATGTTGTAGCCCGATTCCAGGGAGGCCCCAATGCCGGGCACACACTGGAGTTTGAGGGGCAGAAATATGTGTTGCGCAGCATCCCGTCGGGCATCTTCCAGGGTAACAAGGTGAACATTATAGGCAATGGCGTGGTGCTGGCTCCCGACCTCTTCATGGACGAGGCCAAGGCGCTGGAGCAGAGCGGACACCCGCTGAAGGAGCGCCTGCATATTTCGAAGAAGGCGCACCTCATCATGCCCACCCACCGCGTGCTCGATGCCGCCTACGAGGCTCAGAAGGGCAAGAACAAGGTGGGCACCACGGGTAAGGGCATTGGCCCCACCTATACCGACAAGGTAAGCCGCACCGGTCTGCGCGTGGGCGACATTCTGGAGCATTTTGAAGAGAAATATGCTGCCGCCAAGGCACGCCATGAGGCAATTCTGAAGTCGCTGAACTTTGAATATGATATCACGGAGGTGGAGAAGAAATGGCTGGAAGGCGTGGAGTATCTGCGCCAGTTCCCCATCGTCGACAGCGAGCACGAAATCAACGGTTTCTTGCGCGAGGGCAAGAGCGTGCTGTGCGAAGGCGCTCAGGGCACGATGCTCGACGTAGACTTCGGCTCCTATCCCTTCGTCACTTCCTCAAATACCATTTGCGCCGGCGCCTGCACAGGTCTGGGTATCGGTCCCAACAAAATCGGCGAGGTCTACGGCATTATGAAGGCCTACTGCACCCGTGTCGGTGCCGGTCCGTTCCCCACCGAGCTGTTCGACGAGACGGGCAAGAAGATTCGTGACCTCGGCCACGAGTACGGTGCCGTCACTGGCCGTGAGCGCCGCTGTGGGTGGATTGACCTCGTGGCCCTGCGCTACTCAATCATGGTAAACGGCGTGACACAGCTCATTATGATGAAGAGCGACGTGCTCGACGGCTTCGACACCATCAAGGCCTGCACCGCCTACAAAGTGAATGGTGAGTTGACGCGTGACTTCCCCTATGACATCGAGCATGGCATCGAGCCTGTTTATAAGGAGCTGCCGGGCTGGAAGACGGACATGACAAAGTTTACTACTGAGGAGCAGTTCCCGCAGCAGTTCAAGGACTACATTGCTTTCCTTGAAAAGGAACTTGAGACGCCTATCAGAATTATCAGCATCGGCCCCGACCGTGAGCAGACAATAATGAGATAAAGGCTTTATATTATGAAACCATCAATTGTTAAGGGAACGCGCGACTTCGGCCCCGTTGAAATGGCCAAGCGCAACTATATACTGAACACCATCCGTGAAGTGTATGAACTCTACGGATTCCAGCAGATTGAGACGCCTGCAATGGAGACCCTGCAGACGCTGATGGGCAAATACGGCGAGGAGGGCGACAAACTGCTCTTCAAAGTGCTGAACTCTGGCGACTATCTACAGAAGGTGAGTGACCAGGAGTTGCAGGAACGCAATGCCCTGCGCCTGGCTGCCAAGCTCTGCGAGAAGGGTCTGCGCTATGACCTCACCGTGCCCTTCGCCCGCTATGTGGTGATGCATCGCGAGGAGCTGCAGCTGCCGTTCAAGCGCTATCAGGTGCAGCCAGTGTGGCGTGCCGACCGTCCGCAGAAGGGCCGCTACCGCGAGTTCTATCAGTTCGACGGCGATGTGGTGGGCTCTGACTCGCTGCTCAACGAGGTGGAGCTGATGCAGATTCTCGACACCGTCTTTTCACGTTTGGGCGTGCGCGTACAGATAAAGATTAACAACCGTAAGATTCTCAGCGGCATAGCCGAAGTCATCGGTGCCGCCGACAAGATCGTTGATATCACCGTAGCCATCGACAAACTCGACAAAATCGGCATCGACAATGTGAATGAGGAACTGCGAGGCGACGGCCTTACCGAAGAGCAGATCAGCCAACTGCAGCCCATCATCCTGCTTGAAGGCTCCAACGAAGAGAAGCTTGCCACCATCGCCGAGGTACTGAAAGACAGCGAAATGGGTCTGAAAGGCGTAGAGGAAACGAGGTTCATCTTTAAGACGTTGGGCGATTCAATGCTTAACAATCAATTTCAGCTCGACTTGACGCTTGCACGCGGTCTCAACTACTATACTGGCGCCATCTTCGAAGTGAAAGCCCTCGACACGCCGATGGGCAGCATCAGCGGCGGCGGACGATACGACAACCTGACGGGAATCTTTGGCATGCCGGGCCTTTCGGGCGTGGGCATCAGCTTCGGCGTTGACCGCATCTACGATGTACTCGACGCACTCGACCTTTATCCGAAAGATTCGCTGCAGACCAGCCGCGTACTCTTCATAAACTTCGGTGAGAAAGAAACGGCCTATTGCCTGCCAGTTGTTGCCCAAGTGCGTCAGGCCGGCATCCGTGCCGAACTGTTCCCCGATGCAGCTAAGATGAAGAAGCAGATGGCCTACGCCAACGCCAAGCACATCCCCTTCGTCGTCCTTGCCGGTGAGAGCGAAATGGCCGAGGGCAAGGTAACGCTAAAGGATATGGAGACTGGCGAACAGACATTACTTACAACAGAAGATCTGGTTAGCGCCTTGAAGCGCTAACCAGTCCTTTCTTCGTTTTTTGGGGTTTATTTAGTAATCATTTTACGGCAACTGATGGACTTACATGCAGAAGGCCACAAAGTTGTTGTGACACAACCTTTGTGGCCTTCTAACTGTGGACGGCTCGACGTGAGCTCACCGACACGGTAGTAAGCAGCGCCTTTGTTTTCTCTATATGTTTTTCAGGCCCAAATAACGCTCTGGGTAAAAACAGTAACCACGTGGGTTACTAAAATTTTCATTTGTTAACAAATCGCTGCGGAAAGCTGAATTGATTTAATCCATGTCTCACTTAGTAGCCAAGCTGCTCCAGAGCCTTGTCGGCTTCCTCCATCGACTCGTTGAGTGATTTCTGCAGACCTTTGTAGAGGCCGAATTTGATGGGCATGGGATTACCGTTTCTTGCGATGCCCTGCGAAACGTCGCACTGGTAGAACGTGTCGTTCATACGGAAGGCCCAGCCGGTCATAATGATGTCGACGTCATATTCGTTCTTGCCGATGCACTTGTCAATGGGCTTTTCGGCGAGGGCCTCATCAAGCGTGCTGGCCTCGTTGAAGCCAACGATGTTCTTGCCGTCCTGTGAGATACTCTTTGTAAGGTTGTAAATCTTTGTGGCGTAGGCGTTGAACTCATCCTGAGTAGGGTCAGTGCCGTCGGCTTTCTGCAGGTTGGCTTTAGCGTCACCATTAGTGCTCTCACCATAGAACAGACTAGTCCCCTGATTGTTAGTCTCACTGATGGCAAAGTCGGGTTTCACTTGGTCGAATGTGAGACCGTAGCAGTCTTTCAGCACTTTCTCAAAATTCGCAGTGGGACTGTCGGCATCAGCCGTTGCGTCTGATTCAGTTTCCTGCTCGGTGTTTTGCTCACCATTGGCGGCTTCGCCACCCTTGTTTTCACTCTTTCCTCCGCAGGCCGTCATCAGTGTGAAGCCTGCCATGCACATCAGTGCCAAATAGATTTTCTTCATGGTAGTTAAGGTTTTTATGAGGTTAATATCCAAAGATTACTTCAGTGGTGAGACGGCGGATGGGACCGATTTTGCCAAGCGCCTCCATGTCGAGCTCCTTCTCGTCGCCGAGGATGATGTAGCGGTAGGGCTTGCGGGCCATCTGCTGCTGTTCGAACTTGACGATGTCCTGTAGTGTGATGTTGGGCAGTGCGTTGTAAATGCGTTCATTCTCGTCATAGTCGATGCCGAGGTCGTTGGCGTTAATCCAGGCGTTGATGAGTCCGAACTTCGTGGTGCGCTGGCTCTGCAGGCGCTTTGTCAGGGCATCCTTGGCAATGCGGAAGGCCTGCTCGCTCTGCGGGATGGTGTCGAGAATCAGGTTGAAGTGCTGTATACAGTCCATCATCTTGTCGTTCTGTGTGATGATGTGAGTGAAGAAATATTCAGACTGGTCCTTATAGGCAGGATCGATATAGGCTGCGTAGGCGTTGTAGGCCAGGCCGCGAGCCTCGCGCATCTCCTGGAACACGATGGTGTTCATGCCGCCGCCGTAGTATTCGTTGAACATTGCTTTGACTGCGGCATCCTCGGGTTGCCATGCGCGGTTTTCATTGTGATACATGCGCATGTAGATGTTTTTGGCATCGTATGGAGCGATGAGCACCTCGTTCTGCGGAGTGGTCTGTCTGGTGTAGTGCTTGCCTTCGGGAACAGGCAGGAACTTCTTGGCCGTAGGATGATTCTTGGTCACGGCATCGCACAGCTCTTTCTCCGTCATGGGACCATAATATAATAATGTGTGCTCATACTGCTTCAGGTTCTTCAGCAGGTTGAGCAACTCCTGCGGGTTGGTCTGGCGCAACTGCTCCGACGTGAGAATGTTGCGGCTTGAGTTGTAGGGGCCGTAGATGCCGTAGGCCACCAGGTTGGAGAAATTGCTGCGCTGCTCCAACTTGGCATCAGCACGCCCTTTCTCTACTAACTGGATGTACTGCTCCCACGCGTCGGCGTCCACCTTGGCGTTCTGCATCACGTTCTCAAGCAAGGCCAGTGCCTGCGGCATGTTCTCGCTGAGGCCACTCAAAGTGACATTGATGTTGCGTGCACCCACGTTGATACTGTAGTTGCAGGCCAGCTTGTAGAACTGCTGCTTGATCTGCTCGTTGGTCAGTTTGTTGGTGCCGAGATACTCCAGGTAGTCGGGAGCGTAGCTGTACTTCAGTTCAGCCTCCTCGCCGAACTCATAGCGCTGTGTGAGCGTAAAGCGGCCGTTTTCCACGTTTTTCACATAAATGTAGGGAATGTTCTTCTTCGTCTTGCCGAAGGTAAGGTCGCGCTGGAAGTCGACGAAACGCGGCTGGATGGGGTCGACATGTGCGCTCTGAATGTCCTTGACAAACTGCGAAACCATGTCGCGGTTGGTGGGTATGGGCGTGATGGCGGGCTTGTCAATCTTCTTCAGTGTGGTGTCCTCGCCCTGGCGCTTGAACACGGTGACGTAGTTCTGGTGGAAATGGCGCTTTGCGAAATTCACAATCTGCTCCTTCGTCATGCCCGAGATGCGGTCGAGGTAACCCACCTGCTGCTTCCAGGGAATCTCGTTGATGTAAGTCTCGACAAACATGTTGGCGCGTGCACGGTTGCTCTCCAACATGGTGTAGTAGTGCAGTTTGGTGTTGTTGATGACTGAGGGCAGCAGGTCGTCGCTGAAGTCGCCTTTCTTCAATTTCTCTATTTCGTCGAGCAGCAGCTGACGCACTTCTTCCAAGGTCTGTCCCTCTTTTGGCGTGCCGCTAAGGATGAAAGCCGAGTAGTCGCGTAACGTCTCTGAGCCGGCCCATGCCTCCAGCATCTTCATCTGCTGGTTGATATCAAGGTCGATGAGTCCTGCCGTGCCGTTGGAGAGCATTTCTCCGATGATGCCCAGCGTGTCGGCCTGCAGCGAGTTGCCGCGGTCGAAGCGGTAGCCGAGCCACAGCGTCTCAGCCTCCAGACCGTAGACAGCAGTGTCGCGTGGCTGGGTAATAGGAGCCAGAGCAGGGAACTCAGGCTGGCGCACGTCAGCACCGGGCTGCCACTGTCCGAAGTAGCGGTCGATGGTGGCGATGACCTTGTCGGGATCCATGTCGCCGGCCATGCAGATAGCCACGTTGTTGGGACGATACCAGTGGTTGAAGTAGTTCTTGATGTTGGTGATGCTCGGGTTCTTCAGGTGTTCCTGCGTGCCGATGGTGGTCTGCGTGCCGTAGGGGTGGGTAGGGAAGAGCATCTTGCTCATCGACTCCCACAGCTTGCGCTGGTCCTGTGCGATACCGATATTATACTCCTCGTAGACGGCCTCCAGCTCGGTGTGGAAGCCGCGGATGACCATGTTCTGGAAACGGTCGGACTGTATCTTCGCCCAGTTCTCTACCTCGTTGGCGGGGATGTCCTCGGTGTAACAGGTCACGTCGTTGCTGGTGTAGGCGTTGGTGCCCTCGGCGCCGATGGCCGCCATCAGCTTGTCGTATTCGTTGGGAATGAAATACTGGGCTGCCACCTGACTGACGGAGTCTATCTCGTGGTAGGCCTGGCGGCGTGCGTCGGCGTCGGTCAGCAGGCGGTACTGCTCGTAGCGCTGCTCTATCTCGTCGAGCAGGGGCTTCTCCTTCATCGGGTCAGAGACGCCGAACTTGTCGGTGCCCTTGAACATCAGATGCTCCAGATAATGGGCCAGACCCGTCGTCTCGGCGGGGTCGTTCTTCGAACCTGTGCGCACGGCGATGAATGTCTGTATGCGCGGCTCCTCGGTGTTGACGCTGAGGTACACCTTCAGCCCGTTTTTCAGTGTGTAGATGCGTGTCTGCATCATGTCGCCGTCCACTGTCTCGTACTTGTAGTTCTGTGCCTGTACGTTCATGCCCAGCATCAGCGTCAGTGCTCCTAATAGCAATTTCTTTGTCTTCATGCGATTCCTCTGATTTTCAATGATAAAAACTGCTGCAAAGTTACAAACAAAATGATTAAGATACGAAAATATCAGGAAATATTTGGCCATTAGCAGAAAAAAAACTATTTTTGCAGTCAAAACCCCAAAACTAACAAAAACAATGACCGCAAAACAAACCATCGAGGCCGGAAAGGCCATTCTGGGAATCGAATTCGGTTCCACCCGCATCAAGGCCGTACTTATCGACCAGGACAACAAACCCATTGCACAAGGCTCGCACGAGTGGGAGAACCAGCTCGTCGACGGTCTGTGGACCTATAGCATCGAGGCCATCTGGTATGGCCTGCAGGACTGCTACGCCGACCTGCGCAAGGATGTGCTGAAACAATACGACTGCGAGATTGAGGCACTGGCTGCCATCGGCTTCTCGGCCATGATGCACGGCTACATGGCCTTCAACGAGAAACAGGAGATTCTGGTGCCCTTCCGCACCTGGCGCAACACCAATACGGGTAAGGCCGCTGCCGAGTTGAGCGAACTCTTCAACTATAACATTCCCCTGCGCTGGAGCATCAGCCATCTCTATCAGTGCATCCTCGATAACAATGAGCACGTGGCCGACATCAAGTATCTCACCACACTTGCAGGCTATGTCCATTGGCAGGTGACAGGCGAATTCGTCTTAGGCGTGGGCGATGCCTCGGGTATGATTCCCGTTGATCCCGCCACAAAGACCTACGACGCCACAATGGTGGAGAAGTTCGACAAGCTTATCGCACCGAAGGGATACTCTTGGAAACTGCTCGACATTCTGCCCAAGAGCCTGAACGCAGGCGAAAGTGCCGGCTTCCTCACTCCCGAAGGTGCCAAGAAACTCGACGTCTCAGGTCACCTGAAGCCGGGCATCCCCGTCTGTCCTCCCGAGGGCGATGCCGGCACAGGCATGGTTGCCACCAACGCCGTGAAGCAGCGCACGGGTAACGTAAGCGCAGGCACGTCTTCGTTCTCGATGATTGTGCTGGAGAAGCCGCTGTCGAAACCCTATGAGATGATCGACATGGTGACCACGCCCGACGGCTCACTGGTGGCTATGGTGCACTGCAACAACTGCACCAGCGACATCAACGCCTGGGTAGGGCTCTTCAAGGAGTACCAGCAGCTGCTCGGCGTGCCCGTCGATATGAACGAGCTCTACGGCAAGCTCTTTAATAAAGCCCTCGAAGGCGACACCGACTGCGGTGGTCTGATGGCCTATAACTACGTTTCTGGCGAGCCTGTCACAGGACTTGCTGACGGTCGTCCCCTCTTCGTGCGCTCAGCCAACGACAAGTTCAATCTGGCCAATTTCATGCGTGCGAACCTTTACGGTGCTATCGGCGTGCTGAAGATTGGCAACGACATTCTGTTCAAGGACGAGAAGATTCGCGTTGATCGCATTACCGGTCATGGCGGCTACTTCAAGACAGCCGGCGTGGGTCAGCGTATGCTTGCCGCTGCGCTCAACAGCCCCATCTCAGTGATGGAAACCGCTGGTGAAGGCGGCGCTTGGGGCATCGCCCTGCTGGCTGGCTATGCCGTGAACAATCCAAACAAGCTCTCGCTGGCCGACTATCTGGAGAATGTCGTCTTCGCAGGCAACACAGGTGTCTCTATCGCTCCCACTGCTGAGGATGTGGCTGGCTTCGAGAAGTATATTGCCAACTATAAGCGTTGTCTGCCCATTGAGCAGGCTGCCGTCGACAACAAATAGGCTCGCAAAAGCCGAATTGTTCTGCTAAAAAAACTATCGATAGATTTTTTCATGGGGATGTGACTTTTGAAAAAATCTATCGATAGATTTTTTTTTGTCTTATTTGCTCATTATTCAATTTTTTTTTCATAATTTTGCAGCAAATATTTACCAATACTAAAAAGATAATGAAAAAAGGACGCCTTTTCTTGAGAGCAGCAGTGTTGTTGCTACTCGTTATGTTTTTTCCGCTTTGGGGAACGGTGGGCCAGCTTTGGGCCGACCAAGTGACCGCCGAGCAGGCTCGGCAGCAGGCTCAGGCTTTTTTGAACAGTCGCATCGCAGCTGGCGGTGGGCCGCGCCACGCCCCCGGCACTACGCCACAACTTATGCAAGAGAGGCTGGCGAATGGTCTCTACGTGTTCAATGTCAGCAACGACGGGGGATTCGTCATCGTCAGTAACGACGACCGCACCGTGCCCGTCCTCGGCTTTGGCGATAATGGCAATATCGATCCTGACAATATGCCCGACAATATGCGTGCCTGGCTGCAGGGCTATGCCGATGAGATTGCCTGGCTGAACGAGCGTACTGACGCCACGTCCATGTACGCCAAGGCACCACGCCGCGCTCCGTCTACGACGAGGACTGCCGTTACTCCGTTGCTTACCACGACATGGAATCAGAGTGCACCGTATAACAACAGGACGCCATATTACGGCGTCTCTAACGGCAATTACGTATACAGCACGGATCAATTACCCACCAATATTACGTGGTATCACTGTGCCACGGGTTGCGTGGCCACGGCCATGGCGCAGGTAATGAACTACCACAAATGGCCGCAGAATTTCCCTGCCATTCCTGGATACACATGGGGAAATTTAAACAATGCAATAAGCGGATTGCCCCAGATAGAATTTTCGTGGGATTATATGAGTAATACCTACTCAAGTAGCGCAACGGGCAATTCTGCCAATTACGTGGCCTTGTTGATGCAATACTGCGGTTGGTCAGTGGAAATGAACTATGGCCCCTCGTCAGGTTCCAACACCGATAAGGTGGCAAACGCACTTACGGAGTATTTCGGCTATAACAGTACGACGACCCTCGTGCAGCGCAGCTACTACTCATACGACAATTGGGTTGACCTCATGTACAATGAGGTAGCACAAGGCCGTCCCGTAGTCTACGGTGGACAGTCGTCGGGTGGCGGACATGAGTTTGTGTGCGACGGCTACAAGTATGAGAATGGCACCGACTTCTTCCACATCAACTGGGGATGGGGCGGCATGAGCGACAACTATTTTGTCCTGTCGGCTCTCGACCCTGACCAGCAGGGCATTGGCGGCAGCAGCTCTACCGACGGCTACCACTACGGGCAGGATGCTGTCATCGGCATACAAAAGCCTACAGACACGGGCACCGTGCTGGATGTCCACGTCAATACAATCGATTTGTCGATAAATGGCGTCACCGTCAGTGATGACCGCAGGGTGGGGCAAGAAGTGACTGTTACCATCGACCTGAAGAACAACAGTGAGGATGCCTACGACGGCGATTTTTATATGTTTATCTACTACAAACAAGGCGACAGTTGGGCTTATTGGGGTGATATCAGCAATAACTTCTTCATCCCGGCTAATTCCTCATCTACAGAGATTGATATTCCATTTACGCCCGACAGAACTGGAACCTACTGCGTACAACTGTTCTATCCCGCTGAAACTCCACCACAGATATACTCCGTTGGTGGAAAGCAGCCGTCATTTATCATCGTAGATGCGAAGGCTCCTACTTGTCTTGCCGTATCGGAGATAGAGGCAACAAGTGCTGTGCTTAGCTGGACGGATAACAATAATGCAAACAGCTGGCAGGTGGCTTATAAAACAGCAGATGATGATAATTTTACGACAACCGTAGCCACTGCGAACCCCTACACATTGACGGGACTTGAACCTGAGACGGAATACACGGTGATGGTGAGTCCTTCTGGTGGAACCCAGTATTGGAGCGAACAGGTCTTTTTCACCACTGAGCAACTCGCTCCTGCTCCTACAGACTTGAATGTCGATGAGGTGAGCCATAACTCGGCAGTCGCCAATTGGAGTGGAAAAGCAGAAATTTATGACCTCCGCTATGGTCTGGTACCCGATGGCTTCATCTCCACGACTGCAGAATGGCTGAAATATGATGACGGAACAGCTAAAACCGCCTTTGGCAGTTCGTCTGAATCTGAATGGACCTGGGGTGTGATGTATCCTGGCACTATGGTTACGGGTAATTTGCTGTCAAAGGTGTCTTTTTATGAAACAAGTAATAATACGGGTGACATCACGCTGAATATCTATTCAGGTGGTGATGATGCACCTGGAACGTTACTCTATACCGAGGTAATAACTCCCGAAAAGAAAGGCTTCCACGAAGTGACATTTGCTACTCCCGTGCAGATTACAAGAGGAAACAATCTCTGGATTACGCTTACAGAGACTGGTACATATGTTCTGGTAAGTTGTTCAAGCACAGAGCCAAACAATCAGTGGATAAAGATTGGTGATTCCTGGTACAATGCGGGTCAGGTGGGCATCAACGGCTATGGGTGGATGATTCGCGGTTACATAGAGTCTGAAGGGCTTAATCCCGACCTTGTTGAATGGATTAATGTATCGTCATACACGGAAAAATCGTACAAGATGACGAATCTGATTCCTGAAAAGGATTATGTGGTGCAGGTTCGTGGTGACTATGGCACTAATGGGAAGAGTGACTGGGTAACCCAGCTGTTCACCACTGGCAAGATAATAGAATTGGCCGATGACGGTGCTGCCAACAGCGACATATTGGAGGAATATGATGGTCAGACCGTCTGCATCGCACTCACCGGCCGCACGCTGTACAAGGACGGCGCTTGGAACACGCTGTGCCTGCCCTTCGACGTGACGCTGGCCGACAGTCCGCTCAGTGGCGCCACGGCAAAGACACTGACCGATGCCACGATGAACAATACACACGTGACTCTGACCTTCGGCGAAGCTGTTGACGTGCTGGAAGCAGGCGTGCCCTACATCATCAAGTGGGAGGGCGACGGCACCGATAACATCGAAAACCCCGTGTTCAACGGTGTCACTGTGGTCAACCGTTCTGATGCTGAAAGAACCATCGAGAAGGCTGACGGCAACGTGAAGTTCATCGGCTACTACGATGCCATGACTATTAACACGCCCGCAAATGACGACATCTACTACATGACCGCCGCCAACACGCTGAAGCACACGGGTAAGCAACGCACGCTGAAAGCCTGCCGTGCCTATTTCAAGTTCTCGAATGAAGCCGTGAGCGGCAGCCGCCGGATCGTGCTCGATTTCGGTGATGAAACAACGGGCATCCATGAGCTGGTAGCTCCCAACTCTCAGCTTTCAGCTCCCAACTCTCCCTGGTACACTATTGATGGCCGCCGTATAGAAGGCGCACCCACGCAGAAGGGTCTCTACATCAACGGAAACAAGAAGATAATTGTCAAGTAAGTAATAAGTAACGAAAAGAAAAGCCGCCCGACAAACGTCAGGCGGCTTTTCTTTTCGTTTTTTTTTTCTACATCGGACGAGCACTCGTCTGTGTCAGTCCGTGTAACCGTTGCTTAATAACCGTTGCTTACTTCAGCTCAGCGAGGTACTTGATGGTGCGAACCATCTGGCTGGTGTAGCTGTTCTCGTTGTCGTACCAGCTGACAACCTGAACGAGCGAGTTGCCGTCACCAATCTTGCTGACCATGGTCTGGTTAGCATCGAACAGTGAACCGAACTTCATACCGATGATGTCAGAGCTGACGAGCTTCTCCTCGGTGTAACCGAACGACTCGTTGGTAGCGGCCTTCATGGCGGCGTTGATGCCCTCAACAGTCACCTCACCCTTCACAACAGCGTGCAGGATAGTGGTAGAACCTGTGGGCGTGGGAACGCGCTGTGCAGCACCGATCAGCTTGCCGTTCAGCTCGGGGATAACGAGACCGATAGCCTTGGCAGCACCAGTTGAGTTAGGAACGATGTTCTGGGCACCGGCACGGGCACGCTGAACATCACCCTTGCGCCCGCTCTGGATGGGAGCGAAGTCGTTCAGGGCCTTCGTCATGGGAGCCAGGCAGTTGGTGGTGCAGCTGGCAGCGCTGATAACGGTGTCGGCGGGAGTCAGGGTCTTGTGGTTCACATTGTACACGATGGTGGGCAGGTCATTGCCGGCAGGAGCGGAGATGACAACCTTCTTGGCACCAGCCTGGATGTGGGCCATTGACTTTTCCTTAGAGGTGTAGAAGCCGGTGCACTCGAGCACAACGTCAACACCCAGCTCGCCCCAAGGCAGCTCAGCAGCATTGGGCTTTGCATAGATGGTGATTTCCTTGCCGTCGACGATAATCGAGTTGTCAGTGCAGTCAACAGTGTGCTTGCCCTCACCGAACTTGCCGCAGAATCCACCCTGGCAGGTGTCATACTTCAGCAGGTGAGCCAGCATCTTGGGGCTGGTCAGGTCGTTGATGGCGACCACTTCATAACCTTCAGCCTCGAACATCTGACGGAAAGCGAGGCGACCGATACGGCCGAAGCCGTTAATAGCAACTTTTGTCATTTTTTTTGTTTGTTATAGATGAATAAAATAAAAAAAATCACTTTTTTGCACCCTCTGGTGCATTTTTTCCTGTTTTCGGGCACAAAGTTACAAAAAAATTCCTATATTTGCATCAAAATTCAGTCTTAATAAAATTGAAAATTGATAATTGAAAATTGAAAATTGTCATAGGTCAACAATTCGGCAAGGATTTGCAACGTTAAGTTTACAAAACACAGCACTATCATCATTCAAGAGCAGAACAACCATTCAACCATAAACATTATTCACTTAAACTTTAAGAACTATGGGATTTGTTAAGGAATTCAAAGAATTTGCCATGAAAGGCAATGTGATGGACATGGCTGTCGGTGTGATCATCGGCGGTGCATTCGGCAAGATTGTCAGTTCGCTGGTCGACGACATTATCATGCCACTCGTAGGTAAGGTACTGGGCAATGCCGACTTTACCAATCTCTATGTCGCCCTGTCGGACGGTATTCCCGAGGGCACGCCGCTGGCTGACGCCAAGGGCATGGGCTCGGTGTTTGCCTATGGCTCGTTCATCCAGAATGTGGTCGACTTCCTCATCATCGCTTTCTGTATCTTCTTGATGATCAAGGGCGTCAATAAGCTGAACAAGAAGAAGGAAGAGGCTCCGGCTCCTGAGGCTCCGAAGGGTCCCACGCAGGAAGAGCTGCTCACCGAGATTCGTGACCTGCTGAAGAAGAAGTAATCGGCTATTGCCTGAAAACGCGCATCACGGTGGCGTTGGTGCGGTGCGATACTTCCTCGGGAGTAACACCGTAGGCTTCAGCCAGACGTTGTAACACATTTACGATGAAGGCGGGCTCGTTACGCTTACCGCGATGCGGCACAGGTGCCATGTACGGGGCGTCGGTCTCGAGAACAATACGGTCGAGCGGCACCACGGCGGGCAAGACGTCAGGCAGGTGGCTTTTCTTAAATGTTGAGACACCGCCAATACCAAGTACGAAGCTGTCGAACTGCAACAGTTCGGCAGCTTCTTTTTCGTTGCCGGTAAAACAATGGAACACGCCGCCGGGCAGCTCGTGCGCGTACCTTTTAAGTATATGCACCATCTCGTTCTGTGCCTTGCGACAGTGAATCATCAGGGGCAGGCGTGTCTCCACCGACCACTTCACCTGTTCTTCAAAGGCCAACAGCTGCTCCTGCTCGAACTCACGGCTCCAGTAGAAATCGAGGCCTACTTCGCCGATGGCAACGATTGATTTGAGATTTGAGAATTGAGATTTGAGATTGATGATTTGTTGTTGCCAGTCAGCGTGCACTTCCTCGGGATGCAGGCCCACCATGGGGAAAAGGAAGTCGGGATGCTGCTGGCAGAGCTGGAGGATGCGCTCTGACGACGGCAGGTCGATGGCAGGCAGGAAGATGGCCTTGCAGCCAGCCTCACGCGCCCGCTGCATCACTTCTTCGCGGTCGTCATCAAACTCTTTGCCGTCTAAATGGCAGTGAGTGTCAATAAATTCAATCATTCTCAATTCTCAAATCTCAAATCTCAAATCACTTCCTGCGTTCCATCATCTCGTCGGTGTAGTCGAGAAGCTGCTGCTTGCGCTCATCGCTGACGCCTACACGGGCCAGATACTTGCGGCACTCGTCGAAATAGTAGTTGATTTTCTGCTCGCACAGCTGGCGTATGCCAATCTGGTCGTAGAGGGCAGTGACGGCGCGCACCTTTTCTTCGCGGTTGAATTCCTTCGCCTCAATCCACCGCATCAGCTCTTGGCGCTGGTCAGGATTGGCGCGGTTGACGGCGTTGATGAGCATGTAGGTCTTCTTGTTGGAGGTGATGTCGCCGCCGATGGCCTTGCCGAAGACCTTCGGGTCGCCGTAGACGTCGAGCAGGTCGTCCTGCAGCTGGAAGGCGAGGCCGAGCTGCTCGCCAAACTTGTAGAGGTTGTCGACATCCTCCTGAGGTGCGCCGGCCAGCAGGGCGCCAATCTTCATGGCGCAGGCCAGCAATACGCTGGTCTTCAGGCGGATCATCTCAATATACTCGTCCTCGGTGACGTCGTTGCGCGTCTCAAAGTCCATGTCATACTGCTGACCCTCGCCAATCTCGAGGGCGGTCTCGGTGAAAACGTCGAGCACAGCCCGCAGATGTTCCTTCGGGCACTGCTGCATACGCTGGTAGGCCAGCACGAGCATGGAGTCGCCTGAGAGGATGGCCGTGTTGGCATCCCAGCGCTTGTGCACTGTCTCGTGGCCGCGCCGCAGGTCGGCGTTGTCCATCAGGTCGTCGTGCAGCAGCGTGTAGTTGTGATACGTCTCTAAGGCCAGTGCCTGCATCATAATGTCGGCAGGCCGGTCCTTGTAGAGGTTGTATGCCAAGAGCATGAGTACGGGCCTGATGCGCTTGCCTCCCAGTGAGAGGACGTACTTCACGGGTTCGTAGAGTGAGGCAGGCTGACGGTCGTAGGGGAGTGCGTCGAGGGCCTCGTTCACTTGTCTGAGTATTTCTTCTGAGCTATACATAATACTAAGTAATCGTTACATAATAAGCTGGTATTTTTTCGGGGGTGCGGGGGTACGGGGGTACGGGGGTACGAGAATAGCTTGCACGCCAGCTTTCAGCGTAAGGTCTATCCTCGCACCTCCGTACCCCCGTACCCCCGTACCTCCGAATCGTCCCAAGTTATTCTTTGCATATCACTAAATCTTAAATACCACGGGAATGCAGACCTTGGTGCGGCAGGGCTTGTCGTTGAGGACGCCGGGCGTCCAGCGGGGCATCATGCGCAGCACGCGCAGCACCTCGGCGTCGCATAGCGGATGCAGCGAACCCACGATATTCACGTCGGTAATGCTGCCGTCGGTGTTGACGATGAACTCGGCCACCACCTTGCCCTGTACCTGCCGCTCCTGCAGCGACTGAGGATATTTCAGGTTGCGTGTAAGCCATTTGATGAATTCCAGCGGACCGCCGGGGAACTGCGGCACGTCCTCGACGACGCGCAGGCTGACGGCATCCTCGTCGGGTGGGGGAGGTGCCTCCATCTCGGTCTCTTCCTCCATCTCCTCCAAGTCGCTGTCGACGTCGGTCTCCACCTCCTCGTTGTCGTCCAGCAGCTCCTCCACCTCTTCCTCCACGACGACGAGTTTCGTTTCGGGCTTCGGTTCTGCCTTGGGTGCCAGCAGTTTCTCGTTGTCGTTGTTAAACAGGGGTGGCAGCTCCATGTCGTTGTCAAGGCTGGCTAAGAGGTCGGGGTCGTCTAAAGGGTCGTCGGGCTCCACGGTGTACTCTAAGGCTACAAAGAAACATGCCAAAGCCACCACCAGCCCTAACAGCAGTCGCTGCGGGCGGCGGCGCTCCAGGTCGGCTTGCACGCTTTTCTTTACCTCCATTGCAGTTGTTAGCGCGCAAAGATAGCACATTTTCCTGAATGTGCCAATTATTTCCGTAAAAAAATGATTGATGCCCTTTTAGTAACCACGCGGGTTACTGTTAGTAACTCGCGTGGTTACTGTCAGTAACCCACGTGGTTACTGTTAGTAACCCGCGTGGTTACCGATGTTTTGAAGCTTTCTGTGACTAAAAATGAAAAGGAGGTGAGAAAAACTGGCTCAGATTAACTCGTAATTGTTTTTTTTTGACTAATTTTGCAGCCAAATTCAAACAAGGCATTTATCATGACGATTTTTTTCTTTAAGACTCCCACAGAGAGCGTGATTGCCACGCAGGCTGACCATCAGCTTTCGGAAGAAGAAGTGCAGAAACTTTGCTGGCTCTACGGCGGCGCCACGCTCATCGAGGGCGAGACGCTCAGCGGACAGTTCGTCGGCCCCCGCCGCGAAATGGTGACACCGTGGTCGACCAACGCCGTCGAGATTACGCAGAACATGGCCATGACAGGCATCAGGCGCATAGAGGAATACTTCCCCATGCAAGGCGATGACTATGACCCTATGCTGCAGCGCAAGTACAACGGGCTGGATCAGAACATCTTCACAGTCAATATTCAGCCCGAGCCCATCAAGTATGTAGAGAACTTAGAGGAATACAACGAGCAGGAAGGCCTGGCCCTGAGTCCCGAGGAAATCGAGTATCTGCACGGCATAGAGAAACAGAACGGCCGTCCGCTTACCGATTCTGAGATTTTCGGCTTCGCGCAGATTAACAGCGAGCATTGCCGCCACAAGATTTTCGGCGGTACCTTCATCATCGACGGCAAGGAGCAGGAAAGCTCGCTCTTCGCCATGATTAAGAAGACCACGCAGGAGAATCCCAACAAGATTCTCTCTGCCTATAAAGATAATGTAGCCTTCGCGCAGGGTCCTGTCGTGGAACAGTTTGCACCTGCCGACCAGAGCACAAGCGATTATTTCCGTGTGAAGGACATCGAGAGCGTCATCTCGCTGAAGGCTGAGACGCACAATTTCCCCACCACCGTGGAACCCTTCAACGGCGCCGCTACCGGTACTGGCGGCGAGATACGTGACCGTATGGGCGGCGGCGTAGGTTCGTGGCCCATCGCCGGCACAGCTGTGTATATGACGGCATATCCCCGTTTGACGGATGATGAGAAACTGGCTCGTGATTGGGAAAACATTCTGCCTGTGCGTGAATGGCTCTACCAGACGCCTGAGCAAATTCTGATAAAGGCTTCCAACGGTGCTTCCGACTTCGGCAACAAGTTCGGCCAGCCGCTCATCTGCGGCTCCGTCCTCACCTTCGAGCATCAGGAGACTTCTCTCACCTCTCACCTCTCACCACTCACCTCTACCAAGTACGCCTACGACAAGGTCATCATGCTGGCTGGTGGCGTGGGCTATGGCACCAAGCGTGACTGTCTGAAGAAAAAACCGCAGAAAGGCAACAAGGTTGTCGTCGTCGGTGGCGACAACTACCGCATCGGCCTCGGCGGCGGCTCCGTCTCCTCTGTCGACACGGGCCGCTACAGCAGTGGCATCGAGCTGAATGCCGTGCAGCGTGCCAATCCCGAAATGCAGAAGCGCGCCTACAATCTGGTGCGTGCCCTCTGCGAGGAGGATGTCAATCCCGTCGTCTCCATCCACGACCACGGCTCAGCCGGACATTTGAACTGTCTCTCGGAGCTCGTCGAGGACTGCGGCGGCACCATCGACATGACCAAGCTGCCCATCGGCGATGCTACGCTCTCTTCAAAGGAAATCATTGCCAACGAGAGCCAGGAACGCATGGGACTGCTCATCGACGAGAAGCACATCGACCACGTCCGCAAGATAGCCGAGCGCGAGCGTGCTCCGCTTTATGTAGTAGGTGAAACCACTGGCGATGCCCACTTCAGCTTCGTACAGGGCGACGGCGTGAAGCCCTTTGACCTCGACGTGGCCCAGATGTTCGGCCATTCGCCGAAGACCATCATGCGCGACAACACCGTGGAGCGCCACTACGCCCCCGTAGAGTATGACAAGTCTCAACTCTCAACTCTCAACTCTCAAATCGAAAGAGTGCTCCAGCTCGAGGCCGTGGCCTGTAAAGACTGGCTCACCAACAAGGTGGACCGCTCCGTCACGGGAAAGATTGCCCGTCAGCAGTGTCAGGGCGTGCTGCAGCTGCCACTGAGCGACTGCGGCGTCGTCGCTCTCGACTACCGCGGAAAGAAAGGCATTGCCACCGCCATCGGACACGCACCGCAGGCTGGACTGGCCAGCCCTGCCGCCGGCTCCGTCCTCTCTGTCGCCGAGGCACTGACCAATATCGTCTGGGCTCCGCTGGCTGAGGGCATGGATTCGCTGTCGCTGAGTGCCAACTGGATGTGGCCCTGCCGCTCGCAGGAAGGCGAGGACGCACGTCTCTATCAGGCCGTGCAGGCGCTGAGCGATTTCTGCTGCGCTCTGCACATCAACGTGCCGACGGGCAAGGACTCGCTGTCGCTGACACAGCAGTATCCCAATGGTGAGAAGATCATCTCGCCGGGAACGGTCATCGTCAGTGCCGGAGGCGAGGTGAGCGACGTGCGCAAGGTCGTATCGCCTGTCATCAAAAACGACAGCCGCTGCTCTCTTTATCACATCGACTTCTCGTTCTGCGAGCAGCGCCTTGGCGGCTCCGCCTTTGCGCAGAGCTTGGGCAAGGTGGGCGACGATGTGCCTACAGTAGAGAATCCTGAATACTTTGCCGATGCTTTCATGGCCATTCAGCAGCTCATCGAGAAGGGCTGGATCATGGCCGGTCACGATATTTCTGCCGGCGGTCTCATCACCACATTATTAGAAATGTGCTTTGCCAACACAAAGGGCGGCCTGCATATCAATCTGCACGACATCTGTGCCGACGGCGACGTGGTGAAGACACTCTTTGCCGAGAATCCGGGCGTTGTCATCGAGGTGAGCGACGAGCATAAGTTTGAGTTCAAGGAGTTCATGGAAGAGCAGGGCATCGGCTTTGCCAAGATTGGCTACCCTGTGGAGGACAGCCGCAGCCTCGTTGTCAAGGCTGGCGACGAAGAGCTGACCTTCGACATTGACCACTTGCGTGACGTCTGGTACAAGACTTCGTATCTGCTCGACCGCAAGCAGAGCTTTAACGGCAAGGCCAAGGAACGCTTCGAGAACTACAAGCATCAGCCCATCAAGATGAAGTTCCCCAAGGGCTTTACGGGCACGATGGCTCAGTATGGTATCTCTGCTGACCGTCGTAATATCGCTACTAACGGGACGCCGAAAGCGGCCATCATCCGTGAGAAGGGCACCAACGGCGAGCGTGAGATGGCCTACTGCCTCTATTTGGCAGGCTTCGACGTGAAGGACGTGATGATGACTGACCTCATTACGGGTCGCGAGACGCTGGACGAGGTGAATCTCATTGTCTTCTGCGGCGGCTTCTCCAACAGCGACGTGCTCGGCTCGGCCAAGGGCTGGGCTGGCGCCTTCCTCTACAACCCGAAGGCGAAGGAGGCGCTTGACCGCTTCTATGCCCGCAAGGACACTCTCAGTCTCGGCATTTGCAATGGCTGCCAGCTGATGGTGGAGTTGGGATTGTTGAGTGATAAGAGTTTAGAGTTTAGTGACATTTCTTCTGACAGCGATGTAAAGTCACTTAACACTCAACACTCAACACTTAACAAAATCAAGATGCTGCATAACGACAGCCATAAGTTCGAGAGTGAGTTCATCAGCCTCAACATTCCGCAGAACAACAGCGTGATGTTCGGCTCGTTGAGTGGCTCGAAGCTTGGCTTGTGGGTAGCACATGGCGAAGGCAAGTTCTCGCTGCCCGAGGCAGAGAACGCTTACAACATCGTGGCAAAGTACAACTACCACGGCTATCCCGCCAATCCCAACGGCTCCGACTACGACGTGGCCGGCATCTGCTCAGCCGACGGGCGTCATCTGTGCATGATGCCGCATTTGGAACGCGCCGTCTTCCCCTGGCAGAACGCCTGGTATCCCGAAAACCGTCGCAACGACGAGGTGACGCCGTGGATAGAGGCTTTCGTCAATGCACGCAAATGGGTGGAGGCCCATGTTTAAGCTCTTTAGCACATTCTTCAAGATTGGCATGTTCACCCTCGGCGGTGGATATGCCATGATTCCTATTATCGAGGCCGAGGTGGTGGATAAGCACAAGTGGGTGACGAAGGAAGAGTTTCTCGACCTCATCGCCATCGCGCAGAGCTGTCCCGGTGTCTTTGCGGCCAACATCAGCATTTTCATCGGCTACAGACTGAAGAAGGTGCGGGGAGCTGTTCTCTCTTGCTTGGGCACGTGTCTGCCGTCGTTCCTCATCATCCTGCTCATCGCGATGTTCTTCCACCGTTTTCAGGACAATCCCGTCGTGGCCAGTATCTTCCGCGGCATTCGTCCTGCCGTGGTGGCACTTATTGCTGTGCCGACATTTAATCTGGCGAAGAGTGCAGGCATTACCTGGGCCACGTGCTGGATTCCCATCGGGGGAGCGCTGGCCATCTGGCTCATGGGCGTCTCACCCATTCTCATCATCCTCCTTGCGGCCATCGGCGGCTATGTCTACGGCGCTTTCATCAAACCAACAGAATGATTTTCCTTCAGCTTTTCATCACATTCTTTCAGATTGGCCTCTTCGGCTTTGGCGGCGGCTACGGCATGTTGTCGCTCATTCAAGGTGAAGTGGTGCATCACTGGGGATGGATGACAACAGCAGAGTTTACCGACATCGTGGCTGTCAGTCAGATGACGCCAGGGCCCATCGGCATCAACTCGGCAACCTACTGCGGCTACACGGCTGTACACAATGCGGGGATGAGCGAGACGATGGCCGTCCTCGGCTCTTGCGTATCCACCTTTGCGCTGGTGCTGCCGTCGCTCATCCTGATGATTCTCATTTCGAAACTCTTCATCAAGTACATGAAGCATCCCACGGTGCAGAGCGTCTTTGCCGGACTACGTCCTGCTGTGGTGGGTTTGCTGGCTGCCGCCACGCTGCTGTTGTGCACCAAGGAAAACTTTTCCACGCCGAAAGAGGATGCCTGGCGGTTTTGGATCAGCGTCTTTCTTTTCGTTGCCACATTTATCGGTACGAAGCTATTCAAAATCAATCCTATCAAGCTCATTTTGATGGCGGGTTTCGCCGGTCTGCTGCTACTTTACTGACATTGGCAGTGCTGAAAGAATGAAAAAAAGCTGCCTGTGCTGGTTAAATATTTATAATAATGAATGACCAAATGGCGGTTTTCTGCGTCATATCATTAAATTTGTACGCGATTTTTACACTTTAAAGCAGAAAACGTATGAAAAAGAACATTATTTTTACAGCTTTAGCCGCAGGTCTGCTCCTGAGCAGCTGCGCATCGAAGAAGGAACTCGTGGGTTGCCGCGAGGAGAACAAGAGCCTGACCAGCTCGCTGCAGACCACCAAGGAAGACCTGGCTGCCAAGAATGCCCGCATTACGGCACTCGAGGAGCAGCAACGCGGATTGCAGCAGGCATTGAAGGCCGCTGAGCAGAAGTACGCCAAGCTGCAGGAGAGCCTAGACAAGAGCCTTAGCAACGCCAACCAGAACAATGTATCGATTGAGAAGCTCGTCGACCAGATCAACGAGTCCAACCAGTACATACGCCATCTGGTGGAGGTGAAGTCGAAGAGCGACTCGCTGAACATGGTGCTGACCAACAACCTGACGCGCTCGCTGTCGCGCGAGGAACTGAAGGAGGTTGACGTGCAGGTGCTGAAGGGTGTCGTTTACATCTCTCTTGCCGACAACATGCTGTTCCGCAGTGGCGGTTACGAAATCAATCCCCGTGCTGCCGAGACACTGAGCAAGATTGCGAAGATTATCACCGACTACAAGGACTATGACGTATTGGTCGAGGGTAACACCGACAACGTGCCCATCTCGCGCGAGAACATCCGCAACAACTGGGACCTCTCATGTCTGCGTGCCTCCAGCGTGGTACAGGAGCTGCAGAACAAGTACAACGTTGACCCGAAGCGCCTCACTGCTGGCGGACGTGGCGAGTACAATCCCTTGCAGCCTAACGACACTGAAGTGGGCAAGCAGCGCAACCGCCGCACTCAGATCATCATCACACCGAAGCTTGACGAGTTTATGGAGCTGATTGGTGAAGCTCCTGAAACGGACAAGTAAGTGAAGGTGAATTAAAAAAAGAATGAAGGATAGCCGCTATCCTTCATTCTTTTTTTTGTATTCTTGAATTCTAAATGTGCAGGTCGAGCACAAAGCGTGTGCCTTTGCTGAAGGTGGGGTCGATGCTCAGGTCGCCGTCCATCTTCAATGCCATCTGTCGGCAGATGGGCAAGCCGAGACCGTCGCCCGTTGAGAGGTCCTTGACCTCGAGGAAAGGCTTGAACACGTCATTGCGTTTCTCCTCAGGTATGTCGCTGCCGGTATTGTACACCAGAAACTGTTGTGTGTGTGCACTGCGTTTCTTGAAGTCGAGGGTGATGTGTCCACCCTCGGGGGTGAAGACAGCTGCGTTATTCAGCAAATGTCTCAGGATGTGAGTCACATATTCCTTGTTCACCTTGGCGCTCATCTTCGGAGCCTTCGAAATCAGCTCCACGTCTTTCTTCACCTTGCCGCGAATCTCTTCCAGCAGGCTCTCGCAGAACGGCTGGACCTGTATGTCCTCCAGCTCCACACTTTCGTTAGCTGTGCTGTCGAGTGATGCCAGCGTCTGCACGTGCTCTGCAAAGTCACGCAATGCTTTCACCTCGGCATTTTTGCCGTCGAGCTTCTGTAGAGTGGGGGTGAGCTGTGCAGCGATGTTGTTGATGAAGCGTGCCTTCAGGGCATTGTTCTCTCTTTCTTCCTTGATGGTGTTTTTCTGCTTGCGATTGACGGCGATGACGCGCATAAACGCCAGAGCACCCAAAACGAGCACGGCGGCGAGGATGGCAGCAAGGATGCTGAGACCCACGATGACGGTACTGCGCGAACTGAGCGAGCTGTCCTTATCGGCAATGGTGGCCTCGTGTGTGGCTATCTGCTGTTTCAGCGCATCAACCTCCTTGGCGTGCTTTATAGCGGTCACTGAGTCTTTCCATTCCGTATAGTTGCTGTATGCCAGTGACACCATGCTGGCATTGCCTGCGCGGCGGCCGCTCTCTATCAGTGTCTGATATACTTCGTCTACCTTGTCATAGTCTTCACTGGCCGTCATTCTGTCAGACATCTCTTGGAACACGGCATTGCCTCTTTCGTTCTGCCCGAACGTGTAGTAGAAAATAGCCTTGTTGTAGAGCAGGTCATCCTTCAGCTTCTCATCTTCGGCGGCATCTACCTGTCGCTCCATAATGTTCAGCTGCTCTTGGGCACTGGCACTCCTGTGCAACTTCATGTACATCTGCAGGCGCACTTTCGTCAGCTGATAATGTAAGGCGTTGGCCTGACTGGAAACTGTCACCTTGTTCGTTACGACTTGGTCGGCACGGCGCAACAGGTCGAAGGCCTCACGGTAGTAGTTCTCTTTGTAATACATGCCAGCGGCCTGAGCAGCACAGGGAATGCCCTGCTCCAGCTTTCCTTGGTCGGAATACTCGTCGAATGCCTTGATGTATAGGTAGCGGGCTGTTGCCACGTGCCCGTTAGCGTCTTCATTTTCAGCACGCTGTTGCAAGTCACTCTTTTGCACCTCTTGGGCGCTGGCGATGCCAAAGCCGAAAAGCAAGGTGCATAGCAGGATAAGAATTTTTTTGTTCATGTTTGAATGATGTTTTTTCATTGTTATCGTTATTCAACAACAGACAAGAGAATACCCAAAAGGCTATCTGATGAAGAGTAACTCACGGTATTTCGGAAGTGTCCAGAGACCATCCTCGACAATCATTTCGAGGTGGTCGGCCTCGTTGCGGATGGCCTCCATGTGGGGACAGACGGTGTCGTGGTAGGCGATGGCACGCTGATGGATGTCGGCGATGCGGTTGGCGACGCGACGGGCCTCGGTGAGCTCCTCCACCAACTGTTCAATGCGCTCGGTGCGCTCGGCTATCTCCTCGATGAGCTTCATGTTGCGGGCACTGAGGCGCTCGGCCTTGCCATTGCTGAAGACGCTCTTCATGCCCTGCACGTTCTTGATGAGCTGGCTCTGATAGTGGGTAGATACGGGAATGATATGGTTCATAGCGAGGTCGCCGAGGACACGGGCTTCTATCTGCACGGTCTTGACATACATCTCCCACTTCACCTCGTTGCGGGCCTCTAATTCCTTACGGGTCATGACGTTGGTACCTTCGAAAAGGCGGACACTGGCATCGTCGAGGTAGTGCTCGATGATGACGGGACAAGACTTCTCGACGTCTAATCCGCGGCGTGATGCTTCCTGCACCCACTCATCGCTGTAGCCGTTGCCGTCGAAGCGCACAGGACGGCTGGTCTTGATGTCGTCGCGCAGCACGTCGATGATGGCATGATACTTGGCGGTGTGGCCTTCGCCCAAAGCGAACTCAGGACGCACGGCATACTCGGCCATCCGCTCGTCGACACGGCGCTTGAACGACGTGAGAGCCTCGGCCACTGCAGAGTTGAGGGCTATCATGGCCGATGCACAGTTGATACTGGAGCCTGGCGCACGGAACTCGAAGCGGTTGCCGGTGAAGGCGAAAGGCGACGTACGGTTGCGGTCGGTATTGTCGATAATGATATCGGGAATCTGGGGAATGTCAATCTCCTTTTGAAGATTTGAGGTTTGAGATTTGAGATTTGAGGTTTGCTCAATGTTGTCAAGGAGCTCGGAGACGTATTTCCCAAGGAAGGAGCTGATGATAGCTGGCGGTGCCTCGTTGCCTCCTAAACGGTGGGCGTTGGTGGCCGACATGATGGAAGCCTTCAGCAGACCGTTGTGCTTGTAGACAGCCATGAGCGTCTCGACGATGAAGGTGACGAAGCGCAGGGTCTCATTGGCTGCAGCCTCAGGATTGTTGGCGTCAGCCTTGCCTGGGGCATAGAGCAGCGTGCCATTGTCGGCGGTGAGGCTCCAGTTGTTGTGCTTGCCCGAGCCGTTGATGCCGTCGAAGGGCTTTTCGTGGAGCAGCACACGGAATCCGTGCTTGCGGGCCACCTTTTTCATCAGAGACATCAGCAGCATGTTGTGGTCGACGGCGAGGTTACATTCCTCGAAGATGGGGGCGAGTTCGAATTGGTTGGGTGCCACCTCGTTGTGTCGTGTCTTGCAGGGGATTGCGAGCTCGAGCGCCTGTATCTCCAAGTCCTTCATAAAGGCTTGCACACGGTCGGGAATGGTGCCGAAGTAGTGGTCGTCCATCTGCTGGTTCTTGGCACTCTCATGGCCCATCAGGGTGCGGCCGGTGAGCATCAGGTCAGGACGGGCGCTGTAGAGACCTTCATCGACGAGGAAGTATTCCTGCTCCCAACCGAGATTGACCTGCACCTTCGTCACGTTGTCGTAGAACAACGAGCAGACATCGGTAGCGGCTTTGTCGATGGCATGAAGGGCTCGCAGCAAAGGAGCCTTGTAGTCGAGGGCTTCACCCGTATAGGCGATGAAAATAGTAGGAATACAGAGTGTGTCGTCGATAATGAAGACGGGCGACGTGGGATCCCATGCGGAGTAGCCGCGGGCCTCGAAGGTGTTGCGGATGCCGCCGTTGGGGAATGAGCTGGCATCGGGTTCCTGCTGCACGAGGAGCTTGCCGCTGAAGGCCTCCATCATGCCGCCCTTGCCGTCGTGCTCGACGAAGGCATCGTGTTTCTCGGCAGTGCCCTCAGTGAGGGGCTGGAACCAATGCGTATAGTGTGTGACGCCCATCTCCTGTGCCCACTGCTTCATGCCGGCAGCCACGGCATCGGCGATGGAGCGGTCTAGACGTGCGCCGTTGTCAATGACGTCGATGAGCTTTTCGTAGACATCCTTCGGCAGATATTTGTACATCTTCTCACGGTTGAAGACATACTTGCCGAAATACTCTGAAGGGCGTTCATTTGATGCCTCTATTTCCAGAGGACGTTTCTTGAACGCCTCCTCTACTACCTGAAATCTCAGATTCGCTGACATAATCTTTTATTTGTTATAATGCCTCATCGTCAGGACGTTGTAACCGTCGGTCTTTGAGTGGCGGCAGGTGACGTTTGCGACGTAGATAGGCCTCGCGCCGTTCTTCGTAGTCTTGCTGGCGTTTCTCTATATAGCCGTCGGCCATGATGCACTTCTATTTAAACCTCGCGAATACGGCGTCGATCTTGATGGGGGCGTTGGCATTGTCGGGACCTCCAACCAAACGGGCACTGCTGAGCGACATGTCATGATGCACGCTGGTGACTTCAGAAGAAGTGTTGGTGGAGAAAGTGACGGGCACTAACACCATCTTGTTCCAGTCGGGGTGATGCTGCTCCCACATCGGGTCGCTCCTAAGCCCCTCCTTGCGGATGTTCCACAGTGCTGTGATGAGTGCCGAGAGGTTATTAAACGTATAGGTGTTGGTGTTGCTGTAACCGGCACCCTTCACAGGGTCGTAATTGTTGAATCCTGTGATGTAGGACATAATGTTATCAGGCACGCCGTTGTTCTCGAAGAAACGGTAGAGGCTATCCTTTTGTACCATAAGCAGTGTCTGCGGAGCCGGCAGCATACGATAGTCGCTCGACTGGTTGTTGAGGCGCTGCAGGGTCAGCTTGGCAGATAGCAATGAGTCGCCTTCGTGGCTCTGCTTCATCTCAGCCACGGGCAGCGTCACCTCTGTGAAGAGGCCTGCCGGCGTCTTCAGGTAGGTGTGCTGTGTTTCAGCTGCCATTGCCTTCAGGGTCTCGCTGTCGTTGGTGATGCAGGTTGTCTGTAGCACCTCGCGTGTGCCTGCCAGAACCAGTACGCCTGTTGCGGTAGTGGTGTCGGTGACAGCCGTGTAATAAGTGCGCAGACCAATATCGCTCACCTTCGCATGGAATCCCATGCCGTCAGTAATCTGGAAGAAGAAACCTGGGCAGAGACGATGGGCAAAGGTGTAGGAGTTGCGGAAGTATTCAGGATGGTCGTAATACTGCAGCATGAGGTAGGTGCCGTAGTTCTTGTAGATGGTGCCGTCGGCAGCTGTGTAGGGATCGTTCAGCGGGATGCGGATGCAGTTCTGATAGGAGCTGGATGTACGCACGTTGTCAAGCTCAGCCAAATTGGAGTAGCTGAATACGTGGCTCTTGCGGAGACCGCCATTGCGAATCATGCCAGCCTGCATGGGATTGAAGTTGGAATAGTAGCGGACGCCTTCCTCCAAAGGTGAAGTCATCTCGCTGATGAGCATCTTCATAGCCGTAAGGCTGTCAGCATCGCGGAAAGGCGAGGTGATGTAGAGAATAAGGTCGCACGAATCGGCTGAAGCTCGTCCGTTGTAACGGTTCGACACCTCGTTCTCTTCTGCTATCGATACTTTTTCCAGAAGGTGAAACTGCGTGGTGAACTCGCTGACGACATCGGCGCCTGTCTGCGGGTCTCTGACGCTGCCGAGATAGCAGTCGGCAGAGAGCGAGAGCACGGAGTCGGACATGATGGTGCGTGTGGTGACGTTGAAACTTTCGGTGGCTACTACGAGTTTGTCACCTTCGTTGGTGAGCGACTGACCGATGTTCATACCGTCTTCTTCACATGAAGAAATGGCTACCAGCGCAAATGCTGCGGCAGCCATTAACTGTGTTTTACAAAGCTTGTTGCTAATCATTGATCAATTATAATTTCTCGTAGAATTCCTCGTAGGCGTTGGCGAAATCCTCGATGTAGGGCAGTAGCGGAACGTCTTTCTCGGCAGCATACTTCAGTAGGCTCGTGCTGACATCCTTGCCAACTTGAACAATGCCGTCACTATAGTCAATGGCCAGCTTGCCCAACTCCTCCAACGTGAACCGACTGCCGTAGGCCGACAGCATCTCAGGCTTGGCATCGCGGAAGGCTACGCTCTGTGCGAAGCTCTCGCCCAGTTCTACTGGCTGCCCCTCACTGAAGAGCGACGTCACCACTTTAGCCTCTGCAAACGACGGCTCGTCGGCATAGGCGGTCTTCACAAAGAACGGCACGGAAGCACTCATCCAACCTTGGCAATGAATGATGTCGGGTGTCCACCGCATCTTCTTTATTGTCTCAAGAACGCCTCGGGCAAAGAAGACAGAGCGCTCGCCATCGTCGTCAATCACCTGACGGCGCTTCGAGAAATAGTCATCATTGTCGATGAAATAGACGGCCACGTGCGATGACGGGATGGAGGCCACTTTGATGATGAGTGGATGGTCGGTGTCGTTGATGATGAGGTTCATGCCCGACAGGCGCTGCACCTCGTGCAGCTGGCCGCGACGCTCATTGATGGAGCCCCACTTTGGCATGAAGGTGCGGATTTCGTGCCCAAGATCCTGCATGGCGCGCGACAATTCGTGCCCCATAAGGGATAGCTCGTTGTCTGCCATATAGGGAGAGACCTCCTGGTTGATGAATAGTATTTTCTTTTTTGCCATTGCTCTTCGTTTAGGATAAATGGTTGGAATTCCTTTGCAAAGGTAAGAATTTTTCTGCATAAAACCGAATAAAATGCGCAGAATTAGTAAGATTTTAGGAAAAAGTGACATTTTATAGGTTTATTTTTAGGCTTTTTTTTCCTTGTTTGCGAAATTTGTTGTTATTTTGCACCCGCTTTTTAACAATGTACGCAGAACGATGTACAGTGTATAACGAAACGTAAATGAAAGTATTCACAAAGATTGTTGACCTGCAGAATGTACTCTTCGATGAGCGTAAGGCAGGAAAGAGTGTAGGACTGGTGCCTACGATGGGAGCACTTCACGAGGGACACGCCTCGCTGGTGCGCCGCTCAGTAAAGGATAACGATGTGACAGTAGTGTCGGTGTTTGTCAACCCTACACAGTTCAATGACAAAAACGACCTCACCCATTATCCTCGTACTTTGGAGGCCGACTGCCTTCTGCTTGAAGATTGTAAGGCCGACTATGTGCTGGCTCCGGCTGTGGAAGAGATGTATCCCACGCCCGACACACGCCAGTTTGAGTATCCTCCTGTTTCCACTGTGATGGAAGGTGCCCATCGTCCCGGTCATTTCAATGGCGTGTGCCAGGTGGTCAGCCGGCTGTTCTACATTGTTCGTCCCGACCGTGCCTATTTCGGCGAAAAAGACTGGCAGCAGATTGCCGTCGTCAAGGCCATGGTGCGCCATCTGCAATTGCCTGTTCAGATTGTGGAGTGCCCCATTGTGCGTGAGGAGGACGGACTGGCCAAGTCGAGCCGCAACACTTTGCTGGCTCCTGACGAGCGCGCTATTGCACCTGCCATCTTTAAAGCATTGAAAGACAGCAAGGAATACGCCAAGACTCACACCCTGAAAGAAACCCACGACTATGTCGTCAACACCATTAACGCTGTGGACGGCTTAGACGTGGAATACTTTTCAATTGTAGACGGCAACACTTTGCAGGATATCGCCAACTGGGAGGATTCACCCTATGTGGTGGGTTGCATCACCGTCTACTGCGGCAAGACGCCTATTCGCCTGATTGACCACATCAAATATAAGGGATAAGACCATGATGATAGAAGTAATGAAGTCGAAGCTGCATTGTGTCCAGGTGACCGAGGCCAACCTGAACTACATGGGTAGTATCACCATTGACGAGGACCTGATGGATGCCGCCAATCTCATTGCCGGCGAGAAGGTGCAGGTGCTGGACAATAACAATGGCGAGCGCTTTGAGACATATATTATCAAGGGCGAGCGTGGCTCGGGCTGCATCTGCCTGAATGGAGCTGCTGCGCGACGCGTGCAGGTGGGCGACACCGTTATCATCATCTCCTATGCCCTGATGGACTTCGATGAGGCGAAGGCTTTCAAGCCATCAGTGGTGTTCCCAAGAGAAAACAAGCTGGTTTGACAGTTTTGGCAGTAACTGTTGAATGTATGGACGCTGCCAGTCACGCAAATGGAATCGCTGCTGGTCATACAGCAGCAAGTCTAAATCAATAGGCACAAGGCCCTGACGACGGGCTTCGTCGTCGCGGCCTTGTGTCTTTTCTATGTCTTTTAGTCTGCCATTCAACTCGTCATTGTCAAGGTCGGTTTGCGCACTGACGAGCTGATTGAGATAGAGTGTCCCCTCCTTTTTTCCGTATGGCTCTGTCCAGACGGCGGGTGTATAGTCTGGAGAGATGAGAACCTGAGTGAGGGCTTTGCGGGCCTCACTCAGGTTCTTTTCCTGTTCATTGTTGCTGGCTAAAGATATGAGTACGCTGTGCATCTCTTACCTTCTCCCAACAAGCCTGTCCTTAATCTTGAAGACGTAGGCATCGATGACGGCGACGGCAGTGATGTTGAGTACATCGCGTACCGAGGCACCGAAGTCGACGAAGTGGATAGCCTTGTTCAAACCAATCTGGATCGGACCGATAATCTCGGCATCAGTGCCCAGCATCTGCAGCATTTTGTACGAAGAGCGGGCCGAAGTGAGGTTGGGGAACACCAGCGTGTTGACATCCTTACCATAGAGGCGCGAGAAGGGATACTGCTCATCGCGCAGCTCGCGGTCGAGGGCGAAGCCAATCTGCATCTCGCCGTCGATGGGCAGGTCGGGATAGAGCTCGTGCAACTGCTCCACGGCGTGCTTCACCTTCAGGGCACCGTCGCTTTGCGAGGAACCGAAGTTGGAGTGGCTCACCATCGCGATGACGGGTTTCTCGTTGAAGAAGCGCACGGCGGTCGATGCCAGCTTGCCGATGTCGACGAGCGTGTCGGTATCAGGATTCTCGTTCACCAAAGTGTCGCAGACATAGAGCGTGCCACGCGGTGAGTTGATAATATGCATGGCGCAGAAGTGCTGGTATTCAGGGCGGATGCCGATGACCTCCTTGACTACTTTCACCGTGTTCGAGTATTTCGTGTAGAGACCGGTGATAAAGGCGTCGGCCTCGCCCGTCTCCACCATCATCATGCCGAAGTAGTTGCGCTCGAACATCTTGTCGTTGGCCTCCTGGAAGGTGTAGCCCTCGCGGCCGCGCTTTTCGGTGAGGATGCGGGCGTAGCGCTCGCGACGCTCCTGCTCGTTGGGATGACGCAGGTTGACAATCTCGATGCCCTCCAAGGAGAGGTCGAGTTGTGCCGCCATCTTTGTGATGACTTCATCGTTGCCCAAGAGTATGGGATGGCAGATGCCTTCGGCCTTGGCCTGTACGGCGGCACGCAGCATCGTGGGATGCACAGCCTCGGCAAAGACGACGCGCTGCGGATGGGCGGCAGCGGTGGCGTAGAGCTTCTGCGTAAGTTTCGTTTCCTGTCCCAGCAGCACGCTGAGCGAATCCTTATACTGCTCCCAGTCCTCGATTTTCTTGCGGGCCACACCACTCTCGATGGCAGCCTTGGCCACTGCGGCGCTCACCTCAGAGATGAGTCGCGGGTCGACGGGCTTCGGGATGAAGTAGTCGCGTCCGAACTTCAGATTGTTCACCTTGTACACGTCGTTCACTACGTCGGGCACGGGCTGCTTCGCCAGGTCGGCAATAGCGTGCACGGCAGCCAGCTTCATCTCTTCGTTGATGGCAGTGGCGTGAACGTCGAGGGCACCGCGGAAAATGTAGGGGAAGCCAATCACATTGTTGATCTGGTTGGGATAGTCGGTGCGGCCTGTCGACATCAGCACGTCAGGACGTGCGTCCATCGCATCCTCATAGGTAATCTCGGGTGTGGGATTGGCCAAGGCAAAGATGACGGGGTCTTCGGCCATCGAGCGTACCATGTCTTTGCTGAGCACGTTGCCCTTCGACAGTCCCACGAAGACGTCGGCGCCCTTTACGGCTTCGGCCAGCGTGTGGATGTCTGTTCTCTCGGTGGCAAAGAAACGCTTCTGCTCGTTGAGGTCCTGACGCTCGGTGGAGATGACGCCCTTCGAGTCGAGCATCACGATGTTCTCCTTCTGGGCACCGATGGCCATATATAATTTAGTACACGAGATGGCTGCAGCGCCGGCACCGTTGACGACGATGCGCACCTTGCGGATGTCCTTGCCGATGACTTCCAAAGCATTCTTCAGGCCTGCAGCAGAGATGATGGCCGTGCCGTGCTGGTCGTCGTGCATCACGGGGATATCGAGTGTGCGCTTCAGGCGCTCCTCAATGTAGAAGCACTCAGGTGCCTTGATGTCCTCGAGATTGATGCCGCCGAAGGTCGGAGCGATGCGCTCTACAGCTTCGCAGAATTTCTCGGGGTCTTTCTCATCCACCTCGATGTCGAACACGTCGATGCCGCCGTAAATCTTGAACAGCAGCCCCTTGCCCTCCATCACCGGCTTGCCGCTCATGGCACCGATGTCGCCTAAGCCTAATACGGCCGTGCCGTTGCTGATGACGGCAACGAGGTTGCCCTTGTCCGTGTACTTGTAAGCATCGTCGGGGTTCTCCTGAATCTCCAGGCAGGGGTAGGCCACACCAGGCGAATAGGCCAGCGAGAGGTCGGTTTGAGTACGGTAAGCCTTCGTAGGCTTCACTTCAATCTTACCGGGGCGCCCGCTCTCATGATAGGCAAGGGCTGCCTCCTTAGTGATTTTTACCATCTTTGTTTAGTTGTTGTTATTTTATTTTCTCCCGAAATCGGCAGGCACCTCGCCCCACTTCGCCGTATCCCATTTCACAATAGGATTACGGTAGTCGTGAGTGCGCAGCCAGTTTTCCGCGCGTACAATAATATCATAAAGCTGCTCCGTCTGCGGTGTGCGTTCCATTTTCGTTTTGCATTGCCGCTTCTTCACCCAGAGAATGGCATTATAGCTGTCCGAGTAGATGGTTTTCGTGTGCAAGCCCTGCTGCCAGCACAATGCGAGGGCGTGGACAATGGCCAGGAATTCACCGATGTTGTTGGTCCCGCGCATCGGTCCGAAGTGGAACACACGGGCGCCGGTGGCCAAATCGATGGCCTGATACTCCATCGGTCCGGGATTGCCTGGGCAGCTTGCATCTACGGCCCACGCATCGGCCGTCACTTCCAAGGGGAGTGGCAGCACGGTGTCGTGACGGTAATCGGGAGGGTTTTGCATTATTGTCTTTGTTTGTTGCGATGAAATCGCAACATACTGAACTACATGCGCTCAGGCACTTCGATGCCCAGCAGGCCCATGCCGCTCTTGATAATCTTGGCTACGTTCTTGGCCAGCATCAGGCGCACGGCCTTCTTCTGTTCATCGGGCTCGTTCAGGATGCTGTAGTCGTGATAGAACTGGTTGAAGAGCTTGGTCAGTTCGTAGCAGTAGTTGGCAATGCCGCTGGGCGAATAGTCCTTGCCGGCCTGCTCCACGGCTGCGCCATACTCGCTCATCTTCTGAATGAGTTCAATCTCCTTAGGGGAAAGAGAAGCCCCCCCTACTGCCCCCGAGGGGGCCTCACTTGTCTGTTTGCAGGGTAATGTGTCCCCCTCGGGGGACGACAGGGGGGCTTTCCTGAGTATCGAGCGGATGCGTGCATGTGTGTATTGGATGAAAGGTCCGGTATTGCCGTTGAAATCAATCGACTCCTCAGGGTTGAAGAGCATGTTCTTGCGTGCGTCGACCTTGAGTATGAAGTATTTCAGGGCGCCCATGCCGACGATGCGGGCAATCTCGCGGCGCTCCTCCTCGGTCATGTCGTCAAACTTGCCCAGTTCCATCGAGGTCTTGTAGGCATCCTCGACCATCAGTTCCATCAGGTCGTCGGCGTCGACGACGGTACCCTCGCGGCTCTTCATCTTGCCGTTGGGCAGCTCCACCATGCCGTAGGAGAAGTGCACCAACTCCTTGCCCCACTTGAAGCCCAGACGGTCGAGCAGGATGGAAAGCACCTGGAAGTGGTAGTTCTGCTCGTTGCCCACCACGTAGATCATCTTGTCGATGGGATAATCCTGGAAGCGCATCTCGGCAGTGCCGATGTCCTGCGTCATATATACCGATGTGCCGTCAGAACGCAGCAGCAGCTTCTGGTCGAGACCCTCGTTGGTGAGGTCGGCCCACACCGAGTTGTCCTCATGGCGCTCGAAGAGACCCTTGGCGAGTCCTTCCTCCACCTTCGCCTTACCCTTGAGGTAGGTCTGGCTCTCGTAGTATATCTTGTCAAACGAGACACCCATCTTTTTGTAGGTCTCGTCGAAGCCGGCATACACCCAGTTGTTCATCTTCTCCCACAGGGCACGCACCTCGGGGTCGTTCTGCTCCCATTTCACCAGCATCTCGTGAGCCTCCTTGATGAGCGGAGCCTCTTGCTTGGCTTTCTCCTCATCCATGCCCTGGGCAATGAGTTCCTTAATCTCCTCGCGGTAGTGCTTGTCGAAGAGCACATAGTAGTCGCCAATCAAGTGGTCGCCCTTCTTGCCTGACGACTCGGGCGTCTCGCCATTGCCCCATTTCAGCCAGGCGAGCATCGACTTGCAGATGTGGATGCCGCGGTCGTTCACAATGTTGGTCTTCACCACCTTGTTGCCGTTGGCCTCCATGATCTTGGCCAGCGACCAGCCCAGCAGGTTGTTGCGTACATGACCGAGGTGCAACGGCTTGTTGGTGTTGGGCGACGAGTATTCTATCATCACAAGGGGAGAATGTTCGTCGGCACTCTTCGTACCGAAACGGTCGTCGGCATCGATGGCCTGCAGAAGCTGCAGCCAGGCGCCCTGGCCAACGCTGAGGTTGAGAAATCCCTTTACCACGTTGAATTTCTCCACGGCTGCACAGTGCTCCACCAGATATTGGCCTATTTCCTGCCCAGTCTGTTCGGGCGATTTCTTTGCGGCCTTTACAAAGGGAAAGACCACGAGGGTCAGATTGCCCTCAAACTCGCTGCGTGTCTTCTGCAGCTGTAGCATCTTCTCTGTAGCCTCCAAGCCATAGAGTGCCTTCACGGCCTCGCCTGCGGCCTGGCTTATCAATGTCTCAATATTCATGCGATTTGTAATTACAATTCTTTTCGGGGTGCAAAGGTACAAAAAAAATCGATTAAATGAGTGCAGAATACACTTGTTTTTTGTCAAATGGGAGAATAATTTTTGACGGCAACTTAGGGCGATGATGCCAGAAAGCTTCAAAACATCGGTAACCACGTGGGTTACTAACTGTAACCACGTGGGTTACTGTCAGTAACCATGCGGGTTACAGTTAGTAACCCACGTGGTTACTCGGTGAGTTTACGCCGAGCCGCACAGGTTGATATTTTTCATGAAAGTATTAAAAAAGCAAAAGAAATGGCTGTTTCTTGTGTGTATAGATTATTCTTTGTAACTTTGCAGCCGTCTAAACTTCAGATGGACTTTAAAAAGAGAAAACGATGAAAAGACTATTCCTGGCCTTCGTGGCCATTATGACAATGGGCACCGCCCTGGCACAGACGGCCCAGCAGGTGCTCGACAAGTGTGCCGCCTTAGTAAGCGCCCCTGAAGGCGCCAGCGCCAACTTCACGATGACGAGTGCCCAGTATGGCAACGCTACCGGCACCATCAGCATCAAGGGACAGAAGTTCTACATGCACAGCAATGCCACGACAATGTGGTTCGACGGCACCACGCTGTGGACCTACGTGGCACAGAACGAGGAGGTGAATATCTCGACGCCGACGGCTCAGCAGCTGCAGACGCTCAATCCCTATCACTTCATCAACCTCTACAAGCAGGGCTACACCTACACGATGACCACCAGCGCCACGGCTTTCACCGTCCATCTGACGGCTACCGACACGCAGAAGAAGATCAGCGAGGGCTTCGTCACCGTCGACAAGACGACCTACGCCCCGAAGGAGATCAAGCTGCTGCAGGGCACGAAGTGGACTACCTTCACCGTGAGCGGGCTGAAGGCTGAGCGTCAGGATGATGCGAAGTTCCGTTTCAAGAGCAGCGACTATCCCGATGCTGAACTTATAGACCTGCGCTAAATGAACCGTCTGCAAATCTATCGCGAGCTGCGCCGTCACGGCAAACTGGGCGAGAAGCGCCATCCCATGCTGGAGCAGAGCATGGCTGCCAAGGTGATGATGTATATAGGCGCAGGCATCATGGCCATCTATCTGGTTTTCCTCGGCAGTCTCTTCGGCAAGCTGGCCGCTGAAGAGGAGGTTCCTGCCCTGATTCTGGGGCTGATGGTACTGCTGCTGATGCCCATCGACTTTCTGATGCGATTCATTGCCCAGCAGACGCCGATGATGTTCATCAAGCCTTACCTGCTGCTGAACATGCCTAGGAAGACAGTGGTAGAAAGCTATCTGCTCAACCTTGTCAGTAGCGGCTACAATTTCCTGTGGCTGACCTTGCTCGTGCCTTACGCGTACATTTGTTTAGTGTCGGGCATCAGCTTCTGGGCTTTGCTGGCCGTCGTGTTGTGCGGCCTGCTGCTGGTGATGATCAACAGCCAGTGGTACCTCTTAGTGCGCACGCTGATAGCCCGCTCGCTGTTGTGGTGGCTGCTGCCTATTGGTGTCTATGCCGCCATCTGGGTGCCCATGCTGCTGCTCTTCGACAATCCATTCGACGTAGCCGACCTCTTTATTACCTCCTTCGACACGGCTCCCATGCTGTGGCTGCTGGTGCTCATCGCCTTAGTCGTGCTTTTGGCCATGCTGCTGATCAATCGCCAGCTGCAGCTGTGTTTCGTCAAGCAGGAACTGTCGCGCGAGGAGAAGAAGGCCTCTGCCATCAAGCACGTGTGGCGCCTGACGTTCCTCGAGCGCTTCGGACAGGCTGGCGAATACCTGAAATTGGAAATCAAGAGCATCATGCGCAACAAGGCCATACGCAGCCGCGTACTGATGAGCCTCGGCCTCATTGTCATGCTGACTGTCATCATCAGCTACACCAATGTCTACGACGGCGTGTGGATGCTCAACTTCTGGTGCTACTACTGCTTTGCCATCTACGGCATGACCACGCTGGTGAAGGTGATGGGACCTGAAGGCAACTACATCGACCTGCTGATGACGCAGCATGAGAACATCCTGTTGCTCCTGCGTGCCAAATATTACTTCCACGTGGTCATCCTGCTCTTCCCGCTGCTCATTATGTTGCCTGCCGTCATTGCCGGCAAGTTTACCATCATGATGCTACTGGCGTACCTGCTGCTGACCAGCGGCCTGAGCTTCTTCATCCTCTTCCAGCTGGCCGTCTACAACAAGCAGACGCTGCCTCTCAACGAGAAAATCACGGGCAAGAACAACATGGAGAGCGGTTTCCAGCTTCTCATCGAACTGGTGGGCATGTTCCTGCCGATGCTCTTAGTGGGTCTCCTGCTGGGACTGACCGACGAGGACACAGCCTATACCGTCATGGCCATCATAGGTCTGCTGTTCACCCTCACCCATCCTCTCTGGCTGCGCAACATCTACAACCGCATGATGCGCCGCAAATATGTGAACTTGGAAGGCTTCCACGCCTCAAGATAAACAAACTAATTAACTAAAACAATGAGAAAAATTCTATCTGTTGCAGCAGTATTGCTGCTCATGTCTGTTTCCTTTGCTAAAGCCGAGAGCAAACAGACACTGACCATCAACGGTCAGACAGTGGAGAGCATAGTCACCCGCATCACCTTCGAGGGCGACAACGTGGTGCTCCACTTCAAAGGGGGCGACAGCCAGACGGCTGACATGGATGCCGTCGTTCTGGGCTTCGAGTATTCGCCCACAACGTCCATCGGTGTTCTTCGCGGCACCGTTGACAATTACCTGAACCTTGCAGGCTTGGATGAAGGCACCGTCGTCAGCATCTACGATGCCCAGGGCAAGCTCGTCAGAACCACCACGGTCCGTGAGGCCAAGGCGGTGCTCTCTGTCTCGACGCTCCGAAGCGGCGTCTATGTGCTCAAGGCTGGCCGTCAAATCGTGAAATTCAATAAAAAGTAGAAGGCCATGAAGAAGATACTTTTCAGCATCATCGCACTGGCAGGTGTGCTCAATGCCAGCGCCCAGACGAAATGGGATTTCACACAGACGCCCGAAGTGGACGTAACCGCCCTGACGGCCGCTACTGCCGAGTGGTCGTACACCGAAAGCAGCAACCGCTTTGAAAGCATCAACGCCATCAGCGGACCGCTGAAGGCCGGTAGCGTGGAGCTGCAGCTCACAAAGGGACTCAGCTTCGATGCTCCAGCAAAGAAAATACGCATCGACGTGAACAACCGCATACAGCTGGCTGGCAGAAACGTCACCGTCACCACGCCTGCCTTGAAGAAAGGACAGGAAGTCACTATCGTCTTCGCCTCGACAGGCAACACCGCCGTCACCTTCGATGCCAATACCAATCTGGCCAAAGCCGAGGGTTTCGTGGCTGCTGACAAGAATACCGTGCAGACAGGAAAGGCCACCGTCGCCGCTGACGGCGCAGTGAGCTTCATGTGCACGGTTGGCAGCATCAACATCTTCTCTATAGAAGTAGCCGAAGCCTCCGTTGACCCGGTCGGTCAGGAAGATGTTATCAGCAACAACGTTTCCCGCAACACCAACGTCAACCAGGCGCTGCTGACGCTGACCAACGGCAACAAACTCTACTACGACACACAGTCGCTGCAGGCCATCGATTTCGACGAGGAGACGGGCAAGGTCGTCCTGACCACTACAAGCCAGCAGCAGGACGTGCTCAACGGCAGTCTTGCCAGTTTGGCCTTTGCCAAGAAAATGGACAACGGCCAGAATCCCGAGATTGACAACAACGGCGTGGTCATCACCGAGGCACAGGGCTGGTTGGAGTCGGCCTACGTGAAGTTCAACCTCTACGAGGGTGCCGACACCTACAACGTCTACGTGAAGGGCGGGCAGTATGCCGACTTCACCAAGATTGACGCCCAACTGGTGCGCAACTACGGCACTTACGGCCGTGCCGATGCGGTTGGCCTCATGGCTGGCAGCTATATGCTGAAGGTCGTTCCTGTGGCCGGCGGCAATGAACTGGCCGACAAAGCCAGCACCGCCAGCAGCCTCACCGTGAAGAACTACGACCGCACGGGCTATGCCCACTTCAACTACAGTGGCGTGGGTGCCTACAACGACGACGGCACGCTGAAGCAGGGGGCCAAGGTGTTCTACGTCACCAAGAACACTGCCAAGACCATCAGTACCAACGTGGCTGGCGCCGAGCAGAATCCCTGCGTAGGCCTTCAGGCCATTATTGCGGCCTACGAAAAGGGGGGGGATACCACGCCTATCGCTTTCCGCTTCATCGGACTTGTGGAGAAGGATGACCTCGACTATTTAGGCAGCACGGCAGAGGGATTGCAGGTGAAGGGTAGGAGAGCCGACAGCGAGCTGAACTTCACCTTTGAGGGCATTGGCGATGATGCCACTTTGCGCGGTTTCGGCTTCCTCGCGCGCAATGCCAAGAGCGTGGAGTTCCGTAACTTCGCCATCATGCGATGCATGGACGACGGCATCTCATTAGACACCGACAACTCCAACCTCTGGGTGCACAACATTGATTTCTTCTACGGCAAGCACGGTAGTGGCGACCACGACAAGGGCGATGGAGCCTGCGACGCCAAGGCCGACACGAAATACTCCACTTTCAGCTATTGCCGCTATTGGGATACTGGCAAGTCCAACTTGTTCGGCATGAAGAACGAGGGCGGTCCCAACTACTTGACTTACCATCACAACTGGATTGACCACGCTGACTCGCGCCATCCCCGCGTGCGCACCATGAGCGTGCACGTCTACAACAACTATTTCGACAACGCGGCCAAGTATGGCGTGGGATCCACTACGGGCGGCAGCGTCTTTGTGGAGAACAATTACTTCTTCAAGACCAAGAAGCCCATGCTCTCATCATTGCAAGGCACTGACGGATTGGGCAGCGGCACATTCAGTGGTGAGGATGGCGGCATGATCAAGGCCTATGGCAACTACATCGACCGCACTATTTCTCACTTCAGTTACTACACGCAGAACAACCCGTCGTCGATGGGCTACGACGCCTACGAGGCCAGCACTCGCGACGAGCAGGTACCTGCCACCGAGAAGACGCTTGTGGGCGGCACCACCTACGATAACTTCGACACCGACCCGCAGCTCATCTACACCTACACGCCCGACGCCGCTGAAGATGTGCCGGCTATCGTTACCGGCTACTATGGCGCTGGCCGCATGAACCACGGTGACTTCGAGTACACCTTCCCCGACAATACTGGCAACGAAGAAACCGACTCTGAATACGACAGCGTGCTGGGCAGCAAGATTGACAGCTACAAGTCTGCTCTTGTCGGCTTCTTCGGCGAAGAAAGCATTCCCGTAGGCCCGGACGACCCCGTGAACCCTGACACCCCGCAGGAAGGCACTATCCTCGCCAGCTTCGACGGCTCACCCTCGAACAGCATGTTCAGTGTGGTCGGTGACTATGGCGACGGCAAGATTACCTACAACGGCACCTACTATAAGAAAGGCGTGAAACTCAACAGCAAGGGTAGCATCACCTTTACACCTGCAAAGGACTATAATATGACGCTTGTCCTCGCTACTGCCAAGGATGGACGCGACGTGACCCTCAATGGCACCACGACCAGCGTCAGCGGCACCGTGAACACCGAGGGCGCCTATTACCTGATGCAACCCATCGCCCTCACCGCCGGCACAAAGTATGTGCTGACCAGAGGCAGTGCCGAGAGCATTGTCATGCTCATTATACTTGAGGAATAGGATTCGTCCTACATTTACAATATTACTGGCTGTGGCGTTCTGACCAACGCTGCAGCCTTTTATATTCCTTCTTGGTCAGTCGCAGGAAAGAACCATGCTGCGGACCAGTGACGCCTTCAATGTCGACAGGGTCGTGGAAGTTGCGCAGATGCTCGTCGGCTTTGCAGATGCGGTAGTGCTTGGGGCGGTCGCTGTATTGGATGTAGGCCACGCGCCAGGTCTTGTCGCCGATGAGCTGGAAGGCGCTGCTGCCCTCACATTTCTTTTTCCCTTCGAAACTGACGTAGTCATCCTCCACAGGCTCGCTCCATCCGTGGGTGAGGTGCTGGCTGGTGGCAGTGTAGATGCCAGGATGGCCGCCCTCTTTCTTGATGAGCATGTGGTAGAGGCCGTCGTCGAGCAGATTGATGTCGGCGTCGATGGTGGCATAGCCCCAGTCGAAGAGCAGGCGGGGCTGTGTCAGCTTGGTGAACGACTTGTCGGCGTAGCTGTAGTACATGCGGTCGTAAGTCTCCTCGGCGCTGTTCCACATCGAATAGTATATCATGTAGCCGCCCTTTTTGCCGTCGGGCCACACGTAAGAAGGATACCAGAATATCTGCGGAGCCCACACACGATTGATGGTACTCCAGTCCTTGTAGACAGACTCTGCTTCGGGATTGGTGAAGATGGCGGGTGCCTGGCGGTAGTCGAAGGTGACGCTTGTCCAGTGGATAAGGTCGTCGCTCTTCAGCAGGTCGATGCCGTAGTTGTCCCACTTCTTGCTCTTTGCCACGCACATGTCGGTGGTGACCATCACGAAGCCCTTCCCGTCCCACGAGCGGCAGACGTAGGCATCGCGCTGCCCGCCCTCGATGCGGGCATGCTCCTTCGGGTCGACGACTGCATCGCCGCCGATGATGTCCTCATAGTGGTAGCCGTCGCGGCTCAGCGCGTAGGCCGTATACTCGCCGCCATCGCTCATGTGGCAGTACAGGTAGCCGTAGGTACCTTTAACTGGGTTCTGAGCATTGGCAGCCAGTGAGACTAGCAGCAACAACGCTGATACAAGCAACGGCTTGAGACGGATTGACACGGTTGTCCTGATGTTTATTTGAAACATAGTGATGAATTGTTTTGACTGCAAAAATACGAAAAGTTGGAAACATGGCAAAATAACCAACTCACTTTTTCTGCAAACCACCTTGTTTTTGAAATAAACGGCCAGTGAGGCTGACCGGGATTTGACGATGCCACCTTCGGGGGATTGTGCCATTATTGTAACCACGTGGGTTACTGACTGTAACCCGCATGGTTACTGACAGTAACCCACGTGGTTACTGTCAGTAACCTCCCATGTTACCGATGTTTTGACCATTTCGGGCATCATCGCTAAAGTTTCTACTTTAAAATAGAATCTTTCCCGCGTCGTAGTCCTCCCTGAAAAAAAACAGAAAAATATACGTTTATTAAAAACAATGTTGTATCTTTGTCGGCAAATATTGCAATCTATGCCTATGACATGCAAAAGTTTTATTACCGCCCTGCGCCTCACTGGCGTAAGAGTTCTGGCCCTGCTGACCATCATGGCACTCTGCGCCTGTCCTGGTAAAAACAGACCCGGTGATGATGAAGACGACGACGAGACGGAGACTACGAGTGCCTTGCAGATTAGTGACGATTTTCTGAACTCCTTCGACCCCAACGTGCCCTTCGAGCAGACGGGCCGCAGCCGTGCTTTTAAAATCCGGCCGCGTGAGGATATGATTATCAGCGCCGATGCCGGAGCCTTTGAGCGCGACGTGAACATCCGCGTGACCGATGTGCCCGCCGAGACGATGAACGCGCTGGATCGCCAATTGGAGGGCAGCGGCACGACAATGCTCTTCGCCTATGACCTCGACGCCGGCCTGCCGCCCGACTCCGTCATCCCCGGCAAGTACACTGTGAGCATCAACTTGGAGAAGCACGGCATCCCCGAGGAGCTCTACCCCTATTTCGTGATGTACCGCGTGGCTGGCGACGGCTCCTTGCAGCCGCTGAACGTGAAGATAAAAGGTCGCACCGCCACTTATATGGCCAGCCAGAACAGTGTCACACTGGCAGGAATTGCCACCCTGTTTGCCATCTTGGGTCCAATAGCATATGTTGCCTATGCCAATTATCCTGCAATAACGATGACGGCACGTCACCTTGCGGATAGGGGTGTTTTTCCATCCGACTGGTGGAAGGAAGATGCAGTGTGTGAGTATGTGCCAGACGACTTCGGCAATTTCTATGTATGCTACCGCTACAGCATGACTGAGAATTACAGAAAAAAGGAGGATTATGTGAAGAAGAAAAAAGAACTGCAAAAGCTGATTGAAGAGATACGCCAGAAGGCCAAAGAAAAGTACGACAATGAGCATCCCCGTACTGCCGTAGAACGTGATGCAGAAGCCGCCGCTCGATTTTTGGGGAACAACGACTATGTGATGGAGGAAAGACGCATAGGTCGGGAATGGGAATACTACCAAATGCTGAACAATGACCCGCGTGTGCAAGAGCTGCGGGAAGACCCCGTGCTGCAGATTCCGAGGAGCGTTCTCGACATCATCAATGCTACGAAGCTGGCCAACCGCTATTGTCGCTCCGTGCAGCACATGAAGCCGCTTAGCTATGAATATAGCATCTGGCTCACCCCGTCGTATGAGGCATGGAATGAGGAAGCCTGTCGTTGGCAGCTGCCTTTATTCAAACCCTGCATCATCATCAATTACGAGAATATAGTGGGCGATTCATACCAAACTTATCGCCCAAGACAAGGTTGGAAATCAATGTCCATGTTAGTCCATGAGACGTTGCATCTCTATCAAATGGAATATATAAACTGCTCGGCTGTGAAGGACGACTGCTATTTGGAGGCCACTGGCGCACTCATCGAGCCTCACTTCTGCGACTGGCTCATCAAGACCGTCAGGCTCCCTGGAATACCCGTCACCGATGCCTTCAGTGATAACGCTGCTTCTAAGATGGGCTATTCAAAGCGCTTGTGCAAGGAATTGCTGAGCACACCGTTGGAAAAAAATTGTCCTTACTACAAAGACGTCAAACCAATAAAGCATGAGCGAGGTTACATGCTGGCTGACCTACTGCAATTTATCTGGGACAACCAACCCAATCCGAGCGACACGCTTGATTTTGCCAAGATGATGAACCGCTACTCTGTGAACAAGGGAATATTCAAGACGACGAAGGATATCTTCGGCATTGAAAACAACCAGGATTTCGCCAAGTATTACGAGGGCTTCTGCGAGAAGTTCATCGACGAGATAGAGGAACGCCAGAGCGAGTACCGCAAGAAATCGAATGGTGACGGACTGGTGATGCCCAACGTGGAGCACGACCCGCAGCACTGCATCATGCGCGTGGACAAGCTGGGCGAGAAATGCAGTACTACTGCGCAGCCCTTCATGGTGAACACATTCAGGATTATTGCTAAAGGCAACAGCCAACGTCGCTACAATCTCTTTGCCGAAAACTCGGCAAATCTGAAACCAGCGCAGATGAAGTTTACGTTCTTCAACAAGAATAAGTTCCCCGAAGACCAGAAGAGCTTCTACCCGGACTATTCAGGTGCTTTCCCAGAATACGTCACTGCCGCAGTGATTACACGCCCCGCCTGCAAAGACATGACACTGAATCACTACTATTACTTCAACATCGTGGCGCTCTACCAGCCTGACAAGACGCCAGAGATCAAGGGACCGTCGCTCGACAAGCGCGGACTGATAGTGAAGCCCCAGTGTACGGCGTCGCAGGAACTGAAGGATAACAACTACGTCAGCGGCCTGCAGGTCGGGTTTGAGAACAACAAGACGGGACACAAGGTGTCATTCGTGGACTTGGTCTACGACTGGAAGGACGAGTTCGTGGCCAGTTACGACCGTCTGGGCATCACCGACACCACCGACATCGACGTCAGCGTCCGCTCGCGCTGGTACTACGAAACGCCGCAGGGAAAGCGCTATTATTCACCCGCAACCGACGTCGTGAACTATAAGCGTCGGAATGCCCGAGTGGAACAGACCGTTGAGCAGGATACCACTGTGGTGGAGGATGAACCGGGCATTGAGGGTGACGACGACCACGGGCTGGCAGGGGTGGTGGTTGATGAAAAGTTCTACCTGATGATATGGGGCTTCGAAGGTCTTGAAGATTATATCTCCCCGTCGGAGAACGAGAGCACCCACTCCGGTATCAGGGAGGCTGTTGCACGTCTCAAGGTTTATGCCGACGGCTCCTTCGTGCTCGATGTTCCCGCAATTAATTTCACCGAGCATAGAACCAGAAACAGCTCTGACTACATGGACTATACCTATTCCGACATTCACATTGAAGGAAAGGGGCAGTTTGAAGGTACTGATGAGTCGCAATACTACAAGGTTACCAATCTCAACATACCCATGCAGACAATCCACCTAAACATGAATGGCAGTGTCACACAGCATAACGAGACCCACCACCCCAAGATGGACTTCTATTTCGATGTGAAGAGTGGACGGGGCGCACAGCTCATCGTTACCAGGAAGAATGGGAAAATTGACATGTTCGGTATAGAAATTCCAGACGTAATCATGAAAGTTAGTGGGTCTTCAGGAGGTGAAAGTGCCAATGGAGAGCGGCAGCAATCGTTCATGTTGGCAGGTCAAGTATCCCAGCCATGACCTTTTATCGGTGATGTCATATCGAAGCTGTAATTGTAAAAATAGTTTGTAATCAGGAAGGATATTATGACATACATGAGTTCTATGCCAACCATGCGCCGCATTGGCGTGATGACAATGGCCCTGCTAACCATCGTGGCACTCTGTGCATGTTCAGGCAAACACAGTCATGGTGACTATGATGATGAAGACGGCGAGGACGAGAATACGTCGGCCCTGCATATTGACGACGAGTTGCTGGACTCCTTCGACCCCAACGTGCCCTTCGAGCAGACAGGCCGCAGCCGTGCCTTCAGAATCCGGCCGCGTGAGGATATGGTCATCAGAGCTGATGCCGGAGCCTTCGAGCGCGATGTCAACATCCGCGTCACCGATGTGTCTGCCGAGAAAATGGACGAGCTGGATCGCCAGTTGGAAGGCAGCGGAACGACAATGCTTTTCGCCTACGACCTCGACGCCGGCCTTCCGCCCGACTCCGTCATCCCCGGCAAGTACACCGTGAGCATCAACTTGGAGAAACATGGCATTCCCGAAGAGCTGTATCCCTACTTCATGATGTACCGCGTGGCAGGCGACGGCAGTCTGCAGCCGCTGAACGTCCGCATAAAGGGCCACACCGCCACCTATATGGCCAGTCAGAACAGCGTCACCATTGCAGGCCTCGCGTTTCTCTTCGCCACGATAGGCATCGGGGCATGGGTGGGCTACGCCCGTTTCCCGGCCATCATGCAGACGGTGCGCCGCATGGTCGATGCGGGCATCTGGCCCTCGAACTGGTGGAAGTGGGACGATGCCGTGTTCCTGCGTGTCACCGATTCCTTCGGCAATTTCTACGTCAGCTACCGCTATAGCATGACCGAGATGGGCGATAAGACGCGCGAATATGTAAAGAAGAAGAACGAACTGATAGAACTGGAAGACGCCATGCGCAAGGTGGCCACCGAGCGCTACGACGAGCAGCACCCGCAGCGTTTTCGCGGCTGGTTTGACAGCAAGGAGGAGGAAGAGAAGCGGCGCATAGGACGCGAGATGGAATTCTACCGACTGATGGCGAACAGCGATCGCGTAAAGGAACTGGCCGACGACCCTGTGCTGCAGACGCCGCAGAGCGTCAACGACATCATTACGGCAACAAAGCTTGCCAACCGCTACTGCCGCTCAGTGCAACACATGAAGCCCTTGAGCTATGAATATGTCACCTATCTCACTCCTGCGTTTGATGCCTTAAACCAGGAGGCCTTCCGCCATCAGGTGCCGCTTCTCGACCCTATCGTCGTGGTGAACTATGAGAATGTGGTAAACAACGGCACATACGACAAAAAAACATATTGGAAGAATCTGAGCACTTTAGCCCATGAGACCATGCACGTCTACCAGATGGAGTACGTGGTCTGCTCGCTGTTCAAGAACGACCGCTATTTAGAGGCCACCGGCGCGCTCGTGGAGCCTCACTTCACCAAGTGGGCCATTGGTCTCAACATCGGCGTGCCCGTAACCGATGCCTTCAGCAGTGAGGCAGCCAACATCATGGGCTATACCAATCGCGACAGCAAACATTTGCTGAGCAGCCCGTTAGACAAAAAATGTCCCAGCTATCAAGGTGTCAGCTTAGTACAGAGCGAGTGCGGCTACATGCTGGCCGACCTGCTGCAGCTTCTCTGGGACAAAAAGCCCAATCCGCGTGATACGCTGGACTTTGCCAAGATGATGAACCGCTATGCCGTAGACAAAGGACTGGTGAAATCGTTGGAAGACATCTTTGGAATCGAAAACGATCTGGCCTTCGTCAAGTATTATGAAGGATTCTGCAAGAAGTACATCGGCGAGATAGAGAACAAGCAATATAGTTATCGGATGATGGATGCCGGCGACCATCTGGTGCTGCCCAACGTGGAGCACAGGCCCGACCACTGCATCATGCGTGTTAAGAACTTGGGCGAGAAAGGAGGTCAGAAAGGCTATCCCTTCATGGTAAACGCTTTCCGCATCTTGGCCAAAAACCAAAATAGCGCTAGCCCTCGACAGCGTTACAACCTCTTTGCAGTACCCTCAAAGGCAGTAAAGCCCGGCGAGGTGAAGTTTTCATTCATCAATAAAGATGACTTTACCGCAGACAACATGTACTTCTCTTCCCCTGCCCAGGGTGCTCCTCCGCCCTTCGTTGCAGCAGCAGTAATGACGCGTCCCAACAGCAAGGATCTGGTAATGGGCGACGACTATTACTACGACATTGTGGCATTCTACCAACCCACAGCAACACCCGAGGTCAGCGGTCCGTCGCTCGACAAGCGTGGCTTGTTGGTGAAGCCCAAGTGCACGCCATTGGCCGAGTTGAAGGAGAAGGAATACGTCACGGGCCTGCAAATTGTGATGGAGAACAACAAGACAGGCAGTATGCAGTCATTCGTGGTGAAGGTGAAGGACTGGAAGAACGAGTTCGTGGCTCCCTACAACAAATTGGGCATCACCGACACTGCCAGCGTCGACGTCAGCCTGCGCTCACGTTGGTACTACGACTCGCCGCAGGGGCAGCGCTACTATTCACCCGCCACCGACATCGTGAACTACCGCCGCCAGAGCGAAAACGTGCAGCAGACCGTTGAGCAGGACACGACGCAGGTGGTGACGGGCCGGGAGACGGAAGCCGAGGAAGACCAGGGCGCCATGTACTCACCGGAATTCATCGACTGCGATGCCTATGTGGAGAGCGTTGTCACCTGGCTGACGCATGACTTCGGCCAGCAATACAGCTTTAGCCCTAATACCTATGATCCCAATGAACGCTTCATAGGACATGTAACAGCCAAAGACGGCCATTTCGTCATCACCGTGCCTGACTGCCACTTGTCGAAAACCAGTGATGACGCTACCATCACCTACGACGTGCCGGCTTTCACCGTGTCGGGTAGCTACACGGTGAACCCTCCTGAAAACGGCAAAGTGAAAGCCGTGTTCGATGCTTTTAGCGTTGGTGTGTTGTCTAGCCCCACATTCAAATACCAATACGACTGCGACAACTTCCTCAGCACGCAGGAGGTTGAAGTGTCGAGAAGGGAAGGCAGCGAGGGCATCGACCGCATCGTCAATGGTTTCTATACCTGGGATGGCGAGAAATTCGGCCAAATCAGGGTTTTAGCCCCTGCCCACCTGCACAACAAGGAGAATTCAACCTCGAAGAGAGAGGAAGAGGAGACAAGAAGTAGCGGAGGAACCACAGTCCGCATAAGAAGAGCTAACCCCAGATGGGACACCGAGGAGGAAAGCTATATTATTGTAATCATGGAGCTCATCAAGCCGGAGTAATTCATTTAGAAGAATGACAATATGATACACAAGACGATGATTCACATGCTGCTGGCACTGCTGCTTTCTGCACAGGCCGCGGCACAGACGCTCTACGTGGGGTCGTATAACATCAGGTATCAGAACAGTGAGGACGCCGCCAGCGGCAACGGCTGGCAGCAGCGCTGCCCTGCGCTGTGCGACCAAGTGAATTTCGAGCATCCCGACATTTTCGGGGCTCAGGAGGTGCTCGAGCCGCAACTGCACGACATGCTGCAGCGGCTCGACGGCTACGACTGCATCGGCGTCGGCCGTGACGACGGGAAGACGAAGGGCGAATATGCCGCCATCTTCTACGACAGGCAGAAGCTGCGCCTCATGGACAGCGGGCACTTCTGGCTCTCTGAAACGCCCGACAGGCCAAGCCTCGGCTGGGATGCCGCCTGCATCCGCATCTGCACATGGGGAAAGTTTGAAGACAGCGCCACCGGCCTAAGACTGCTGTTCCTCAACCTGCACTTGGATCACGTAGGCGTAGTGGCACGGCGTGAGGCAGCCAGGCTGGTGATGGAGCGCATCGGCCAGATGGCTGGCGACACCATGCCTGTGGTGCTGACGGGCGACTTCAACGCTGACCAGCACGACGACGTCTACACGCTCTTCACACAGTCGGGCCTGCTGCGCGACAGCTACATCGCCGCCCGGCTGCGCTTCGCCGAGAACGGCACGTTCAACGGCTGGCATCAGGAGCGGAAGACCGACAGCCGCATCGACCATATCTTCGTCTCAAAACATTTCGATGTCGAACGCTATGGTGTGTTGACTAACGCCTATTGGACCGACCGGCGGCGCTTGCCTTCCGACCATTATCCCGTGTTTGTGCGGCTACAGGCCAGGGATGGCATGCAGCAGTCGGAAGCGCTGCGTCAAGCCGCTGCTAACCGCTGCAGTGATTCAGTCAACCCCTTCATCGGCACGGGTGGCCACGGCCATGTGTTCCTCGGGGCTAACGTGCCCTTCGGCTTCGTGCAGCTCGGCCCTACACAGCACAACCAGGGCTGGGACTGGTGCTCGGGCTACCACTACAGCGACTCCATCGTCGTGGGCTTCGGACACCTGCATCTCAGCGGTACGGGCGTTGGCGACTTGGGCGACGTGGCATTGCTGCCCGTCCTCGAGCCCAGTCAGCAGGAGGTGAAGTTTTCTCACCGTGCCGAATATGCCCGTCCCGGCTATTACTCCGTTACGCTCGACAATGGCATACGTGTGGAGCTGACGGCTACGGAGCGCACCGGTCTGCATCGCTACACGCTGCCCGTCAATGCAGCCGTGGGCTACCTCAGGCTCGACCTCGGTCAAGGCATCGGCTGGGACCATGTTACCGGCTGCGAGGCTCGTATGGAGTGTCCTACCGTCATTGCAGGACACCGTTTTTCCAAGGGCTGGGCCGACAATCAAAAAGTTTTCTTCGTGGCAGAGTTTTCGAAGCCCGTTACGATCGTCGACGACGGAACCACCGTCAAGGTGCTCAGATTCGCGAACAGCGACGAGCCGCTGCTGGTGCGCGTGGGACTGTCGGCGGTCGGCCTCGAGGGTGCCAGGGCAAACCTGAAGGCTGAGCAGCCGGGCTGGGATTTCCGGCATTGCGCGGCTGAGGCTGAACGCAAGTGGGAGGAGCAGCTGCAGAAGATTCAGGTGGCTGGCGGCACCGACGACGAGCGCACCGTCTTCTACACCGCCATGTATCACACGATGACAGCTCCGTCGGTGTTCAGCGACGTCGACGGCAAGTACCGCGGCTCAGACGGCGAGGTGCATCAGGGCGACTTCACCAATCACACTACCTTCTCCCTTTGGGACACCTACCGTGCCGCCCATCCCCTGATGACACTCATACATCCTGACATGCAAGAGGATATTGCCACGACGATGCTCAATATCTGGCGTGAGCAGGGCAAGCTTCCCGTGTGGCACCTGATGGGTTGCGAGACGAATTGCATGGTGGGCAACCCTGCCATTCCCGTTCTGGCCGACCTCGTGCTGAAAGGTCTGACGAAGCAGAAGGATGCTGCCTTCGAGGCGATGAAAGCCTCGGCCATGTTGGACGAACGCGGTCTGAAGCTGCTGAAGGAATACGGCTATATTCCCTGCGACCTCTTTGACGACAACGAAACCGTGGGCCGTGCTATGGAGTATGCCTTGGCCGACTGGTGTGTGGCCAGAGTGGCTGAGAAACTCAAGCATAAGGCCGACCAAAAATACTTCGACCAGCGGGCACAGAGCTACCGCAAGTATTTCGACCCTGCCACCGGCTTTATGCGCGGAGTTGACAGCAGTGGAAAATTCTCTTTCCCGGGAGCTTTCAATCCTTTCCATTCTGCCCCCAAGAACCGCGACTACACCGAGGGCAATGCCTGGCAGTATACTTGGCTCGTGCCGCACGACGTACACGGGCTGGTGTCGCTCTTCGGCTCAGAGCAGCGCTTCGTCGAGAAGCTCGACTCGCTCTTCATTGTCGAGGGTGACCTGGGCGAAGAGGCGCCGCCCGACATCACCGGGCTCATCGGCCAGTATGCCCACGGCAATGAGCCTAGCCACCACGTGCTGTATATGTATAATTATGTAGGACAGCCGTGGAAAGGAGCCAAACTTATCCGCAACGTTCTGAAAGAACTCTATCGCAACGCTCCCGACGGTCTCAGCGGCAATGAGGACGTGGGTCAGATGTCGGCGTGGTACGTTCTCTCGGCCATGGGCCTCTATCAGGTGGAACCCGCTGGCGGAAAATATGTCTTCGGCTCACCCCTCTTCCCCGAGGTGACGATGAAGGTGGGCGGCGGCAAGACCTTCACCCTCAGGGCCGTGGACGTGAGCGACGAGAATATCTACATCCAGAGTGCCCGCCTCAACGGCAAGCCCTACACCCGTTCCTATATCATGTACGACGACATTGTGCGTGGCGGCACGCTGGAATTTGTCATGGGGCCGCAGCCCTCGGCCTTCGGCACGAAGAAGGCCGACAGACCATAGGGGGAAACCGGCTATGTAACAATCAGCCCCGCCTCTGCAAACATTGCACGATAGAACGCCGCTTTCTTGTCGAAAGCCAGCGGGTAGGCACGGGAAGAGGACGGAAGACGATGGAGGCGCACTTGCCGGCCGTCGTGGTTTATGATATTGGGTATAGGAACAGAAGTCCCCACTTTAGGGCTTTCCGGGAGATTGAAATAATCTCGAATGGTGTCGGTAGCCTTCTGCCCTGTAGTGACGATTGTCTCGCAATGGGGCAACCGTTGCAGTAGTTTGCGGATGTCGGTCGCTTCAACAACCTCCAGGAATTCGTCTGCTGCATTATCCTTCAGCCGGCGCACGGCGGTGGCGGTGTCGAAGAACGCGATGCCCTTGTCCTGGCAGAAAGCGACGATGGCCTCAAGGCGGAAGGTCTTGGCGCCGGAGAGAACAAAGTGATTGCGGTCGCCAAAGAATATCTCGCCCTCAATCCTCCAGTGGTCGTTGATAAAGTTCGGGTAATAGAAACTCATGCACCACCGCTTCTGCTGTGGCGGAAAACTGCCGAGAAACAGCACCCTTGCGTTCTCTGGCAGGAAAGGCACGAGCGGATGATACTCCACTCCCTCTGCGCTCCTGCCAATGTTCTCTGTGTTCAGCCAACTGTTATTCATGTCGTTTTTAGGGTATGATAGTCAACGTTCTGTACCGCTCTTCTCCGTCATGTACTTCCAGTAGCGGCGGGGCATGTCGCTGAGCTGCTTCCTGGGGTTCAGGCGCTCCTTGATGCAGATGGCCTTGAAGTAGGTGCGCCAGAGATCCTGGAACAGTTTGTCGTTCTCGCTCAGCACATCAGCATTCATCTTGCCGTTGGTGAGGTCGAAAGGTACTGAGGCTTCGTCTTCAAAGGTAACGCGGATGACCGCCTGCCCGTCATAATAGTAGCCGTAGTGCCGTTTGGCATCGTAGATGAGCCACGACTGGTCGTTGAAGCGGTCCTGAAAGTGGCCGGTGATGATGGGCAGCACGTTGTGGTCGGGTGAGACGACGGCAAGGTAGGTGCCGTCCTTGGCCTTCTGGAAGCGGATGAACTGCTTCATGCGCAGCTGTTCATGAAGCACGCGACGGCAAGTGTTGCGCACAGCCAGCACGTCAGAGTCGCTGGCGTTTTGCTCTATTCCTGAATTGGCAGGCAGTCGAAACACTTTGCAGATGAAGTTGAACAATGGCTGATTCAATGAGCGTTCTTCGGAGAGCCAGCTGATGGTAATCATGTGCAGGCCGTCTTTTGAGAGATGCTTTTCCAGCCCCTTCCACACACGCTCGGCCTTCCCGCTGTCGGTTACCACCCGATGGGGCTCATCGGCAAACAGCGGCAGCTGCTCACCCTCAACCAACAGGAATTCAGGTTGTTGGTGCAGGAAGAAACTATCGAACACGGCAGTCAACAGCCCGTCGAGCGTATTATCAAACACGTAGACTTGCATTTCTTCTCTCAAGTATGTCGCAAAGGTAAGGAAAAAGAAAGAGAAAAACAAAGAAAATGCGATTTTCTTTTTCGTTCCAAACGTGAGTGCCCATTTTCGGCTGTAAGAATTGTAAGAAAAGTATTGCTGTCCGCTAAAACTAAAATCGCTGAACAACGTTGCGCAGCGTAGTTTTCTACGGTTAGAGCGACTGTAGTGGCTTAGGCATGGTCTGAATTTCTGGATTTTCCGACAATTCCGACAATTCCGACAGGCGGAAATTGACACCTGCAACAACTCAGAAAGAAAAATACAAATATTTTTATGTTATTATTATTGTATATTTAATGTATAATTATACATACTTTTGGTCCATCAATCCCTCCGAGTACGCAAAATTAACTGTCGGAATTGTCGGAATTGACGGAAAGTAGTTTTTTCCCCGCTGCAGAGCCTCTTTTTTTCGCTGCGGAGCCTCCGTAATTTTCTGTGGAGGTCCTTTTTTTTCTACCAAGGCCAACTGTAAACAACAAATAGCATGTATGCACCCTATATGCAATGGTATATCAAATTATTGCTGTCCGCTAAAACTAGAATCGCTGAACAACGTTGCGCAGGCTCCCCGCCCTTCAATCCTTTGGAGGGGAGAAGGTAATGGGTGGAGGGAAAAAACAGACAGTTGGTGCTATTTTAAGTTAAAAAAGATCAGTATTGTTAAATTTTTGTCAAAATAACTGGGGGTGTGTTGTTTTTGGTGGGTAAAATGATGCTAATTCATGATTTCTTCGTACCTTTGTAGGCTATGAAACGACGCAAGTACAAAAATAGTGTTGTGGCTCTCATACTTCTGACATTGCTGACACCACTTTTTGGGGCATGTATATATAACGACTATTCCAATTGCGTGGACAATGAAGAAGGAGGGGCCGTCCTGCACATCTCTCTTTCGATCAGCGTGCTGGGTGAAGATAGTGGCTCCACGCGAGCTGCTGTGCCCAATGGCGGCGAAGAGGGCGATGGATGGCAATATGGACTACAGAACGAGAACCGTCTGCACAATTTCACCGTCTTCGTACTCGACCACAACAACACCATCAATTCTCCCGGCAGCACCCTATTCCTTGGTAGTCGATACTTCAGCGACGAGGATGTGGCCAAGGTGGATTCCCTTCGTGAGTATTATCTGAAACTGAAGAATTATGACGTGCTGAAGGACGTGCTCACCTACGACTTCACCATACCCATCGTGAACTATCTGCCCAGAGAGACGACGCCAGAATCTTTCCGTTTCATCGTCATTGCCAACAAGGGTGACTTGACACAAAGCTTCACCACTCTGGGTGCTCTGCGTGACGCCATGCCCGATGCTACGTGGGCCGTTAACAACGGTACGGCAGAGCGCTTCGTCATGACTAATGAGAACGACCAATACTATGGCAGCGGCATAGGCACAGAGGAAAACCCCATCAGGATGCATGTCACCATCGAACGTATGGCAGCACGTATCGACTACAACCCGGAGGGAGCCCAACTGGCCGGCGGGCAGCTGTATTACGACATCAAGGCTTCGGACAACGCTACCACATTGGCAAAACTCTACATCGACAAGATGGCCATTGTGAACGCCTGCCAGAAACCTTCCTTCTACATCAAGCGCGTCGCCGATAATATCAACGGGACAAACCTCGTATACCTGGGCGACGAGACACCCACACCACGAGGCATTGCCACGAATGTGGTCATCGATCCCTATTCTACGCAGAAGACGGCCGCCAACACCACCAACACAATGCTGCTCACAACCCTCTACGGTGACACCCGTATCGGCAATGTAGAGCAACTGCTGCAAAACACGCCGGCACCCGCTATGACATCGGTCAGCCAATCGGTCATCCTGGGATATGTCGACGAGAATACCTACGCACCCGAAATGGCGCATTCGTCGTACACCACTGGGGTGGCGTTCCAGTGCCGCTTTGAGCCACTGCACAACTTCCATACTGCCTATGACAAGAACACCGGCGAGCTAACCAATGGCACCTACACACAGGGGCAAGACTTCTGGATGGTGGAACCCTATCAGGACACCGAAATAGAAGTGGAGACCACAGTCGATGAAGAAACCGGAGAAGAAAGTACCACAACCACTACCACCGACCGCTCTTTCACTGACATCAGCGAAGCCGACCGTCATTATTTCAGCACCGAGGCCGCAGCCATCGACTACGCCACCGACACCCAGCACAAGCACTATGGCCACGTGGTGAAATATACCGGTGGCGTCTGCTATTATTTTGCTTACTTGCGCCATTCCAACAACGTGGCCGTGATTCACAATACGATGGAGTTCGGCATTGTGCGCAACAACGTCTACACGTTCAAGCTTATTCCTTCTACGGGTCCTGGAACGCCCACTCCCGATTACAGGCATCCCGAGGAACTGAAGGCACGCATCTACGTCAGGAAATGGTTGCTCGTGGAGCATCCGGTGATAGTGATGAGTTAGTAAAGATAAAGAAAAATGAAGATGAAATATGCCATAGTCTGTGTAGCTGTCCTCCTCGCTGTATTGGCGCTGAGCGCCTGTAGCGAGGCTGACGACCAAGTGCCTGATGGCATGGCACGCGTGGAGGTGCATCTCTCGGCGCCCTACCAGCGTGCCACACGCGCCACTGGCGATTGGTTCGACCCTATCTCCAGCAAAGAGAAAATCCACGATTATTGGGTGGTGTTCGTCAAGTCGGGCATCGTAGAAGAGCTGGTGGCTGGCTCGTGTGGCATCGATGGTAAGGAGGAAGACTCGTTCCAATTCTTTTTGCCGCCAGGCAACTACACCGTCTATGCCTTTGCCAACCTTGAATTTAGCACGCTTAACATCCGCAAGGGTGCCGCACTACCCACCGACCTCACCACCAAGACGCTGGCCACCACCAACGGCTGGACCAACGACATCCCCATGAGCAACAACGTAAATGGGCAGAAGGTGAAGGTGGAAGAAGTGGAGAACCAGTCGTTTGAGGTGGAACTGGTGCGCGCGATGGCCAAAATTCAGCTCGATTTCGAGAATCTCTCTGGCCAGCAAATCGACATCTTGGGCTACGAGATTTATCCGCTCACCACCACCGATGTAAGTCTGTTCGAGCCTGCCGATCCGAAAAATATTGCCACAACTGACTCGGTCGCCTATACGGTCAATCTGTCGGAAGACCCCATCGCCCTTACTCCCATCAACACTGAGACGGGACACGGCGGGACGGGCGCCACTTGGTGCTACGTCAACGAGACTAATGCCACCGCCACCGCAACCCACAATCAGTATTCTATCCGCCTGAAGGTGCGCCGTAATGAGTCGGTGCTGGAGTATCGCTACGGCTTCACTGTGAATAGCGCCTCGTCTGGCTTCGACTATATCCGTCGCAACGACTGGATCAAGCTGCCCATCGTGTTTCGTGATTGGAGCTTCCGTGTAGAGGCGTTGCCTTTCCCACCCATCGCCGGCTTCCAGTCGCGCGTGGTGTCGGCCGACGCCCTCAGCATCACATTCAACACAGGTGGATACATCTTCCTGCGCCCCATGTTCCGCAAAGACACCGACCCCGAAGGCGTCTGGCGCGGCTTCGACGACAGCGACGTCGTCTTCAAACTAGCCGACTCCTACACCACCAATGTCACTACTGGCGCCGCCGAATGTATCGATAGCGAATCTGGCACGGGACTCATCATGAGTGGCGACCTGCAGATTTTCGAGGATGGCCAGTACTTCATCCAACTGCCATCGGGCGACATCGTGGGAAAACTCGACAATGCTGAAGGCAAGACCGGCCTGGTTTCCGTCACCATCAAAGTCAAGCTGGAGGGACTTGAGTATCAGTTCAACTATAATATCTTCAAAGTAAATTAGGCAACCGTCAACATGCGTCAAATGGCACATATAAAACTACTTCTCAGAACATTGCTCTTTGTCTGGGCGATGGTTTTTGCCATATCAGCCAATGCGCAGGATGGGAATTTTATCATCCAATTCTCGCGAGGCACAGCAGGTTCACGAACTGTTGGCAGCACAGGCAATAATAACAGCCTGCGAGTGCAGGCATATTCATACAACGGGGGCGACAATTCAAGTAGACAGTGGCATTGGGAGGGAAACTATCTTCTCAACTCCGAAGGTTTGTACATTGGCTTCAACGGCACTAACTTCATCGGCGTAACCGATGTCGCCAACGCCTGTGAGATGGAGGGATACTTTGACAGCAACGACAACTACAAGCTGAAAAGGAAGGGAGTGAATGCCGTCATGTCATACGGTAACGACAACTATCTCACAGAAGATAGTGACATGGAGGCAGTGAAGAATATCATTGCCCTCATCCAAAGAACGGGAAATGTAGGCCCTGGTGGGGGTACCATCGTCACCCCTACGGTAGATGACATCACCTCCAACGCTTTCTATATACGCTTCACCAACCGTAATAGCGTAGCCTGGAACGCATATCGCGTGGTAACCGACAATGGGGTGGGAAATGCACTGACAATGACCCTGCGCGGCAACAACCCCAATACCACCGGCGACGCCGCCAAAAACCGGCTATGGACATGGGTGGGACGCAAATACCTGCGCAACCTGCAAGGCAACTACATCTACCTTGACGGTACCACCTTCAAGACCACTGCTGACAGGGCGCAGGCTACCGCCTTTCGCATCTACACTAATGCCGATGCACGTCCGAAGCTGCGCGTGGTGAATGCCGACAATAGCGACAGTGAATACATCATGCGGGCAGAGACGGTGAACACTACCGACTCACGCGTTATCGCCTCAACAAATCTGATAGCCGTCGACGACGAGCTGGAACTGGCCGACTATGAACCCACCACCGGTCAGAAATACTTCATCAGGTTTATGGTCACCACCTATGGACGCTTCATTCATGAGATGGGCTGTCCTGGCATGGCTGATACCTACAACAACATTACCCCCCCACCGCTCTGCGTCAGTAGCGGCACCGCCAGGAGCGGCATTTGCCTGTGGACGCCCAACTTGAGAAGCATGACGTGGACGATAGAACAAAGCGGCACCGGTTACCATATTAAAAGTGGTAACGGCCTCTACATGGGCAAGCCCTTTGACGTGGGCAACAACCGGTACTATTCCGTGGTGTCATCGGGAACAGATGCCGGCAATTTTGTCATTCGCACAAGAGCGGACGACCATCTGATGGTCCTGACAGACGAGGACAACACAAACAGGGCTTTCAGATGCACTGGTCAACCAGCTTACCTCGTCAGTCCTGTCTTGGCAACCTTGGCCAATAACAATAACACCAATAACAGCATCGTGGATTTCGTGCGCAACGACGACCCAATGCCGCAGGATGTGCCCACAATGCAGGACGGCAAATGGTATGTGCTGAAATTTGCCGGTGTGGAGCAGACATTAATCAAAGCCCACGTTAATGCCAACGGTTATTATTTGTTGGAACACGACAAAGGGCGCTACGTTTGCCGAACGGAGACGGGGTTGGGCTATACCACAGACATTACACAAGCGGCACAGTTCGAAGTGCGAGCCGAACGCACTGGCTGGCACTTGGAATGTCGCAACGGCGACACACCCAATGTGAAGGTGACGGTGGCTAACGGCGACATGTTCTCCGAAGTCTACCACAACCGTAACGCCACCAACACGGGCAATAATGTCAGGACCGATTTCTCGTTTGAAGAGGCTGACGTGCCCGATGACATCGAGGCTGCAAGGCCTACCATGGACTGTGATGGATGGTATGAGCTGTACTTCCACGACGTTCCCATCTGTGCCAGAAAGGCAATATGTGATGGTGTTGATGCCGCCGGCAACCCCATCTATAAACTGATGTATGGCACACAATACATCAAAGACAACCCAGCATCTGATAATGCGACCAGAAATAAGTATGTCACGACAGAAGACCCTGACCAAGCAGCCCGCTTTACAGTGACTCTCGGTCTCGGTGGATGGCAGCTCACACGCCTCACCGACGACAATAATTTCTACGGCGGATACACCGTCGCGACCAAGCCTACAGGTAATAACCGTACTATTACCTTCTATGAATACAAGAACAAGCCCACCAGCTACTTCGGGATAGAGAAGATTCCATCCGATTTGGAGGATGGCAAAAAATATGTATTCTATTTCGACAACATGCTGCTCTATGGCATGTACGATCTCGAAATGGAGAGCGGAAAAGACTGCAACCTGGTAGGCAATCCGGCCAACTACGGCGGCATGGCCTGGACTGCACGGGAACCCATCGCTGGATCCGAAGGAGACGATGTGTTCTACTACCGTTTCCAGAACGAGTTCGGGCGCTACATCGCTTGGAACGCCACAGCTAAGTGCTATCAGGTGACCAGCGACCCCGAGAAGGCTGCGCGGTTTACCCTTGTAGATGGCGACTATGGCTATATGCTGAAGCGCTTAGACACCAACAACGTGTTCCTACCTGGTAACAACAATACTTTTACTGAGAAAGCCATCGCTAATCTCACCGACAACGAGAAGCATCTGGCGGCCATCTACTTCCGCGAGATAACCTCGAACGACGCCTGGTTCGATGACAGTACCGAGGATTTTGAAATACTCCACCGCCCGTCGTTCTTCCAGGAACGTGCTAATGAATTGGGAAGTGGAACCTTCACCCGCGAGTTCCTGCAGCCGGGTACCGGCATGACCGAGCGGACGCTCGCTAATGGAACCACCATCAGCACTCAGGACACCCCCGAATACCGGCTCACCCGCTACGTCAAGAAGGGCGACTTTGTCGGACTGTACCTTACCACCAGTAAGGCAACAGCCGCCACGTACCACAAAGCCTACCAACGGTTGTATCTCTATGACAGCGATGAGCCGCTGACACATAAGTATTTCATGCCCTTCAACGACAACGATGCCTACGTCTACAAGAACGGTCTGGTGCTGGGCAACGCACTGACAAACAGTGACGGTGTGAACCTTAGCAAGGCTACCACCACTGGCGAACGCAATATGTTCATCAAACTGTCGGCGCTGGGGCGTCTGCCGACCGACGAGGACCAGGTTACCTTTGCATGCGACTTCTGCTACAACAAGGAGGGCGACAACTACAGAAATGACCTCAGCTATGCCAATGGCAGTGCCACTACGGCTGCTGAGGGTGGCGACCTGACAGAGCCCACACTGAGTCTACGACAGATATGGACGCTCATCGACGCCAAGGTAATGGCCAACGAACTGGTGACCAAGACGGGCGATGATTGGCTGGAAGAACGCGCCATCCACTTCTCGAACAAGACTCAAGGGTTGGTGGACGAATATATACCCTTGAACAACGACTTGGAGAACTACTGGATTTATAAGAATTATACCGGTGAAGAAAGCCAACGCACCGACGAGAACTTGGTGCAGGTGGGACGCGGTAAAACCAACGCCGACCGCTACTACGTCATCGAGACCACTGACCATGGCTCGGGCATCAGGGTAGACGCCACTCTTCTCCAGTTGCCACAAGCTACCGACATAGGTACCTATGTCACGGAGACAAACTATAAGCGTCGTCGACACATCTCGTTCCACTATCCCGGAAGCCGCGAAGTCCCTGCGGGTTCGTCTATTGACATCAAGGTCTACGCTGTCGATGCCGATGGCAACCAAAACCGCTACAACATTGCCAAGTTCACCATTGTCTTCGACGCTGGCACCGAGACGCTGCCTTATATGGACATTGTGGGCGATGAAGCAGTATATCCTGAACGCTCACCTAAAGCACTGCGTGAACGTTGCGGTAAACCACATGCCTACTTGAACTTCGACTATCATCACGATTTTGGCTTCGTCTCGCCCACTCGCAGTGGGATGGATACAATCATGGCAGCCCTGCCACTCAACTACGCCACCACAAACTATTCTTATGCTCGTCGTATAACAAGTGGCAAATGGGATCCACGAATAGCTGCAGGATGGGGTAGTTCCGGTGTGGGTAGAGTTCACACGACAAATGTTAACGGCAGCGCCCAATACACTTTGAGAAGTGCGAGTGACTATACAGGAATCAAATACTCTGATGAATTCGACCCGGGCTATCTGTTCGTTGATGCTTCTGACATGCCCGGACAAGTGGCTACCATGTCGTTCGAGGGCGACTTCTGCGAAGGTTCACTGTTGATGTGCTCAGGCTGGATGGCATCATTGGATGGTGCTTGGGGCAATCACTCGGCTGGCAGTGTCATACTCACCGTGATGGGGCGCAAACGCGACCTACAAGGTAACATCATTTCAGAGGACATGGTATATAGCTTCTGCCCAGGACAGCTTCCCTATTTTGCCCGCAGAGACAACGGAACTACTATTTATCCTAATGATAACAAGGTGTTTAGCACTAATGGAGACTGGATATGGCAGCAGTTCTATTTCGAGTTCTACGGCGACGGCTCTGACGATTATTATCTGAAGATAGAAAATAATGCCACCAGTACCGAAGGCGGCGACTATATGCTTGACGACATCTGGATTTTCTCCATCCTGCCCACCATTGAGGCTGGTACCTACCTCCCCATCTGCGGTGGTGAACTGGAGATGATTCGACTGGCTAACGACTACGAAAGTCTACTCACTTCACGTTCAATACCAGAATGGCAAGAAGGTGAGCCAGAGCAAACTTCCTACATCAGCCTTGCCTATCTTGACTGGGACAAGTTCTTCTCCGAGATGAAGGCTGCCGCAGAAGGCATCGACAACCGCACCTATACCGACGATGAATTTACGGCCATGCTCAATGATGGACACCTGACTGAAGATAGATATGCCGAATCATATCGAGCCATCTTTGATGATGCGATTATGAAGACAACAGACGAAAACAACAACCTAATACCGGCATTCTTGAATTTTGAATGGAGCAACCGTTTTAATTCGCCAACTTATCACAAGGAGTACAACTTTGCCGACTTCTATAATAACAGATACCCTGAGGGAACGGTGTTCTATGCACTTGAAAAAGGAAAGGAAAAGCTGATTATCAATGGCAAGATGAAAATCGACAACTTTGAGTACTACCACAATTATAAGTTGATGGTTGCCATTCTTCCTTCTGAACCACTAACCATTGAGGACGCTAATAGGTTCTATCAATATTTCGATGTGCTCAGCACTTGCTCGAAGAGTACCATGCTCTTTATGAAACCCTTCATCGAAGTAGATGGTGAGGTGGGTAAACAAGACTTGTATGAGTACGCCCGTTGCGAGAACACCATCCAGACCATTTCCATGCAGTTGACTTCATACTATCTCAACACCGAGACGGGCGAATTGGAGGAAGACGTGGATGGAAATGTCTTTTTCGACTGGTGGGTAGGCTCCAAGGATGTCTCAGGGTCGTTGGACAATTTCTATCTGCAGGAGAGTGCCGACCACAGCTTCACGCTACAGGATGCCTTGAAGTCCCTGCGATACAACTATCCCTATGCCACAACGCTCGACGATCTCACCGTTCCTGTCACTAACTCCAATTATGAGGATTATACCCTTACCCAAGAGAAGGTTGACTACCTGAAATCTTTGGCCTTCCCGGCTGACGGTAGCCGGCCGCAGATTTATCTTAGGTCGAGGGTGGCCAATCTGTTCCTCGACCGCAACTCCATGAAATTTGAAAGAGAGGGCGATGACGAGTATGTATATATGTGTGCTTTGCCCATAGAACAAAACATTGACACGGGCCAGCAAGACGTTATCTTCAGCTGCTCCGAGCCGCAACCCTTGAAGTTAAAGGTGGGCGAAGTGGCTCCTAGCATCGATATTGGATTCCCCGACAAGGCCTATCCCGACGCCCTTGGTGGACTGCTCAGCGTGCGTATTGCCAAGAAACAGTTTGAGCAAGTTAACGCGCGAAACGAGGGTTTCACCCGTCTGCACATACCCATCAGAAACGTAAAAGTGGAATCGGAAGGTGCCGTAGGAATCAAGATGCTGGAAACGAAGGTTGTTGATAATGAAACCGTTCAAGGCAATGTCGTCTTGCTTACTTCCACCGATGATACCGAGATGGAGCGGTTCTTGGTGGCCAACTATAACAGTCTCAACGGTGCTCCAGTGGGAACCATTACCTATCTGAATGGAACCGAAGGTAATTCAGAAGACAAACCATCCGAGGCGTTGGTATTCTATTTCAATAGCAACTTCAAGGTCCGCGAGGGCTACAGCTACACGCTGAAATTCCCCTTCACCGAGCGCATCGAGGGCGAGGAATCCACGCGCTGCGAGGGCTTTGGCGCTTTCGTCGTCAGGATTGTTCCCGACTACGAGGTATGGACTGGCCGTGCCGGCAACACCGACTGGAGTAACGATGACAACTGGCGGCGTGCCGACTACGACGAGCTGCAGGCCGCCAACGGCACTACGCTGAAGGATACCTATCTGTGGAACGGACATGTGAAGAGTGACGGCATGATTGACGAAGCCGCTTCCAACGATGATGGCTCACCAAAAGTGAACTACATCACGGCTGCCGACCGGCAGAAGCGACGTGGCTATGCACCGCTCTACTGCACCAATATCCTGATGATGACCGATGAGACCGCCCCATCGGCCGTGCTCTACGACGATGGCGACGAAGAGATTGGCGGCGTGAAGACGGGCTTCCCCGCCCTGCGCAGCACGTCCTCTCCGCTTATCCGCTATGACTTCCAGGGCCACCGCTGGCCTTACGAAGGGAACAATGAGAACGTCGAAGACCCCTACAACCCAGGCGACAGCATACGCAAGAAGGGCGACATCATCACCGAGCTCTACACCAGCAACGTCTGCGACAAGATTGTATTCCAGCCCGAGACGGAGCTGCTGCATGCCGAGCTGCTCAACTACGAGAAGGCGTGGGTGGAGTTCGCATTGGACAAGAACAAATGGCATTTGGTGGGTTCGCCGCTGAAGAACACCATCTCGGGCGAGTGGTATTCCCCCACCTGGGGCGCCCGCCAAGAGACCACCTATTATGAGCCGGTGCAGTTCGACTATCTCCCCGTGAACAGCATCAAGCACTACGATGCCCAGGGCGCGGAGGTCAATTCAGAAAACTACACCTTGGGCTACGACCGCTTTGCCCCCGCCGTTTACCAGCGCGCCTGGGACAAGGCCAAGGCCGTGCTCTATGAGCGTGGTGCCGTGTGGAGTGCCCTCGATGGCGACCAGACCGACGCTAACACTGGCGACTCGGGCATGGGTCAATGGGTAGAGCAAGACGATGGTTTCGTATGGCAGCAGGACCTCAACGCCAACGAATACCTGAACCGACTGGCCTATAAGCCTATGGGCAACAGCAAGGTGAACGTGGCCATTAGCGGAACGTGGAGCGGAGCCTACAACGACCACACCGTTCCCTACGATGGCGGTGGCTTCAGCGTCATGCCCATCAACCATTTCAAGGCTCACAACGATGAAGCAAAACAAGCGGTGTTCCGCATGCCCAAGGAAGACTATTACTACGATATCTGGGACTGGGGCAAGACTTATACCTTGGACCGCCGTGTCCGCGTATATATTAAAGATGAGAACAATCCTTGGCCTACAGATGCCAGTTGGATTAACAGCATCACTACGGACAACACCGTTGAGCTGAACTACCGAGGACGCCTGCGCTCCGACGACCTGCGCCTCGACGCTCCCACACCGGAAGTGCCTACTCCGCAGCCGAAGGAATACACCGTGACGCTGAAGAACGAAGGCCAGGGCAGCCTGGGATTCTTCCTTGCCTGCAACCCCTTCATCTGCGGACTCGACATGCAGAAGTTCTTCGCCAAAAACACCAATCTGGCTCCGTATTATCTGGTGATGAAGGATAGCGACATTGGCATCGACGAAGACCTGACGCCGACAGGGTGGAAATGGACCGACGTGATGGTCAACGGCAATAGCGGCAGCGACCGCTTCGAAGGTCTGCAGGTTGTGCCTGCCCGTCGTGGGTTCTTCGTCCGCGCTACCGACGGCGGCAATCTGAACGAGACCACCGTGACCTTCACCACAGACATGATGGTCTCCGCACGTGCCACCACCGAAACGTCAGGTTCGGGCTCCGACCCCTCGCGGCCCTACCTCTCCATCCGCGCCCAGCGCGATGGAAACGTCAGCGAGGCCCGTGTCATCGTCAGCCCCGACGCCAGCAACACCTTCTGCCCAGAGGAAGACCTCGAGACCTTCCTTGTCAGCGACATCTCGTCGCCCATCCCCGTGGTCTACACGCTCACAGGCCAGCTGGCCACCAGCATCAACAGCCTGCATCATTTCAATGTTCTACCACTTGGCATTATCAGCAACAGCACCGACCCCGCCACTCTCACCTTCAATGGAGTGGAAAGCCTGAACAGTGACGTGCAGCTCTACGATGCCTATCTGCAGACGTTCACACAGCTTGTCAGCGGCACTAGCGTGCGTGTACCGGGTTCTACGCAAAACCGTTATTTCCTCGTCACCAGCATTGACGAAGAGTCTCTAGCCGAGAGCGACATCCAGATTGAGCCTGTGCTTGGTGGCGTGCATATCTCTTCAGTCAGCAGCGACCCACTCACACAAGTATTTGTCTACGATATTTCCGGACGCAGGGTTGCACATGCAGATGTTGGCCAAACCAGTTGTACTTTGAGCCTGCCTAAGGGCGCTTACACCGTGAAGGCAGAGTCGACGAGCAATCAACGGGTGAAGAAGGTCATGGTGATTCGATAAGTAACTGCGAGCCAATCAGTACGAGGTTGTGTTATATTTTGACGCAACCTCTTTTTCTGTTGAAGGGTGGCATGTTGAGGTGTCGTAACCACGTGGTTAAAGATGTTTTGAAGCTTTTAGGCATCATCGCCCTGACGTTAGTCTTTGAAGTCGAGTGTCAGTTGTTGCTCTTCAGCCGCACGCTTCTGTTGGTTTTTTGAGAGTAGGAGAGGGCGCAGACGCTCGGGGTGCAGCTCGTTGATGCCGATAATGGGCTGTGAGAAGGCGCTGGTGAGTTCACCGCAGGTGATGAAATACTTGGCTTTCTTCATCACCACGCCCATTTTCTTCAGGTGATATGACGTGATGCGATTGAAGCGGCGCGAGCTGACGATGAGCAGGGCACTCTTCACCCCGATGCCTGGCACGCGGAGAATGTCCTCATAGTCGGCGGCGTTGATGTCGACGGGGAAAAACTCCGGATGGCGCAGGGCCCAGCCAAGCTTGGGGTCGACATCGAGGTCAAGGTGGGCGTGCTTGTCGTCAACAATCTCGTCGACGTTGAAATGGTAGAAGCGCATGAGCCAGTCGGCCTGATAGAGGCGGTTCTCACGTACGAGGGGTGGCTGCTTCAGCACAGGCAGGCGCGGGTCGTAGGTGTTTACGCTGACATAGCCGCTGTAGTAGACACGTCGCATGGTGGGCTGCTGGTACATGGCGTTGGACATCCTCAGAATGTCGAGGTCGCTCTCCTTCGTGGCGCCGACAATCATCTGCGTCGACTGGCCGGCAGGCACGAAGCGCGGAGCGTAGCGGAACTTACGGCGGTCTTCCTTGTTTTCCAATACGCCCTGCTGAATCTGCTGCATGGGCAGGAACACGCTCTTGTGATCTTTCTCGGGAGCCAATGCCTTGAGCGACTCTTCCTTGGGAATCTCGATGTTGATGCTCATGCGGTCGGCATAGCGGCCTGCCTCCTGCAACAGCTCCTGCGAGGCTCCGGGAATGGTCTTCAGATGGATGTAGCCGTTAAAGCGATGCACGGTGCGCAGGTCGCGTACGATGGCGGTCAGACGCTCCATCGTGTAGTCGGGATTGCGCACTACACCACTGCTCAGAAAGAGCCCCTCGATGTAGTTGCGACGGTAGAACTCCATCGTGATTTCCTCTAATTCAGAAACGCTGAGCGTGGCCCGCTTAATGTCGTTGGTGCGACGGTTAATGCAGTAGGCGCAGTCGTACATGCAGTAGTTGGTCAGCATCACCTTCAACAGCGAGATGCAGCGCCCGTCGTCGGCAAACGAGTGGCAGATGCCCACACCGCCCACTGTCGAGCCCACCATGCCCTGCTTACCCTTGCGCACGGTGCCGCTGGAGGAGCACGACACATCGTACTTCGCCGACTCTGCGAGTATCCGCAGTCGTTCCATCGTCTTTTCGGTCAGCATGGTTTCGGTTGTTTTCTGCAAAATTACGGCTTTTTCTGCTGAAAAACGTCACAAAAGCATATTTTTTTTCTTCTTCTACCAGATAGCTTACTTGATAAAGATTATTAATTCTTTATGCAAAAATAACGTTTTTTCAACAATAATCATTATATTTGCAACAAATAAAACTAAAATTGGATATGAAACAACTGATGATCATTGCCTGCTGCCTCCTCACCCTTGGCAGCTATGGACGGCAGGTGCGAGAGAAGGACATGGGTGCCTATCTCTTTACTTTTTTCAGCGACCCTACCCACGGGTTGTTCATGGCCATCAGCTACGATGGCTACACGTTTACAGCCGTGAACAACGGTGAGCCGATTATCTCGGGCGACAGCATTGCCGAACAGCACGGCATCCGCGACCCGCACATCTACCGGGCGCCTAACGGAAAATTCTACATCGCCATGACCGACCTGCACATCTTCGGCCGGCAGAAGGGCATCCGCACAACGCAGTGGGAACGGCCCGACAAGTACGGATGGGGCAACAACCGCGGACTGGTGCTGATGGCGAGCGACGACCTCATCCACTGGACGCACCATGTGGCACGCATCGACCGGCTCTTCCCCGAGCACTTCGGCGAGATTGGCTGTGCATGGGCGCCGCAGACCATCTGGGACCCGCAGGTTGGCAAGCCGATGGTCTACTTCACCATACGCCAGCAGGCGGGAGGGCGCACGAAGCTCTACTATAGCTATGCCGACGAAGCCTTCACCACCTTGGAGACTGAGCCGCAGCTGCTCTTTGAATATCCCGACGAGACCACGCAGGTGCTCGATGCCGACATCTGTCCCATGCCCGACGGCCGCTATTTCATGACATACGTGTCGCAGGACAATCCCGCAGGCATCAAATACATGATCAGCGACCGTATCAACCATTTTGACGACTTCCACGCCGAGCAGATTGACGCCGAGCACGGAGCTTGCGAGGCCCCCAACGTGTGGAAGCGCATCGGCGAGAACAAGTGGGTTATCATGTACGACATCTACAGCATCAATCCTCACAACTTCGGCTTCGTCGAGACCTCTGACTTCAAAACCTTTACGCCCCTTGGCCACTTCAACGAGGGCAAGATGAAACTGACGAACTTTGAGTCGCCCAAGCACGGCTCAGTCATCCACATCACCAAGGCCGAGGCCAAGCGTCTGGAGCAGTATTGGAACGGTCAGCAGCAGAAACCGAAGACCATACGCAGCGGCGAGTTGTGGCGCGACGACACGGGTCGCCACATCAACGCCCACGGCGGTGGCGTGATGAAGTACGGTGATACTTACTACTGGTTCGGCGAGCATAAGAGCGAGCGTACAAGCGATGCACTGGTGGGCGTGATGTGCTATGCCTCGAAAGATTTGGTGAACTGGCGCAACTGCGGCGTTGCCCTCAGCGTCAGCGACGAGAGGGGACACGACATTGAGCGCGGCTGCATCCTGGAGCGTCCGAAGGTCATCTACAATCCCGTCACGAAGAAGTTCTGCATGTGGTTCCACCTCGAATTGAAGGGTAGGGGATACAATGCAGCACGCTATGGAGTGGCTGTGGCCGACCGTCCCGAAGGTCCGTATAAGTTTCTCTACTCACAGCGCGCTGATGCCGGCACTTGGCCTGTGGAGGGCTCGCCCATGGGATTTGACGAATACCTAAAGCGTGACTACAACGAGGGGCAGATGTCGCGCGACATGACACTCTTCATTGACGACGACGGCAAGGCCTATCATATTTTCTCATCGGAGGAGAACTATACGCTGCACATTGCCGAGCTGACGGCCGACTATCTGCACCACACCGGCCGATACACCCGCGTGGCTCCTGGCGGTCAGAACGAGGCACCGGCCATCTTCAAGCACGACGGCACTTATTGGATGATCACCTCGGGCTGCACCGGCTGGGCACCCAACGAGGCCCGCATGTTCTCAGCGCCCAGCATCTGGGGACCCTGGACGCAGCATCCCAATCCCTGCCGTGGCCCGAAGGCAGAAAAAACCTTCGACGGACAGAGCACGTTCATACTCCCTGTTGAAGGCCAGTATATTTTTATGGCTGATATCTGGCGTCCGCGCCATCCCATTGACGCACGCTACATCTGGCTTCCCATTGAGTTTGAGGATGGCAAGCCCGTCGTGCGCTGGCGCGACGAGTGGGAAATAAATACAATTTTCAACAACTAATTTTTTATATTTCTTCCCTACTATGCACAGGATACTATTTATGACGGCTTTTGTGGCCGTGTGTCTGACAGCTGTCGCTCAGGGGCCGCGCCGGCAATTCCGCCGAGAAGCATTTACCACTGAAATGCCGATGGTGCACGACCCCGTGATGGCAAAGGACGGCGACACCTATTATATTTACTCCACGGGAATGGGCATACAGCAGATGACTTCAAAGGACCGCAAGACATGGACCGTGCTGCCACAGCCGGTGATGACCGTCATCCCCGGCTGGACTACTGACTCCGTGCCGGGCTTCGGCAGCCATGTATGGGCACCTGATGTCATCAGTTGGCACGGCCGCTGGTGGATGGCTTACAGCTGCTCCACCTTTGGTAAGAACGGCTCGGCCATTGGCCTGCTCAGCAGCCGCTCACTGGGCGCAAATCTATGGAAGGATGAGGGATGCATTGTTGCCTCGCGTGAGAATCGCGACAACTGGAATGCCATCGACCCGAATTTCATTATCGACGAGGCCACCGACACGCCCTGGCTCGTTTGGGGCTCGTTCTGGGACGGCATTCAGCTGGTACGCCTCGACTCAACGATGCATGTTGCCCAAGGCGAAAAGCCACGAACCATTGCCCGCCGCTATGCCCCCGGCTACAAGCCTTTGGAGCCGAACCCTACCTCGCAATTTGCTGGCACTAACGCCATCGAGGCACCGTTCATCTTCAAACATGGCGACTACTACTATCTATTCGTGTCGTGGGACTATTGCTGCCGCGGTGCCAAGAGCAACTACCGTGTGGCCGTGGGACGAAGCAAGACCGTTGACGGTCCCTACTTAGACCGCGAGGGTAAGGATATGGCCAACGGCGGCGGCACTCTCTTCCTGGAGGGCGACAAGAAAGAATGGGAGGCTGCCGGTCACTGCGCTGCCTATACCATCGACGGCGAAGATATCTTTATCTGCCACGGCTACAGTGCCACGCAAAACGGTGCTGCCATGCTCATTCAGCGGCCCATCTCCTGGAGTGCCGATGAATGGCCGGAATTAGAATAAAAGACAAGGGCGTATCAAAATGTGAGATGATACGCTTCGCGTCTTTCAAAAACAAATAAAAACCAAACAAAACCACAAAAACCATGGTTTTATTTGGTTTTTATTTGTTTTGTTTGGTTTTGTTTTAGACGCGAAGCGTATTATGACACACGCTCGTGCTGATACATTCCTTATTGGCGAAACGTCAGAAGTCCTTCGTCTGCTCGGCTACCTCGGCGTTGATGCGGTCGATGAACTCCTGAATGGTCATCGAGGCTTGCTCGCCGCCGCCCTGCTGGCGCATGGAGACGAGACCCTCGGCCTCCTCCTTCTCGCCGACAATCACCATGTAGGGGATGCGCTTCAGCTCGTTGTCGCGAATCTTGCGGCCCAGCTTCTCGTTGCGCAGGTCGATGGTGGCACGCACGCCTTGCAGGTCGAACTGCTTGGCCACCTTCTTGGCATAGTCGTTGTACTTCTCCGACAGCGGCAGGATGGCCACCTGGTCGGGCGTGAGCCACAGGGGGAAGTGACCGCTGGTGTGCTCGATGAGCACGGCGGCGAAACGCTCCATAGAGCCGAAGGGTGCGCGGTGAATCATTACCGGCGTCTTCTTCTGGTTGTCCTCGTCGGTGTACTCCAGACCGAAGCGCTTCGGCAGGTTGTAGTCCACCTGGATGGTGCCCAGCTGCCAGCGGCGGCCGATGGCGTCCTTGATCATGAAGTCGAGCTTCGGGCCGTAGAAGGCAGCCTCGCCGTATTCTACCTTGGCGGGCAGCCCCTTCTCCTCGCAGGCCTCCTGGATGGCGCGCTCGGCCAGTGCCCAGTCCTCGTCGGTGCCCACGTACTTGTCGTGGTCGTTAGGGTCGCGAAGCGAAATCTGAGCCTCGAAGTTGAAGCCAAAGGCCGACAATACAATATTGATAATGTCCATGACGTTGAGGAACTCCTGCTTCACCTGGTCGGGACGGCAGAACAGGTGGGCGTCGTCCTGCGTGAAGGAGCGCACACGGGTCAGGCCGTGCAGCTCGCCGCTCTGCTCATAGCGGTAGACGGTGCCGAACTCGGCAATGCGCAGCGGCAGGTCGCGATATGAGCGGGGCTTCCATGCGAAGATTTCGCAGTGGTGCGGGCAGTTCATCGGCTTCAGCAAGTATTCCTCGTCCTCCTCGGGGGTGTGGATGGGCTGGAACGAGTCCTTGCCGTAGTGATCCCAGTGGCCGCTGGTGACATAGAGGTTCTTCGAGCCGATATGCGGGGTGATGACCTCCTGATAGCCGAAGCGCTTCTGCACGCGGCGCAGGTGGTCCTGCAGGCGCAGGCGCAGCTCGGTGCCCTTCGGCAGCCAGATGGGCAGGCCCTTGCCGACTTTGTCTGAGAACATGAACAGCTCCATCTCCTTGCCAATCTTGCGGTGGTCGCGCTTCTTGGCCTCTTCGAGCATGACGAGATATTCGTCGAGCATCTTCTTCTTGGGGAACGAGATGCCGTAGAGGCGCTGCATCTGCTCGCGGGTAGCATCGCCACGCCAGAAGGCACCTGCCACTGAGGTCAGCTTGACGGCCTTGATCTCGCCGGTATCGACAAGGTGCGGACCGCGGCACAGGTCGGTGAAGTTGCCCTGTGTATAGGTGGTGATGGTGCCGTCCTCCAGGTCCTGCTCAATGTGCTCGCACTTGTAGGTCTGGCCGGCGGCGGCAAACTCCTTCAGGGCGTCGGCCTTGGCCACTTCCTTGCGGACGACGGGCTCTTTCTTGCCGGCCAGCTCCTTCATCTTTGCTTCAATGGCGGGGAAGTCGCTCTCCTTGATCATCTCTCCGTTGGGGAGCAGCACATCATAGAAGAAACCGTTCTCCACGGCAGGGCCGAAGCCGAACTGAACGCCGGGATACAACTCCTGAAGCGCCTCAGCCAGCAGGTGGGCACTGGTGTGCCAGAAGGTGTGCTTGCCCTGCTCGTCGTCAAACTTATAGAGCTCAATCTTCGCGTCCTCGTTGATGGGGCGGTTCAGCTCTACGGTCTCGCCGTTCACTCCGCAGCTTACGACGCTGCGTGCCAGAGCCGGCGAAATGCTCTCGGCAATCTGAAGTCCCGTCACGCCCTGTTCATACGAGCGAACAGATCCGTCGGGAAAAGTGATTTGAATCATAATTACGAGATATGTTTAAATTTAGCGGGTGCAAAGGTACGAATAAGTGAGTGAAAAGCAAAAAGAAAAAGCAGTTTTCTTTTTCTTTTCCGAACGAAAGTACCTTCGACACAGTCAAAGGTACGAATAAGCGAGCAAAGGGCAAAAGAAAAAACGCTTTTTCTTTTGCTTTTTCGAGCGAAAGTACCTTCGGCGATAGCCAGAGGTACGAATAAGCGAGCAAAGGGCAAAAGAAAAAGTGCTTTTTCTTTCGCTCTAAACGTCCCATGTTTGTATCTGTGCTCGAAACAGAGTGTTTCGACCGTAAAAACACTTTGTTTCTACGGTCGAAACAAAGTGTTTCATCGGCAAAAAATTTTTGAAACACTTTGTTTCATGTGTCACGGATGTTTTGGAACAAAACAGCGCATGCCGTTTTTTTTGAAGGATGCTTAAACTTTTTTGCTGGCATATCGTCAGAAGAATAGTTGCAACACAAAAAAAACAATATTTATTTATAAACCCCAAAGAAAAACGAAAAACAACTATGATGAAGAAAACAATGATGGCCATTGTGGCCGCAGTGATGATGAGCGCCAACATGGCAGCCCAGACAGAAGTACAGCCCCAGATGCCCCAGCAGCCGGTGATGGACAAGTCGGAAATGATTAAGATGCGCACCGAGCAGATGGTGAAGGACTATGAACTCACGGAGGAGCAGGCCGGACAGCTGCTGACATTGAACACCGAGTTCGCCGACAAGATGCCCATGATGATGATGGGTCCGGGTATGCGCGACGGTCAGCGCGGCCAGCGTGGTAATATGCGCCGCCAGATGCGCGGTCCGCGTATGCAGGGTGATGAGGCTCGTCGGCAGATGCCCGACTCTGTGCGTCCAGAGCGTATGCAGCGCCCCATGGGTGAGCGTCCGGGCTTTGGCCGTGAGGACATGCGCAAGGTGATGGATGAGTACAACGAGGGCCTCAAGAAAATTTTCACCGAAGACCAGTTCAAGAAATACGAAGAGAATATGAACAACCGCATGCAGCAGATGCGCCGTGGTCCTCGTGGTCCTCGCGGTCAGCGTCCCCAGCTTGAACAGCAGCAGTAAACATCTTTTCCTTTCCTTCTTATTTCTTTCTGCAAAAAAAGAAAAATCCCCGTCGAGCATTATGCTCGGCGGGGATTCTTGTGGTTCAATGATTGGTTTTCAATTCTATTTGATTACCTTCTTGCCATTGACGATGTAGAGTCCCTTCGTGGGCTGTGCCACGCGGCGGCCCTGCAGGTCGAAGAGTGCATCGCTGTTAGGAGCAGTCGTCTCAACGGTGCTGATGCCGTCGACAACGGTGGCGAGGCTCTTGTAGGTAAGTGAGAAGTTGCGCCAAACCATCCATGCGTCAGCTACATCACCTGAAGTAAGACCGATTTCCAAGGTCTCAGCAGGCTCATTGAGAGTAAACGGCAGTTCATTCAAACCGTTGCCTTCGTTGAACCAATTGTTGGCTTGACCACGATCGTTCACGACATCGCTACCAACAGTCACAAGATTCACACTTGCTTCGCCAGCACTCAGTGTGGCTTCAAAATCGGTGCGAGTGAAAGCAATGGCTGACAATGTATATTCACCAGCAGGAAGATTATACAGCGTCTGCTTCATCGAAGCGCCAGTATTGTTCCATGTTTCTGCGCACTGCTGACCAGCATCATACGTGACAGGGTTTGAAGCCCACTGATTATGACGCTCACCATTTGTAGCCACCCAGCCATAGCCGTTTGCATAGGGTGCAGCATTAACAATCCATACGTTGGTAATGTCCTTAGGCTCTGCTACAACTGTTGCACTCAAATAGTCGGCAGCAGCCTGACGAAGTGCATTCAATGCCTCATTAAAACCGGTCTCATCAGTAGCAGCATCAGCAAGTGCATCAGCAGCAGTTACGTCAATGTCACTACTAAGGGCAAGTACCTCCTTCTTAAGTGCTTCGTAGTTATCCAAGAAAGCAATTTTCGGAGCCATTTCAGAAGGTAACAGTTTCCACTGGGCGAAATCATTAGTGCCATTTTCAGCAACACCAACAATTGTGTTCTCGTCGTTTGCAGAGAGATACAGACCGGGATAGGTATTGCCGTTGTTGCCTTGATTGTCCCTGGTAATGAGATTATAAACAGGGCCATTGTCATTACCAACTAAAGCAAATTCCCATGAAGACTCTTTACCACGCGACTGGTCGGTGTAAACAACTACGCCATCAAGACACTCCAAACCCCAGGTCGGGTCTGAAAACACAAGTGTGCGAATAAGGTAATAGTCACCTGCGGGAACTAATTCCACTTCCAAGGCATCTGCCATGCTCGCGGTCGTACTTGCCTGAGTGCCCCAGCCATTTCCTTTAGTAAAGAATTGGCCTTTTCCCACATTGTACATCAGGAACTTTCCTGCTCCAACCTCGGAGGCAGTCCAAGACTGAGCGTAGGTACTCATTCCAAACAACACCGCAAAAGCGGCCAAAAAGAGTTTAATTTTTTTCATAAGCGTTTAATTGTTAGTTAATAAATAAGGTTAAGAAAAAGATGTTCTAATAATCTGGATGCAAAAATACGTTATTTTTTTCTAATAACCAAGAAAAAAGTGTATTTTATTTCGGAACTCCCGCGAAAAGTTCAGAGTTTGGCTTATTTGGGCTATTTATGACGGCGCAATTCTTCAGGTAATGCTCCACATCGGCCTGCAATTGCACGAACAGCGGACACTGCTGATAGCCTGTGTTCTTCTTCAGCATGGTTTTGATGTCCTGTCGCGAGTTTTCATAACAGGACATCTCGTTCCGCTTCTGTGTGCGGTGAGCCTGTGCGCGGTAGATTTCAGTCTGCCGCTCCTGTCGCAGCAGGTTGCACACTTTTGTGAGGATGGGTGCCACGATGGTGTCGAACAGGTGGTGTCCCTGAATGTAGAGGTAGGTGGTCTGCGGCGTCACGCCCAGTCGGCGCACATCGTCCTTTGTGCGCAAATATTCGTCCTTGGCATTGGGAAACTGTCGCTGCAGCTCGCGCACCTTCACCCCAACCTTTCGTTTCACGTTGTTGAGTGAGGCGTCGGGATTCTGAACGGTGAAGCCGCCCGGGTCGGCAATGCGGTTGAAGTCGCTGATGGAGAAGCGCGGGTAGTTGCCGTTGCGGTAGAGCATGATATTCCACACGAAGAGGGGGAATATGACCTCGGAGAAACGCTGGAAGTAGTCGCGGAAGTCGAAGATGCGGTGGTCGTTGAGCGTCACTGCCACGCACACGTCGTGCAGCGACGGCGCATAGCATTGGTAGTTCTCGATGGCGTAGACGTAGGTATGAAAGACGTAGGGACTCTTCAGCACCTTCTTCGACTGGTCGGTGGCGCCCTGCAGCAGGTAGTCGTAGTCGGCATCGACGCAGGCAATCATGTCGGGACCCACTCTTTCCACATTCTCTTTCCCGCTTTCTCCTTTTGTGATGAAATTCATCAGCACCGACTTCTTGCCCCTCGTCAGATTCATCTTCGAAGGGAGCATCACCTCGAAATAATGGCGGTTGTCCTCGAAGCGCGAGAGCACCGTGCGCCAGAAGTAGATGTCGTCGTAGCTTTCAACGTATGCTACGATGCGGCGGCGTGCATTCTTGCCGCGCAGGGCATTGGCGGCATTCACCCACTGGCTGTTGATGTTGTCCTTCAGACCCTTTGCCATAACAACCTCTTGATACTTACTACCTTACCTCTTAATTCTTACTCGTTCTTAACTCGTAATGTCATCCACTTCAGTCACGGCATCCACCCAGCCATTCATCACTACGGCAGGCGAGTGGGTGGTGAGGATGATTTGTACGTTGGGATTCAGCTCAAGTATGAGGTCGATGAGGCGCTTCTGCCACTCAATGTGCAGGCTCACCTCCGGCTCGTCCATGAACAGGACGTAGTGCTGGTCGTCCTCCACCAGGACGGTGAGCAGGATAATAAGCATTTGCTTCTCGCCGCTACTGAGCAGGTAGGGCGTGAGCAGCTCGCCAATCTGCGTGAAACGAATCTCGTTCTCCGTGCGGACGATGCGCTTGCCCGTGTCCTGGAACAGGTCGTCCACCATGTCCTGAAAACGGCTCTTCTTCTGACTCAGTTTTTGTGCAGCCTCGGCGTTGCCCTGCTGCAGTTCGGCGATGATGCGATTGCCAATGTTCACCTGATAGTCTAAGTATTTGCGCTGCAGGTGGTAGAGCTGGAAGTCGAGCAGCGAACCGCCGCCGCCCTTGATGACGGGCAGCACTTGGCGTAGCGCACCCTCCTCGTCGGCAAAGACCTGCGAGAGACTGCTGTCTAAAGAGCGAATCATGTCGTAGCGTATCCATTTCGCGTCTTCGGGCACGACGTTGAGGCGCACGCCCTTCAGCATGTGGCTGGGAAACTCACCTCCCTGCGACAAGCCCTTCACCACTTTGTTCAGAATGGTCGACTTGCCTTGGCCGTTGATGCCGCTGAGGATATTCACCCTCGGGTCCAGTTCCCACACAATATGTTTTTTCCCGCTCCACAGAGAGTCTATCTCTATCTTGCTGATGTAGTCGGCAAACTTTTGCATAGCGTTTTAGGTTTTATTTGCCGCAAATATACAAAGAAAAACCGAACTGAAGAAAGAAAAAGCAAGTTTTTTTTCGCTTTTCTTCACGTTTCTTTGTATCTTTGCAGCCATCTTATATTCATTCATCTAATCTTTTAAGCAAAATGAAAAAACTTGTTTTTATCGCAATGGCCGCTCTGGTCATGATGACTGTTGCCTGTAACAACAAATCGCAGAAGGAAAACACTGCAGAAGGTGAGGAGACAACTGAGCAGAAGGCTACTTGGCAAACCTATACCAATGACAATTACGGCTATTCGATTGAGGTGCCCGGCGAAATGGAGAAGCGTGAGACGTTGACGGAAGACACAGGCACCATCTTCTCGTTTGACGGTGATGCAGACTTTACCTTCAACCGCATCGACATCACTGGCGGCAAGCAAATCTTCGACGAGGAGTATACTCCCGAGAAAGTGAAGGAAGAGTTCGCCTACTGGACTGAAAACAAGGAGATTATTAACGAGGAAGTTGGTGATAACTATTTCACCTATACCATCCCCGGCGATGACCTGACCCAGATTGACTATTACTGCTTCAAGGGCTCCACGTATGTCATTGTAACCATCTGCTTCGACAATGAACACGCTGAAGCACTCGGTGGCGAAGTGGCCGACCATGTGTTTAAGTCCGTCAAGATTAAGTAAATTGAACATTGTATGAGTTACGGCAGTTTGTGGCTGACAGCAAGCATGGCTGTGATGAGTTTGAGCGCTGTAGCGGCAGAAGACGAGGGAGCGAAGCAGAGCGTGGAGCTTAAAATCATTGAGACCAGCGATGTGCACGGCTACTTCTTCCCCTACGACTTCGTCAACGGACGTGCGCTGAGCGGCACGCTGGCACGCGCCAATACCTACATTAAGCGGCAGAGGCAGCAGTATGACGACAATCTGCTGCTTCTCGATAATGGCGACATCCTGCAGGGACAGCCCTGTACCTATTGGTCGAACTATATTAACACCGAAGAGGAGAACCTCGCCGCTCAGGTAGTTGGATATATGGGCTACGATGCGGAGGCTATGGGCAACCACGACGTGGAGACGGGCCATGACGTCTACGACAAGTGGATCAGAGATTTATTTGCTCCTGTACTTGGCGCCAATATCATTAACCGCGAGAGTCGTGATCCCTATGTTGACCCCTATGTCATTATAGAGAAGATCCTCCCTCAACCCGGCAGCGGTGTAGAAAAGCCTAGGTCGGGGAAACGCCCGCCAGGCAGCCCTCGGTGGCGCACGCAGGAAAGGGGCGTGCCTATTCGCATTGCTGTACTCGGCATGATTACGCCCACCATCGGCGCATGGCTGAACGAGAGCCTCTGGCAGGGCCTGGAGTTCGAGGATATGGTGACGTGTGCCCAACGCTGGGTAACGTACATCCAGGAGCAGGAGAAGCCCGACCTTATCATCGGCCTTTTCCACAGCGGACTTAGCGACGGGCTTGTCATGGACGGCTTGGAGGAAGATGCTACGCGGCTCGTGGCACAGCAGGTGGACGGCTTTGATATCATTTTCTTTGGGCACGACCATCAGGTGCACAACGAAGTAATAAAGAGTCCCTCGGGTCGCGACGTGCTCTGCCTTGATCCTTCATGCTTCGCCCGCAACGTGGCTGAGGCTACTGTCAACCTGACCTATGACAACGGAAAATTAGTGGATAAGGTCATTAAAGGCAACATTGTCGATATCCGCAACGAAGAGGTGGACGAGGATATGGTCAGCCACTTCCAGCCCACCATCGACCGCATCAAAGAATTCGTGGAGCGCCGCATAGGTACTTTCGCTGAAGGATGCTCCACACGGGACGCTTATTTCGGCAACTCTGCCTTCGTCGACTTCATCCATCAGATGCAGCTGCAGATTACCGGCGCTGAAATCTCGCTCAACGCACCGCTGTCCTTCGACACCAGTATTGACAAGGGGCCTGTCACAGTAGCCGACATGTTCAAACTCTACCGTTTCGAAAACCAACTCTATGTCATGAACATGACGGGACGCGAGATTCGCGGGCATTTGGAGATGAGCTACGATCAGTGGGTAAACACTATGACGTCGGCTTCCGACCACTTGCTGCTGCTCAGCCAGACCAGCAGCGGCGACCAGCAGCGCATGGGCTTCAAGAACTACACGTTTAACTTCGATTCCGCCTTGGGCATTGACTACGAGGTGGACGTTACTAAGCCTGACGGTCAGAAGGTGCACATTTTGCGGATGAGTAACGGCGAATCCTTTGACGAGGACAAAATGTACAAAGTTGTGATGAACAGTTATCGCGCCAACGGAGGCGGCGACCTCATTGTACGTGGCGCCGGCATTCCCCGCGACTCGCTGCAGAGCCGTATTATCTATCAGAGTGAACTCGATCTGCGCTACTACCTCATGGAAGAAATAGAACGCATGGGTACTGTTAGACCAAAAGCCGCCAAGAACTGGAAGTTTGTGCCAGAGAAATGGACCAAGCCTGCTGCCCGTCGCGACCGCCAGCTACTCTTTGGCAGATAAGCAATAATCATTATTCATAAAAAAAGCCCCGACCCGTGGGATTGGCAACGGGCCGGGACTTGATTTTGATGCAGAACAAGCTGCAGGAAGTCTTTTTTTACTTGTCAGCCTCTTCCTTCTTCGACTGCTTGTTGGCTTTGCGGTTCAAGATGAGGTAAGCCGTCGGGGCAGCGATGAAGATAGATGAGAGCGTACCGAAGATGACACCCAGAATCATGGCGAAGGAGAACGGACGGATGCTGTCGCCACCAAGGATGAAGATGGTGAGCAGCACGATGAGCGTCGTCACCGACGTATTGATGGTACGTGCCAGGGTCTGGTTGATAGAGTCGTTGAAGAGCTGCTTCTTGTCATGCTTCGGATAGAGGCCGAGGTTCTCACGGATACGGTCGAACACCACCACCTTATCGTTGATAGAGTAACCAATCACCGTCAGGATAGCACCGATGAACGTCTGGTCGACGTCGAGCGACATGGGCACCCATCCATAGAGTACGGAGAAGAAGCCGATGACGACGAGAGCGTCGAAGAACAGAGCGACGATAGAACCCACTGAGAAGGCCATGTTGCGGAAGCGCAGCAGGATGTAGAGGAAGATGGCGATCAGAGCCAGCAGCACGCTGATGAAGGCGGCGCGGGTAATGGTCTTAGCGATGGCAGGACCCACCTTTTCGTTGCTCTCGATGCGGCCGATGTCGCTGTCCTTGGTAACGCCGTTGGCGGCAGGCTCCTTAAACTGCTCGGGTGTGGCTTTTGTGATGAGGCCGGCGCCCTTCAGCTTCTCGTAAAGCTTGTCCTTTGCCTCTTCGTCGATGGTAGGATCGTTGTTCTCATAGTTCCAGTTGGTGGAGACACGCACGGTCTTCTCACCCTGCAGGGCGATGACAGTGGTGTTAGCCTTCTCGCCTGCATTGCTGCCGGTGGTGTTGATGAAGGCTCCATCCAGCACATTGCGCACTTCCTCGACGGGCACATCCTTCTCAAGGATGATGTGATAGTTGCGGCCACCGGTGAAGTCAATACTGGGACTCAGTCCGCGAAGAGCGAGGCTGATGCAGAACAGCACAGCGGCGACTGCCCAGATGGTGTACGACTTCTTGAACTGGCCCATGATGTTGAACTTGGTGTTCTGCATCAGGTTCTTCGAGAAATTCGTGCAGAAGGTGAGGTTCTGCCACTTGTCCTTCTTGAGGCGGTTGTCATAGACCAGACGGGTCATGAACACTGCGGTGAAGAACGATATGCAGATACCGATGATCCAAGTGGTGGCGAAGCCGCGGATGGGGCCTGTACCGAAGACGTAGAGGATGATACCCGTGATGATAGATGTGAGGTTGGCGTCGAAGATGGCCGAGAAGGCATTCGAGTAACCGGCGCTCACTGCCTCGCGGATGTGCAGGCCCTTGCGCATTTCTTCCTTGATACGCTCATAGATAAGCACGTTGGCGTCAACAGCCGTACCCAGCGTCAGCACGATACCTGCAATACCAGGCATTGTCAGTGCAGCCTGGAAGGACGCCAGAATGCCCAGCGTGAAGAACAGGTTGAGCAGCAGGGCGCAGTTGGCCAGCATACCGGGGATGAAGTTGTAGAGCAGCACCATGACGCACATCAGGAGGATGAATGCCACGATGAACGAGATGATACCCTGCTGGATGGACTTGGCACCGAGCGACGGGCCTACCATCTGGTGCGACTGAATCTTCATCGGAGCCGGCATCTTACCGGAATTCAGCGTGTTGGCCAGGTCCTTGGTCTCCTCAATGGTGAAGTGGCCGGAGATCTGTGAGTTACCACCGTCAATCTCGCTGTTCACGTTAGGTGCGCTATACACCTCGTCGTCCAGCACGATGGCTATACTTTTATTAATGTTCTCGCGCGTAAGGCGTGCCCACTCAGCGGTACCCTTGCTGTCCATCTGCATGGTGACAACGGGCTTGCCCAGCTGGTCGAAGTCGTCCTTAGCGCTCACGATGACGTCACCCTCAAGTGCCGGACGGCCTATGGGGTCAGTCACCTTGATGGCATAGAGACCGAAGATCTCGCCTACCTGACCCTCTGTGCGGTCAGACTCAGCCTTGGCGCTCCAGAGCAGCTTGAAGTTGTTCTCGCGCTGTATGCGCTGGCCAATTTCCGACTGGATAATCCTGTTCATGGCGGCGGTATCGCTCTTGTAAGCATGAGCTACCAGAGCGTTGCCCTGATTGTAAAGTCCGATGGCAGGCAGCTTGTAGCCATTGGCTCCCTGCTGTGTGCCCTGACCGCCCAGACGTGAGGCGAGGTCGTTGTTGCCATCGGTAGCAGCTACCTTGGTAGTGTCGGCATTGGCCTGGTTCAGTGTGTCGGCAACGGCTGCAGTGTTAGCGGTGTCAACCTTCTCAGGCTGAGCGCTGCGCTCCATCATGGCAGCATATTCGTTCATCATCTGCTGCACATAGCCATTGACTTCGGCAGCGCTGAATGTCTCCCAGAACTCAAGGTTAGCGCTGCTGGCCAGCATCTTCAGATAGCGGTTCTCGTCCTTCACACCGGGCAATTCCACCATGATGCGCGACTGGCCTTCCAGACGCTGGATGTTGGGCTGTACCACGCCGAACTTGTCAACGCGGTTGCGCACCACGTTCTCGGCATTGTCAATGGCCGAAGCTACCTCCGTGTGAAGCACGCCGCGCACTTCATCATTCGTCGACTGGCTGGTCACCTTGTCGCGAAGCTGTGACGTGGCGAATATCTCGCGCAAAAAGCGGTTGGGATATGAACTTTCCCATGTGTCGCAGAGAATGTCTACGAAGTCGCCTTCGCCTTTATCCCTCACTTGCTTGGCTGCTTCCTCGAAAGCCTTGCGATAATCGGCGTCCTGACTGTGGCTGGAGGCGAGCATGTCGACGATGTCGGGAACCGACACTTCCAGGATGGCGTTCAAACCACCTTTCAGGTCAAGACCCAGACCCATTTCCATTTCACGACATTCTTTGAGGTTCCACGACCCCAGCCAAACCTTGGTGGCCTCTAAGGAGTCCTGATAGCGGCTGGCAGCATCATCGCCCTGCGTGGCACGCATCTGCTCAATCTTGTTCTCGTAGTGAGAAGTCACAAACGAGAAGGAGAGATAGAAGCAGCAAACGAGCACGAGCGCGATTGCAATAAACTTTACAATTCCTTTGTTTTGCATTTTGATTTTTATGTTATTTGTTGCTATATTTGCGCAATTTGACCTGCAAATATAGTGATTTTTTTACACAGAGAAAAATTTTCAGCCTTTTTTCGTCATTTTTTTAATGTTTATCTACGTTTTGGAGCCTTTTTGAGGCAAAAAAGAGGCCGTTTGCGACCTCTTTGAGCATAAAAAGCTGTTTTGCGGGGTACGTCGGAGGAATTCTCCGACACCCCTTTTTTGCCCTATTCTTTTCTTTCCGATTTCTTTACATTTTTAGTTCAAAATGATGCGTACATTTTCCTTGGTGATGTCCTTGCTGAAATTGAAAGTTGCATCGTTTTTTGCACGGATGACGATGTCCTTGAGGTGGATGCCGTCGATGGGCATCTCGGGCAGTCCGTTGAACTCCATTGCATAGCCGGCATTGCTGCAAACGACGTTGCGGATGTCGATGTTGCGGAACACGGGCGTCTCCTCGGTGACGGGAACGGCAGCGGCAACAGGAGTCGTACCGCCTTCGGCCAGCACCTCGGCCACCGACTTGCCGCCGTAGTACATGTTGAAAGTGAGGGCGTAGGTCTTGATGTCGTTCATCGAGATGCCGTCGATGTAGATGTTCTCCACAATGCCTCCGCGTCCGCGTGTGGACTTGAAGCGCAGCCCCACGTCGGTGCCCAGGAACTGACAGTCCTTCACCATGATATTCCTCACGCCGCCGCTCATCTCCGAGCCCACGACGAAGCCGCCGTGTCCGGCAAAGACGGTGCAGCCGCTTACCACGACGTTCTCGCAGGGCCTGCCGCGGCGCCGTCCGTCCTTGTCCTTGCCGCTCTTCAGGCAGATGCCGTCGTCGCCTGCATCGAAGCGAGAGTTGACGATGAGGGCGTTGCGGCATGACTCCAGGTCGAGTGCGTCGCCGTTCTGGGCGTAAGCGGGGTTGCGCACCAGTACATTATCTATAATAATGTTCTCGCACATCAGCGGGTGCAGGTTCCATGCGGGCGAGTTCTGGAAGATGACGCCCTGCAGCAGCACGTTCTTGCAGTCGATGAGGCTCACCATCACGGGGCGCAGGAAACGCTTGATTTCCTGCCACTCCGCATCGCTGAGCGGCTTGTCGGGCACGTTCATCGACGACATCGATTCTGCCTTGGCATAGCCCTCGCTGGGCACCCAGTAGTTCTTTTTCGTCACCACGCCGCCAGGCTGGCTGGTCAGCTCCTTCCACTGCGCGTCGGTCACCTTCGCCTTTTTCAGCGGACGCCAGTATTGGCCGTTGCCGTCGATGGCACCGTGTCCGGTGATGGCGATGTTCGTCTGTCCCACGGCGCTGATGGGCGACTGGCAGCGTCGCGTGTCCAACCCTTCAAACGATGTGGGGACGATGGGGTAGAGGCTCTCGTCGGCAGCAAATTGTATGACGGCGCCGTGCTCCAGGTGCAGCTCGATGTTCGACTTCAGCACGATGGGCCCTGTCAGCCAGATGCCGCGCGGCACCACAAGGCGTCCGCCACCCTTCTGCGCCAGCTCGTCGATGGCACGCTGGAATACCTCTGTGCATAGCTGCTGGCCCGTGCCGTCAGCTGCATAGTCGGCCAGCGAGGCCTGTCGCTCAGGAATCAGCGGTGCACTCACCTCCGTCATTTGGAAAGGCAGCCCCTCGGTAAACTTCTTGTAAGGATTGTCTGCGTTAGCCACAGCACAAACCGCCAACAGCAATAGTGTTGACAATACGTTTTTCATTCTCATAGTTGTTGTTCAGTTTGTTGTTAGTTCGTTTCAGCGTGCAAAGTTACGAAAAGTCGAGAGCAAAACAAAAGAAATTCATTTCTTTTTTTGCCGAGACAGAGTAAGTTCGCGCTTGCAAAGCGCAAAGTTACGAAAAGTCGAGAGCAAAACAAAAGAAATCATTCTTTTTTTGCCGAGACGCAGTAATTTCGCCATCTTTGATGGCAAAGTTACGAAAAGAGTCTGTAACCAAAGGCGGATTATGGAGAATTAACGCAGAATGACCGAAAATAAAAGGCAAGACGGGGAAGAATGAAGAAGTTCACTTTCAGGCTGAATGCAAATTTGGGAGGAATAAAGAAGTAGTTAGTCGAAAGAGATTAAAAAGAGGTTGGAGTGACTATATATGAATAAACTCCTGCGCCAGTCTTAATGATAGGCGCAGGAGTCTTTAGATTGTTCATCGTATCGATGAGCGGCAAATACTATTCTGTTTTTTAATCGCCCTCGCCGTCCCACCAGGGGACGTTCCTTGTGGGGTCGCCGCTTCTGGTCAGCAGCATGCACTTGTGTTGCAGCTCGACTACTCTCATTGAAGGTTTCTCGTAAGCTCTCTTTTTCATTGCTGTGTCCTCCATTCGTTATTTGATTACAATTCTTTTTCCGTTGTTAATATAGATACCCTTGGTGCTGGGCTTGCCGCTCAGGCGCACACCGTCCAGGGTGTACCATGCCTCGCTGTCGAAGGTCATCTTGCCCGTCTTGGTGTCAATTTCTCCGATAGCGGTCAGGTCACTATTGCGACTGACGAGGCGCACGGTGATGCTCTGGGGCAGGTCGTCGGTGGCGGCTGCGCGGGTCAAGCCGCGTGCCGGGGCCGGGGCCTCCGTGCCGACATACGACAGATAGCAGCGCATGGGCTTGATGAAGGCACCTGTAGTGAAGCGGACGAACTGCCCAGCCTCAACGGTTGCCGCGCCGCCAGCCTCGGTGCCACTTTGGGCTGCAAAGCCGTAGTCATTGCTGGCAACTGCCCAACTCTTCCCTTTATACGTGCCGTGGAAATTCCAGGCTGCATCCGTCGTGGCACCGCCATAGACACCGTCGTTAGCCGTCGTGGGCAGCAGCGTCACGACTCCGCCCGTCATGCTCGAGATGTTCGGGAACGACATCGTCGTCGCGTCATCCGGCATGAACAGATACGGCGTGTTGGCCGTCAGCGTGGTCACAGCCGTATTGCCCGGCTCCTGCATCGTGCAGACCCACTTGTGCAAGCCTTCGTCGTACACCACTTCTTTGAAGCCGAAGAACTTGCCACCCTCGTCGTCGTTGCAGATATAGTTGAACGGCAGTATCACCGTCGCAGCCTGTGCTGTGTTGAACGGGCGGTTGTAGGTCACGCTCTTGATATTGCCTACCTCCTCCGTGATGTTCACGCCCACGACGTTGACGCCTGTTCTCTGATTGTTTGTACCGTTGATGGTTACGTCGGCCCTCTCAATCCAGTCATTGAAGCGGTATTCCACCACTGCGTCACCGTACTTCGGAGTGTAGTAGTTGCCGTCGTAAAGGAAACCGTTCTCGTAGCCATCCACCATTCCGTGGTCGGTGGTCGCATTGCCCAGGTTGCCGGGCGCGACGGTCGCCGTGGCTGCGGGGCGTCCCTGCCTGTTGCCGAGGATGCTGGTGTAGTAGCAGTTCGTCATGTTATAGGTCGGGTCACTGTTTGGATAGACGAACGTGAAGCAGTTGCCGCCCAGCGCGCATTTGCCCGTGCCGTATGCAGCGGGGGCGAAGAGGCAGTCGGTGAACGTGACGGTCAGATTACTTCCAAAGAGGTTTCCTATGAAGCCGCTGCAGTAGGTGGTCGCGTCGGCCTCGCTGGGGTTGTATATCAGTCCGTCATAGACGCAGCCCGTGACGGTGCAGGCGACGTTTGAGTCATACCAAAATGCGATGATACCGCCATGAAAGCCAGCGCCGCTGACTGTGGTGCTGATTTCGGTGCTCACGCGGCAGTTATTGATGGTGATATTGCCCTCGGAATGGCCCACCAGACCGCCCAAGCGCTCATAGTTGCCGCCCGTGATGGTGCCCTGGACGTGGAGGTTGCTGATGGTGGCGCCATTGATGTAGTGGAACGGGGCGCAGAAGTCCTCGGCGGCAGTGCGGTTGAAGGTCAGTGTGTAGTTCTGTCCGTCGAACGTGCCCTTGAACGGGTGACCGCTCGTGCCTGCCATCTCCGACGAACCGACGCTTGTGGCGAGTTTCACGGTTTTGCCGCTGAAGCCGTCGGCCACCAAGCCGCGTCGGTGCCAGTCTGCTCGAAGTGGCTGGCGTCGGGTTCCGAGAATGTGGCGTCGAGGGTGAGCGACTCGCTAACCATAGTGAACGTGTAGGTGCCGTCGTGGTTGTCGGTGATGCCATGACCGATGCTCATGTTCGTCGTTTCACCCGTCAAGATGAGCGATGTCAAAGCCTCGCCCGCTATCGGCGTGAAGGTGATGGTGACATCATTGTCAGCAATGGCTGGGTTCGAGCTGAAACTGAATTGTGGATAATTGCAGGTAATAACTCCGTTGTAGATTTTGAAGTCCTTGGTCAGCGTAAAGGGGTGAGCCGTTTCTTTGTAAGTGACGGTGACGTTGGCCGTGACGGTATAGTTTCCTATTTCTATAGGAGCATTCTCCAAAGTCTCGTTTGTGTTCGCGTTCTTGTAACTGAATGTGGCGGCAATGTCTGTGATGCCCGCAGCGTTGAAGGCCGTCATGTCGAGCGAGGCATCGTGCTTATAATGGTCATAAGGAGCGTTATTGGCAACGAGGGGCATCGTGACCTGTCGGTTGGTGAGGCCGCAGGTGTGGTAGCCGCTTCCTTCGGTGCAGGTAGCGGTTATCGCATCGCTGTTGGCGTTGGCGGCAAACGTGAACGTGTGGCCGGGGTCAGTCGTGTCTTCCACCTCGACATCGTAGGTGATGACGATGGTGCCGTCAACAAAACAGAACGCTCCCGAAGACTCGCCACTGCTGGAAAACATGATATTCAGCGGGTTCGATGAACTGACGGCCACGCTGCCCTCGAAGGTTACGTTTCCAAGATCTTGGGAGTCGATTGACGGGAAGTCGTAGTCGTTGGCGTTTCCTGCAAGATGCAGAAGCGTTGAATTGTCGTTCTTGTCAAGACCCACATACATCTGCATATTGTTGTAGAATCCCATATTCGTGAGTGCCACGCTTTTCACGGTTCCCTCCAAATTGGTAAACTCGATATAGCCCTGGTTTGTAATTACATTCGTATCAAAGGTCGTCATTTGGTTGTCTGGCAACAAACCTATTTTATTTTTTGATGGATTGTTGTTGGCGTAGTGCAGTGTAATGCCTCCGCTATTCAGTGTCCAGTCATCGACCTTCGATGTCCTGCCTGACGCGCCGCCGTCCATGTAGAACGTCACGGTTCTCGTCTCGATTGTCGTTCCTGCCCACGCCGTCTGCGCCATCGTGAGCATCGCGGCGAGGGTGAGGATGAGATGGAATGATAGTTTTACTTTTGTTTTCATACTCCTCATTTTGTTTCTTTTTTAATTGTTCTTGTATTATGGTTACTTTATAATTCTCTCATCAAAGTCTGGTAGGGGGAAGCACTATCGGTATGGGCATAAAGAAAGCGCAGGCCCCGTCCCATACTCTCTACCGGGCCTTGCACTGCCCCAAATGTACTATGGTTGAAGTCTGCGCTATAGTGCGCAGCTTCAATGTACATTTGGATTTGCTCATTAAATCTCGTTCGAGGTGCAAGTTCGGTAGAGAGATTGAGCAACAAAAAGATTCGTGTTCAAAGAACACGGTGCAAAGATACAACTTTTCTTTGGATTGGAATACGAAAATCAAGTTTTTCTGCTATTATATCGTTTAAATAATATTTAAATCCATCGCATTTTGCCCCTATCTGTTGTCTTTTTGCCCAAAAAGTTGTAATTTTGCATCCAATTCCCCGAGAACTGAATGGCAAAAATCAGAGGGACAGGTTCTTGATCCATTCATACAGGTAAAATTTATTTGGAATTCGATATAGTTGGTGACAGCGGCCATATTGAAATTCGTCCATTGACAACGGACGAATTGACTCCGGAGGCATTGGAAGCCACACTTCTACCTTTAGGTGGAAGAACATTGAATTGAGCCTAGATTATTCATGGAAATTTTGTTGAACAGCGTAAGTTGTTCTTTTAACACGAATTTTTTCATTAATATGCAAAAAATAAGTTGGTAAGGTTTTTAATGAAACGAATGAGAATAATGAGATTAATTTTGGCCACGAATGAGAATAATAATTATT
>CACYYG010000017.1 GCA_902778535.1 uncultured Prevotellaceae bacterium
ATGTCATTATGGGACAGGAATCACAATCACATCCGGACAGAACTAATCATACGGCATGAGAATTGATTGGTCATAAACCCTTATGAATTATTCAGGTTACATCCTTTCCATCGGGTACTGGTGACAAAAGATAAACAGTATCAAATTCACGGCCTTTTGCCTTATGAATGGTACTCACAAAGACTGACTTGTCGTCAGCTGCGATGAAATCTTCTATATTCGATTCGATGATAAATTCATGCAAATCGCTACGATAATAGAACTGTCGCGTCGCTTCAAAGTCAGCAAAGAACTGCCTCATGACACTTAGGCAACTGCTTGTTGCATAAGTATCGAGTGTGCGTTGTTTGGCTTCCTGCCACTTTTCTTTTGATATGGTCACTTCATCCTTTTTTCCAAGCTGCTTAAGGAAATAACGCACTTCAGCGAGGTTGCCAAAACGGAATCCGCCCATTGACTGGGCTACCGTTGCGTGGAGGCCTCGTTGTTCTAATTCGTATGCCATCTGCATTGTTTCCTCGTTGGTACGGGTAAGTATCGCAGTACTTCCTTGCACCTTTATTTCTGCATCAAGAAGGGATTTCAATGTCACCACCTTTCCTTCTTCTCCAGAAGCAGACTGAATGGGGGTATGCTTTAATCTACCAGGAATACGCAGTACAAAACGGTTAGCACAATTAACGACAGCCTTTGCAGAGCGATAGTTGTCTGTCATTTCGTATATTCTGGCACCTTCTTGGCTGACAAGCGATTGCATGTGCCTGGAATCTGAGCCACGGAATGCATAGATGTTCTGGTCATCATCGCCCACTGCAATGACACGCATTTCCTCGTTCTGCCGCATCAGAGCCAGTACAAGCCGGAAGTCATCAGCTCCCATATCCTGGGCTTCGTCAATGACGAGTACACTTTTGGCTGTCTTCGACTGTTCCACATTGCCATTTTCTATCATCTCTGCCGCAAGGCGCACTACATCTTTCGCCTCATCGAGATTTCCCAGTTTGCCTATAAGATCAAAGCTATAAGAATGGAATGTCTTAATCTCTACATAGTGTGCTGCATTGCCAACCAGGCTGATGAGCCGTTTCTTGAATTCGGTAGCAGCTGCTCTTGAGAATGTTAGCATCAGCAACTGCTCATGCTTTACATCTTCTAAGAGTAAAAGGGAAGCGAGTTTATGTACTAATACTCTTGTCTTTCCGCTTCCAGGTCCTGCTGCCACAATGATATGTTTCGACTGTTTGTCATCAATAATCTCGCACTGGCGGTTGGAGAGTTCGCCGAAGAGCTTATTGTATTGGGCAGGCGTAATATTCTGATCAATCTGCGCACGTCGTTCTTCCTTAAAATACTGGTTGATAAACTTACGGAAATCCAAGGTGAAGTAGTCATTCACGAAACGTAGTGCTGCATTATAATCGCGAACCATCAAGTTCGCATATTCGCCAACAATGTGAATCTGGCGAATGCGCTGCTTATAGAATTCATCCAACAAACGATAGTGCTCCTTGCCATATCTTGTACGACGGTCAACGATGCGGCCTATCTGCATGGTGTTATAGATAACAATGAAGCCACCTTCAATCTTCACCAGTTCTGTCTTTGTGAGATAAAGTAGCGCTTCCTCTATGTCAGCGATGGTTGGTTTCTCATGGTCAGTAAACATTGTTTCTTGTTGGCTGGCAACAAACTGTTGAAGCAGTTCGACGATTGAGAAGTAAACAAGCGTCATTTCTTTACTGGCATCTCGTCCTGCATTGAGCGCATCCACGATAAAACGGCAAATGTCCATCCGTCGTTCAAAGCGTGCCTTTGTAACATCTTTCGAAGCTTGTAAACGCACACTCACACTTTCGCTGAAATGATGTTCCTGTTTGTAAATATAGCCCTTCAGCGACAGGAAATGGAGCAGCATCCTCAGACGCTTGATGTTTGAATATGTAAGACCGGCCTTTTGAGCGTCTTCATTCAGCTCTTTATAATTGATCCTTTGCGCTTCCTCACCAAATCGCTGCAAAAGGAATTGCTCTAACTTTAATATGATATCAAGATTTCGTTGAGAAGTGCTCTTAGATATCCATGCTTGCATGTCACGACTATCTGCCAACAAGCCATCCTGCCGCATTAGGTTGATGTTTCTGATGACTGTTCCCTTGCTCAACCCTAAGATGTCAGCAAGATAGTCAACGCGACTCTCCGCTTCTGCTCCTCGACCTTCAGCTGTAGCACGCGCGCTGATAAGCGACTTGATGATACGGGCAGCTTCTTCGCGCGATTGTTCATCAAAAAGTGGCGAAACAGTCAACTTTCGGCGAGCCTCATCCATATTCTTCACGGCAATGCCTGTAGCAAAAATGTGTGGAGAATTACTGCCGCGTTGTATAAATCCAGCATTCTCAAGTGCAGCGATAGCAGCCTTCACTCGAGTTTCAACATCTTCCACTTCTTCACCCCATCCTGCTTGGCGCGCTATATCAAGTGGCGAGCAACTAACATTCTCGCGTTTTGACGTAAGTTCCTTGATAGCCTTCCAAACCTGTTGTATTTCACTGATACTGAGTTTAGTCTGATTGAGAAGAATAAAGTGTTTGTCAAGGTCACTGTCTGAAAATAGCACAAAACATTCAGCCTGCATTTGTGGATCTCGACCTGCTCTGCCTGCCTCTTGCACATAGTTCTCCAATGAGTCGCTGATGTTATAATGAACGACTAATCCTACATCTTTCTTGTCTACTCCCATGCCAAAGGCAGATGTCGCTACAATTACCTGTGCTTTTCCACTCATAAAAGCATTCTGGTTCTTGACTTTCTCAGCGGCCTCCATCTTACCATTGAATGGCAGTGCCCGTATGCCGTCTCTGAATAAATGCTCTGCCAAAAGCTTAGTGCGTTTAGTACGTGACACATAAACAATTGTAGGACAGTTATGTCCGAGTATCAACGAGCGCAATAGATTATACTTTTCATCGGGAGTATCAGCATGGAGTACGGAATAACGCAGATTCTTTCTTTCAGCGTTAGCAGCAAACATCTTTAGCTCTAAACCAAGCTTCGCCCTGAAATAGTCACAAATATCGCTGATAACCTTCTGCTTCGCTGTTGCCGTAAAACACGAAACGGCTATATTCTGATTCAGATGTTTCTTTTCCTGTAATTGGCGAATAAAATCACCGATATACAAATAATCCACACGGAAATCATGTCCCCAAGCTGAGAAACAATGGGCCTCGTCAATCACAAAACGTACCACATTCCTACCTGTTAGCAAGCGTTCAATGGTCATATTTCGTAACATCTCAGGAGCTATATAGAGAATGTTTGCTGTTCCATCGGCTACCTGCTGGATGGCTGTAGACCGTTCAATGGGGTCAAGCAGTCCATTGATTGTTACTACTTCGCTGATGCCTCGTGCTGCCAAGTTGTCGACCTGATCTTTCATTAGTGACTGTAGTGGCGAAATAACTACGGTCAAACCATGAGTATTTCGTCCTGCCATCAATGCCGGCAGTTGGAAAGTAAGGCTCTTGCCTCCACCTGTCGGGAATATGGTCAATAATGATTCACCGCGAATAGCTGATTCAACCGCCTGTTGTTGCATAGGTACGCCGTCAAAGGTGCGGAACTCATCATAGCCGAAGAATTCCTTAAGCCCATTGTGGGCATCTAAACGATTACGACAGTAATCACAGTCTCCACACGATGTGTTGCACAGCAGGTTGATTACATTAACCACCTCAGGATAGTTTCGTGTCACCCATGCCGGAGTGATAGAGAAGAGATCGTCAGCGCCGATCACAGCTAAGCAATATGCCAGCTCTACTGGGTATTGTCTGACTAAAGTGATGAAGTCGGCATGACTGCATACTTTGCCTTCAAACTCCTTTAGGATAATTTGTACCCAATCAAGTGATAAAGATTGTTGTAAGGTCGAGTTATAGCCTATATATTTAAAGAATCCCTTGAATTGGTCTGTTTCATGCAGCAGTTGATAGTATATTTCTTGTCTGCACTGTGATAACCGGTTCCATGCAGCCACTTCATCATTTAACAAATCGCGAGCTTTCATAGAATCATTCACAGGATTGTTCAGCTCGTCCACTTGCAACTTGTCATCTTTCACCAGATGATGGTATGGACGCTTGGGAAATAACAGTGGTGAAAGATATAACGTATCAACAATAGTAGGATTGCATCTTAAAGCGGTATATTTCAGGTCGTGATTGATGATATTATGCCCACAGACAGTGTCACACTTTGACACAAAGGAATCGAAGTCGGCTTTGGAATGAGAGTGCAAAACAGCACCATCCTCCCTTACTGCTCCGTAATCCACTGCTTTCTTCGTCTGAGGATTAACTTCTGTATCAATGAAAACTATCATTATTCCAATCGCCCTATTTCATTTCCTCTTTACAGACATCATGTTGACGTTATATCTTGGCTGCAAATTTATTCATTTTTGCCTAATACACAAAGCGTTTATCGTTTTTTTGTGCGTTATCAAGCACTTTTAAGTAAAAAATGGCGCTTGAATCAGGCAAGAATAATCAGGAGAGATAAAAAATTTTTACAAAAGTGACGGAAAAACGGGTCTCAACGATGCTGAGAATGGCTCAGAATTCACGACAGGACGATTTGCTGAAAAAAACGCGAAAATGAGAGGGGTTGACTATCTCGCTGATTGATAGCCGCTTAGCTCATATTCCTGCCTTTCGGGAGCATCCTCGTTTTCAAAAAGGTATATCCGCGTGAAAAAAAGTCAATGCCTTTTTTTCACGCGGACCATCCTTTTTGGCAAAAGTAAGCCGTTCTGAGGCCCAAATAGCACCATTTTGAGGCTGAAAAGCTGCACAAAACCCATACACGTGTGCAGTTTTTCAGCCGTGCTCATGCTCATCCGATGACCGACCGATGGCAAAACAGTGCATTTCCGATTCTATTTCACGAATTTCATTTGTAAAGAAAACGGAATAAAATTTCTTTACATTTTTGAAGGTGACAGTCACGTTTTTGTCACTTCTGAAAACTCTATGTAGGAATGGTAGAAAAAAAGACGTTGTTTTCAAAAAAAAGGATTAACTTTGCAGCATAATTATTCAGACCATGAAAAATCCATTCAAGTTACTGTGGTTGATGATGAGATTCAGACGACCCAGCCGTGTGGAAGAAATGAAGGCGGTGGCCGACGGCTTCTGGCTTGGCAAGAATTATGAGGCGCTGACATTCTTCGGCTACATCGTAGTGCATAGCAAGGAGGAGGCTGAGCGAATCAACGCCACCAGCTCAAAGAATGACAGCACGAAACGCCATGAGATGATTCACCTGAGGCAGGCACAGTCGCTGCACAACTCATGGTTCTTATTCTATGTGCGTTATATATGGTATTACGTGCGCGCGATACCTCAGAATAAATACAATCGCAATGCTGCCTACTATCTCAATCCTTTCGAGATGGAAGCCTACGAGCACATGTACGAGCAGGACTATTTAGAAAAGTGCAAGAATGGCGCCAACGGCTGGCGTGCCTATGCCAAAATGAAGCCGAGGGAGCGCAGAAAGCTGTCAAAAAGATGATGAAAATCAATTAAACATAACAAAAAGATACTTTTTTTGAAAAAAATCAGATAAATTGTTGCGTATTTATGTTTTTTGCTTTACCTTTGCACCCATATTTAAGCAAACAACAAATTTCTTTCAAAGTTCAAACTTAAAGTAAAAAGATTATGAATGCTCAACAAGTAGTTGAAATGCTCAAGCAGCGTTTTCCCAACGAGCCGGAGTACATCCAGGCCGTGAGTCAGGTTCTTCCCACCATCGAGGAGGAGTACAACAAGCATCCTGAGTTCGAGAAGTACAACCTTATCGAGCGTCTGTGTATCCCCGACAGAGTCCTCGAGTTCCGTGTGACATGGGTGGACGACAAGGGCAACGTGCAAACCAACATGGGTTACCGCATCCAGCACAACAACGCCATCGGCCCGTACAAAGGCGGCCTGCGTTATCACAAGAGCGTAAACCTGGGTATCCTGAAGTTCCTCGCCTTCGAGCAGACATTCAAGAACTCGCTGACCACACTGCCGATGGGTGGAGCCAAGGGTGGTTCTGACTTCTCGCCCCGTGGCAAGAGCGACGCTGAGGTGATGCGTTTCTGCCAGGCATTCATGAACGAGCTCTACCGCGTCATCGGTCCCGATGAGGACGTGCCGGCTGGTGACATCGGCGTAGGCGGACGTGAGGTAGGCTATCTCTTCGGACAGTACAAGAAGCTCACCCACCAGTTCCAGGGCGTGCTGACCGGCAAGGGCATCCCCTTCGGCGGCTCGCTGATTCGTCCTGAGGCCACTGGCTATGGTACCGTATACTTCCTTACATCTATGCTGGCTACTCGCAACATAGACATCAAGGGCAAGAAGGTGCTGATTTCTGGTGCCGGCAACGTGGCTCAGTATGCTGCCGAGAAGTGCATCCAGCTGGGCGCTATCCCCATGACGATGAGTGACTCCGACGGCTACATCTATGATCCCGATGGCATCGACCGCGCTAAGCTCGACTACATCATGGAGCTGAAGAACGTGGAGCGCGGACGTATCAAGGAGTATGTCGAGGAATATCCCACAGCCGTCTACCACGAGGGCATGCGCCCCTGGTACGAGAAGGCCGACATCGCCCTGCCCTGCGCCACGCAGAACGAAATCAACGGCGACGAGGCTGCTGCTCTGGTGAAGAACGGAATCATCGCTGTGGCCGAGGGTGCCAACATGCCTTCGCTGCCCGAGGCTATCAAGATTTTCCAGGACGCCAAGCTGCTCTACTCTCCTGGTAAGGCCTCAAATGCCGGTGGCGTGTCGGTCTCTGGTTTGGAGATGTCGCAGAACAGCGAGCGCCTGAGCTGGACCGCCGAGGAAGTTGACAACTACCTGAAGCGCATCATGAACGACATTCACGAGAACTGCGTGAAGTACGGTACTGAGAAGGACGGCTACATCAACTACGTGAAGGGTGCCAACGTGGCTGGCTTCATGAAGGTGGCTAAGGCCATGATGGCTCAGGGACTGGTATAACATATCAGTAGACACACACATCAACACAAACACAAACACAAACGCACCCCCTCGGGCCACACCGGTCTGAGGGGGCTTTTGATTTTTTGAAACATTTTTTCATGTCCCCCTTGCACCGTTTCTATTTTTTTTGTACTTTTGCAACCAAGTATCGGTTCATCGCCGTCTACGGCGCAAGCCCATAGGCATGATTCCCTGAGCGCAGGGTGACGATGCAACTTTTGAGGGTAAAAACAATAACGACATAAACAGTTATTAGAAGATATAGAAACGTGAGAAATTTCTAAATTCAAATCGAAATAAGATAATTGTGTATGTTCGCGCTTATAGCGTGGACGTCACTTATCTTTCGATTGGGCAATTCTCACGGCCTCTATATCTGGTAAGAGCGGACACGCTTTTATCGTGTATAGAGGTCTTGATGTAGACAAGCCCAAAGAGTTCCGATAAGTGTTTATTGTCCTAAAGCTATAAGCGCAAAGAATGTCAGACAAAGACAAGCGTCCTGCCTTGACAGACGTCAGGGAGGATGACCTGCTGGCACTGTCGGCGCAAGTGCTCGACACGCTGCTGCGCGACCATACCACAGGGCAGAACATCTTCTGGGCCACTCACGACTATGAGGCGCTCGGAAGGGGTTACGACTACCATGCTCCGATATTGCCGGAACTGATTACAGGGGAACGGGGGATGGTCGTACGTCCGCGTGTGCTCAAAACCAAGGAGCAGCAGACAGACAGGGCCAAGGACATGGCCGAGGTGTTCACACCGTCGTGGATATGCAACGCCCAGAACAACCTCGTCGACGAGGCGTGGAAGGACGAGGGGCACACGTCGTGGGAACACTACATCGGCGCCAACTGCCTGGAGATTACCTGCGGCGAGGCACCTTATCTGGTGAGCCGCTACGACACAACCACCGGCGAGGCCATCCCCCCGTCGGAACGCATCGGACTGCTTGACAGGAAGATCCACGTGATAAACCGCCACGTCGGGTCGCCCGACGAGTGGCTCCGCTGGGTGCGCCTGGCCTATCAGCACACTTACGGCTACGAGTGGCAGGGCGACAACCTGCTGCTGGCGCGCATGAACCTGCTGGTCTCTTTCGCCGAATACTACAGCGACCACTTCGGCCTGCAGCCACCGGAGTCGGCCGTCGCCGAGGTGGCGGAAATCATCTCGTGGAACCTCTGGCAGATGGATGGGCTGAAGGGCGTGGTGCCCGACTCGTGCCACGAAGTAGTGTCGAAGCACAAGCCGGCGCAGCAACTCGACTTCTTCGCCGTGGAAGTGCCTCAAGAGAGCAAGCCGAAAGTCAGTCCTTGCCCAGGGTGCAGTGAGGACAACATCTACAAGCACAACGGCAAATACTGCAAGATTCGTGACTGGGAGGCAAACAAGACAATCCGTTTTATCGATTTAATCAAGAAATAGCCTATGAACAGCAGTAACTATAACCCCGACGTACTGAACTGTATTGCCAACCTCAGCAACGACGAGGTGTTTACGCCTCCCGAACTGGCCAACAAGATGCTCGACCTGCTGCCACAGGAGTTGTTCCGCAGTCCGACGACCACCTTCCTCGACCCGTTCACCAAGAGCGGCGTGTTCCTGCGCGAGATTGTGAAACGGCTCGACCGCGGGCTGGCCGACCAGATACCCGACCGTCAGCAGCGCATCGACCATATCCTGCACCGTCAGGTGTTCGGCATCGCCTGCACGGAACTCACCTCTCTGCTGGCCCGCCGCTCGGTCTATTGCAGCAAGACGGCTAACGGCAAGTACAGTGTCTCGAAGTTCGACACCCCCGAGGGCAATATTCTCTACCGGAACATCAGCCACACGTGGGTGAATGGGAAGTGCAAATACTGCGGTGCCAGCCAGGCCGTCTACGACCGCGGCTCCGAGGCAGAGCAATACGCCTACATGTTTATTCACACAGATAATCCAAAGAAATTCTTTCCAAGTATGCAATTCGACGTAATCGTAGGCAATCCGCCGTATCAGTTGAGTGACGGTGGAGCACAAGCGAGTGCTAAGCCCTTGTATCACCTATTTGTAGAGCAGGCAATGAGATTAAATCCAAGATATGTGTCAATGATTATACCTGCAAGGTGGTACTCAGGCGGAAAAGGTTTGGATGATTACCGTGACACGATGCTAAATGATTCCCGTTTAAGGGTTTTAGTAGATTATTTTGATGCTAACGACTGCTTTCCTGGAATCGATATTTCGGGAGGAGTTTGCTACTTCTTGTGGGACAAGAATAATAAAGGATTATGCAAGGTTATTAGCATAAGAAAAGAACAAAAAGACGAGATGACTCGCAAGCTGTTGGAAGAAGGAGCAGATTCATTTATTCGATTTAACCTGGCTATACCGATTCTACGAAAAGTAAAAATAAATGGGGAAAACAACTCATTTGCACAAATTGTTAGTTCTCGTAAGCCATTCGGTCTTGATACAAAGCCGCAGTTATCAAAACAAGAGAGCCCAAAGCATGTTTTTATCTACGCATATCCAGAAAACGGGTATATAAAGGCCGAAAATATATCTATAAATAAAAAATGGGTATCGGACCACAAAGTGTTTATATCATATGCTTATGGTGAAAGAGGTGATTTCCCTTATTTTGTGATAGGTAAGCCATTCTATGGCGCTCCGAAAACATGCTGCACCGAAACATACCTTGTTATTGGGCCATTTACTTCTCAAATTAAGTGCGAGAACTGTATGTCGTATATGAAGACAAAATTCTTTAGGTTTTTGGTACTTCTTAAGAAAAATACACAGCACGCAACATCGAAAGTATATTCTTTCGTCCCCCTCCAAGACTTCTCCCACCCTTGGACTGACGAAATGCTTTACAAGAAATACGGCCTCAACGATGAGGAAATCGCGTTTATAGAGTCAATGATAAGACCCATGGAATGATGTACATGCTACCGCTCTACCCAGTTCACGCACTTGACGCCCGGCATCAAACTAAAGTGCTTCAGGTTGTCCGTTACCACCGTCAACCCATAATGGAGGGCTGTGGCCCCAATAAGAATATCGAACTGGCCGACTTCGCGGTCAAGGTCTTTTCTGATTTTTTTCAGAGCGCAACGAATCTGGCCATACTCTTCAAACACATCGCTGATATCGCAAATCGTCACATCGCGCCTAAGTATTTGAGGTTCTTTGATATGACGGTCATAATCACCGCTGTTGATGGCACCATACGTGAGTTCAGCAAGCGTTACTTCGGAAGCACACAAATTCTTACGTCCAATAGCTCGTGCATGCTCTGGAACTCCGTTCCGCTCATGGAAATATTCTATCCATGTACAAGTGTCAAGAAGGAATTTCTCCATCAGTCATCCAAATTGATTTCACGCATAAACTCATTCTTACGGCCATCCTTGATGGCAGCCTCCATGCGGGCAGCATCAGGATCGTCTTTCCAGCAGCCGCAAAGGCTCCAGAATTCTTTTTCTTTTTCCTCTTCAGTCAGTTCCGGTTCTTCTGCTACTTCCTTGTTCACGACAGAAGTGCTCAGCATGGCAACAAGCTCCATCTTAACGGTGTCACTCAGGCTTTTCAGCATGTCCCAATATCTGAGGCTGATAGGCGAAGGGGAGGTTAATGACATTCCATTCATCGCATTATTGTTTAGAAATTCGGTGCAAATATACGACAAATCAACGAAAGAAACAAATGAAAACGATAAAAATCTGTCATCTTCACCACAATAACTTATGGCAATACAGAATTTACTGAGAAACAAGGTTGACGAGACACCGACCATCTACGCCTATACCCTCCCGGATGTGCCCAAATACCGGGGACTGCTGAAAGTGGGCTACACATCAAGGCCGGGAACCATCCGTATCAAGGAGCAGGGACATGAGCTGTATCTCGACAAAGAGATTGTACTGAGAAGGAGCTCGATGCGCCCTGACGGGACATACTTCATGGACAAAGGCGTTGGCGGCGTACATTACTATCTGCGCAAGAACCACATCCCCAACCCATTTGGCGAATGGTTCCGCTGCGATGTCAAAGATGTGGAGCGGGCTATCCATGCTGCAATGGAAAGGCGCGACAGCATGACGGACCGCATCTACGATTTCAAGATGCGCCCAGAACAGGCAAAAGCCGTAAAGGCCACCTCCGACTATCTGACTGCCTTCAAGAAAGACCCGGCGAACCGCGGCCTCGTGCCACACTATCTGTGGAATGCCAAGATGCGCTTTGGCAAGACTTTTACTACTTATCAGCTGGCGCGGGAGATGGGCTGGACGAAGGTGCTGGTGCTGACCTTCAAGCCGGCCGTGAAGACGGCATGGGAGGAGGACCTGCTGACACACAAGGACTTTGAGGGGTGGCAGTTCTGCCAGAAACAGGAGGACAGAGAGTTTAACTACGTCAATGAGAGACGTCCCTTTGTTTGCTTTGCCTCGTTCCAGGACGTATTGGGCAAGAACAGCATGGGCGGCATCAAGGCTACCAACGAATGGATACAGACGGTGGACTGGGACTGCATCGTGCTCGACGAATACCACTATGGCGCATGGGGCAAGAACGCCAAGAACTTCTACGACAAGAAAGACCCCGCCCTCCGCCGTGCCGAGGAAATGGGCGAGATGATGGCTGAGGACGCTGGGTCAAGCCGGGAAATGGAAGCACGCGAGTTGTACGATGAGGGACTGATGCCCCTGCGGACCGGCGCCTTCCTTTACCTGTCGGGCACTCCTTTCCGTGCTATCTCTACCGGAGAATTCATAGAAGAACAGATTTACAACTGGACCTACTCTGACGAACAGGCGGCAAAAGAGAAGTGGCAAGGCTCCAGCAATCCCTACGCACAGTTGCCAAAGATGGTGATGATGACCTACCAGATGCCGATGAGCATCAGCGAGATAGCCTCGCAGGGAGAGTTTGACGAGTTCGACCTTAACGAGTTTTTCCGTGCCGAGGATGACTACTTTATCCATGAGGAATATGTGCAGAAATGGCTGGACTTGATTCGTGGTTCGTACACAGAAGATATTATCACGGAGCTGAAGCAGGGCAGCGAGAAGCCACCAATGCCTTTCTCAGACAGTCGTCTGCTGAGCTACTTGCAGCATACCTACTGGTTCCTGCCCAGCGTGGCAGCTTGCAAGGCGATGGCAACGCTCTTGCGGAAACGTGCCAACCGCTTCTTTGACGACTATGAAATCATCGTGGCTGCAGGCAGTGAGGCCGGCATGGGAGCCAAGGCTGTCGCAACTGTTTACGACGCAATGGGCGGCCCTCAGCAGACAAAGACCATCACGCTCTCGTGCGGCAAGCTTTCTACGGGTGTAACCGTGAAACCATGGACGGGAATCCTGATGCTTCGGAATACCACGTCGCCAGAGACATATTTCCAGGCTGCCTTCCGTGTGCAGTCGCCATGGACAACGAAGAACGAAGAGGGCGAGGAGGTGATACTCAAGCCCCTTTGCTATGTGTTTGACTTTGCGCCCAATCGTGCCTTACGACAGGTGGAGGAATACAGTTGCCAACTGAACGTGGAGGAGAGCAACCCTGAGAAGAAAGTGGCTGAGTTTATCAAGTTCCTGCCCATACTGGCCTACGACGGTTCATCGATGAAGGAGATTGATGCAGCAGGCGTGCTGGACATGGCCATGAGCGGCACCACGGCCACACTGCTGGCCCGCCGTTGGGAGAGTGCTGTGCTGGTGAATGTGGACAATGCCACCCTGCAGCGACTGCTGAATAGCCCTGAGGCGATGAAGGCGCTGATGAACATCGAGGGATTCCGCAGTCTGAACGCTGACATCGAGACCATCATCAACAAGTCAGAACACGTCAGGCAGACCAAGAAAACAAAAGACCCAGCCGAGATGACGCCTAAGGAGAGAAAAGAGCTGACGGAAGAGGAGAAGGAATACAAGAGCAAACGCAAGGAGATACAGGAGAAACTCATCAAGTTTGCAACGCGCATTCCCGTATTCATGTATCTCACCGACTATCGTGAGTATAGCTTGATGGATGTGGTCAGACAATTGGAACCAGAGCTGTTCCGCAAAGTGACTGGTCTCACGCTGAAGGACTTCGACCTGCTGGTGGGGCTGGGCGTATTCAACCGCGACTTGATGAACGATGCTGTCTATAAGTTCAAGCGCTACGAGGACGCCTCGCTCGAATATACTGGCATCAACACTCATAGCGGAACCACCATCGGTGGCTGGGATACCGTTAAAGAAGTGAAAGCCACACCAAAGGAAGCACCCTGGGAACGGCTGAAAGTCGGGGATGAGGTCTCCCACAAGAGTTTCGGAACAGGGCAAGTACTGTCATTGGATGACAACTATATCTTCATACAATTCAAGGATCGCGAATCCAAGTTCCTATTCCCCAATGCTTTTGAAAATAAGTATCTCAGCTGTTGAACAATACACTACGCTATGCAGCAAGCCCTTCAGAACGTTGTTCCGAAGGGCTTGTGTTGTTTGGAATAAGTTGGATGTTTGTAAGTTGGCGAGTGTTATGCCTCAGCTTCTGGAATAACTGAGACGACGCTCTTGTTGTGATAGCCGCGGTGGAAATTCACCGTGCCGTCGATGAGGGCGAACAAAGTGTCATCCTTGCCGATGGCTACGCCATTGCCCGGGTTGTGGTGGGTACCACGCTGACGGACGATGATGTTGCCGGCCTTCACCTTCTGGCCTCCCCAGATTTTCACGCCAAGTCGCTGGGCTGCACTCTCGCGGCCGTTCTTAGAACTACCTACACCTTTTTTATGTGCCATAATCCTGTCCTCCTTTAAGCGATTACTTGTTTAACTTCTACCTGGGTGAACTGCTCACGATGGCCATTCTTCTTGCGCGAGTCCTTGCGGCGCTTCATCTTGAAGACGATCACTTTGTCGCCCTTGACCAGCGGGTTCACCACTTCAACTACTACCTTTGCGCCCTCTACGGTGGGTGCGCCTACCTTGACAGCGCCGTCGACATCTACGAGCAGCACCTTGTCAAATTCAACAGTCTTGCCTGCCTCCACGTCCTTGATGTGGTGCACGAAGAGCTTCTTGCCCTCCTCAGCCTTGAACTGCTGACCCTGGATTTCTACAATTGCGTACATTGCTTTTGTTTATTTGTATTTTAGGGGTTTTTCCGCGAGGCGGCGCACGTCCGTGCACACTTCACCCAGCCTCTACGGACTCAATTCGGGCTGCAAAGGTACGCATTTTCGCAGACAAACGCGTTACACGCTTAGTTTTCGGCTCATCATTTATGATTATTTAACAATATGAGACGGTCAAAAAACTCGTTGTCTTTTTTTTACGAAATAAATTTGGCACTTTGCACACTTATTTGTAATTTTGCATCGGAAATAATGACAAATTCAGCAAAAAAGATGGAAATAAAGACAATTGGGCTGGCCAGCGACCACGCCGGCTTTGCCCTGAAACAGTTTGTTAAAAAGTACCTTGACGAGAAGGGCTGGGCCTACAAGGACTACGGCACCTACACCGAGGACTCGTGTGACTACAGTGACTTTGGCCATGCTTTGGCTCGTGGCATCGAAGAGGGTGAAGTGTATCCCGGCATTGCCATCTGCGGAAGCGGCGAGGGCATCAACATGACGCTGAACAAGCATCAAAGCATCCGCGCTGGCCTCTGCTGGATTCCTGAGATTGCCCACCTCATCCGTCAGCACAACAATGCCAACGTGCTGGTGATGCCCGGCCGCTTCATCGATGAAGACATGGCCCGCAAGATTATGGACGAATACTTCGCTACTGAGTTTGAAGGCGGCCGCCACCAGAAGAGAATAGATAAAATACCGGTAAAGATGGATTAACGGTTATTGGTTATTGGTTAACGGTTATTGAAAAATGTCACAAGCTATACAAAAGACTTTACGTGATTCCGCCGCCATGCGGTGGACCGCCCTGCTGCTCCTTGCCTTGGGCATGTTCTGCAGCTATATCTTCATGGACATTCTCTCTCCCATCAAGGACCTGATGCTCTCTGAGCGTGGATGGGATTCGACAGCCTTCGGTACGATGCAAGGCTCAGAGGTGTTCCTCAATGTTTTCGTGTTCTTCCTCATCTTCGCGGGCATCATACTCGACAAGATGGGCGTTCGTTTTACCGCCATCCTGTCGGGTGCCGTGATGTTAGTTGGTGCCATTATCAAGTGGTATGCAGTCAGTGAAAGTTTCAAAGGAAGCGGTCTGGAACAGTGGTTTACAGACAACCTGAACTATATCCCGGGTTTCGACGAGCTGGGTGTATCGCCTTTCTATGAAGGGATGCCCGCATCAGCCAAGTTTGCTGCCTGTGGCTTCATGATTTTCGGCTGTGGCTGCGAGATGGCAGGCATTACCGTTTCGCGAGGCATCGTAAAGTGGTTCAAAGGCCGCGAGATGGCTTTGGCTATGGGTTCTGAAATGGCATTGGCACGCCTGGGTGTTGCCACGTGCATGATTTTCTCGCCGTTCTTTGCCAAACTGGGCGGCAGCGTTAGTGTGAGCCGTTCGGTGGCCTTTGGCGTTGTACTCATGTGCATTGCCCTTATCATGTTTATCACCTATTTCTTCATGGACCTCAAGCTTGACTCACAGACCGGTGAGGCTGAGGAGAAAGACGACCCATTCCGCATTAAGGACTTGGGGCAGATTCTCACCAGCAGTGGTTTCTGGCTTGTGGCTTTGCTCTGCGTACTCTACTATTCTGCCATTTTCCCCTTCCAGAAGTACGCCGTGAACATGCTGCAGTGTAACTTGACATTGGAGAAACCCGCTGACACCTCGTTCTGGGCAAGCTCATCAATTACCATCGTACAATATTTAATTATGCTTGTGGTGGCAGCAGCAGGTTTCGCCAGCAACTTCCAAAAACAGAAGAGTCGCAAATATGCGTTGCTGGGTCTCTCAATTGTTGCACTTGTCACCTATTGTTTCATGGGTTACATGCGCCAGTCGGCCGAGGCCATCTTTGCTGTCTTCCCACTGTTGGCCGTACTCATCACGCCCATCCTCGGCGGATATGTCGACCATAAGGGCAAGGCTGCCTCAATGCTTATTCTGGGCTCGCTGTTGCTGATTGGCTGTCACCTGACGTTTGCTTTCATCCTGCCTATGTTCAAAGGGTCGGCAGTTGGCGGTGTCGTCATTGCCTATATCACCATTCTGGTGCTCGGTGCTTCGTTCTCATTGGTTCCAGCATCATTGTGGCCTAGCGTACCTAAACTGGTGGAACAGAAGATTATAGGTTCAGCCTACGCACTTATTTTCTGGATACAGAATATCGGTCTGTGGCTCTTCCCGCTGCTCATTGGCAAGGTGCTCGACAGCACCAATCCAGAGTTGGTTGCTAAATTGGATGCAGCCAAGACTGCAGCCAAACAGGCAGTAGATAGCGGAACGATGACGCTACAGCAGTCGCAGCAACAGATTTCAGAAATTTCCGAACAGATAGCCGTTCAGTATAACTACACCGCCCCATTGGTCATGCTTGCTTGCCTGGGTGTTGCAGCATTTGTGCTGGGATTGGCTCTGAAGGTGGTTGACCGAAAGAAGAATCTCGGTTTGGAACTGCCAAATATCAAAGAGTAAATATTAACCCTCAAAAACAGTAAAACTATGAAGAAACTATTGGTTATCGCAGCTATGGCTGCCCTCTCTTTGGGTGCACAGGCACAGGAGAGACTTATTCTGAGTACGTATAACGGCACGAATCTGGCCAAGTACGACGGCAAAGTGTGCAACGTCACCGTCAACCGCTACACCTTTACCGGCTGGAACACTATTGCCCTGCCCTTCTCGATGAGCGAGCAGGAGCTGAACGACGTCTTCGGCAGCGACTGCCGTCTGGAGCGCCTTATCAGTGCCGAGGACAACGACATGAACGGCGTTACGCTGAACTTCATCGACTGCAAGAAGAACGGTATCGAGGCCAACACACCCTACATGCTCCACTACACAGGCGAGGCTGGCAACAAGAAGATTGCAAAGCAGGCTGAGGTGACACAAGGCCAGGCTACGCTGGTTTTCACCACACAGAGCGGTGAGAAAGTGACGATGGAAGGAGCTCAGACACAGACTGACGGTCAGGGTCTCTATGGCGTGCTGGCTCGCGACAACAGCGAGGTGCGCTTCGTTTCAGTCGGCGAGGAGAACACCACAGGCTTCTATGCCACACGTTGCTACATCCGTTTGTCGTCTGGCACGAGCAAGCAGCTTACGGCCAATCATTTAGGATATGGCGAAGCTACCAGCATTAACGCTATCGCCCGTCAGGATGAGCTTGTAGACGTCTACAATATGGCTGGCGCCAAGGTGGCTTCACAGATTCGTCCTGCTGAAGTGAATCAGCTGCGTCCTGCCATCTACATTGTCAAGGGTCAGAAGATCCTTGTGAAGTGATTTTGATTTGAAAATTGAGATTTGAGATTTGAGATTTATGAAAAATGCCTGTTTATTGCGTTGCTATCTGGTTGCCATGCTATTAGCGGGCGTAACCTTAAATCTCAAATCTCAAACCTCAAATCTTAAACCCAAAATCGGTCTAGTCCTTGGTGGTGGCGGCGCCAAGGGCGGCGCTGAAGTCGGTGTGCTGAAAGTGCTGGAAGAGGCGGGCATACGTCCCGACTACATCGTTGGCACCAGCATCGGCTCCATCGTCGGCTGTCTTTATGCCGCAGGCTACACCGCTACCGAGCTGGAAGAAATGTTCACCCAGCAGGAATGGCTATCATTGCTCACCGACCGCCGCGCCGACCTTAGCGGTGAGCCTTATAAAGTGAAGGACGGCGTTACCTACATCTTCGGATTCCCCGTTATCGACAATAACAACCCTACCTTCGGAGTTTTGCGGGGCGGTCGTGTCGAGGAGGTACTTGACTCCATGCTGGCCGCCAAGGGCTGTGTGAAATTCAACTGCCTGCCCATTCCTTTCCGCTGTGTCGCCGCCTCAATGATGGAGGCCGAAGAAGTTGTGCTCAGCCAGGGTAAGCTGCCTCGCGCCGTCCGTGCGTCGATGGCCATCCCAGGCATCTTTAAGCCAGTAGAGATTGACGGCGAGAAACTCGTCGACGGCGGCATGATGAACAATCTGCCCGTCGACGTGTGCCGCGAGATGGGCGCCGACTTCATCATTGCCGTCGACTTGCAACAGGAAAAGCCCAAGAACCGTGAGTCAACCGACAATATCATCACCTCCATAGCCGACATGGTGGGCCTCGGCCCCATCGCCAGGTGGGTCATCACACGTCCTGACATCACCAAGTACAACGAGAATTGCCAGCACTGCGACATCTACATCAATCCTCCCCTGCCCGACTACGACGCCTCCAGCTTCGGCAATGAGAGCATGCAGCGCATGATTGCCGTAGGCGAACAAAGCGCACGCCGTCAGTTGCCAGTCTTGCAGAGATTGTCACTCGGCGCTCAACAATAAATACTAAACAGCAAACACTTAACATTGAAGAAGATTGTAACCTTCGGCGAGCTGCTGCTCCGCCTCTCCAAAAACGATCACCAGCGTCTGTCGCAGGGTGATTATTTTACTTGTAAATACGGCGGTAGCGAGGCAAATGTCGCCGTTTCGCTTGCCACGCTGGGCGACAAGGTGGAATATGTCACCCGTCTCCCCGACACCCCGGTGGGCCACGCAGGTTTGATGCGCCTGCAAGAGTTAGGCGTTGACTGCCGCCACGTATTGTTTGGCGGCCAGCGCATCGGCACTTATTATTTCGAACCAGCAGCTGGCATGCGCTCTGCCAAGGTAGTCTACGACCGCGCAAATTCCGCCAGCTCTGAGCTGAAGCCCGGCATGATGCCCTGGGAAGAGATATTGAAGGACGCCGCCGTGCTCCATGTCACCGGTATCACAGCCGCCATCTCGCGCAGCTCATTAGACGCAACCCTTGAAGCCCTTGACGTTGCCGACCGCCTCGGCGTGCTCGTTTCCTACGACATCAACTACCGCAAGAATCTCTGGCGCTACGACGGTGCCGACCCGCGTGCCACCCTCGGTCTGCTGCTCTCGCGCTGCGACCTGATGTTTGGCGATGCCATTGAGTTCGAATATCTCTGCCAGCGAAAGCAGCCGCCCTATACCGCCACCGATACCAAGTTCGAGATGCAGATGGACGAATACCAAGAGTGGTTCGAAGATCTCCACCGACAGTATCCCCGCTGCCGCAAGTGGCTCATGGGCATGCGCAACATGGTGGCCAGCAGCCGCCATCTGCTCACCGCCCTACTCTATTCCAGCGACGACGGCGGAAAGAGCTATCAGCTGTTTAAAGCCCCCATTCATGACATCAACGGCGTAGTGGACCCCTCTGGCGTGGGCGATGCCTTCATGGCCGGCCTGCTACACACCGTACACGCCTTCCCCAATAATCCGCAGCTTCAAGTTAATTATTCATTAGCTGCCTCTGCTTTGAAAAACACCATCCCTGGCGACTTCAACCTCGCCACTGATGAAGAAATAAACGAACTGTTAGCAAATCATTAAAAACATATTCCATTAAAACAAACAAAAAATCATGAAAGCTTTCAACGACAAGAATTTTGTCTTAGAGACTGAGATCGCTCAGGACTTGTATCACAACCATGCGGCCAAGATGCCCATCATCGACTACCACTGTCACTTGATTCCCGAGATGGTGGCCAACGACCACCGCTTCAAGAGCATCACCGAGCTATGGCTCGGCGGCGACCACTACAAATGGCGTGCCATGCGTACCAACGGCATCGACGAGCGCTACTGCACCGGCAAGGACACCACCGACTGGGAGAAGTTCGAGAAGTGGGCCGAGACCGTGCCCTACACCCTGCGCAACCCCCTCTACCACTGGACCCACCTGGAGCTGAAGACCGCCTTCGGCATTGAGAAGCTGCTCTCGCCCAAGACCGCCCGCGAGATTTTCGACGAGTGCAACGAGAAGCTGAAGCAGCCCGAGTTCTCAGCCCGCGGACTGATGAAGCACTACCACGTGGAGTGCGTGTGCACCACCGACGACCCCGTCGACGACCTGCACAACCACATCGAGTATGCCAAGCACAAGGCCGACGACGACCCGATGATGATTCCCGCCTGGCGCCCCGACAAGGCCATGAACATTGAGAAGCCAGAGTTCGCCGCCTATGTCGAGCAGCTGGCGAAGGTCAGCGGCGTCAACATCGTGAAGTTCGCCGACATGGTCGATGCCCTGCAGAAGCGCCACGACTTCTTCCAGGCCAACGGCTGCCGCCTGAGCGACCACGGCATCGAGGAGTTCTACGACGAGGAGTACACCGACTCGCAGATTGAGGTCATCTTTGAGAAGGCCATGCGCGGCCAGCGCCTGTCGAACCAGGAAGTACGCCAGTACAAGAACTGCTTCCTCACCGTCATGGCCGAGATGGACGCCACGAGCGACTGGACGCAGCAGTTCCACTACGGTGCCATCCGCGACAACAACACGCTGATGTTCAACCAGCTGGGGCCCGACACCGGTTTCGACAGCATCGGCGAGTTCAACACCGCCAAGGCCATGTCGAAGTTCCTCAACAAGCTGAACATGAAGGGCAAGCTCACACGTACAATATTGTACACGCTCAACCCCTGTGCCAACGAAGTCATCGCCACCATGCTGGGCAACTTCCAGGGCGGCGAGCCTGGCAAGATACAGTTCGGCAGCGGCTGGTGGTTCAACGACCAGATGGACGGCATGATCAAGCAGATGAACGCCCTGTCCGTCCTCGGCCTGCTCAGCCGCTTCGTGGGCATGCTCACCGACAGCCGCTCGTTCCTCAGCTATCCGCGCCACGAGTATTTCCGCCGCATCCTCTGCAACCTCTTAGGCAACGACGTGGAGAAGGGCCTGCTGCCCGACGACCGCGAACTGCTCGGACGTATGGTCGAGGACATCAGCTACAACAACGCCCGCCGCTATTTCAAGTTCTACTAAGACGTAGGACATTTCCTATCAGTTGCGCAGCCACTCCTTCTGTTTACAGAGAAGTGGCTGCGCACTTTTTTACCCAAAGCGGTTGTTTCATTTTGTTTCAAGCTTAGAAACAAAGTGTTTCGGCCGTAAAAACAAAGTGTTTCAGCCGCTGAAACAAAGTGTTTCAAGCACAGAAAATTTTTGAAACACTTTGTTTCATGCAAATAACCAAAACTAAAACACGGTCGGCAAAGTCTGCTCAACCGTGTCGACAATCAGCGCAATAGCTAGACACTTCATCAAAAAACGCTTCGCGTTCTGTGTCAATCGATACAGAACGCGAAGCGTTTTATAACGTATGGTTACAATTTTCCCTGATAATTCTTTTATTCAGAAAAAAATGAGTAACTTTGCCCCCGCTTTACATTATTAATTATGGACATGGAAGTAGACAACGAGCCCCAACCGCTCAGAATTATTGGTATACCCAAAAGAAAAGACGGCAGATACGTGCTTGACGAATTTGCCATTGTAAACCGAGAGTGTGGATGGATATGTCCACGCTGCAACGAGGAAGTACGCATCTGTCCCACGAAGGCTGGTGAGCAGACGTTCACCTGTAAGCACTGCAATGCCTCCTTCACCTTGCGAGTAGATGCCGATGCCAGCACATTTATGCTTAGCAAGAAAAAGCCTGCCGCTGCCTCGTCACCTGCCGCAGCCTCATCAAATGCTGAAGTCAAAAGCGGCATCGGTCTTGTTGCCGCTGCCGTTGTCCAGAAGCCTGCAAGAGGTATGCTCTTGACGGCCGATGACGACGAACCTGCTGTCAAGAATTACTCGAAGGCTGACAATCAAGTTTCTGATGTTGAGCGTATTAAGGCAAACAAGCCAAAAACAGAAAGCAGCCATGACGATGCCGACTGTGAGACGAAATTAGGGGCAAGTGCCAAAAAAGAGGAAAGAGGAGAGCGTAAAGAGCAGGAGTCGACAGGAGAGTTGGTGTGGGGCGGATTGTTCAGCCGCAAACACTTCAAGCTGATTGCAGGCTCGACCATCATCGGACGCAAAGACAAGAAAACGCCTTCCGACCTGGAGTTCGACGATCCGGAGATGAGCCGCCGCTCAGTGAAGATTGACGCCATTCCCAACGGACAGGGAGGTTTCTCTTTCACACTTACCGTGCTGAAGGCACTGAATTCCGTCAAGGTAAACAATCAAACAGTTGCTGTCGGCGATAGTGTCAAGCTCGAAAACCAGGCAACCATCACTATGGGCAAGACCTCATTCAAATTGAAAATTGAAGATTGATTATTGCCTTCAAAATGCGAGAAATAAAACACAGAATAATATGAAGAAACAATTACTTACAGCTATCTTTGCATGGGCATCGTTTTCCGGCATTAGCGCACAGGACGCCACTGCCACCATACATCTGGGGCAAGGTCAGCAGAAAATCAACAAAGAGATTTACGGACAGTTTTCCGAGCATCTGGGCTCGTGCATCTATGGCGGTCTGTGGGTAGGGCCTGAGTCGAAGATTCCCAACATCGACGGCTACCGTAAGGATGTTTTCAATGCTCTGAAGGCACTAAAGATTCCTGTGATGCGCTGGCCGGGCGGATGTTTTGCCGACGACTACCACTGGATGGACGGCATCGGACCGAAGAAAGACCGCCCCTCACTTCGTAATAACAACTGGGGCGGTACCATCGAGGACAACTCCTTCGGTACCCATGAGTTCCTCAACCTTTGCGAGATGCTGGGCTGCGAACCCTACATCAGCGGCAATGTGGGCTCCGGCACCGTGAAAGAGATGGCCCAGTGGGTGGAATACATGACCAGCGACGGCGACACGCCAATGGCTCGTCTGCGTCGGCAGAACGGGCGCGACAAGGCTTGGAAGGTGAAATATTTCGGCATCGGCAACGAGGCCTGGGGATGCGGTGGAAACATGACTCCAGAATACTATTCAAACGAGTATCGTAAGTTCAACACTTACCTGCGCGACCAGCCCGGCAACCGTCTCTACCGTATAGCCAGTGGTGCCAGCGACTACGACTACAACTGGACAGAGGTGCTGATGAAAAATATAGGATTCCAGATGAACGGCGTCAGCCTACACTATTACACCTGCTCTGGATGGAATGGTCCGAAAGGCTCGGCTACCAACTTTAATACCGACCAGTATTACTGGGCACTGGGCAAATGTCTGGAAATTGAGGAAGTCATCAAGAAGCACAAGGCCATTATGGACGAGAAAGACCCGGAGGGGCGCATTGGCCTGCTCGTTGATGAGTGGGGCACCTGGTGGGACGAGGAGCCTGGCACCATTCCCGGACACCTCTTCCAGCAGAACGCCCTGCGCGATGCTTTCGTGGCCTCGCTCTCGCTGAACGTTTTCCACAAATACACCGACCGCGTGAAGATGGCTAACATTGCACAGGTGGTGAACGTCCTTCAGTCGATGATTCTCACCGACCAGGAAGGAACGGGCCACATGGTGCTGACTCCCACCTACCACGTCTTTGAAATGTACACCCCGTTCCAGGAGGCCATCTATCTGCCTGTTGATCTTGAGACGGAGATCATACCCGTGAGCAAGGCCTACTTCAAGGAGAAGGAGAACGCCGCCGATGCCGGTTATCGCCCATGCCCCCTGCTTTCTGCTTCGGCAGCCAAGACACAGGATGGCAGCATCGTCTTCGCCCTGACCAATGTGTCGCTCGACAAGGAGCAGACTGTCAGCGTCAGCATTGATGACTTCAAGGCAAAAACTGTCAGCGGGCGTATCCTGACCAGCCAAAAGGCCGATGACTACAACGACTTCGAGCATCCCAACCGTGTTCAGCCGAAAGACTTCAAGGATGCCAAGATTACCAAAGACGGCAAACTCAGCGTGAAGATGCCTGCCAAAAGCGTCGTCGTGCTCACCATCAAGTAGTAAAGAAAAGCAATACAAACATATATGAACAAGATTGTTAGAAAGGAACAGTTCTCGGAGAAGGTCTTTCTTTTCGAGATTGAGGCACCGTTGATTGCCAAGAGTCGCAAGGCGGGTAACTTCGTCATTGTGCGCGTCGACCAGAAAGGCGAGCGTATGCCGCTCACCATTGCCGGCGCCGACATCGACAAGGGCACCATCACGCTGGTGGTGCAGATGGTAGGCCTCTCAAGTAAGAAACTGTGCAGCCTGAACGAGGGTGAATACATAGCCGACGTGGTGGGTCCATTGGGCAATCCCACGCATATCGAGAATTTCGGCACCGTGGTCTGTGCAGGCGGCGGACTGGGCGTAGCGCCTATGCTGCCTATCATCCAGGCCCTGAAGAAAGCCGGCAACCGTGTGCTCTCGGTCATGGCCGGACGCTCGAAAGACCTCATCATCTTAGAAGATAAAGTGCGCGAGAGTTCTGACGAGGTCATCATTATGACCGACGACGGCTCTTATGGCGAGAAAGGCGTGGTTACCGTCGGCATCGAGAAGTTTATTGAGCAGGAACATGTCGACAAGGTGTTCGCTATTGGTCCTCCCATTATGATGAAGTTCTCAAATCTCACCGCTCAGAAGCACAACATCCCCTGCGAAGTGTCGTTGAACACCATCATGGTGGACGGCACAGGCATGTGCGGCGCCTGCCGTTTGACCATCGGCGGTAAGACAAAGTTTGTCTGCATCGACGGTCCCGAGTTCGACGGTGCCCTCGTCGACTGGGACGAGATGTTCAAGCGCATGGGCACATTCAAGCGTGCTGAGCAGGAGGAGATGGAACACTACGAGGAGCACTTGGCCAGTGCCAGCGTGCCCGAGGCAACACCCTCGGGAACCACAGACATCGTCATGGACAACGACCCCACGAACGATACTATAGAGACGCTCACCGACAAAAAAGCCCCGTGGCGTCAGGAACTGCGCACTGCTGTGAAGCCCAAGGAGCGCATGCTGATAGAGCGCGTCGTCATGCCAGAGCTCGACCCCGTCTATCGCGCCACTACGCGTACCGAAGAGGTAAACATAGGCCTGACCAAGGAGATGGCCATGCAGGAGGCCAAGCGCTGTCTGGATTGCCCCAAGCCGTCGTGCATTGAGGGCTGCCCCGTCAGCATTGATATTCCCTCGTTCATCAAGAACATTGAGCGCGGACAGTTCCTGGCTGCTGCCAAGGTGCTGAAGAACACGTCATCGCTGCCAGCCGTCTGTGGCCGCGTCTGCCCACAGGAGAAACAGTGCGAGAGCAAGTGTGTCCATCTGAAGAGTGGCGGCAAGCCCGTGGCCATCGGCTACCTGGAGCGTTTCGCTGCCGACTATGAGCGTGAGAGCGGCAATATCTCACTGCCCGAGATAGCTCCGTCAAACGGCATCAAGATTGCCGTAGTAGGCTCTGGCCCTGCAGGCCTGAGCTTTGCCGGCGATATGGTAAAGAAAGGCTATGATGTCTATGTCTTCGAGGCCTTGCACGAGATTGGCGGCGTGCTGAAGTACGGTATCCCCGAGTTCCGTCTGCCCAATAAGATTGTAGATGTGGAGATTGAGAACTTGGCCAAGATGGGTGTCCACTTCCAGACCGACGTCATTGTGGGCAAAACCATTAGTGTTGAGCAACTTGAGGAGCTGGGATTCAAGGGAATCTTCGTTGGCTCAGGTGCAGGTCTGCCCAACTTCATGAACATTCCTGGGGAGAACAGCATCAACATTATGTCGTCGAATGAATATCTCACCCGCGTCAACCTGATGGACGCTGCCAACCCGACGACCGACACGCCCATCAACTTCGGCAAGAACGTGCTTGTAGTCGGTGGCGGCAACACCGCTATGGACTCATGCCGTACGGCAAAGCGCTTAGGCGGCAACGTTACGCTGGTCTATCGTCGTTCTGAGCAGGAGATGCCGGCCCGTCTGGAGGAGGTGAAGCACGCTAAGGAGGAGGGAATCAACTTCCTCACGCTGCACAATCCCATCGAGTACAAGGCCGACGAGACGGGGGCCGTCTGTCAGGCTGTGCTGCAAGTGATGGAACTTGGCGAACCTGACGCAAGCGGACGCCGCTCACCGGTGCCCGTAGAAGGCAAGACGGTGACACTCGACGTCGACCAAGTCATTGTGGCCGTAGGTGTCAGTCCCAACCCGCTGGTGCCGAAGAGCATTGAGGGTCTGGAGCTTGGCCGAAAGAACACCATCGTTGTCAATGAGGGTATGCAGTCGGCACGCAGCGAGATATTCGCCGGCGGCGACATCGTGCGCGGTGGCGCCACCGTCATCCTCGCTATGGGCGACGGTCGCCGTGCTGCCCAGCACATGGACGAATACCTGCAAAACAAATAGTGTGCTTTGCGCTATTCCGCAGAGAAATAACATGAACGGACTTTATACCATCATATTGCTCATACTAAGCAACATCTTCATGACGCTTGCTTGGTATGGGCATTTGAAATTGTCAGAAACGGGAGTCAGCAAGACATGGCCGCTCATCGGTGTCATCGTCTTCTCCTGGGGCATCGCGTTCTTTGAATATTGCTGTCAGGTGCCAGCAAACAGACTGGGATTCGTTGGCAACGGCGGGCCCTTCTCACTCGTTCAGCTGAAGGTGGTGCAGGAGTGTATCTCACTCTTCGTCTTTGCCGTTATTGCCAACATTATGTTCCAAGGACAACAACTGCACTGGAATCATGTGCTGGCCTTCATGCTCATCGTGCTGGCCGTATATCTTGTCTTTATGAAATAGCCCCTTCATAACAATGAAAAATACCAAATCCAAGAATCCGATACAGAAAACACAGGCATCAAAGGCGCCGGCAAAGCCGATGAAGTCAAAGGGGTTATTCAATACAGACCTGAAGTTTCATCTGTTTGCACCCATTTTCTGCTTCCTCGCATTGGTGCTCGTTGCCGTATGCCTGCTGAGTTTCGAGAGTGATTTCCTTTGGAAGGCTCAGGAACTAAACCTTCATCTCGACACATCACTGTTCTTTCAGCAGCAGATGATAGTACCTGGCGGTTGGCTCACATGGATGGGAACCTACTTCACAGAGACTTTTTACCATCCTGCACTGGGTGTTTTCCTGCTTGTCATGTGGTGGGCACTGCTGATGCTGCTGGCAGGAAGAGCTTTCCGCATACCTAAGAAATGGGCGATATTACTGCTCATACCAGTGGCACTGCTGCTTCTCACATGCGTCGATTTGGGCTACTTGGTGTACTACCTGAAACTGCGTGGACATTTCTTCTCGGCCACTATTGCTCTTAGTGTCGTATGTGCTTTGGTGTGGCTCTTCAGAAGTCTGCCCGGGAAATATTACCTACGGCAGGTATTCATTCTGCTCTGTACACCATTGTTTTACCCGCTATTAGGTGCTTACGCCCTGCTGGCGACCATCGTAATGGCTGTGATGCAGTGGCGGCTTGAGGACCAGAAGCTGGTTCCCAACATCATCGGCAGTGTTGTGGCGGTAGTGTGCGTCATCGTCGTGCCAATTATCTACTACTGGAAAGTGTACTATCAGACAAGCTTGGACAACATTTACTGGGCTGCGCTGCCCAACTTCGAGATGAATCGTCTGCTGACTTCTGATAGTGCTGAAGAGAAATCTTCCATGGTGCTCCTTTTCAACTATTACATTCCCTACATCCTGCTTGCTGCGTTCTTCATTGCGATGGCTGCCACCTACCGTCTGCTGCCCAGCGGCAAAGTGAAGCGTCCTCTGCAGTGGGGCTTCATCAACGTGGTGTTGATGGCGGTGCTGATAGTTGGAGTTAAACAATTCTGGTATGACGACTATAACTTCCATAAGGAGCTGCGTATGCAGCACTGCATGGAGCAGGAAGACTGGCAAGGCATTCTGGACGAAGCTGCTGACCTGCAAGACGAACCCACACGCGCCATTGTGATGATGAAGAACCTGGCGCTTTTCCGTCAAGGTCGGCAGGGCGACGTGATGTATCATTACCTCACAGGCGCCAAGGCATGCAATGCTCCCTTCCGCGTAAACATGACTCAGGTGACAGGCCGCTCGCTCTATTATCAATATGGCCTGCCAAACTATTGTTATCGCTGGTGTATGGAGGACGGTGTGGAGTACGGATGGCGTGCTGAATATCTGAAATACATGACACGCTGTGCCCTGCTTAACGGAGAGTATCGAGTGGCTCGCAAATATATTGACCTGCTGAAGCACACACGCTATCACCGTGAGTGGGCCGAGAGCCAGGAGCGATTCCTTGCCGGCGACGGCGCCATGAAGGGCGACAAGAACTATGCCACCATCATGAAGCTGATGAATTTCAAGGACAGACTCAGTAGCGACCAGGCTATCATCGAGCAGTTCCTGATGAACCACTTCATGTATGACGAAAGCGATGATCCCCTCTTCCAAGAGCAGGCTGCATACGCTGGTCTGTGGAGTAAAGACATTGCAACATTTTGGCGTCTGTTCTTCCAATATGCCCAATCACACAACGATCAGCACATGCCCGTTCATCTGCAGGAAGCTGCCTATCTCTATGGACATTTGGAAAACAATGTCGACATTAGTGGAATGCCTTTTGATGAGAGTGTCAAGAAAACCTACGACCAGTTCATGGCTGCCGCAGGACGCTATAAGGGCATGAAAGAGGAACAACTGAAGGATATTCTCTTCCCCCAGTTCGGACATACATTCTACTACGAATACTTCTTGATTCGAAACCAGAAACTGTACTAACATGAAAGGACTGAAGAAAATAATAACGGTTATTGGTTTTTGCATAACGATGATTGCCTGCGGCGTCAGCGTGCCCGACAGCTATACAGAGAAAGACGAGCTGCCGAACATCTATCCCGACTATGCCGATGTCACTATTCCCGTGAACATCGCGCCGCTGTCGTTCCAAATAGAGGAACAGGTTGAGGATGCTGTCGTACGCTTCAGCTCTGGCGGCGATGAGATACTGTGTGATGGTGTGAAGGCCCAGCCCGACATCGACGAATGGCGCGAGCTCGTGGCCAAGGCCAAAGGCAACGACATCACTGTGGAGGTGTATACGAAGAATGACGGACAGTGGACACGCTTCAAACCATTCGCCTTCCATGTCTCGCCCGACAGCATCGACTCTTACATCAGCTATCGACTTATCTCCCCCTCATACGTTACCTACGAGGATCTTACCCTCAACCAGCGCTGCCTTGAGGACTACAATGAGCAGGTAATGGTCGACAACATGCTGTGCAGTACTGAGGAGAGCGGACAGTGTGTCAACTGCCACAACTATCAGCAGTACAACCCTGGAAGGATGCAGTTTCACGCCCGTCAGAATCACGGCGGCACCATTATTGTCTACGATGGCGAGGTAAAGAAGGTGAACATGAAGAACGACTCCGTCATTTCGGCTGGCGTCTATCCCACATGGCACCCCACCCTGCCTCTTATCGTTTATTCCACAAACAACACAAGCCAAAGCTTCCACACCCACAACCTGAATAAGATTGAAGTGACCGATGCTGCCAGCGACCTCATCCTCTACGATGTGGAGAAGAACACCGTGGCCAGTGTTGCCAACGCTCCCGATGAATTTGAGTGTTTCCCCTATTGGACGCCCGACGGTCGTATGCTCTACTATGTCAGTGCGCATTTTGAGTATCGTGACACTGCTACATCCAACGCCACTGAACTATACATGCGTGCCCAAGAAGTGAAATACAACATCTATCGCAAAAGCTTCGACCCTACTACCAGGCACTTCGGTCCCCGAGAAACAGTGTTTCAGGCCGACAGCTTGCGTGCCAGCTTCATTGGTTTACCCGACTCTGTCGATACCGACACAATTGGGTTGAGCGCCACCTTTCCACGTATCTCACCCGACGGACGCTTCCTTCTGTTCACCTTGGGACGATACGGCGTGTTCCATATCTGGCATCATGAAGCCGATCTATACCTCATGGATCTCACTGATGGCAGCGTCCGCGCAATGGATGAAATCAATTCACCCGACACTGAGAGCTATCACTCCTGGTCGAGCAACGGTCGCTGGGTTATCTTCAGTAGTCGCCGCACCGATGGCAACTTCACCCGACTTTACATCGCACACATTGATAAAGACGGCCGTGGCACCAAGCCCTTTGAGTTACCACAGGCTGACCCTTCCTATCATCATGAACTGATGAGGAGCTATAACATACCTGAGTTCATGCGCGGTCCCGTCACTATCACACCACAGCAGTTTGCCGACGTGCTGATGAGCAACGACAAGGTGAAACCTGCTGATTATGTCGGGAACGCAAGCGATTAGTTCAAATTACTTATTAAAAAAGTTAAATTATTAGGTACTGTCAGAAAAACTTTGTACTTTTATGCCCAAATTCGAATGATGGGTGACCAAAAGAAGCAAGTGGCATCAAAGGCGTAGATGCATGACTATTACTAAATCATTGAATAATTATAATATGGACTGTGCCAGACTGATCGGGATACTCATCAAATAACTATTGAAAACAGGGATGTCTTCTTCGGCCAATGGCGGGCCGCTAACCAAGCTTCATATTGAGCCGGCGGATTACAAAGGCGGAGAGCTCCCACAACTTGTCATCAAGGAGTTTTCATCACATCGTCGGCACAGTCCTTTTTAAAGTATATAATCCCAACAAACCATGTTTTCAGGAATTATTGAAGAATTTGCTACCGTGGTCGACATCCGCCACGATCGTGAGAACATCGACTTTACCCTCACTTGTTCATTCACTGATGAGCTGCGCATCGATCAGAGTGTGGCGCACAATGGCGTATGCCTCACCGTTATCTCCATACAGGAGCTGACACCCGAACAATGTTCAAGATTCAATGTTCAAAACCCAATGTGCTATGTGGTGACAGCCATGAAGGAAACATTAGACCGCACCAACCTTGGACTGCTGCGTATAGGCGACAAGGTGAATGTTGAGCGTTCCATGCTGATGAACGGTCGCCTGGATGGCCACATCGTGCAGGGTCACGTCGACCAGACCGCTGTCTGCACTGCCAAGGACGATGCCGACGGCAGTACTTATTTCACCTTCGAATATCCTGAGAACCTTGAGATGGCCCGCAAGGGTTACTTCACTGTTGACAAAGGCTCTGTCACCGTCAACGGCGTGTCGCTCACAGTCTGCAACCCGACACAGAACACCTTTCAGGTGGCCATTATTCCCTATACAATGGAGCACACCAACTTCCAGGACATCGAGGTAGGCACTCGCGTCAACATCGAGTTCGACATCCTTGGCAAATACATTGCACGCCTCAGTCAATTTGCTGAATCATAATAGCAGCCACACAAACTATACGAAATCAAACTCATTTGGACGCAATTCAGTGCCGACTGAGTATTAAAGACATTGCATCACCATGTCCGACAACTCCCTGAAACGGCAGTTGAAAGTGCTTACCATCCCTGTGTTCATTGAGATGGCGCTGGTGATGTTGCTGGGTGCCGTCGACACTGTGATGCTGAGCCGCTACAGCGATAACAGCGTAGCGGCAGTGGGACTCGACAACCAGCTCATTTCGCTTGTCTTCCTCGTCTATCAGTTTTTCTCAATGGGCGCCGCCATACTCTGCGCACAGTACATCGGAGCTGGGCTACACAAGCGGTTAGTACAGGTGGTGGGCATGGCGCTGGCTGTGAACTTGTTACTTGGCCTGACGGTCAGTGCCCTACTGTTCTTCTATGCTGAAGCACTACTTCAGCTGATGGGATTACGACCTGAGCTGATGGGCGACGGTTTGGTTTATCTGCGTATTACCGGCGCACTGTCGTTCTTTCAAGCACTGGCATTGACATTCTCAACCTCGTTGCGCAGTGCCGACAAGGTAATCTATCCGATGGTGGTGACAGGCATCGTCAACGTGCTTAACATCCTGGGCAACTACGCCCTTATCTTTGGTCATTGGGGCTGTCCACAGATGGGTGTCGAGGGCGCTGCCATTGCCACAGCCGCAAGTCGTGCCATTGCGATGATTCTGCTGGCTATCATTCATTTCAAGAAGCACATTCCCCGCTTCCCGCTGCATTACTTCCGGCCGATGCCATGGCAGGAACTTAGGAACCTGCTACGCATCGGCGTCCCCGCCATGAGTGAGAACATCTCCTACTGTCTGTCGCAGGTGGTCATCACGTTTTTCATCAACCAAATCAGCAACGAGGCGCTGGCCACCCGCGCCTACTGCCACAACATGATTATGTTCGTTTACCTTTTCTGCTTGAGCATCACGCAGGGCGGCGACATTCTCGTGGGTCACTTGGTTGGCCAGCAGCGCCACCAGGCGGCCTACGTGCTGGGCAACTATTTCTTCCGTTGGTCGATGATCATTACACTCTCAGGCTCAGCTATCCTTGCGCTGACAGGGCGCAACATCCTCAGCGCCTTTACCGACAATCAAGAGATTATTGCAATGGGCGTATGGGTACTTGTCATCGACTGGTTTTTGGAGATAGGACGCACAGCAAATATCTTCGCAGGCAGCACCCTGCGAGCTACAGGCGACACAGTCTATCCCTTTGTCGTCGGCGTCATCTTCCAGTGGAGTATCGCCGTTGGACTGAGCTATGTCATCGGCATCCCCATGGGCTTCGGCCTCGTGGGTATGTGGGTAGGCTTTGCCCTCGACGAGAACATCCGCGGCGTTATCCTTGTACGCCGCTGGCGGTCATGCAAGTGGAAGACAAAAGGATTTGTAAAAAGTAGCGATTTCTAGGACTAAACGTGGTTTTTAAGTTCTACCTTGTTTCATTCACAATCGTTCGCGATCTGCCATTGGCACTCTTCTCTATACAAATTCCACGCGGGCTTTCCAACCTTTGTCCCCGCAGGTCGTAATAGGTCTTAGGCCCATCGGCTACGCTGTTTGATACGTCTTCAATGGCAGCACTGCCTTGGTCAATCATAAAGATATAGGTGCTCAAGCTTTTGGCAGGCATCTCGACAAGAAACTCGCCAGTAGGTTCGTCAATGGTGAGGTTCGACTTCTGACAGAGTTCATCACTCTCATTCCCCGTTGACAACCACAACATTCCACTATTCACTTTATAAGGCAGGTTTATTTTCAAGTCGCGCTCATTCGCTGTAGCATTAATAGCCATTACAATAACAGAGTCGCCCTTAATGTATGCCGAGAACTGATAGTCCTGTAAGTTTTCCTCTCTCGTACGTCCCGCATTTGCATCTTGTGAGGTCTGCAAGCGGGTGGAGCCAGTGACATTCTTCGAGAAATGAGACATCACGAAAGCACGTGGCAGCAGCTCGTCCTTTTTGTTGGCGGCACCGTACTTTGTCTCGCCCGTACCGGCAAATGCCCAGTGTGCACGCAGATACCAATAGATATAGCCTGTACACCCAGCCAGCATACACTCGTTGAGCTCTTCGGCAAAGATCAGGTTATCATTCCATGTGGGAAGCGCACCGGTATTGTCGGTGGTTGAGTGCTCGGTCATCCACAACTCCTTACCGTACTTGAGAGCAAGGACTCCTGCCTTCTTCATATACTGCAGAGGCAAATGGCCATAGAGGTGACCAGCAACGATGTCAATCTGCCCGCGGCATGTCACATCTTGCATGAGCGGGTCGGTATAGTTCTGAGTGAACCCCAACGGCTCGCCGGTGATTAGGCGTACGCCCTCATAGGTCTCGCGGTCAAGCATATAAGCATAGTTCTTGACAAGCTTTACCAAATCCTGGGGATCATAGAGGCATCCAGAATAATTAACCCACCAGTCGGGCTCATTCTGAATAGACACGGCATCCATAACTACACCATTATCCTTCATCCACTTCAGGAAAGTGTTCAGCCACGGAAAGAACTTATCGTAGCAGTCCTCACGCAGCTTGCCTCTTTGGTTACCCTGGTCATCAGAATTGCCACCCTGTGCGGTGCCATTGGTCTTGTATTCGCCGGGAGGTGACCAAGGCGTGCCAAACACGATGCCACCACGATTCTTAACAATCTTAGCCGAAAGCAGAGAACCATTCCAGTCGTAGTCGCCCCAGTTGTCGCCAGTGAAGCTCGGCGAGATTTCCATGCGAAGAATGTTCAGTCCAATCTTTGACTTAGCGCCGTAAAGCCTGCCCACACATGCATTATCAGTACCAAATGGTTTCATGGCACCGTCGCAGCAAGCACCGCCAAAGCCAGTGATGGTCTGCTTACGGTTGTCGTACACTGTCAGAGAAGTACGGGGTTTTGCGGCTTGGATGCCGACAGTAGCAGCCAGCAGAATAATAGAAGTAATAATCCTTTTCATAGATGAATGAATTAATGTTAAATAACCGGTGCAAAGTTACGAATAATAATTCTAATTCACACTATTTTTGCAAGAAATCATGTTTAATTCTTGTGAATAAGCAGGAAACTTCCTAACTTTGTCGTCGTAAAACAAAGATAAACGATGAAAGACAAGATTGAGAAGTATCGTTTGCTCACAGAACAAATACAGGCGCTGACTGAGGGCGAGACAGACAGAGTGGCGGTAATGGCCAACGTTTGTGCGGCCATCCACGAAACGATGGGATTCTTTTGGACGGGATTCTATCGAGTCAAGAATAAAACAGCTTCAGACGAGAAGGAGCTGGTACTTGGCCCATTTCAGGGACCGGTTGCATGTATGCACATCGGCTATGGCCGCGGCGTGTGTGGTACGGCTTGGCAGCAGGCTAAGACGATTGTGGTGCCCGATGTAGAACTGTTTCCTGGCCACATAGCCTGTAGCAGCCTTTCCCGCTCCGAGATTGTAGTCCCAGTGTTTTCCAAGGAGAGCGAGATTGTGGCCGTCCTTGATATCGACAGCAAAGAGCTCGCTACTTTCGACGACATTGACCGCCACTATCTGGAGGGCATTTGTGGCTTGCTGCCATAAAAAACAATCATTACACCAATTATATTTTATTCAACTTTCTCAAGTGGAGTAGTAAGAAGTAGTAAAAGGAAGTTATGGGGAGTTATGGGTCAATAGTTGCTTCACTGATGGCTACGCAAAAAAGTTAAGCGAATGCGAAACTTAAATATTTTATAGGATTTTCTGAATCTGGCGGTCGGTGGCTTGGGGGAGCAACTGACGAAGATGAGCTGTCAACAGTTTGTAGGACTCTTCCGGCTTACGCTCGCAAGTGCAGGCCTCGCGGCCATAGAGTGCCTCGGGTGTGGTGAGCAGCGACCATCCCCAACCGTATTCCCTTCCGTGCTTGTCGGTGGGATAGACAAAGTCCTCCGTAACGATGCGGCACTGCATCTGCAATCGTGTGACATAGCCGTCGAACTTACTGCGCATTCCTGGACCGTCGAAACCGCATGCCGCCCGCAACTCACGGGTAATGAGACTGCCGTGTTCCTGCAGCGTAAGCAAGATGGTTTCCTCTATCGACCCTTCTTCTGGCACAGGATATTTGTTGTGCCGATAGTTATAGAAGTCGGGCCACCACTCACGGCTGACAAACCCGGCCTTCTTGTCGAAGAACTTACCGTAGACAAAGGCGCCGCTGGTCACGATGGGACCCTTCCACTTCCACAGCGGCCAGTCCCAGCCTCCGTCGGGAAACACCACATAACGACAGTCGGCACTGACCACCTCCTCGGCAGAGAAACCTCTAATGCCGCTACTTAGCAGAGGCAGAAAACCTGTCTCCTGAATATAGGCCATTAGTGCGGCCGCTGAATAAATATCTTGTCGCGTCATAGTTCACATGGGCTGAAAAATGATGACTCCCTGCATAAGCCAGAGGTCTTTTTCTGTGCGACAAAGTTACAAATTTCTTTCGTAAAAGCAACGTTACTCATCTTTTTTTCGTAATTTTGCAAAAAGAATATGAAAAGAGCAATTGTGATAGGAGCCTCATCGGGCATAGGCCGCGAGGTGGCGACCCTGCTGCTTGAGCAGGGATGGACGCTGGGTGTTGCAGCCCGCAGGGTAGAATTGTTAAATGGCATAGGTGATGTTCAGGCGGAGCTGATAGACGTGACGGCCGACGATGCCGTGGCACGTCTGCGAAGCCTAATAGAAAGACTTGGCGGCATGGACTTGTTCTTCTACGCCTCGGGCATAGGGAAGCAGAACCGCGAGTTGACGGAAGACATCGAACTGCGCACCGTCGAGACCAATGCCCTCGGCTTCACCCGCATGATAGGCGAGGCCTACCGCTACTTTGCCCATCAGGGCAAGGGGCACATAGCTGCCATCACGTCGATTGCCGGCACCAAGGGTCTCGGCCCTGCTCCGTCCTACTCTGCCACGAAAGCCCTGCAGAACGTCTATCTTCAGGCCTTAGAGCAACAGGCCCGTGCCCGAGGCCTGAAAATCAGCTTCACCGACATCCGTCCCGGCTTTGTCGACACAGCCCTGCTCAGCGGCGACTTCCACTACCCCATGATGCTCAAGCCCGAGCGGGTGGCCCGACAGATTGTAGCTGCCATCAACCGCCGACAGCACATCCGCGTCATCGACTGGCGATACCGTCTGCTCACTTCCCTGTGGCGCCGCATACCAAGATTCGTATGGCGCAGAATTAAATTGTAGCATACTAAAGAAAACGAAGCCCCTCCGTGAATTGGGGGGAGCTTCGTGATTTAGAAACAAATCCAGACTACAGCTTCAGACTCTTCTTCAAAGCCTCAATCTTCTCACCGGCGGCTGCCATGCAGCGCTCGTAGTCGGCAGCACCCTTGAACGACGGGTCTTTCACCTCGGTGTAGAACTTGATTTTCGGCTCGGTGCCACTAGGACGGACAGACACCTTCGTGCCGTCCTCGCAGAACCACTGCAGCACATTGCTTGTGTCGGGCATGTCAAGCTTGCTAACATTGCCTTGGGCATCCTTGGCCTCCAGCGTCTCGTAGTCTTTCCACAGGCACACTTTGGATCCACCCAGTTCCTTTGGCGGGTTCTCGCGGAAGTTAGTCATCATCTGCTTGATCTCGTCGGCGCCAGTCTTGCCCGGACGCACCACATTGATGGTTACCTCGCGTGAGAAGCCGTACTCCTTGTAGATGTTCATCAACAGATCGTAGAGCGTCATGCCGTTGTCGCGTGCCCAGGCAGCAATCTCACAGATGAGGCAGATGGAGGCTGGTGAATCTTTGTCCCTTACCTTGTCGTATGGCAAGAAGCCGAAGCTCTCTTCGCCACCACCAATGTACTTCTTCTTGCCCTCGTTCACGCGAATCTCGTTGGCTATCCACTTGAAGCCAGTGTAGCAGTCCTTGTACTCCACACCGTTCTTCTTGGCAATCTCGGCGATGACCTCGGTGGTGACGATGGTCTTCACGAGGAACTCGTTGCCCTTCAGCTGTCCGAGTTTCTTCTTGTTGGCGATGATATACCAGGAGAACATCATGCAGGTCTGGTTGCCGTTAAGAATCTCCCACTCGCCCTTGACGTTGCGGCAGACAATGGCCAGACGGTCAGCATCAGGGTCGGATGCAATAACGAGGTCGGCGTTGAGTTTCGTGCCAAGCTTCATGCCAAGGGTCATGGCCTCGGCATTCTCAGGATTCGGGCTGACAACGGTGGGGAAGTTGCCGTCGATGACCATCTGCTCAGGCACCACGTGAATGTTCTGGAAGCCCCATGAGCGCAGGGCCATCGGTACGATGACACGACCTGTGCCGTGCATGGGCGAGTAGACGATGTTGAGGTCTTTCTGGCGTAGGATGACATCCTGGTCGACCATTGCTTCCTTCACAGCCTGGATGTAGTCCCAGTCCATTTCACCGCCGATGGGGATGATCAGGTCTTTGTTGCCTTCAAACTTCACGTCCTCAATCTTCACCTTGTTCACCTCGTCGATGATACCCTTGTCGTGGGGAGCCAGCACCTGCGCGCCGTCATCCCAGTATGCCTTGTAGCCGTTGTACTCGCGGGGGTTGTGGCTGGCGGTGACGTTGACACCAGCCTGGCACTTCAGCTGACGGATGGCGAAGGAAATCTCGGGCGTTGGACGGAGGCTCTCGAAGAGATAGACCTTGATGCCATTGGCCGAGAAGATGTCAGCCACGCTCTCAGCAAACATGCGGCCGTTGTTGCGACAGTCGTGACCCACGACGACAGCAGGCTGGATGTCGGGGAAAGCCTTGTTGATATAGTTGGCGAAGCCCTGCGTGGCCATGCCCACAATGTACTTGTTCATGCGATTGGTGCCTGCTCCCATGATGCCGCGCAGTCCGCCGGTGCCGAACTCCAGGTTCTGGTAGAAAGCGTCAATAAGGGCACTCTTGTCCTCATTGTCGAGCATAGCCTGAACTTCTTTGCGTGTCTCCTCGTCAAAGGCCGGAGAAAGCCACTGCTTAGCCAGTGCCTCGCACTGTGCGATAAGCTGAGCATTGTTTTCCATAAGTAAGTAATTCTAATAATAATGTTACTGGTATCAAATCTGAGTGCCAAAGATACAATTTTTTTTTCATATACCAAGCTCTTTCCCATCTTTTTTTACGTTTTTTCATTTTTTTCGGCACTTCAGCACGAGAAAAGTCAGATTATATTAGTTTTCCATCATCTACTCCAGCGTTGTCAGGGAATAACTCAAAGTTGTTTCAACAAGCTTGTTCGCGTGAAACAAAGTGTTCCAAATTTTTTCCGCGCATGAAACACTTTGTTTCAAGGCTCGAAACACTTTGTTTCTACGGCCGAAACACTTTGTTTCAAGGCTTGAAACACTTTGGAATCAGGACGTTCTTTAGCTTTTTGCTTGCTTATTAGATAAAATTCTCACGCTCGACAAAAATAATCCATTCTTTTATTCTCGCTTCATCGAAATTTTCGTACCTTTGCACCATGATTGACACAAAGCAGCCATTGATGGGCCTGAACGCAAGCGAGTTGCGGCAGGTTGCCATCGACTTGGGGCTACCTGCCTACACAGGCGGGCAGATGGCTAAGTGGCTATATGAGAAGCACGTGACCGCTATCGACGAAATGACGAACCTTTCGAAGGCTGCCCGCCAGCACCTCAGCGAGCACTACACCGTTGGGGTGATGGCGCCTATTGCCTGTCAGGAGTCGAAGGACGGCACTGTCAAATATCTTTTTCCCGTCAGGACAACAACACCCGGCAACGCTGAGGAACGCAAGTTCGTGGAAACCGTATATATTCCTGACGGCGAGCGTGCCACACTCTGCGTGTCGTGTCAGGTGGGCTGCAAGATGAACTGTCTGTTCTGCCAAACGGGCAAGCAGGGCTTTGAAGGGCAGCTGACTGCCGCCGACATCCTCAACCAAATCTACTCCCTACCCTACTTTTCGTCTCTCACTAACATTGTCTTTATGGGACAAGGTGAGCCGATGGACAACCTCGACGCTGTGCTGCATGTCACAGAGATTCTGACTTCAAGTAACGGTTACGCATGGAGCCCTAAACGCATCACAGTCAGCTCAGTAGGAGTAAAGGGAAAGCTGAAGCGGTTTCTCGACGAGAGCCAGTGCCATGTAGCCATCTCAATGCATTCTCCCTTGCATGAGCAGCGCCTGCAGCTGATGCCTGCCGAGAAGGCGATGCCCATCAGCGAGACCGTCGCCCTGCTCAAGCAGTATGATTTCACTCATCAGCGCCGCTGTTCCTTTGAATATATCTGCTTCGGAGGACTGAACGACAGCCTTCAGCATGGTCAGGAAATTGTGAAACTTGTACAGGGGCTGGAGTGCCGCGTCAACCTGATACGTTTCCATGCCATTCCCGATGTTGACCTGCCTGCCAGCGACCCGGTGCGCATGGAGCAGCTGCGCGACTATCTCACCCGTCACGGCGTCATTGCCACCATCCGTGCCAGCCGCGGCGAGGACATCTTTGCTGCCTGCGGCCTGTTATCAACCAAAGAAATACAGAACAGAACAAAATAAAAAGCAACAATGGAAGAAAGAAAGATAAGAGTAGCCATTACTCACGGCGACACCAACGGCGTGGGCTATGAAGTAATTTTCAAGATTTTCGAAGACCCCGCCATCCTGGAGCTGTTTACGCCCATTATCTACGGTTCGCCCAAAGTGGCCGTCTATCATGGCAAAGTTTTAGGCTATGAGCCACAGTTCTACATTATCAATAATGCCAGTGATGCCAAGGACGGACGCATCAACCTGGTCACTATTTATGACGAGGAAACAAAGATTGAGCTGGGACAGCCCACTCCTGAGGCTGGCGAAGCTGCCCAGCGAGCCATCGACCGCGCTCTTGCAGACTATGCCGAGGGGCTCTTCGATGTGCTTGTCACCTCTCCTGTGGCAAAGAACAGCATCCACGGATTCGACGGACACACATCTTATATTACACAGCACCTGCATTTGCCTGACGCTGAGAACCAGCAGCTGCAAGGCCTCACTATTCTGGTGAGCGACAACCTGCGCATTGCTTTGGTGACGAACAACGTGGCGCTGAAGGATGTGCCCGATGCCATCTCGCAGCAGAAGATTGTAGAGAAGGCCAAGATTTTCCACCAGTCGCTGCGTCGCGACATGCGCATTGCCAATCCCCGCATTGCCGTGCTGGCCCTGAATCCTCGCGGTGGCGAAGACGGCATCCTCGGCGACGAAGAACAGGAAATCATACGACCTGCCATCAAGGAACTGGCCGCACAGAGCATCCAGGCATTCGGTCCCTACCCTGCTGACGACTTCTTCGGCAATGGCGACTACGCACAGTTCGACGGTGTGCTGGCTATGTATCACGATCAGGGACAGACGCCTTTCAAGGCCATTACCAGCATCAGCGACGACAAGGGTGTACGCGTCACAGCAGGGCTGCCACTCATCCGCACGGCACCTGCCCACGGTGTCTGCTTCAATCTGGCAGGACAAGGCAAGATGGAGGCCGACTCCATGCGCCACGCCATCTATGAAGCCATCGACATCTGGCGCAACCGCCAGAACTATGACGAGCCGTTGGCCAATCCTCTGCCCAAGCTCTACCACGAGAAGCGCGACGACAGCGAAAAAGTGCGTTTCAACATGCCTCATAAGAATAACTTTTGAAGAAACTGCCTGCCATCCTGTTGCTCATGGCCTGCTGTACGGCCTGTCAGACGCTGCATCGCGGCGACCTGCTGTTCCACCTGCCTGCTGCCGACAACCATATTACTGCCGTAACGCAGGGCACAGCCGACCATGTAGCCATCGCCTTGGGCGGCGACAGCGTCTTGGAGGCCATTCCCGGAAAAGGCGTCGTGGTGAGCAGGCTAAGAACGGTGCTACGGCGTGAATCGGGAAGCTATGTCAGGGGAATTGTCAGAAACATTGATACTGAGCGCAGCATCAGCAATGCCCGCCGTTTCATCGGGCGACCCTACGACTCTGTTTTCTCAAACACAACCGAAGCCATCTACTGCTCCGAGCTGGTACAGCAGAGTTTTGTCGACAAAAGCGGCAAATTGGTTTTCAAACCCATAGCAATGTCCTTTCACGACAGCACTGGCCACATCACTAAATACTGGGAGGACTTTTACGCTAAACGAGGCCTCGCCGTTCCTGAGGGACAGGAAGGCAGCAATCCCTCCGACCTGATGAGAAAAACGAAAATAAAGAAACTAAAAGGACAATTATCACATTTATAAACCATTTAACATTAACATCACAACATTATGACTATCAACGAAATGAACTTTGCCGGTAAGAAGGCAATCGTGCGCGTTGACTTCAACGTGCCCCTCGACGAGAATGGTAAGATTACTGACGACACCCGCATCCGCGGTGCTCTGCCCACGCTGAAGAAGATTCTGGCCGACGGCGGTGCTGTCATTATTATGAGCCACATGGGCAAGCCCAAGGGCAAGGTCAATCCCAAGCTCTCTCTGGGTCAGATTCGTGAGGCTGTGGAGAAAGCGCTCGGCGTGCCCGTAGCATTTGCTCCCGACTGCGCCAAGGCTCAGGACGCCGCTGCTGCCCTGAAGATGGGCGAGGCACTGCTGCTTGAGAACCTGCGCTACTATCCCGAGGAGGAAGGCAAGCCCGTGGGCATCGAGAAGACCGATCCTGCCTACGAAGACGCTAAGAAGGCTATGAAGAAGAGCCAGAAGGAGTTTGCCAAGACGCTGGCCAGCTATGCTGACTGCTACGTGATGGACGCCTTCGGCACAGCTCACCGTAAGCACGCTTCTACCGCTGTCATCGCCGACTACTTCGACGCCGACAACAAGATGCTGGGTCTCCTGATGGAGAAAGAGGTGCAGGCTGTTGACAACGTGCTGAGCAACATCAAGCGCCCCTTCGTGGCCATCATGGGCGGCTCGAAGGTTTCTTCAAAGATTGGCATCATCGAGAACCTGCTGGGCAAGGTCGACAAGCTCATCCTCTGCGGTGGCATGACCTACACCTTCGCCAAGGCTCACGACGGCAAGATTGGCAACTCCATCGTGGAGCTCGACAAGCTTGACGTGGCTCTCGGCGTTGAGGAGCTGGCCAAGAAGAACGGCGTGGAGCTGGTGCTCGGCAGCGACTGCACCGCTACCAACGGCCTCGACTTCGGTACGATGACCGTGAAGGAAGGTGCTGAAATCATCACCTGCCCTGCCAACGACGTGCCCGAGGGCTTCGAGGGTGTCGACGCAGGTCCTGAGAGCCAGAAGGCATTCGCCGAGGCTATCAACGGTGCCAAGACCATTCTGTGGAACGGTCCCGCTGGCGTTTTCGAGTGCGACAACTTCACTGCAGGCAGCCGTGCCATCGGCGAGGCTATTGCCAAGGCAACTGCCGAGGGCGCTTTCTCCCTCATTGGCGGTGGCGACAGCGTGGCTTGTGTCAACAAGTTCGGTCTGGCCGACAAGGTGAGCTACATCTCAACCGGCGGTGGCGCTCTGCTTGAGGCCATCGAGGGAAAGGTGCTTCCCGGTGTGGCAGCCATCAAAGGTGAGTAAGCTTTCTGATTGTAAAATGCGAGTAACATGAAGAAAATACTCACATTCATCTTGGGCATGATGGTCGTGGCAAGCTGCGACCACATGTCCAAGTCTTCTAATAATGAAGAGATAAGCATCGCCGACCTCGAGGCTATGGACTTTGAGACGGAGAAACTGAGCTACTCCTACGACGAGGACAAAGTAGAAGTAAACATCGAAGTTGCTTATCCTAAGGATGGCAACCCACTTCTCTGCAACGCAGTGCGTGAGTTCATCAGCGAGGAGCTGGGCGGCACCTACAACGACGACCTTGAAGACGGACAGCAGATGGTCGACTACTACGGCGACAAGTTCAAGAAGGAGCTCAACGAAAACAAGCAGGAGGATATCGATGCCAACGACGGCGACGAGGAATTCATCAACGGTTTCTACCGGCTGTACGACATCAAGAAGGAATACGAGTCGGAACACTTCGTCACCTACGTCGTTGATGGAGGCATCTACCTGAACGGCGCTCACGGAACAGAGTCGCACTATGGTGTGACATTCCGCAAGAGCGACGGACGCCGTTTCGGCACCGACATGATGCTCAACATGTATTCCGAAGAGTTCTTCGCTATGTTAAAGGACGGCCTGAAGAGCTATTTCAACGAGTCTTCCGACGCCCCCATCCAGACCGACGAAGAGCTGAAGGAGTTTGTCATCACCGACGACGACGTCAACTACCTGCCTATGCCCCGTCATGCGCCTTACATCACAGAAAAAGGATTCGTGTTCACCTACCAGCCCTACGAGATTTCATTCTACGCAGCAGGAATGCCACAGTTTACCGTACCCGTTGGCGAGATGAAGTCTTTCCTTTCGCAGACAGCATTGAATATGCTTGACAAGTGAGAACCGTCAGAACCATACTGGCCGTCATGCTAACGGTCGTCTGCTGCACTCAGCTTGCAGCACAGGGATTCAGCAGGGAGCAGTTCCCTGAAGGGTCGTATTCCCCAGTGACAAACATCAACCCCAACGGCTATCCGCGTGTGCTGGCCGACAACAGCGTGATGTTCCGTGTCAGCGCTCCGCAGGCACAGCTTGTCCAGATAGACCTGTGCGGCACAAAGTATGATATGACCAAGCAGGACAACGGCATCTGGACAGTAACGACCCAGCCGCAGGTACCGGGATTCCACTATTATTTCATGATAGTAGATGGCGTTTCCGTTGCCGATCCTGCTTCCCAGACCTTCTACGGATGCAGCCGATGGTCAAGCGCCATTGAAATCAAGGAGGCAGAAACTGACGACTTCGAGGTGCAGGACGTAGCCCACGGCGAGGTGCGCACGGTGTATTATTATAGTAAGGTGGACGAAACATGGCGCCCGCTGATGATTTACACTCCAGCCAACTATCAGGCAGTCAAAGCCAACCTTCCCGTGGTATATATACAGCACGGAGGAGGCGAAGACCATCGCGGATGGATGGAGCAGGGCCGCACCGCACAGATAATGGACAACCTGATTGCTGCTGGCAAGGCAAGGCCAATGGTTGTGGTGAGTTCAAACAGCAACGTACGCTCGCGCAACGGAGGCTTTGGCGGAGGTTACAGCTGGGAGGGCATGCAGACCTTCCGCAAGGAACTGCTTGAAAACATCATTCCGTTTGTTGAGAAAAACTACAAAGTGCGTAAAGACCCCAAGGGACGGGCCATGTGCGGGCTCTCGATGGGAGGCGGCCAGTCGTTCTATATCGGGCTGCGCGATCCTGACGTGTTTGCCAATGTGGGTGTCTTTTCCACAGGCATGTTCGGCGGCATCCGTGGCGCTTCAAACTTTGACCTGGAGAAAGAAGTGCCAGGCATCCTGAGCGACACACATACATTCAACAAGCAGTTTGATGTGTTCTTCATGACTTGCGGCGAGCAGGACCCGCGCATCGAATATACGCGCAGCATCGTGAAGACAATGCACGACAAAAGCGTAGAGGTGCGTTTCAAGTCCTATCCCGGCGATCACGAATGGCAAGTGTGGCGCAAGTCATTCTACGACTTCGCACAATATCTGTTCAAGCAATAGCAACCGCAAAGGTAAGGTTCTTTCAGGCAAAACATAAACGTCAGGGAGCTTCTACGTCAGAGGAATTACCTGACGTTTTTTCATTGTTGTTCTTTTTTTGAACAGGCCGGATGCAATAACCGCAGTTTCTGCACCCCAAATACACACTTGAAATAGAAATAGTGACATCCATAAAGAAAGCAAGCATGCTATCCGTCTTGTCAGGAACAGACGTCCAATAGTATCCCTTTTCTCCATAATCGCGGCAGTTCTCACTCTCGCGCTGACCTGCAAATGGCATCCAGAGCCTATTGCCATTTGGTGACGTAAAAAGTGCTCCTTCTTTATCATCATAGGAAATGTATTCCACTTTACAATGCCTTATAAGTTCCTTACATTCCTCATCTGTAGGAAGACACCAGTCATCACCCCATAGTATTGTTGCCGCATCATATTGGGAAGCAGCAATATTATTGCCAATGAACTTATAAATTGTAGGCCCCGAAGGATCATAGAATTTGTAGTTGTCATAATAAAAGACAGCCCTTGGCTCAGTCTCTCCCCAGGCAAAATACTTGCCGTCGTCACCCGGCTTATTGGCTCCAACATTACAACAAGCCCATTTGACGCCACTTGGCAGTCCAAGGTCAAGAGCATGAGGGTGGTTGTCGTCCGGACATCCCACACAAATATACGGCTGTCCGAAGATTAAAACAGGACAGAACAAAAGGGCAATGGTGTAAAAATACTTCACGAAAACAAATTCCTTATCCGTTGTGTAAAAGAAGTCTTTACCTCTTCCTCCTCAATATCATTTGCCTCTTCATTCGCATCTGCCGTGTCTTCATTAAAAGACGGAAGCGCAGTATTTATCACGAAATGAGTATTACATTTCCGGCAGATGAGGTGGCTTGACTCAGCGTCTTCTTTCATGTTCTTTATCTTATAGCCACATACAGGGCACGTGATGTAGTTTATCCTTAAATCCTCGTGTTTCCGGACAGATTCAGCCGAAAGAATTTGTCTGATGGTCTGTACCAACATTTTCTCCAGGTCCTGCATCCTTTTATTGTCTTTCACGACGTCAGGAGCGTTACACTTAGAATAGTCAAGCCATGAAAAAGAAACAGGATGAGCAGCAAGCGACTCCTTGCTAAACAGTTCTGACTTATAATAGCTCTTGTCCAAGTCAGCGATTTTCCCCGCCAGCTTCTCCTTTTCTATTGCTATGAGTTGTTCCAAGAGCGTAAGAGTCCGAAACAGCGATGCAATGTCTTTATTGGCACTTGTAAAGCTGCTGTTGAGCTGGGTTGTTGTTGGTGAAGGAATGATATTGATGCCTGAAGCCATCATGCTGTACATCGCCTTTTTAATCAATTCCTTTGACTCGTCGGATAAACGGTAAAACCTTTCTGACGGATCAGTCTGATGTATCGCACATGTCAAGACAAAAGCATACGCATACGTTTCTTCAGAAAGATATCCTGTATGAATCACCTCTCTTCTCAGCCCCAATCCGTTAAGCTCCAGCTTCTCTTTCTTGATGCCGTCAAGAATCAACTCGCCGAAGCCGACATAGAAAACAGCCAAGTCCGCATAAATCTCATTTTCACGAGTATCATCCCTGAAATAGATACCCCTCTCGAACAGCAACTTGTGACAAATCTCATGAGCCAACGTAGCCCTCAACATTTCAAAAAGCACGATGTTGCCTGCGATACTCTTGTCAATCGCTATTACAAAATCCGTACCATGATTGAGCTGCACATTGCCGGCACTTTCCAGTTCCTTTACTTCAACGACAGGCCGGTAATTAGTCAGCCCCACAAAGTCACACATCGACTTAGCCTCCCTCTGAATAAAATCCAGGGGAATGGCCTTGTCCTTTTTTACGTCAATATCGGGAAAAGGTTGCGAAGACTTGTAAAACGTAAAATCCTGATGTTGTAAACCCAGGTGTTCCTCCATCTGCTGAAATCTCTTCAAAATTTCCGCCGGAGTTAAATCTATGTTATTTACCAACATAATCTTATGAAATTGGAAGTGCCGGCCATCCCGATATATGGGTCTTAACAATCCTACTGTTTAGTTACCGATAATTCTCGGCGGTCTACGCTGATTTTGGCCTGGAGCCACAACGATTTCATAGATTACATCGTAATAATCTCCCCACAAACTCCTTTGAAGTTTTTTCATATCCTTTGAAATAAGATAATACGAATTATAAAATTTGCTGTAATACTCATTCCAGTCCCCAACTTTCTTTTCAAATTTCAGAGAATAATCCCTATGATATCCGTTAAGGGGTTCATCCATAAGCCCTCCAACAGGTCCCATAGTAAGTGAATGAGTCATACTAAGGTTGTCCATTTGACCAATTGACAAATACAGTATATCGTTATTTTTCTTTATTACTAGAATGGGGTTTTCTTGGATAAATTTGAAATCGTTAATACTTGAAGAATTGCCCTGATTATCAATAAAATTTTTGGGTAGATACGAATAATAATTCAAAACCTGTGCCGTTGACTTTAAACCAACACAAAGAAACAAAGCAATTAATAGAATAGCTGATTTCGTTTTCATGTTATTAGCTGTTTTAAAGGCGCCTCCTAACTCCCGAATTTGGCATTTAAATTTATATGTTTGGAAAAGAAGACGAGGAGTTTGTTTCCAGGTATCTCAACGATTGACGACAGCGAGACAACACACAAAAAACGTCTCCCTTCCCTTAGCCGGCCCTACAAACGGCATCGACGGCTTCAGGATTTCCATAGTTGTTTGGCCCTCTGCCACTACATAACTGGCTTAGTCGTTTGCAAAAGTACAAATTTCCTTGGGAATGGCCAAGGAAAAAAGAAGGAAAATGAAGGAAACGACAAATTTGCCACTTTTCTTCTGTTACACTCACGGCTCCCCTACTACGATGAATCAGGCAGTTGCTTGCGGTCGGTCTTGAGATCGTCATGGCACTTGTAGCAGCCGCAGTATTGGCGGACACTAGTGTCCACGAAAATTATTTAACACTTGGAACTACGTCATTTTGCCACCAAATTGACAATGAAGCAGAAGTATTTCAGCTCTCTTCATATAGAAATCTCTCAAATAGGAGTAATTGCGCTTTCTTTTTGTCAAATCCTCGTTTGGAGTTCATTTTAAAAGGTCCGACAGAAAAAAGCCTCTCAGAGCACCTTTATATAAAGGGGGTTCAAGAGATTGTTAACGGATTTTCGTGGACAGTAGTGATTGGCGGATATCCTTTGCCTTTCCACTGCTCGGCAAACTCGTCAACGGCAGCAGACATCTGTTTCTCTGTCTTCATACATGATAATCTATTACCGCGCAAAGATACGAATTTTTTCTCACACCCCCAAGAATTGTCTCGTTTTATATTTCGCAAATCATCCTGGCCATATCATTCAGGGCGAGGCACTGGTCGCGGCGGATGGTGAGTTGCTCATTATGGTGCTGCCAAGGAGCGAGGAGGAGCAGCTGGCCGCGGGCGCAGGCCTCCATGCGTGAGCCGCCGGGCTTGGCAAGGTCAGTAAAGCCGTTCTCCTGCAGGATGATGAGGGGCAGGCCTTCGTTGAAGGCAGCGCGCATGACCTGTTTCTCGCCCTTGGAGATGCAGGGAGAGACGAGGACGGCTCCGCTGCGAGCCTGAGTAAGGAACCACGACACACGCTGGGCTATCTCTTCATCGGTGAGGCGGCGAGAGCATTGCACCTGCAGGCGCACGGGGCGCTGGAGGAGGAAGCGGTTGCCGATGGCGGAGAACTGCTGCCCTGCCACCATGAGGCCGCGCTGCACGCGGAAGAGGTCGGGATGCTCGCGCTTCATTAAGAGGCGGCGGGGGTTTTCGCGGAGGTAGTCGAGCCATCGCTGCAGCTGACCATGGCGCAGAAGCAGCTTGTCGTTGAAGCCAGGGGCGAAGAGTAGGCCGTGGGTGCGGTCGTAATGGGGGCGCTGTCTTGTTTGTTGCGACTGAGTCGCAACATACGGAACGGAAGGGGAAAGCTCGCGGTAATGGCGGTTGCAGCCTGTTTTGAAACCACGGATGACGCGACTGAGGTCTTTCTCCATCTGCTCCTTAAAGAAAAGGATGCCGTGCAGGTGGTCGGGCATCATCTGCAGCGCTATGATCTCAATTTGAGGATAATAGCTGGGAATGCCCCACCATTCGTCACTCACCCGCTGCCCCAGCTCCGTCAGCTCTATCCTTGGAGCCTCGGGGAAGCCTTTGGGCGCCTCGCTACTTCCCACCACCTGCCCGAAGAGCGGACGGCGGCCCTCGGTCACCATCGTCACCAAATACATCATGCGCTCCGTGTAGTCGTGACCCACACAGCGGCGCTGCATCGAGGGCTTCTTCTCGCCCGCAAATGCCTTCTGGCTCTCGTAAACTTCGCGCTTCATGTACTGAGTGCAAAGATACTATTTTTTCGGTATTCCACCACACTCAAACCCAAAAATGTGCAAATGTGCAAATTGCATCATTTTTATTTTACCTATCTCAACTCTGCTCAGTTCAGAAAAAAAGTTTTACAATTTGCACATTTGCACATTTTGGCCATCTTGGTGGTGCTGAAGGTCACGTTCATGATGCTGCGGATATGGCACAGCAGCAGAAAGAACCATGTAGAAGAGAAAAAGAAGGCCTGAGACGCCTTGCGGAGCGTTAGTTTAGGGCTCGTTAACATTTTTTTACGCTCAAATGACTCTATTTCAATTTTTTTTTGTATATTTGCAAACAGAAAATGGATGGCGGAGATGTTCAGTGTGATTTTTCTGCATGTATAATCCATGATTCAACATTATTAATCAAATAAACAGTTAATGCTTATGATTAGAAAAATTACATTGTTCTTGTTGTTGGTATCCATGATGATTCCGATGACACTTAGTGCTCAAGAAGTTAGGAAAGACGTCTTGGCCAACTTGTTGCTTAGCAAAGACAACCGTTCTTTGCTGAAGAAGAATGTGCCGGCACCTGCTGACAAAAGGGTGCAGAAACTCTCTAACTTTACCAAGAGCCTGCGCCGTACTCCTAAAGCTGCTCCATCAGCCGATGCCATTACCTGGGACTTCGAGTCGGAGGATCAGTTCAACGAATGGACAATTGTCGATAGTGACGATGACGGATTCAATTGGCAATACTTCAATAATACAGGCCTGACAACTGGCCGAATGACAGCACATGACGGAGAAGGATTGGTAGCTTCTGCCAGTTATGATAATGACACCGGCACTGCACTCACTCCTGACAACTGGCTGATTTCGCCAGTGGTGACTCTTGGTGGCGTGCTTTCATTCTATGCTTGTGGGCAGGATGGAACTTATTGTGATGAAGTGTTTGGTGTGTTTGTCTGTGTGGGCAATTCCACTAATCCAACCGATTTTGTTCAGGTGGGTAGTAATAAAACCGCTACGGGTGAGATGACCGAGTATACTTTCGACCTCTCACAATATGCAGGACAAACAGGACGTTTCGCTATCAGACATTACAACTGTACGGATCAGTTTTGGCTGAATATCGATGACGTGTGCCTCGATATTAACGCCACTTACGTACCTGATCCTACCGATCCGACCAACCTTACGGCTGACCCGGCTGCCACTACTGCCGATGTGGCATGGGGTGGTGCTGAAGGTGATTCATGGAACTTGCGCTATAAGGTTTATAATCCTAACGAAAAGCAGACCTTCTTGTGGGACCTCACGATAGATAATTATGAGTCTCAAATTGATGGCTGGGCTATTTATGACGCTGATGAAGACGGCAATAATTGGAATCTCACTTTGGATGGTTACGACCCCACCGGCACTTTGGGTGAAAATGAGAATGTTTGTTTCTACTCTGCTAGTTGGGACAATACTACTGGTGCTTTAACCCCGGACAACTGGCTGATAACTCCAGAATTACTACTTGGCGGCACTTTTAAGTTCAGGGCTAAAACTTCATATTATCCCGATGTTTTAGGTGTATATGTTATGACGGCTGAAGGGGAATTCCAGTTAGGTGAAGACATTACTCCTCCATCAGGAGAATGGCAAGAGTACTCCTTCGATACGAGTAAGTATGACGGACAAACGGGATATATCGCTATTCGCCATTACAACTGTGAAGACCAGTTAAGAGTATATGTTGACTATATTTCTTATGAAAAAGAAGGTGATGAACCTGCTGAGTGGATTGAAGTAAGCGGACTTACCGAAACCAATTATACCATTGAGGGATTGGAGCCAGGTACCGGGTACATGGTTGAGGTGCAGGCATATAATGACAAAGCTACTACAGAGTGGTCTGCACCGACCTACTTTACCACAGGCATCGATGTCAACGTGAGTGCTGCAGGCTATGCTACGCTCTACTACGGCGACAAGAACTTGGTAGTGCCCGAAGGAGTTGAGGCATCTGCCATCACCGTGGAAGGCGGCTCCATGACCAAGAGTCAGGTGTATGCTGCGGGCGACATCATCCCACAGGGCACGGGCGTGCTGATACAGGCACCGCAGGGTAGTTACGTGTTTGGTGTGACCTCAGAGGAAGGCACAGCCCCGACCGCCAACATGCTCCGCGGCAGCGATGTGGAAGAAGAAACCACAGGTGGCGACATCTATCTGATGCTCTCGCTCAACGCCAAAAGCGACCCGGAGTCAGTTGGATTCTACTATGGTGCAGAAGACGGTGCTGCGTTCATCAACGGTGCCCACAAGGCTTATCTCGCACTTCAGGCAGGACAGGCAGCAGGTGCAAGATATGTGTGGTTCGATACAACAACGGGCATCAATGGCGTAGAGACGGCAGAGAACAACGCCACAGACGTATATACCGTTACAGGAGTCCACGTCAACCGACTCTCCAACTTGTCCAAGGGTATCTATATCGTTGGAGGAAAGAAGGTAATTGTGAAATAAGTAAACGCGAACATTATTTAAAACTACAAGGATATGAGAAAATATAGTAAGCCTGAAATTAAGGTGATAGAACTCTATACGAACGGAATCATGGACGACGGATTCATTCACCAGAGCATGGGCGACGGGACTCAATTGTCCAGAAGAAGGTCTAGAAGGAGGTCTAACCACGATTATGAAGATGATTTTGAGGACGACTGTTTAGAGGACGAATAATGTCCTTTAACATCAGGGGGGGCGCATCATGAAGTGAAGTGATGCGCCCCTTTTTTCGTGGAATACGGTGAAAGCCTCCCCCACCCCCCTCCCGTAGAAAGCCATTCGTCACATTTCTGCCAATCGTCACACATTCGGCTGCCACTCGTCACTAAAAAAAGCAGAATATCCCACTTTTTTGGCACAAAATGTAGTTATCCGTACTTTTGCAGCGTCAAAAGGACGAATCAAATATAACTTCTATGATAATTAAAGAAATGAAAAAAATGAATTTGAGACTGGCAGCCCTGATGGCTGTGATGATGATGACGATGATGAGTTTTGCCAAGACGCAAGACTGGGGAGGAAAGGTGATTGACGAGAATGGCCAGCCCATGCCTTTCGTGAATGTGGTGCTGCTGTCGCTGCCCGATTCCACCTTCGTGCAGGGCGCAATGACCGACGACAACGGCGTGTTCAAGATTGTGACCGACGTGAACGAAGGTTTGTTCAAAGTGACCAGCGTGGGCTACCAGACATTATATATTAAGGCAGCCAGCGACCTGACTATCCAGATGAAGGAAGACACGGAGATGCTCAACGAGGTAGTGGTAAAGGGTCAGCTGCCCAAGACACACGTGAAGGGCGACGCCATGCGCACCACCGTTGCCGGTACCGTGCTGGAGAAGGCTGGCACGGTGAGCGATGCCCTCGGGCACATTCCCTCGCTGGAGGCTGAGCGCGATGGTGGTGTGAAGGTGCTGGGGCGTGGCGACGCAGAGGTGTATATCAACGGCCGGCGGGTGCAGGACATGAAGGAGCTCTCGCGCCTGCGCTCCGATCAGATACAGCACGTCGACGTGGTGCAGAATCCCGGTGCCCGCTATGCTGCCTCGGTGAAGGCCGTGGTGCGTATCACGCTGAAGAAGGCTCAGGGCGAGGGCATCAGTTTTCAGGATAACCTCGAAGGTGTATATCAGTATGGCCACACCTTGACCAACAACCTCGACGTGAACTACCGCAAGGGCGGGCTCGACGTGACAGCCTCGCTATGGGCAGGCCGCTACGGTCACAGCAAGTCACTGCAGGAGAACGACCTTACCTACTACGTCGGCCCTGACTTCTACCTTGGTCGCAGCAACCAGGAGATGAAGAATGTGTGGAAAGGATGGTCGCCGCAGCTTCAGGTGAACTATATGCTGGACGAAAACCACAGTTTCGGTGCCTTCTACAAGTACGACCGCCATCCGGGTGGCGATGCCGACGGATTCTTCTATACCGACAACTACGTCAACGGTGTCTACAGCGAGCGCTCGGAGAGCCATATCAGCGGAGACGACAATTTCCGCAAACACATCTTCAATGCCTATTACAACGGCAAGGTGGGCCGTCTGGGCATCGACTGGAACGTGGACGGACTCTTCGACAAGACCGACGAGGACAACAGCACGGAGGAAACGACCATTGATGCCAACAACGTGCGCTCCAGCCACGATGTGAGAAACGGCACCAAGAGCAGCAACAACTTCTGGGCTACGAAGCTCATCCTCAGTTATCCCGTGTGGCAGGGCAATGTCAGCATAGGCGGCGAGTACAGCTACAACCATCGCACCGATGCCTACTCTTTCAGCTCAGCCGAGGCGCTGCCCGTGAAGGCTACCGACACGGAAATCAACGAGAAGTCGGCTGCAGCATTCGTGGAGTACGGCAGGCAGTTTGGCAAGCTCTATGCCCAGGTAGGTTTGCGCTATGAGCACCTCACGAACGACTACTTCAACTTTGGCGTGCGCGAGGACGAGGTGTGCCGCAACTATGGCGACTGGTTCCCAACCGCCACGCTCTCCATGCCTGTAGGCAAGGTGCAGTTCTCGCTCTCCTATCGCAAGGACATCGAGCGGCCGGGCTACTCGAACCTGACCAGTTCGACGGTTTACATCAACCGCTATACCTACCAGAGCGGCAATCCCTACCTGCGACCCACCTATACGCACAACCTCTCGCTCAACACAGCCTACAAGTGGGCAGGCATGGTTGTGACCTACTCGCGCACCAAGGACAATGTGACGATGGCCACCGAGCCTTTCCCGGGTGCTGACGATCCTATGGTCAGCCTCGTCCGCTCCATCAACGGCAGCGACGGCTACAACCAGCTGAGCCTCAATCCTTACGCCCGTCCCACCATCGGCTGCTGGCATCCCACATGGTTCGTCTATGCCCAATTCCAGAACTACAAGTCGCCCTGTGCCGACGGCAGCGAGATAACCCTCAGCCGTCCGTATGCCAACATTGGATGGGACAACACCATTGAGCTGCCCGGCGGATGGCGCTTGAATGTTGGCATGCGCCTGTCGTCGAAGGGCGACGTGAACAACTTCCGCCTCAACCGCAGTTCCTTCAGGAGCGACTTCGGCGTGCAGCGCGACTTCAACCTGCGTCGCCTTGGCGCCCTGACAGCCGACCTGCGCTGCTACGATATGTTCAACACCAACAAGAACGGCGGTATCATCTATGGCATACGCGAGATTACCGTCTACAATCCTGCCCGTCGCACCTTCATGCTCGACCTCACGTGGAAATTCAACGAGGCCCGCTCGAAGTACCGCGGCTCAGGTGCCGGTGAAAAACAAAAGGCAAGAATGTAGTTGTTTGCGGGAAAAAGATATGATGAACAGTACGGTTATGAAACCAAGAACTATTATAGGACTGATTCTGATTGTGGCGGGTGCCTGGAAACTGGCTAATCTGTGGGGAATCATCGAGAACGACTGGTTGTGGCGTCAGTCGTGGACGGCCTACATTGCCCCGATTCTGCTGATCTATGTGGGTGGAGCAGCCATCGTCAACAGCTATCGCCGCGACCCTGACCAGTGGCTGCAGCGCGCGCTGCCCATTGGCGAGGACGGCAAGCGCCTCTGCTGTAGTGTGCACTACGGAGGCGATGAATATGTCTATCACGGCGAACCCTTTCACGGTGCCCGTCTCGATGCTTTCTGCGGTGGCATCCGCATGGATTTGCGCGAGGCAGTCATCACCGAAGATGAGGAGATTGACATTCACACCTTTTGTGGCGGTGTCGAGCTATATGTGCCCAGCCATGTCAACGTGTTGGTAAAGAGCCGCAGTTTCATTGGCGGCGTAGGCAATCATGCCATCCGCAATGCGAGCAAGGACGCTCCTACCCTACACATCGTCGCCAGCAACTTCTTTGGCGGCGTGGATATCAAGAGTTAGTGCTTCTGTACTTTTTGATGATACTGTAAGCAGCATAAATACCCTGCTCGCCAGCCTTGCTCAGGTCGGCAATGCCCTCGGCAGTCTGTCCGGCTTTCAGTCGACATATACCGCGATTATAGTAAGCCTCGGGCAGACGAGCTTCGGCGTTGATGGCAGCTGAGAAATCGTCGATGGCTCCGGAGTAATCCAATTGCCGTGCCTTCAAGCATCCGCGATTATAGAACAAATAGGCGCAGGAGGGAACTTCGAGCAACGCCTTGTCAAGGTCGAGAATGATGTTGGTGTTCTTTGACATATTCTCTTTGGCGCCGTCTACGGCATTCTGGTATTGGCTAAGACGCGACTGGCAGACTGTCTTCAGCCACAGCGCAGCCAGAGAAAGAGATGATGGATGGGATGTATTTTCAATGATGAGCGACAAGTCGTTGATGGCAGACTCATAATCCTGCAGCGCCGCATAAGCAGCAGCTCTACGTAACAACTTGTCATACTGGATGTTCTTCTGGCCAAGCGAGGAATCAATTGCAGCCGACAGCGAGTCAATGTAATTGAAATAAGCGGTGGCATGCTCGGTGTCGAGCGAGGCCTGTGCATTGCTGACATAGAGCGGCCGCTCGGTTGTATGCTCGTTCAACTCGTCAATTCGGTCATCGAGGTGGCGCGTCTTGTTCACTTCGTCATGTTGCTGATCAAGAGCGAGAGTGAACATCGGCAAAAGGTCCATGTCGGCATGGCGGTTCTGCACACGTCCACGATAGTCGCTCTTATACTCGCGCTCGGGTTCCTGCTCGTCGGCCACCACCAGCTCGTCATATTTCTCCAAGTCAAGATCGCTGCGCTTGCGCTGGCTGCGCTTCGTTGCCTTGGGCCGAATGCCGTAGAGCTGCTGGTAGAGTTGAGTGCGGTAGACCTTGAACTCATCGAGCTCGGCCTTTGCCGTCTGGCCTAAGCGACGATAGCAACGGGCACGGTAGATGATGGCGGTATAGAAATTGGGATATTCGTCGATGATCTTTGTATAGTCGCGCACGGCACCGCGAAGATCGCCGGTACGGTCAAGCAGCACGGCACGGTTGAACAATGCCAGCATGTTGTCGGGCTCAAGATTGAGTACAAAGTCAAAGTCAGTGATGGCACGGTTGTCATCACCAACGTCGGCACGCAGCAGACCGCGGTTGTAATGTCCGAGGAAATTGTTGGGCTCCAGGTCGAGGGCAGCATCATAGTCGGCCATAGCACCGCGAAGGTTGTTCTGGTTGTAACGCGCAAGAGCACGATTGATGTAGTAGTTGCCCGTCTTCGGCAGCAAGTGGATGGCGTGGTCGAGCTGGCTCTCAGCATCGGGCCACTCGCGGCGCGAAAGGCTGATGATGCTTCGGGCAGCCCATGTCTTGCCGTCGTAGGGGTCAATCTCCAGGCTCTTCTCTAATGCCTGAATGGCCTGCGCCGTGTCGGTCATCTGCATATAGACATCGGCACGCATCGTGTAGGCCTGCGCGTAAGTGCTCCAGCGGGCGTTCATGGTGTCGAGCTCGGCTAAAGCGATGTCGTAGTCCTTGTTCTGCAAATGGCAGAGCACACGGTTGTGCCAGAGCGAGCGGTTGTCGGGAGTGATGGTGAGGGCACGGTTGTAGTCAGTTATGGCGTCGGAAAATTTCTCCTGCTGTATGCGCGCCAAACCACGCAACTCATAGATGCCGACAACATAGGGATTGCGCTCGATGGCCTCAGAGCAGTCGGTCTCAGCACCAGCATAATCGTCGAGACTGTATTTGGCCACACCGCGAAGGAACCAGGGCTCATACAAATAGGGTTTGGCCGCGATGGCCTGATTGAAATACTGCATACTGAGGACATAATCCTCATAGTACAGCGCCGAGCGTCCGATGGTAATCAGCCTGTCGATGTTGTACTGGGCGTGTACACTAAGAATAAAGAATGAAGAATGAAGAATGAAGAATAATGCACACAGCAAAGTGCGTAACATGATAAAATGCAGACAACCTGTCGTCTGCGTGAAAGCAAATTCTTCATTTTTCATTCTTCATTCTTCATTTTCGAAGAACCGGCTTCGTCTTGTAAGCGCAGCGATAGCGACCCTGGGTAAGGGCCTTCAGCTTACTCTTAATGAGCTGCTTGCGCAGGGGCGAGATATGGTCGATGAACATGTGACCGTCTAAATGGTCAAACTCGTGCTGCATGACACGGGCCAGATAGCCCTCCACCCATTCATCGTGCTGCTGGAATTCTTCATCCTGCCACTTGACATGAATACGCGTAGGACGTGTCACCTTCTCGTGGATGGCAGGCAGAGAAAGACAGCCCTCTTCTGACGTGTCGGTGTGAGTATCGTCAGTTTCAATGATATGCGGGTTGATATAGGTTTGATGGAATTCCTTATATTCAGGCATGTCTTCAGCCAGCGGGCGCAAGTCGATAACGCTGAGACGGATGGGCAGGCCAATCTGCGGAGCAGCCAAGCCGATGCCCTCGCTGTCGGCCAGCGTCTCCCACATGTTGGCGATGAGTTGCTTCAGGTCGGGATACTCGGGAGTGATGTCTTCAGCCACCTTTCTTAGTACAGGCTGGCCATATATATAAATAGGTAGTATCACTTTTTACTTAGTAGTTAGAAGTTAGGAGTTTGGAGTGAATCGGCGCCGAGACTCCAAATAGTTCTGCAAGATAATAGTGGCGCTGATTTGGTCGACCAATGCTTTGTCCTGCCGCGCTTTTTTATGCAGTCCGCCGTCAAGCATGGTCTGATGGGCAAGAACAGAGGTGAAGCGCTCGTCGTAGAACTCGATGGGGATGTCAGGCTGCGCTTTTCGCCAACGGTTGACAAACTGCTGCACACGCTGCATGTTTTCGCTGGGCTGTCCGTTCATCTGGCGTGGCTCGCCTATGATAATACGCTCTACCGGTTCGCGCTTAACGTACTGAACAAGCCAATCGTATAGCTCTGACGTGGCGACAGTCGCCAATCCTCCAGCAATAAGCTGCAGAGGGTCGGTGACTGCCACGCCGGTACGCTTCCGGCCATAGTCGATGGATAGGATGCGCGCCAAGGAAAGTGATTACTGTCCGTTGTAGAGCAACCAGGCGTCAGCATAGGTGCTACGCAGCTGGTCACGGCTTGCCACAGCGTCAGCCTTGTTGTTGTAAGTAGAAGCAACGACGCGATACATGTTGCGCTCCTCGTTCTTCACAATCTGTGCAGCATAGCCGGCGTTCTTCAGACGCTGCTGCAGACCTTCGGCATTGGCAATGACTGAGAAGGAACCGACGACGACGCTGTAGTTCTGCAGTCCGGCGCCGCTAACCACGCTGACGCGCTCCTGGCGCACCTGCACGTTGTCGCGGTTGTCAACAACCTGAGTCTGAGTGGAAGGCACGGTGACAACAGGAGTCACAACGGGCGTCTCGGTAGTGACAGGCTGAACGGTGGGCTGAACGGTGGGCTGCTGCGTCTGCTGCTGGGCTGCCTGAGCCTGAGCTTTCTCGTAAGCCTTCTTATAGGCCTTCTCGCTTGATCCGCAACTGGTGAATGACATAGCCAGGCCAATGCCTGCTAACATGAAGATGTACTTTTTCATAATGATTGTTTATTGTCGATAAATATTAGTTTTCCAGCGCGAAGTTACTAATTCTGCACGAAAAAAAGAGCATTTACGTGCATAAACTTTGTTAAATGAACAAAAACTAACATTTTTATAAAAAAAATAACGCCTTTTCATGCTTGCATATCAAAAAAATTAGTATTTTTGCAGGTGAATAATTATCTACAACCATTACTAAGAATCACTAAAATCAGAACAACATGAAAGGACTTGGTTACATTGGAGCATTCATTGGCGGCGCTATTGCCGGTGCTGCAGCCGGACTGCTGCTGGCTCCCGAGAGTGGCAAAGACACTCGTGCAAAGATTTCCGACACTGTCAACGATTTCCTGAAAAAGCACAACATCAAGCTGAACCGCAAGGACGTTGGCGACTTGGTTGACGATCTGGAGGAAGTGGCTGACTAATTCTCAGAAGAAAATGCTGTCGAGCGACCAGAATGTTGAAACCATCGCCCAACTAATTGAGGCGCTGAAGCATTATCTCGGACTCCAGACGGAGTACGTGAAGCTCGACGTGATAGACAAGGTGGTACGTCTGCTAACGACGACCACCTTGGCTATTCTTTTATTCCTTATTCTCATTGTGGTGATGCTCTTTGCTTCGCTGGGTCTGGCTTTCTGGCTGTCGAAGCACATCGGGCTTACCAGTGCCTTTATGGCAGTGGCTGCTTTGCACGCCTTTGTGCTGCTGCTCGTCTACGCTTTCCGAGGTCCTTGGATAGAACGTCCCTTAGTGCGCTATCTGGCACGCTTGCTGATGAAGGACTAATGCAACGACATCGTTCCCCCACCCTTTTTTTACAGATGGAAAACAAACACGAATATCGCACCCTTGAAGAAATCCGCCAACGCAAGAACGAATTGCGCAGGCAGATAGACCGCGACAACGAACACATCAGCAAATTGTGGGGTTCACTTTTCGTCAAGCGGAAAGATTCCACTACAGGACAGTTCGTAACCAACTTGCTCTCGCATGGTGCCATGATGATTGACGCTTTCCTGGTTGTGAGGAAGCTACGCCGCGACTACGGCGGGCTGACGCAACTCTTTCGTCGGCAACGTTGACTTTTTCAAGAAAAAGATTATTTACAATCATACCGCCTTGCACGCTAATAACGTGACAATGCGGTATAAATATGGTACGTAATTGTACCTAAAAGTCGAGGTGACAGGACTCGAACCTGCGACATCCTGGTCCCAAACCAGGAACGCTACCAACTGCGCTACACCTCGATGGTTTTTCAACCTTTAATAATGCCCTGCTCAACGAAGATTTTCTTCAGAGCAATGACTGAGCGCTCCACCTGCTCATTGGTGTGCGTAGCCATCAGGGCATAACGTACCAGCGTGTCTTGCGGAGCACATGCTGGCGGAATAACAGGATTGATGAATACGCCCGCATTGAATGCAAGAGCGGTCACCAGGAATGTCTTGTCTACGTCGCGTACATAAAGCGGAATGATGGGGCTTTCTGTATCGCCAATCTCGAATCCTTCCTCACGGAAACGCTTCAGGGCATAGTTTGTCACATTCCACAAAGCTTCGATACGCTGGGGCTCATTCTGAATAATGTGCAAAGCCTCCATTGCTGCGGCTGTTGCTGCTGGAGTATTCGATGCCGAGAAGATGTAGGTGCGGCAAGTATGGCGCAGCCAGTTAATTGTGTCAGCATCGCCGGCTATGAATCCGCCTATAGAGGCAAGCGACTTCGAGAACGTGCCCATAATCAGGTCAACATCATCTGTCAAGCCGAAGTGGTCGCAGACGCCTCTTCCCTGACGTCCGAAGACACCAATACCATGAGCCTCATCCACCATCACAGAGCAATTGTATTTTTTCTTCAGCTCAACAATATCAGGCAGTTTGGCCAAATCGCCTTCCATCGAGAAAACACCGTCAACAACAATCAGTTTGATGGCATCCTTAGGAAGTTTCTGCAGCACACGCTCCAGATCTTCCATGTCGTTGTGCTTGTAGTGCAACTGGCGGGCAAAGGCCAAACGGCGACCGTCAACGATAGAAGCATGGTCGCGGTCGTCGCAAATGACGAAATCATCCTTACCCAGCACAGCTGGTATAACGCCCTGATTGACGCTGAAGCCAGTGGAGAAGCACAGACAGTCTTCCTTGCCTACAAACTCGGCAATCTCCTTTTCCAGCTGAATATGTAAGTCAAGCGTACCGTTGAGGAAACGACTACCGGCACAACCCGTACCGTACTTGTCAATGGCTGCCTTAGCCTTATCAATAATGCGCTGATCGCCCGTCAAACCTGTGTAGGCGTTAGAGCCGAACATCAGCACCTTATGTCCTCCCATGTCAACCTCCGTGCCCTGTTTTCCTGTGATGGCACGGAAATAGGGATAGATGCCTTTCGCCATCGCCTCCTGAGGTCTCCGATACGACTTGTATCTCTCTTGTAGTTGTCCCATAACTAAGTTTATAGGTGTTTCTATTTTTTTAGGCTGCAAAGTTACATAAAATTCTGTAAATACCATTCATTTTTTTAAAAAAATGTTTGTTTTTGAGATTTTTCTTTTCTTTAACTCCTCTTTTTCAGACAAAAACTGTACATTTGCACCCATGCAAGACGCAAGAAAACAACTTTTATTCATCGTTAACCCTATCTCGGGCACCAGTTCGAAGAAAGGATTCGACGCGATGGTGGAGCAAGTAATCGACCACAATCGTTTTCTTTGCAATATAGTCCGAACAGAATATGCCGGCCATGCAGCCGTTTTAGCTGCCGATGCAGCTACCGCAGGCACTGACATCTGCGTAGCCGTAGGCGGCGACGGCACCGTCAACGAGGTAGCCCGCGGACTGGTAGGCACCAATACCGCCTTAGGTATCGTACCCTGTGGCTCGGGTAACGGCTTGGCACGCCATCTCTGCATGCCCATGAACATAAAGAGGGCGCTGGGCATCATCAACGAGGGGCAGACCGACACCTTCGACTATGGCATTATTAACGGCCATCCGTTCTTCTGCACCTGCGGTATGGGATTCGACGCCCACGTGTCACTACTTTTCTCACAGTCTGGGAAACGCGGGCTCGGCACCTACGCCCGCATGGTGCTGCAGGAGGGGCTGAAGTACAAAGGCGACAGCTATGACGTCACCATCGAGGACGCAGGCGGCGAGACACAGCATCTCGAAGCCTTCCTCATTGCCTGCGGCAACGCGGCTCAGTATGGCAACAACACCTACATTGCCCCCGAGGCATCGATGCAGGACGGGTTGCTCGACGTCATCATCATCGAGCCCATCAGGGGACTTGGCGCCACCCGAGTGCTCGTGGATCTCTTCACAAAAACCATCAAAAACAATCCACACGTCACACACACACTGGCGCGGCACCTGCATATACACCGCCCATCCGACGGTGCAGTACACTATGACGGCGATCCCGCCATAATGGGTAGCGACATCGACATCAGCATAGTGCCGCGAGGTCTTAAAGCCGTGGTCAACCCCCGCGTTGTCGAAGACAAGGCACAGCCTGGGCGTCTCGCCAAAATGCTGCATATATAATATATGTTCGCGTACATATTTCAAATTTCACTCGTCATTGTTGTTGTAGCACTGTCTGTGGGCTATGCCCTTTGGCGTATTCGCAAGTCTGTCAAAGCCAATTCCGACCCTTGCGCCGGCTGTACAGGTTGTGCGCTGAGAAACCAGAAAAAGGGGAAAGAAGCTTGTGAGAAGAAAAAAAACATGAAGAAAAATTTGGATAATTAAAAAAAACACGCTAACTTTGCACGCGCAATTACAAAAGGTGCCTTGGATGAGTGGCTTAGTCAACGGTCTGCAAAACCGTCTACAGCAGTTCGAATCTGCTAGGCACCTCGCAGAAAAATCCCGAAACCCCGACAGACAAAGGGTTTCGGGATTTTCTTTTGAAGTAATCTACAATAAACAAGAGGTTTTGACGTTATAATAACGATGAAACACTCATTCAAAGGCAATGTGCACCGCCACGTTGCCATAATAATGTTGCTGCTGCTGACAACCTTACAGGCTGTCGGCCAGACGTTTACGCTGAAAGGCCTGGTGACCGACGACGAAGGCAAGCCTGTGGAGTTTGCAACGGTGGCCTGTGCAGAGCAGAGCAAGGTGACCTTCACCAATATCAAGGGCGAATACCATTTGACCCTACAAACCGCCGATTCGGTGAAGGTGAGCTACTCGATGGTTGGCTACAAATCGCGTACAAGGACGCTCTACAAGCCAAAAGGCATACAGACCCTGCGCATCCTGCTGCGTACAGACGGAGAACTCGGCGAAGTGGTGGTGACGGAGCGCCGACGCCAGACCGACCAGATGGAACAGCTCGACATCAAAGACCTGCGCACAGGCGCTGTCAGCGTGACAGGCAATGCCATCGAGGAACTCATTCAGCAGCAGGCTGGCGTCTCTACCCACAATGAATTGAGCAGCCAGTACAACGTGCGTGGCGGCTCTTTCGACGAGAACTCCGTATATATAAATAATGTGGAAGTCTACCGTCCCCTGCTTATCCGTTCCGGCCAGCAGGAAGGGCTTTCCGTCATCAATGCCGATATGGTGGAGAAGGTGGGCTTTTCGTCAGGCGGTTTTTCTGCGAAATACGGCGACAAGATGTCCAGTGCGCTCGACATTACCTACCGCCGTCCCAAGCGTTTCGAAGCCACCGCATCAGCCAGTCTGCTGGGCGGTTCGGCCTACATAGGCTATGGCGCCAACAAGCATTTCTCCATGAGTCACGGCATAAGATATAAAACCAACAGATACCTGTTAGGCTCATTAGAAACTACTGGAGAATACAGGCCCAATCAGCTTGACTACCAGACATATATAACCTGGCAGCCAAATCGACGCTGGACATTCGATTTCCTTGGAAACATTTCGGAGAATCACTACAACTTCCGTCCCAAGGACCGCGAGACCAGCTTCGGTACGATGGAAGACGTGAAATCGTTCAAGGTGTATTTCGACGGCCAGGAAAAAGACATCTTCCGCACTCTCTTCGGCACAGCATCACTGACGCGCCACATCGGCGACAGCACCAGCGTCAAGTTGCTGTGGAGCGCCTTCTACACCAAGGAGCAGGAGCGCTACGACATACAAGGCCAATACTGGCTCGACGACACCGGCAGTGCCGAGCAATTAGGCGTCGGCACCTACGCCGAGCACGCCCGCAATTACCTGACAGGCCGCGTGCAGAGCGTGAAACTGATGCTGAACAAGAAGCTGAGGAAACACGACATCGAAGCAGGCCTGACCTACAAATGGGAGCACATCAAGGAGCAGAGCCGCGAATATGAGATGCGTGACAGCAGCGGTTACAGCGTACCGCATACCGGAGAGCGTCTCGACCTCATTTACACCCTCGCCTCAAAGCAGGACATGAAGTCACACCGCACTGAGGGATATGTGCAGGACGTGTTCCGCTGGAGCACCAATTCCCAGTCGGAGGAGACCGAAGAGGCCCGTCATACTTTCTTCACATTAACCTACGGACTGCGCTTCGCCCACTGGTCGTTCAACCGCGAGACGCTACTCTCGCCACGCGCTTCTTTAGCCATCGTGCCCGCCAGCAATCCCGACATCACCTACCGCTTCGCCACAGGTCTCTATTATCAGGCGCCCTTCTACAAGGAGTTGCGCGACACCACTCTGACCGGCAGTGGCGTCACCGCCGTCACGCTCAACCGCAACATCAAGAGCCAGCAGTCATGGCAGGTGCTCGCCGCCCTCGACTACCGCTTCAAGACGAACGACCGCAAGTATAAGTTCACCGCCGAGGCCTATTACAAGGCGCTGTCGAACCTCATCCCATACAATGTGCAGAACGTGAAGGTGACCTACTACGGCGAGAACCTTACCTCTGGTTACGCCTTAGGTCTCGACATGAAGCTCTATGGCGAATTTGTGCCCGGCACCGACTCATGGGTCAGTGTCTCGCTGATGCGCACCCAGCAGAAATATCAGGGCCAATGGGTGCCGCTGCCCACCGACCAGCGCTATGCACTGAACCTGCACTTCACCGACTATTTCCCCGGCACCGAGCGTTGGAAGATGACACTGCGCTTAGCCTACGCCGACGGTCTGCCCTTCGGTGCACCCCACCGCGGCATCGAGGCACAGAGCTTCCGAGCCCCCGCCTACAAGCGTGCCGACATCGGCATGAGCTACTTGGCCTACAACAACGTTCAACGTTCAGCGTTCAGCGTTCGACGCGTCTGGTTAGGACTGGACTGTCTTAACCTTTTCGGCATCAGCAACGTCAACAGCTACTACTGGGTCACTGACGTCACCAACCGACAGTGGGCCGTGCCCAACTACCTGACAGGCCGCCAGATCAACGGAAGAGTCATCGTTGAGTTCTGATTGGCTGCTGTTGGCTGTTACCGGCTTCCTCCTGTGAAGTATTATAAAAACCCAGAGTTTCAAAAACGTTTCGTACACGTTTCGTACACATGACGTGTACTAAAAGTACACACGGTGTGTATTTTTAGTACACACGGTGTGTACGAAATTAAAACTACATCCTCACGTTTTCAGAGTGCTTGCCTAATAATTTATCTGATGAGTTCGTCAAAAGCACTGCGGCCCCTTTTTTTTATAAATAATTAAGCCAAAAAAGAATGTTAATTCATATATCTTTTGTACCTTTGCACCAGTTTTAAGCTTAAACTTTAAAATAACATTATGAAAATTTCGCACATTGAGCATCTGGGCATTGCCGTCCAGAGCATTGAAGAGAGCCTTCCGTTTTTCACCAACGTGCTGGGCTTAGAGTGTTATGCAACAGAAGTAGTTGAGGATCAGAAAGTAAAGACCGCTTTCCTGCGTTGCGGCGAAGTGAAGCTCGAACTGCTTGAGCCCACAAGCCCCGAGAGCACCATCCAGAAGTGGCTCGACAAAGGCAACAAGGGCGTGCATCACGTGGCTTTCTGCATAGAGGACGGCGTGGCTAACGCACTGGCTGAGGTCAGCGAGAAGGGCATCCGCCTCATCGACCAGGCTCCCCGCAAGGGCGCCGAGGGCCTGAACATTGCTTTCTTGCACCCGAAGAGCACCTGCGGCATCCTTACCGAGCTCTGCGAACACCCGGAGTAAAATTACCATCAACGAATTTCACGACTTTAACGAATTATACGAATTATAGCAATGAGCACACAACTTGAGAAAATCAAGAAACTGATTGAGAACCGCGAGAAAGCCCGTCTGGGGGGCGGCGAGAAAGCCATTCAGAAGCAGCACGAGCGCGGCAAATACACTGCCCGCGAGCGTATCGACATGCTGCTCGACGAAGGATCTTTCGAGGAATATGATATGTTCAAGGAGCACCGCTGCCACAACTTCGGCATGGAGAAAAAGCAGTTCCCTGGCGACGGTGTGGTGGCTGGTAGCGGCACCATCGACGGCCGTCTGGTTTTCGTCTTCGCACAGGACTTCACCGTACATGCCGGTTCACTTTCTGAGACCATGAGCCAGAAGATATGCAAGGTCATGGATATGGCCATGAAGATGGGCGCTCCCGTCATCGGCATCAACGACTCGGGCGGCGCACGTATCCAGGAGGGCATCAACGCTCTGGCCGGCTACGCTGAAATATTCGAGCGCAACATCCTCGCTTCGGGTGTCATCCCGCAGATCAGCGGCATCTTCGGCCCCTGCGCCGGCGGCGCCGTCTACAGCCCTGCCCTCACCGACTTCACGCTGATGATGGAAGGCACGAGCTATATGTTCCTCACCGGTCCGAAGGTGGTGAAGACCGTCACGGGCGAGGACATCGATCAGGAGCACCTCGGAGGCGCCAGCGTGCATGCCACGAAGAGCGGTGTGACTCACTTCACGGCCAAGACCGAGGAAGAGGGTCTGCAGATGCTGAAGACGCTGCTCTCCTATATTCCTTCCAACAACATGGAGGTGGCTCCACGCATCAAGTGTGACGACCCCATCAACCGTATGGAAGACAGTCTGAACGAGATTATTCCCGAAAACCCCAACGAGGCCTACGACATGTACAAGGTCATCGGCGCCGTGGTCGACAACGGCGAGTTCTTCGAGGTTCAGCCCAAGTTTGCCAAGAACATCATCGTCGGCTTTGCCCGCTTCAACGGCCAGAGCGTGGGCATCGTGGCCAACCAGCCCTCATGCTACGCCGGTGTGCTCGATGTGAACGCAAGCCGTAAGGGTGCACGTTTCGTGCGCTTCTGCGATGCTTTCAATATTCCTATCGTGTCACTCGTCGACGTGCCAGGATTCTTGCCCGGCACAGGTCAGGAGTACAACGCCGTCATCCTGCACGGCGCCCAGCTGCTCTACGCCTACGGCGAAGCCACTGTGCCCAAGATTACCGTCACCCTGCGCAAGTCGTACGGCGGCTCGCACATCGTGATGGGCTCCAAGCAGCTGCACACCGACCTGAACTACGCATGGCCCTCGGCAGAGATTGCCGTGATGGGTGCCAGCGGTGCCGCTGCTGTGCTCTACGCCAAGGAAGCCAAGGCCAAGAAGGAGGCCGGCGAGGATGTGAAGGCCTTCATCGCTGAGAAGGAGGACGAATACAACGAGCTCTTCGCCAATCCTTATCAGGCTGCCAAGTACGGCTATATCGACGACGTCATCGAGCCGCGCAACACCCGCTTCCGCATCTGCCGCGGTCTGGCTCAGCTCGCCACCAAGCGCGACGCCCTGCCAGCCAAGAAGCATGGTAACATTCCAATGTAACAGACTATGAAAACAAACGAAGTTTATGCTGCCATCGCTCTTGCACTGCATGAGCATCTCGGCAACAACGTCCACGACGTGGAGCCCGGTTTCATTACCATCAAGGAGCATCCCACGCAGTGGAACGGATATGCCCAGACCATGACAGCACACCCTTAAATCACGAGAACATGAAAGAATACAAGTATACCATCAATGGCACGAAGTACGAAGTGGCCGTAGGCGACGTCGAAGAAAACATCGTGACCGTCACCGTCAACGGCGAAGAATACAAGGTGGAAATGGAACTGCCTGCCGAGCCTGAGAAGAAGAAGCCCGTACTGGGTAAGCCCGCAGCTGCAGCCGAGAGTTCAACCGACAGTTCTGCCGTTGCCGACAAGGCCGCTGTGAACAAGAACAATGCCGTAAAGGCTCCGCTGCCAGGTGTTATCACCGACATCAAGGTGGCTGTAGGCGACGAGGTGCAGGCCGGCGATACCGTCATCGTGCTTGAAGCCATGAAGATGGCCAATGCCCTCCAGGCCGAGAAGGCCGGAAAGGTGACCGCCGTTTGCGTGAAGATTGGCGAGAGTGTCATGGAAGACGATGCCCTCGTGGTCATCGAGTAACAAGACGACAGCTCAGGACAACTATTACGCTCACAGAACGTCGTAAAGAAGTTGTCTTTTATATATGAAATGTGCAGCGACGAAGGCTAAATGCCACCGTCGCTGCACATATTTTTATAATTAGCCTATTCAGCTAAGACAGAGAATTCGGCACCACTTGCGTAGTCTGCACCATTCTGGCTGCTGAGAGCAGTGAATCGGAGATAGCGGGCACGCTGGGGAGCAGCAAATAGTACCTTCTGTTCCTTTTTCGAAGGAGGAAACTCGCCTTCGCAAACGGGCTGGCTCCACGTCGTGCCATCGGCGGAAAGTGTGATGCGATAGCTCTTGACGTCGCCATTGGGACCATCTTGACGAGGCAGGTAGGTGAAGCCCTTTATCATCTTTTCCTCACCGCAATCGAAGTCAACCCAATGCGGATACTTAGCCAAAGTGACACTGTACATGGTGTGCCAGATTGTGTTTATCTGTCCGTCCACAAGGTTCTTGGCAGATGAGCCGTCGCTGATTTCCTCCGAACTGGTGTATATCACTTCCACAGGCACATTCTCTATGCGCTCAAATGTTGCTGAAACCTTGTTAACGGCCTGATTCTTATACCAAGCCGTAACCGTTCCACCGTCGCGAAGGTTGAAAGGAGCGGAGAATATCTGCTGTTTCTGTTTTCCAATCCGATAGACAACCGTTTCACCTTCCTGGCTGACGATGGAAACACGCCCGACTTTGTCTCGAGTAATGGCCATTGGCGTATGGGTGCTGCCTACGACCTTTGACTGCTGGTCAAGACTGTCGTAGGAAACAACAGGACGAATGATGAACCCCATCTGGTGTACGGCACCCTTCACACGGTCAGGCTCTAAAGGTCCGCCCTGTCCGCAACTGTTGCCTCCAAGCCCCGTAACCTGACAGTCAAGATGCAAGTGTGTAGCCTTCGATTCAGGCAATTCGCAAGAATGCGGTGCGAGAGTCATCTCCAATGCGCTCCAAGGCAAGGCAGATGTGGACATGGTGGAAGTGCTGATGAACTGCACACCATGCCCATTGTTGTCGGTAAGTGCACACCAGCGCACATCCTCGCGATTGCCCATGCTCTGAGGCTTGGGGAACGGCACGAACTGGTCGGCTACCGTGCTCTTGTACTTGGCAACGAAAGAGCCCGACTTGCGGTCGGCATAGTTGTTAAGCGGTCCACGCCCATAGAATGTATAGTTTTGCAATGCCTTTGGCAGTTGCATGGCATAGCCCAGACGCGGAAGAACAAGTCCAGGGTCACTCGATACGATACTGCTCTGCACCTCTATGCTTCCGTCGGGGTAAACGGTATAAGCGATGTTCGTAGTGAAATGAAAATCGTCGGCCTTCATTTCATCGCCTTGTATAATGGAATAGTGCCCGCTGCTTCCCCCACGAATCTCTCCTTTGTATTTGCCCTGGCTCAGAATAGTGTAGTTAAGGACCACTGAACCGTTTCTGCCGGATTTAGCCGATACATTCAAAGCCTTGTGGGACAGATTGTGCAGTCCATTGGGATACCATTGCTGATACATCCAGTTGTCGTTATCCACTGGCGCACGCAAGGCATCGATTTGCGGTCCCTTGCCTTCCAAGAAGATTTTTTCGCCATGATAATTCAAATGCTGAATAATGCCGGAATAGTCATTGAAAGCCACGTCAAAGTCCTTGCCAGTAATGGTACGCAGACCATCCTCACATTTCATTTTCAGCTTTCCATTTTTCACCTGCAATGCAGCAATGTCCTTCCATTCTGATGCAGGTTTTAGCAGCAGTTGCTCGTCCATCTGCACATATCCACTTTTTGCCCAAGGCATATCGTTCTTCAACTTGAATTCTATGCGAACGAAATATTCACATTCGGGTTTCAGCTGAGACATGTCTATGGGCAGTGTGAACTGCTTGTGCAAACGGGGGGCCACATTGGCATCGGCCAGTATTTCTTGTTTCACCGGCTGACCATCCTCAAGCAAAAACCATTGCACGGTGTAGTCAGAAAGGTCATTGAAATAGTTTTTATTGAAGATTTCTATCTGGCCTTTTTCCATATCCGTAGCTGTGACTTCCACGTTCTGATAAACCTTCTTCACCTCGTAATACTGAGGTTTCGGCTGAAGGTCGGGCAACATGATACCATTCATACAGAACATGCCGTCGTTAGGCATATCGCCGTGGTCGCCGCCATAGCCGAAATACTTGGTTCCGTCGGACTTGTAGGTATCTATGGCTTGGTCTACCCAATCCCAAATAGCTCCACCGCAGAAGAAGTTTGTGCTCTCTATAGCCTTCCAGTAGTCAATCAGATTACCCATAGAATTCCCCATTGAATGGGCATATTCTGAAATATGATAGGGATATTTGACATTGGCCTTGCCCGTAGCGGCATAACGAACCCACTCTACTGAAGGATACTGGTTTGAGCCCATGTCAACAATGCCATTGTTGCGTTCGTACTGCACTGGACGACTCTTGTCAAAATCGCGAATGGCCTGATATGCTGCACGGAAGTTTTCGCCCGGTCCGGCCTCGTTACCCAAGCTCCAGATGACGATGCTGGGGTGATTGACATGGCTATGCACAAGCTCCATATTGCGGGCAACGTGGGCAGCACGCCACTCCTGTGGATGGGAGAGAGAAGCCTCGCCGTAATAGTATTCATGGCTTTCAATGTTCGCCTCATCTTCTAAATAGATTCCATATTTGTCGCACAGGTAATACCAAAAGGGATCATTGCTGTAGTGCGAGTTACGGACATGGTTGATATTACCTTGTTTCATAAGCATCACCTCGTGTGTCATCTGATCACGTGTGATGGCATGTCCTGTGGACGGGTTGTTCTCGTGTCGGTTCACACCCTTCAATTTCACCGGCTTATGATTGATATAGAAGTAACGTCCTGCCAAACGGAACTCGTCCTCATCAGCCAGGGTTTCACGAATCTCGACCTTGCGTACTCCAAAATATGTACTTACACATTCTATTACCTCGCCTTTTCGGTTTTGCAGCGTTGCCACCAGCACATAGCGGTTGGGACTTTCGGCACTCCAGGGTCTGACATTGGGAATCGTGATTTGTGAACAGGCATTGGCATCCTGCAACGAAGCAACCATTGGCTCCGTCTCGTCGGTATAGAGGCGGACAGGGAATACCTGATAGTTCAGTGTGTATTGGGGTGCCGTCTTCTTCACAGTCTTCGGTTGTCGTGAGGTTTTTTCATTCAGCGTTCCACGTATCTCAGCCTCCACGTTCACAACGGCAACGCTGTCGTCCATGAAAACAGTACGCACAGCCAGGTCGCGAATCTCTAACTGAGGCGATGCAGTAAGGTATGTGCTACGATATATACCAGGCAGCCGAAACATGTCCTGAGCCTCGAGGAAAGAACCGTCCGAATTGCGATAGACCTCTACTGCCACTACGTTCTCGCCATCGGGATTCAGATAGTGAGTGATGTTGAAACGGGCAGTATTACGACTATTCTTGGAGAAACCCACATAGTGACCGTTAATCCATAAATAGAAAAAGGAATCAACGCCGTCAAAGTTGATGAACACCTCGCGGCCAGCCCATTCGGCTGGCACTTGAAACGTACGACGATAAGAACCCACTTCGTTGCGGAACTTGTACGTTGTCCACGTCGTAGGCGGTGTACGCATCACGCCTCCCCGCCAGTCGTCCACAGCCACCTGATGCTGGAAAATCACTTTCTGATTGGTGTAGACGGGCACGCCGTATCGCATGGTTCCATCCCTTTGCAATCCTTGCACGTTCCAATTGCCTGGCACTTTTATATCGTCCCAGCGAGAATCATCAAATGACATCTGCCAGAATATGCTGTCACGCTGACTAGGTTCTGCCACCCAGCGAAACTTCCATGTTCCGTCAAGTGACAGGTAGTAGGTACTGCCTTCAGGCAGAACACGCAGAGCCTCCTGCTCCGTTGCAAACGAGAACATCCAGGCACGTGGCTGTTCTTTGTTCAGAGACAAGCGTTCAGGCGACTGCCATTCTGTGCCATCGGGGGCTGTGGGAGCTGCGCTGTATTCAAAACCTTCGAGTGTTGTCTGCTGAGCCGATACAGAGATAGCAAGACCCAGCATTAGGACAGTATAAATACTTTTCATCATAGTATTATAATTTTGAGCCAAAGTTACGAATAAGTAAGCAAAAATCAAAAGAAAAATGAGTATTCTTTTGGCCATTTAGGCAAAATAAACTATCTTTGCAGTCAAGACTTACCAATTTATTAACTAGAGACGTCCGGTAAAGGGACGTTTCAAAATGATTTTACTTTGAATGACAACTAACAGAAAACTATTAACTGTCCTGTTTGCTGCGTGCACAGTTTGTCTGACAGCCACCGCAGGCAAAAAGAAGGTCATGACCGAAATGCCGCAGGACCCTAACGAGATGGTGGCCTACCTCTTTACTTATTTCAACAGCAACGCTCCTGAGGACGAGCAAATCTGCTATGCCATTAGCGACGACGGCTACAACTACACGCCGCTTAACCACGGTGCTCCCGTCATCTCGAGCGACACCATCGCACTGACACAGTGTGTGCGCGACCCGCATATTCTGCGCTGCGAAGACGGCAAGACGTTCTACATGGTCGCTACCGACATGCGCTCGCAGCTGGGCTGGTCGAGCAACCGCGGCATGGTGCTGCTAAAGTCGACTGACCTCATCCACTGGCAACATTCCACTGTAAACTTCCCGACACGCTACACAAAGTCATGGAAGAACGTCATACGCGTCTGGGCGCCTGAGACCATCTACGACCACAAGGCCAAGAAGTACATGGTATTCTACTCGCTGCGCACCAGCGACCCCGGCTCTTTCGACAAGATTTATTACCAGTACGCCAATGAGGACTTCACCGACTTAGAGGGCGAGCCGCGCTGGCTTTTCGATGCTGGAAACGCCACCATCGACGGCGACATTGTCTACAACGAGGCCGACCAACTCTACCACCTCTTCTACAAGCAAGAGTCGGGCCGTGGCATCTATCAGGCCGTGGCCAAACAGCTCACCGACCGCTGGAAGATGCTCGACGGCAACGTGGAGCAGACACGCGAGGCCGTGGAAGGCGTCGGCGTTTGCAAGGCCATCGACGGCAAGTCGTGGATCATCATGTACGACTGCTACGGCAACGGCCATTATCAGTTCTGCAAGTCAGAAGACCTGAAATCTTTCCAATTCGTGCAGAATACCGAAATGAAGGGCAAGTTCACGCCGCGCCACGGCACGATCATCCCCATCACACGTGCTGAGAAAGAACGCCTGCTGCACGAGTTCGGAAACTTCGCGCAGCCCATCTTGCCCGGTTTCCACGCTGATCCCGAGGTACTCTACTCCAACCTGACGCAGAAATACTACATCTACAGTACCACGGACGGCACACCAGGATGGGGAGGCCACGACTTCAGCGTCTTTTCTTCCACCAACCTCAAGGACTGGACTGACGAGGGAAAGATGCTCGACGTGAAGGGTGACCAGGTGAAGTGGGCCACCGGCAATGCATGGGCGCCTGCCATCATCGAAAAGAAAGTGGGCAATGCCTATAAATACTATTTCTATTTCTCGGCCCACAACCCGCAGACGAACCGCAAGGAGATTGGCGTAGCCGTCAGTGACAGCCCAACAGGTCCCTTCGTCGACAGCGGCGCACCCATCATCACCGATTCCGACCGCCCGCAGGAGGCTCGCGGCGGACAGGCCATTGACGTCGACGTGTTCAAAGACCCGAAAAGTGGCAAGTTCTACCTCTACTGGGGCAACGGCTTCATGGCCGGTGCCGAGCTGAACGACGATATGCTCTCGGTGAAGAAGGAAACCATCACCCACCTCACTCCGCAGGGCGGCACACTGCAGACCTGGGCCTTCCGTGAGGGAGCTTATGTCTTCTACCGCAAGGGCACTTACTACTTCCTCTGGAGCGTCGACGACACCGGCTCACCCAACTATCATGTATGCTACGGAAAGGCAAAGTCGCCACTTGGTCCCATCACCATCGATGAGCAGAACTACATGGTCATCAAGCAGAAGCCCGAGGACAACATTTTCGGCACGGCGCATAACAGCATTCTCCAGATTCCAGGTCGCGACGAATGGTACATCGTTTACCACCGCATCAACAAGAATTTCATCGACCGACGCTTCTCTCCCGGCATCCACCGCGAGGTGTGCATCGACCGCCTGACCTTCGACAAGAAAGGCAACATCATCCCCGTCACGCCGACGCAGGACGGGCCTGAGCCACTGCAAGGAAAATAAAAGTAGGCTCCTGCCGCAGGTTGTACCCTCTTAAGTAAAATTTACTGAAAGAAATAATAATACCAATACGTGCCGCGGAACTCTTCCTCGGTACGTATTTTTCTTTCCGACGGCTTGGGGTAGATGGAGTCGTTGGCGTGGAAGTCATGCCAACGAGTCAGCATCAGCGAGTCGTTATATATAAATAATGTGTCAACGGTTTGCTGATAGAGCACCAGTGCCTCGCGATAGTGGCGTGGCAGCGAGTCGGCCTCCATTGTATAATAACGGGGCAGACAGACGATAAACGTATCAATGCGGCGGTCGATGAGTTGCCCCATCAGCTTGTAGTCTCGCCAGACAGGCGTGGCCAGTGTGTCGCACTCTAAGGAGTCGAGATACTGGGCAACGGAGCCTGCCGGGTATCGGTTGAAGTGCTGCCACAGCAATGAGTCGGGCATTAGCAGGAGCATGCTCTTACTGCCCTGCAAAGGAAGCATGTCGGCGCTGGTGCCGCCGACGGCATACTCAAATAGTCGGTCGGCCAGCTGTCCTTTCTTGGAGAGTGCGAAGATGCGCAGCATAGTCAGGCTCTCGTCGGTCTCCAGCGAGCGCCTACCCACGCGCAGGGCCTCGTCGGTATCACCCTTCATCAACGCCACCTCGGAATGAGCCCTGAAATGCTGCACGGCATTGGTGTTGCTCACCGCTGCAACGCCAATCATCATCAAGGCCAACTGCAACAGATTGATCCACGTCACCCGTGAGAAAAACGCCACAGGCCTGTGATCCTCGTCGCCGAAAGGCAGCAACAGCTTCGACAACCATACCGCCCCACCCCACGACACCAGCGCCAGCGGTCCTGCCCAGAGCCATGCGCCCCAGCGGAACGGCGTACTGATGCTTGACACGAAGGCCAGCAGCAGCATTGACGGAAAATAGGTAAGGGCGTGGGTGCGGCGCGTCAGCCGTGTCAGGAAAAAGACCAGCAGCTGGAGGCCGAAGAGCACCGCCGTGCAGATGATGGCTCCGATAGTGTGGTCGTAATGCGTCTTTCCGCCACTCAGCCCATGCTGAGCAACAGCGAGCATGTCGCCCTGGAAAAAATAGAGCCAGCAGAATGTGAACAACAGGAAAGCGACGGCGCACGTCACCCTCAAGATGACGGCGCCCTCGCTTCTATGTCTGTTGTTGTTTCTCATTTAGTTCTTCTTCAGCACCACTGCTGAGCGTGCAGGAATATAAAGTTTAAGCCACTCCTTACGGTCCTTCACATAGAGCGGGTCGTAATTGGTGAAGTGAGTGATGCTGTCGTCAGCAAAGCCGAAGCCGCCGAAATCCTTCGAGTCGGTGTTAAGCACCACATCGTAGGAACCTGTCGGCACAAGGAAGCCATAGTCGGTGAACGACTGTGTGGGCGAGAAGTTGAACACGAAGAGCAGGTCGCCGCGCATAAAGGCCAGCACCTGGTCGCCATCGTTGTGCCAGATTTCCACCACGGGCTTGTTCTGGAAGTTGCGCACCGACTTGATGACCTTCAGCATCTCACGGTCGAAGTCGCCCAGCCAGTGGTAGCACAAATCCTTGTTGTCGACAAGATTCCACTGGCGGCGGGCATACTTGTAGCTCCAGCCGTTGCCCTCACGGGGGAAGTCAATCCACTCGGGATGGCCGAACTCGTTGCCCATGAAGTTCAGGTAACCGCCGTTGATGGCAGCAGCGGTGACGAGGCGAATCATCTTGTGCAGGGCGATGCCACGTTCTGCCACGCCGTTGATGTCCTTTTTGGCAAAGTGCCAGTACATATCGGCATCGATGAGCCGGAAGATAATGGTCTTGTCGCCCACGAGCGCCTGGTCGTGGCTCTCGCAGTAGCTGATGGTCTTCTCGTCGGGGCGGCGGTTCTTCACCTCCCAGAAAATGCTTGAAGGCTTCCAGTTCTCGTCAGCCTGCTCCTTGATGGTCTTAATCCAGTAGTCGGGAATGTTCATGGCCATGCGGTAGTCGAAGCCGAATCCTCCGTCCTCGAACTTCGCAGCCAGTCCGGGCATGCCGCTCACCTCCTCGGCGATAGTGATGGCATCGGGGTTTTCCTCGTGTATCAGCAGGTTGGCCAGTGTGAGGTAGCAGATGGCGTTGTCGTCCTCGTGTCCGTTGAAGTAGTCGCCGTAGCCGCCGAAGGCCTCGCCCAGTCCGTGGCTGTAGTAGAGCATAGAGGTGACGCCGTCGAAGCGGAATCCGTCGAAGTGGAACTCGCCCAGCCAGTAGCGGCAGTTGGAGAGCAGGAAGTGGAGCACCTCGTCCTTGCCGTAGTCGAAGCAGAGGCTGTCCCATGCCGGGTGCTCATGGCGGTCGCCGGGATAGAAGAACTGGTTGGGGTCGCCGGCAAGGTTGCCCAGTCCCTCCACCTCGTTCTTCACGGCGTGGCTGTGTACGATATCCATAATGACGCTGATGCCCAGCCGGTGAGCCTCGTCGATGAGTGCCTTCAGCTCCTCAGGTGTGCCGAAGCGTGAAGAGGGAGCGAAGAACGACGAGACGTGATAGCCGAAGCTGCCGTAGTAGGGATGCTCCTGGATGGCCATCACCTGTATGCAGTTGTAGCCGTCCTTGGCCACACGCGGCAGCACGTTGTCCTTGAACTCGGTGTAGGTGCCGACCTTCTCGGCGTCCTGGCTCATGCCCACGTGACACTCGTAGATGAGCAGCGGGTTCTTCTTGGGCTTGAAGCCGGCCTTCTTCCACACGTAGGGCACGGCGGGATTCCACACCTGGGCAGAGAAAATCTTCGTCTGGTCGTCCTGCACCACGCGACGGCACCATGCGGGTATGCGCTCGCCTTCGCCGCCGTTCCACTTCACCTTCATCTTGTAGAGCTGTCCGTGCTTGAGGTCTTTCTCCTTCAGGCGCAGCTCCCAGTTGCCGGTGCCCTCTATGCGATGGCAGCGATAGTGCTCGTCCTCCTTCCAGTCGTTGAAGTCGCCGATGAGGTAGATGTCGGTGGCGTTGGGTGCCCACTCGCGGAACACCCATCCGCGGCCCAGCTTGTGGAGGCCGAAGTAGAAGTGTCCGCTGGCGAAGTCGGTGAGCTTGCATTTGCCGTTCTGTGTCAGCTGGTTCAGCTTCCACACGGCGTGGTCGTGACGGCCGCGGATAGCATCCTCAAAGGGCTCCAGCCAACTGTCATTCTGTACGAGGCCAATGTGCTTGGGAGCCTCAACTATAGGTTGTTTCTTTGTCCTTGGCATAATTCTTAACTCTTAATTCTTAACTTTAAAGATAGCTTTCTTGATTTCTGGAGCCATCGAGATGCAGGGAGCGTGACCGTCCTGCGGGAAGAAGATGGCGAACATGCCAGGCTGGCAGTCGACGAAGCTCTCGGCCATGAGGTCGGGATATTTCGTGATGTCCTTCTCAGCGTTGTATTCTGCCTCGGGCAGGTCGCAGAGCGGTGTGTAGCCATAGGTCTCGGGCACGTCGAGGGGAATCTGAATGTCAATCATCTTGCGGTGTGTCTCGATGACGGCTTCATCGGGAGCCTTACCCTTGGCCACAGCGATATTGACAAAGAGGTCGTTGCCCTTGATGGGATACTTGCCTGGTTCAAGCTTGCTCAGGTTGTTGTTCTCAATGAAGTCCACCACATCCTTGAAGAGCGGATTCACTGCCTCATACTTGGCGAGGTTGTCTAATGTGTCGATAATCATAGCTTTGTATTTTTAGGTTATAGGAAATCATTGAAGCTACTGGGGCTGCTGGGGCGACAGGATGCGTCGGCCGGCGACGTAGGTGCCTTGGGCGGTAACGCTGCCGTTGCGGTCTTTCTCTATGAAGGCTCCGTCGCGGCGGCCATTGGCATAACTGCCCTCAAAGCGGAGTCCGTCCTTGTCTTCCTCGATGGCCTTTCCATTGCGAACACCATCCTTGAACTCAGCCTTGAACTTCGAGCCGTCGGTACGGTGGCCGATGCACTCGCCATTGGGCAGACCGTTCTTGAAAACTCCCTCAAGTACATCGCCCTGCTTGTTGGTCAGCCTGCCCCTGCCGTTTGGTGCGTCGGCCTTCCATTGGCCCACATAGGTGTTGCCATTGGACCAAACCACAGTGCCGTCGCCATTCTTCTCACCGTTCAGGAAATGCCCCGTGTACTTGTCGCCGTTGGCGTATGTGATGATGCCGTTGCCGGTGCGCTCGCCTTGTTTATAGTCGCCCTCGTAAATGTCGCCGTTCTGGCAACGGTAGATGCCGCGCCCGTCCTGCAAGTCGTTTACCCAGTCGCCCAGGTAGACGTCGCCGCTGGCATATTTGTAGGTACCTTTGCCGTGCTTCTTGTTGTTCAGCCACTCACCTTCGTAGGACGAGCCGTCGCTCCAGCTGAACACCCCCTGGCCATTCTTCATGTCGTCCTTCCACTCGCCCTGATAGTAGGAACCGCTGGCAAATGTGTAGCGGCCCTGCCCCTGACGCTTGTCCTGATACCACATGCCGTCGTAGACGTCGCCGTTGTAGTAGTGCATCACGCCCTGCCCGTGCTGATAGTCGGTATACCACAAGCCCTCATAGCGGTTGTTGTTCAGAAACCAGTAGGTGCCCTGGCCGTGCTGGTGATCATCGAGCCACTGGCCTTCGTAGCGCTCGCCGTCGCTGAAGACGTAGGTGCCGTTGCCCTGACGCTTTCCCTTCACATAGTCGCCCTCATACCAGTTGCCGTTCTTCCACACGGTCTTGCCCTTGCCGTTGGGTTTGCCCTGCGCCATCTCGCCGTTATATTCGCCGCCGTCCTTTGTAGTGCAGGAGCCTAAAGTAATGCTCTGTGCCGCAACCGTCATGGGCAACAGAGCTATGCTGATTGTAAGAATTATATTGGTCAGTTTCATGTTTATGCGTGTTTTCAACCCCCAAAGGTATAAAAAAAACGCTACGTAAACAAAGATTTTAAGATTTTCGGCAAAAGAATTAAGAATTATTCATATTCTCGCCTTGTAATGGCGCCGCGGAATGGGACAAGTCAAGGTGCATCTGTTCCATAATTGTATCTAGGGTCGAAACAAAGTGTTTCTGCCGTAAAAACAAAGTGTTTCTGCCGTAGAAACAAAGTGTTTCATCGACGATTTTATTTTGAAACACTTTTCTCGTGGAAGTAAGCTATTGTAGTTTAACTTTGCGGGAAGTTTATTTTGCCATTTGGAGAATTATATTTACTTTTGCACTCAAATCACCGATTATGAAATTTATTGGCATTATTCCCGCGCGCTATGCATCGACGCGCTTTCCTGGCAAGCCGCTGGCCATGTTGGGCGGCAAGACCGTCATTCAGAGAGTTTATGAACAGGTGACGAGCGTGCTCGACGAAGCCTACGTGGCAACTGACGACGAGCGTATCTTCAACGCCGTAGAAAACTTCGGCGGCAAGGCCGTCATGACCCGCTCCGACCACCAGAGCGGCACCGACCGTATTGAGGAGGCTGCAGAAAAAATAGGCACCGACGCCGACGTCATCATCAACGTGCAGGGCGACGAGCCATTCATCCAGCCCTCGCAGATTGAGACGCTGATGCATCTCTTCGACGATGCTGAGACGCAGATAGGCACCATAGGAAAGCCCTTCGACACGATGGAGGCCGTGCAGAATCCCAACTCACCGAAGATTGTCTACGACGTGCGAGGCTATGCTCTCTATTTTAGCCGAAGCGTCATTCCCTTCGTACGCGGCAAGGAGCCTGGTGACTGGCTCAAGCATTTCCCCTTCCTCAAGCATCTGGGACTTTACGCCTATCGCCGCGAGGTTTTGGCACAGATAACAAAACTGCCCCAGAGCTCTCTGGAAAAAGCAGAGAGTCTGGAGCAGTTGCGATGGTTGCAAAACGGCTATCGTATCAAGGTAGGACTCACCGATGTTGAGACTGTCGGCATCGATACGCCTGAAGACCTTGCACGCGCCGAAGCTTTTCTCAACAAACAATAAGCTCAACTTTTAGGAGTTAGCTGCGGCGCATTTCCTCCAACAGTTGTTTTTGGCGGTCACTAAGCTGCGCGGGCAGGGTGACGTTGTAAGTCAGGATAAGGTCTGTGCCATTTTGTCCCTTTCCACGCAGACGTGTCTTGGTGCCAGGCTGCGTGCCGGGCTTCACTTTCAGCTTCAGCTTCGTCCCATTGCTCAGCCCCAACATCACTTCGCCACCCAGCAGAGCGGTGTACATGTCGATGGTGATGCTGGCCTGCGTCTCACGAGGCTGCGCCTGCTGACTGCCGAAGCCGCCGAAGTTGCTGCTGAAGTGCGCCGAACCGCCATGACCGCCGAACAGATTCTCGAAGAACGAGCTGAAACCGCCGCCCTGGAAGTTGCTGAAATCAAAGCCTTCAAAGGGCGAGCCACCGCCTGAGCTGTGGAATTCTCCATTGCCCTGCTGCCATTGGTCAGCATCACGCCACTGCTCGCCATACTGGTCATACTTGCGGCGCTTCTCAGGGTCGCCAATAACGTCGTAAGCCTCGTTCAGCGCCTGAAACTTAGCCTTTGCCTTCGGATCGTCAGGGTGCAGGTCGGGATGGAATTGTTTGGCACGCTTGATGTATGCCTTCTTCACGTCCTTCTGCGCAATGTCTTTGGGAACACCCAAAATTTTGTAATAATCAATGAATGCCATAATTAAATTCCTTTCTTTTTTATAAAGAAAGCAGCAATTTCCGTGCCGAAGTGATGGTGGAAAGAAATTTTTTCTTACCTTTGCAGTTCAAAAAACTAAACGTTCATGAGCATTGAGGAACAACTAAACCAACGGATTCTGATTCTCGACGGTGCTATGGGCACCAAGATTCAGTCGTTGGGCCTGACGGGCAACAACGATGAGCTGTGCTTGACACAGCCCGACGTCATCGCCAACATCCACCGCCAGTACATCGAGGCGGGTGCCGACATCATATCAACCAATACTTTCTCGTCAAACCGCATCAGCCAGCAGGAATACGGCTGTGCCGACAAGGCCCGCCAGATGGCTCTCGAGGGTGCACGCATCGCACGCCGCGTTGCCGATGAAGCCTCTCTCACCTCTCACCTCTCACCTCTCACCCAAAAAAGAATCTGGGTTGCCGGCTCGATGGGTCCGACGTCGAAGTCGCTGTCGCTGGCCTCCGACATGAACAACCCAGCCCTGCGCACAGTATCTTTTGACGACATGGCCGCCGCCTACTATGAGCAGGCAGAAGCCCTGATGGAGGGCGGCGCCGATCTGCTGCTGTTGGAGACCTGCTTCGACGCACTGAACACGAAGGCAGCGCTCTATGCCATCATGCAGCTGAACGGGCAACTTCACAAGGAGATTCCAGTGATGGTGTCGGCCACCATCAACGACCGCAGCGGACGTACGCTGACAGGCCAGACCATAGAGGCGTTCTATGTCAGCATCGCCCACTACCCCCATCTGCTCAGCTTCGGCCTCAACTGCTCGTTTGGCGTCAGCGACCTGCGCCCCTTCGTCGAGCAGCTGGCCAAGCGCATCCCTGTCTTCCTCTCGCTTCACCCCAATGCCGGACTGCCCAACGAGATGGGCGAATACGAGGAATTGCCCGAGTTCACCGCATCCCATTTGCGACAGATGGCCGAGGCCGGTCTGCTGAACATTGCCGGCGGCTGCTGTGGCACCGACGAGCGCCACATCCGCGCCATCAGCGAAGCACTGAGAGGCCTCCCGCCCAGGATTTCAGAGAACTTAGAGGCCTCGTCACTCCCATTATCCCTCTCAGGATTAGAGCCGCTGACCCTACCCCAGCCAATGCTGACAAACATCGGTGAGCGTACCAACGTGGCCGGCTCACGCAAGTTTGCCCGTCTCATTGCCGAGAAGAAATACGACGAGGCCCTCAGCGTGGCACGCCAGCAGATTGAAGGCGGCGCCAGCATCATCGACATCAACATGGACGATGCCATGCTCGACAGCCGTCAGGAGATGCAGACCTTCTGCCGCTACATCAGCAACGACCCCGCCGTTGGCCGCGCCGTACTGATGATTGACTCCAGCGACTGGCCCACCGTGCTTGCTGGCCTGAAGAACGCACAGGGCAAGTGCATCGTCAACAGCATCAGCCTGAAGAACGGCGAAGAAGACTTTCTCAACAAGGCCCGCGAGCTGCGCCGACTGGGAGCCGCCGTGGTGGTGATGGCCTTCGACGAGGAAGGACAGGCCACCACCTACGAGCGCAAGATTGCCATTGCACAGCGTGCTTACCAGTTGCTCACCAGCATCGGCTTCCCCGCACAGGACATCATCTTCGACGTGAACATCCTCTCCGTCGGCACAGGTCTCAAAGAGCATCAGGCCTACGCCGTCGACTTCATCCGCGCCGTCAAGTGGATTAAGCAGAACCTGCCCTTGGCCAAGACCAGCGGCGGCGTCAGCAATCTGTCCTTTGCTTTCCGAGGGAATAATAAGGTACGCGAGGCCATGCACTCCGTCTTCCTCTACCACGCTGTGCGTGCCGGCCTCGACATGGCCATCGTCAACCCCTCGATGCTACAGGTCTATGACAACATTGACCCTGCCTTGCTGAAGGCTGTCGAGGACGTCATCCTCAACACCGACGACGGTGCCACCGAGCGCCTCATCGCCCAAGCCGAAGCGCTGAAAAACGACAGTCCCAACAACCCTCTCACCTCTCACCCCTCACCTCTCAACTCTCAACTCTCCATCGAGGACCGCCTAGCCTACGCCCTGACCAAGGGCGACAGCAGCCATCTGGCTGACGACATACCCGAGGCACTCAAGAAGTACGGCCGACCCATTGACGTGATAGAGCAGCCGCTGATGCAGGCTATGGAGCACATCGGACAGCTCTTCGGCGAGGGCAAGATGTTTCTGCCGCAAGTGGTGAAATCGGCACAGGTAATGAAGGACGCCGTGGCATTGCTGACCAAAGATGAAGAAAGTGGCGACATGAAAGAGGAAAGCAACCGTCCCTGCGTGGTATTAGCTACTGCCAACGGCGACGTGCACGACATTGGCAAGAACATTGTCGGCATCGTACTGGGCTGCAACGGCTTCGACGTCGTCGACCTTGGCGTGATGGTGCCTGGCGAGACCATACTCGAAAAGGCACTGAAGAGAAAGCCCTGTCTGGTGGGCATCAGCGGCCTCATCACTCCCTCATTGAAGGAGATGGAAAAACTGTGCCAGCTGTTCCAGCGCGAAGGCCTTCAGATTCCCATCGTCGTGGGCGGCGCCACCACGTCAGCCCTGCACACTGCCGTCAAACTGGCACCGCTTTACAGCGGCTGCGTCATCTACGGCGGCGACGCCTCGCAGACATCGCTCATTGCCAAGCGCCTGCAGATGGATGCCGACGCCACCATCGACCAAATAAAAGCAGAACAGGACGAGATGCGCAACGCCTACGAGGAACACCATGCTCCACTCACGCCCTACGAAGAGGCCAATAAGATTCACCAGCAGCAGACACTCCCTCAGTCCCTTACAATGAGGGAGGTAGACAATTACCCTCAAGGCGACATCCTTGCGGAATCGATACAGCTCAATGCCATCGAGCCTCTCATCGACTGGCGCATGTTTCTCCTCTTCTGGGGTTTCAAGGGCGAGACGCTGCCTCAGCTGCTGGTCAACCCCGAGGCCGAGCACACCCTTGCCGAGGGCAGGCAATATCTGCACGACGCCATCGCCAACAACCGTATCCAGGTGCAGGCTCTGCTGCACTTTGAGCAAGCCACGAGCCGCGGAAACGACATCGTGCTGGCCGACGGCACCGTCCTGCCCATGCTCCGCAGCCAAAGCGCCGCTGGCCACTATCGCTGCCTCTCCGACTACTACGATGTGCTGCAGCCGTCGCCCATCGGACTCTTCACCGTCGTTGCCCGCCCCACCGTTGAGCCTGTCGACGATGCCAGCCGCCTGATGAGCCACGCCCTCTGTGCCCGCCTGGCCGAGGCCGCCGCCGAAATGTTAAGTGTCAAGTCACTCAACATGCTAAGAGTTGCTTTCGGCTATGCTACTTGTCCCGACCACTCTCTGAAGCGCATCGTCTTCGATTTGCTGGACGCTGAGCAACGGCTTGGCATCACCCTCACCGACCACTACTCCATACAGCCTTCAACATCCGTCTGCGGTCTCTTCATCTGTCATCCCGACGCCCGCTACTTCCCTGTAGGCCGCATCGACCGCAACCAGCTGGCCGACTACTGCCGTCGCCGCGGCATAACCATTGCCGAGGGCGAACAGCTTCTGTCGAAGTACATCGCCCAGTAAACACTTCGTCTCTCGATGGGAAAAATCAGAGGAAAACATAATAAATGCGAAATAAGAACGTTATAGGATTAACATATTTAGTATTACTTAATTAAAGACAAAAACAATGAAAAAAACATTTATGATGATTGGCATCGCCGCTATGTCGGTGTGCGTGATGACATCGTGTGGCTCGAAAGATGCCAACAAGGAAAAGGAAGGCACCGAACAGGTGGCTGAGAGTGACGACAGCGACGAGATAGACGAGGATGCTCCTGCCCCGAAGACGGAGGAGGGTGTTATCGCCCTGCTGCAGGAGGCCTATGCGGATGCCAACCTGATTTCACAGCCCGAGGATGACGAGTGCGAGCCTAACCTCGACCTCTTCGGCATGTACTGCTCGAAAGAGTTCAATGAGAAGATGGATGAGATTCGCAGCATCGAGGTCAGCACAGGCGAAGAATTCGACCAGATTACCGACGCGCTGGGCTTGTTTGTCTTCTGGGAAGGCAGCACGGTGACGCCGAAAGACTTTGATATCGACATCGACGGCGACAGAGCCTATGCCAATTATAATGTATCCAACGGTAATGAAGAGCTGCTGACAGTGTTACAGCTGGTCTATGAGGACGGACAGTGGCGCATCGACGACTGGGAGCAGATTGGAATGATGGCTCTCAACCTGAGGGAAAAAATGGATGAGTTCATTGAGGCTCACAAATAAATTTATATAAGGAGTTAAAAGGAAGCAGAGGGAGTTGATACTCCCTCTCCCTATAACTTCCCATATCCCCCCACGACAACATGATGACCATCATCGATGCGCACTCACACCTGTGGCTGAAACAGGACACACGTGTAGACGGCAAGCGCATACTGACACTGAGAGACGGCCGCAGCGTCTTTCTCGACGAGGAGGTACAGATGCTGCCGCCGTTTATGATTGACGGTGTAAACTCGGCTGAAGTGTTTCTGTCGAACATGAACTATGCCCAGGTGGGTGCCGCCGTGGTGGTGCAGGAAATAATCGACGGCAACCAGAACGAATACCTGACGAAGGTGCAGCAAACCTATCCCGACCGTTTCTTCTGCATGGGCATGACGGAGTTCCGCTACGGCAACGACTTCCTGGCTGGCGCTCAGGCTGTCGTCAACAGTCCGCTGAAGGGCTTGGCCATTCCCGGCCACCGGCTGCTCAGCGTGCCCACATCGCCAAAGGAAGACAAATTCGAGACGCTGCATTTAAACTCATCTCAAATGATGCAGCTCTTTAAATTGCTGGAAAACAACGACATGGTGCTGTCGATGTGCCTTGCCGACGACGAGCAGCAGATAGCCGAGATGGGCGAGGTCATTCAGGAATGTCCCAAGCTGCGCATCGCCATCGGCCATTTCGGCATGGTGACGACGCCGAGCTTCGAGCGTCAGGTGAAGCTGGCCTTGCTGGGCGAGAACGTAATGGTGGAGAGCGGCGGCATCACGTGGCTCTACAATGCAGAGTTCTATCCCTACCCCACTGCCGTACGCAGCATCCTTCAGGCCGCCGACTGGGTGGGCTGGGACCGTCTGATGTGGGGCAGCGACTATCCGCGCACCATCACCGCCATCACTTACCGCATGTCGTATGACTTTGTGAGCAAGAGCCGTGAGCTCAGCGACGAACAGAAGGCACAATTTCTCGGTGGCAACGCCCAGCGCTTCTACGGATTTAAGCATCTGCCAGAGCTGCCTTACATTAAGAACATGTCGGAATAGAAACCACAAAAACCAATAACAGATTACCATGAAAGAGCAATTGATTGACAAGCGGTGGCTGCTACCATTCGTACTTGTGACTTTATGCTTTGCCCTGTGGGGCTTTGCCAACGACATCACCAACCCTATGGTGAAAGCCTTTTCCAAAATATTCCGCATGAGCGTCACCGAGGGCGCCCTGGTACAGGTAGCTTTCTACGGCGGCTATTTCTGCATGGCCTTCCCTGCTGCCATCTTCATCAGGAAATTCTCCTACAAATCGGGCGTGCTCATGGGCCTTGGCCTCTATGCCACAGGCGCCCTGCTTTTCTTTCCCGCCAAGGCTGTAGGTGTCTACGGGTGCTTCCTCATTGCCTATTTTATTATGACCTGCGGACTGTCGTTCCTGGAAACGAGCTGCAATCCCTACATACTGGCCATGGGCGACGAGAAGACGGCAACGCGACGACTGAACATGGCACAGTGTTTCAACCCCTGCGGCTCTATTATTGGCATGTTTGTGGCCATGAACTTCATCCAGGCACGCCTGAACCCCATGAGCAGCAATGAGAGAGCCACGCTGAGCGATGCAGAGTTTGAAGCCATGAAGAATCAGGATCTTAGCGTCCTGATATCGCCATACCTGATTATTGGCATAGTCATCGTAGCCATGTTCCTCGTCATCTTCTTCACCAAGATGCCCAAGAACGGCGACCAGAGCAAGGACATCCATTTCCTGTCCACGCTGAAGCGCATCTTCTCGCTGAAGTATTACCGCGAGGGAGTCATTGCACAATTCTTCTACGTAGGTGCGCAGATCATGTGCTGGACCTTCATCATACAATACGGCACGCGTGTATTCATGGCAGAGGGCATGGGCGAACAGGATGCCGAGGTGCTGTCACAGCAGTTCAATATCTATGCCATGATTTTCTTCATCTGTTCGCGCTTCATCGCCACCTACCTCATGAAGTGGATGAAGCCCGCCAAGCTGCTGGCCATATTCGGCGTGCTGGCAATGGTCTTCACACTTGGTGTCATCTTGTTTCAAAACCGCATGGGTGTATACTGTCTGGTATGTATCAGCGGCTGCATGTCGCTCATGTTCCCCACCATCTATGGCATTGCTCTCGACGGACTAGGCGATGACGCAAAATTCGGTGCCGCAGGTCTCATTATGGCCATCCTTGGCGGTTCAGTGCTACCACCGCTGCAGGCTGCCATTATTGACCAAGGCACAGTGTTCGGCGGCTTCCCCGCCACCAACCTGTCGTTCGTTCTCCCCTTTGTATGCTTTGTAGTCGTCACCCTCTATGGCTATAGGATGCACCATAGCCGAGGGCTGTAATTATTCCTGGCAGATAAAAAATATACAACTTTCTCAAGTGGAGTAGTAAGAAGTAGTAAAAGGAAGTTATGGGGAGTTATGGGTCAATAGTTGCTTCACTGATGGCTACGCAAAAACTCCTTCATAAAAAATATACTATACTCAATATGAAAGCAATTCAAATCACACACAGCCAAGAGCTGAACATCATTGAGATGGATGCGCCCCAGGCGCCTGGCTACGGCGAGGTGCTGCTGCGCCTGCGCTTCGTGGGCTTTTGCGGCTCCGACATCAACACCTTCATGGGCCGCAACGGCATGGCCCTCAATCCCGTCATTCCCGGTCACGAGGTGGGCGCCACCATCGAGGCCGTGGGCGAAGGCGTGCCCGAAGAACTGAAGGCAGGCATGGTGGTCACCGTCAATCCTTATACCAACTGCGGCAACTGTGCCTCCTGCCGCAACAATCGCGTCAACGCATGTGAACACAACGAGACGCTGGGCGTGCAGCGCAACGGAGCCATGCGCGAGTTCATCGTCCTGCCCTGGCAGAAGATCATTCCCGCCGGCAGCCTGTCGGCCCGCGACAGCGCCCTCATCGAGCCGATGAGCGTAGGCTTCCACGCCGTCAGCCGCGCTCAGGTCACCGACAGCGACGTCGTGATGGTCATTGGCTGCGGCATGGTTGGCATGGGCGCCATCGTACGCTCAGCACTGCGTGGCGCCACCGTCATTGCTGCCGACATCGACGACGAGAAGCTGGCACTGGCCAAGAGGATGGGAGCCGCATACGCCGTCAACACCCTGCAGGGCAGCGCTCACGAGCAGTTGCAGGCCCTCACAGGCGGATTCGGCCCCGACGTGGTCATCGAGGCCGTGGGCAGCGTGCCGACCTATCAGATGGCTGTCAACGAGGTAGCCTTCACGGGTCGTGTGGCTTGCATCGGCTACGCCAAGAGTGAGGTGTCGCTACAGACAAAGTTCTTCGTACAGAAGGAGTTGGATGTTCGCGGTTCACGCAATGCTACGCCGCAAGATTTCCGCGCCGTCATCCGCTATATGGAGCGCGGCAACTGTCCCACCGACGAGCTCATTACCCGTGTGGTGAAGCCCGAGGAGGCTTTGGAAACGATGCGCTGGTGGAGCCAGAATCCCGGCAAGGTGTTCCGCATCCTCGTTGAGTTTTGATGGTTTTCAAGGGAAATTCATCGGCGAAATGTTAAAATGTAGCTAATTTGAGGCCTTAATGTCACATGTCACAATGTCACATGTCACAAACTCTAGAAAAAAAACGCCAACCTTCACAGGCTGGCGTTTTCTTTGAAAGAGAAAAGACAAATAGAATGCAACAAAATCCTTAACCGTAGATAGGCCCGTAACCCATGCAGCTGGTGGTGGTCAAAGCCGTGATAGCGGCGGTCAGCATAGCGACAATCACCTCCACGGCATAGCGATTAGATTTGAGATTTGAGATTTGAGATTTGAGAATTGAAGTAGTAGGGTTTAACAAAGGTTGTGTTGGTTGTGCTTTCGAAGGCCGCGTGCACTCGGTGCTTTCAGCATGTACAAAGGTACTACAATTAAATTCGGTGTGCAAACTCGTTGGGAAAATGTACATAATTTAACACGCGACGAATAGCCGCACGTTTCTGCGGAGGCTCCGCAGGAAAATTTGAAGGCTCGTCCTGCCAATTTTAACTTTTAAAGAAAGGACACTAAAAGGCCATATTAGACAAATAGATATGGTTTTATTCTTAAAAATCTTAAAAACTCGCATTATCTATTTTGTTTTTTTTATCTTTGCAAAAATTATTAGAGTTTGGGCATCCAACTCGACTGAGATACTAAAACACTTCACGGACACATCGCATGGCCAAGGCCGCATCCAGGACGCAGGCTTTGAAAATATAAGATGGAAGAGGATGAAGAACGAGAAGAATACACCGTCAGAGTTCTTGAAGGACTGTTTGGCTGATGCGGTCATACAGTTGCTGGAGAAATATCCTCTAAAAGAGATACAGGTGAAGCAGATATGTGACGTCAGCGGGTATCATCGTTCTTCGTGGTTCCGTGCTTTCCGGTCGAAGCATGAGTCGGTAACGTACAAGATGATACGGCTGTGGCAAGTGTGGGCCGATGTGCACGGAGTGACTGTACGCGACGAGTTCACGCTCGACAACGCTGATGCTTTCTTCCAATACAACTACGAGATTCGCGACACGACACGCCTTCTCTATCGCCGTGGTTTGATGGACGATATCAGCAAATCGTTTACCGCCATCCTCTATGCTCATCATCGTGAAGAATCGCGTGAGGCGTACAAAGCCTCCATTTTCGCCTGCTCACTCTTCGGTATCTTGCAGGAGTGGATTGTCCGCGACTTCAAGGAAAGCCCAGCCGAGATGGCAGACATCATCCGCGAGGCATTCTCGTAGGCGACTTTTACCCCAATCTGTCGCATTCCGCCTGTGGCGTTTGGCATTGATGAAAGTTTGTTGTACCTTTGCGACGTTAATGTAAAAAGTAAAGGTACAACAACCATATTATTAAAAAAATGAAGAAACTTCTTATCTTACTGGCATTAGCCCAGTCTTCTTTGCTCCTGGCTCAGAATAACGATCTGCCTGAAAACACAAAACGGTCATCAACCTGTGTACCCGAAAGTGATTTTCCACGATACGATGACCTACATTGCGCATATTTCAAAGTAACAGCTCCTGATGCGCACAAGGTGCAAGTGGCGGTGGCTGGCATCCAGCCCTTGGATCTGCAAAAAGATTCTCTCGGAGTATGGACGGGAAAGACTACCCCCCTGCCTGTCGGCCTGCATTACTATTCCCTGATAATTGACGGTGCCTTAGTTCCTGATCCCTCTACATATACCTACTTTACGAATCATCCGGTTAGTGGCATTGAAATAGAAGAGGGTGAAGAGGGCAATTACTACCGTCCACAACTCGGCATTGCCAAGGGACAAGTTCGCAGCGTACAGTATTATGCAGAATCTACCAAAGAGTGGAGAAGGGCATTGGTCTATACTCCGGCAGAGTATGAAACGAATAGCAAGAAACGTTATCCTGTTCTTTATTTGCAACACGGTATGAGTGAAGACGAAACCAGTTGGACGCGTGCAGGCCTGATGCATAACATTATGGATAATCTGATTGGGGCCAAGGAGTGTGTGCCGATGATAGTCGTAATGGAAAGTGGCGACATCAACCGGCCAGTCTCAAAGCCCGGAGATTCCAACCCCTTTGCTGGTTTTGCTGACTTCGGCAGGACTTTCTATGAAGTAATGATTCAGGACTTGATACCTATGATAGATAAGACTTTCCGTACAAAAACAGATCGCAACAATCGGGCCATGGCAGGATTGTCATGGGGCGGCCGTCAGACTATGGAGATTGTAACCTGCAATATCGACAAGTTTTCTTACATTGGTGACTTTAGCGGGGCTTTATTGCTACAGAATCTGAAAGAAGATTTTGGCGGTATCCTGTCACGCCCCGATGAGTTTAACAGCAAGATTCATTATTTCTTCATCGGTTATGGGGGAGCAGGTGATCTTGGACCATCCGACATCAAGGCCCTGGAGGGAAGCGGCATCAAGTTTGACACGTATGAATCTCCTGGTACAGCTCATGAGTTTTTGACATGGCGCCGCTGCCTAAGAAAATTTGTTCCTAACTTATTTAAATAATTCAATTTTCGGAAGTAGGTTTTCTACTTGATTCACACGCGTCCCCATCAATAACGTATTAGACAACCAAAGAAAATGAAGCAATTGTCAAAGAATATAGCTCTATGTATGCTTATTTTGACTTTATCGGTTAGCAATGTCAACTGCCAGGACACGAATAAAGGCGGATTCTATAAAGGAGAAATTAATACGATAATGCCTATTGAAAGCAAATATAAGAAAACGGGCAGTGAACAGGTCGCTAAGGTTGAATTCAACTGCGATAACCCAACAATAGGAAAGATTGTTGCAGTCTATCCTCAGTCTATGCTTCAGTCCGACCACACGTTTCCTCTTGTCAACATAGGTAATGCGTCGAACACGACTGCGTATGACCTAATAGAGGCAATGGAGCATTTGGCTTCCTGGGGATATGTTGTTATTGGGAATATGGATAAACAGACAGGTTCTGGTTTATCTATTTCACAGACGTTAGATGAATTCCTTGGTTTGGTTGCACTGCATGAAAATCAGTTCTATGGCAAGATTGATACGACAAAGATAGCCATTGCCGGTTACTCTCAAGGTGCATACGGTACGGTTATGGCGGCAACAGCATACCCTAACAGCCACCTTTACAAGGCAGTCTATCTGTGCAGCTGTCCACAGAAACAACTAGGCATCAACTTTAAGTGGGGAACAACAGACTTTGCCAAGATTACAGCTCCGCTGCTGATGCTGGCAGGAACAGGAAACTGGGATTCAAAGATCATCAGTCCCGAAGAGGCTTTTCAGGCAAACTTCGATGAAACAACGGGAGTTTTCCCCGTGCTGGCTGCACGCCACACCAGCAAAGACCATGAGGAGATGGGAGCAGAAGGTGATGCCTACATGACGGCATGGTTCTCTTATTTCCTGAAAGCCGACAGTGTAGCCGGTAAAGCCTTTGTAGGTGACGACGCAGAGATTCTGAAGAATACAGACCGCTGGATAAACATCAAAAGGAAAGGACTATGCGGAAACTAAAAAATTATTGTTGGCTGTGCTGGCTTTGGCTTTAGTACTGGCCATTGGGACTACAATTAAAAAACCTGTGCAAACTCGTTGGGAAAAATTACTACATCTTGACACATTAACATATATCCACACATTTCTGCGGAGGCTCCGCAGCAAATTTTGAAGGCTCCGCAGAATATTTTTGGAGGCACTTTTTGGTGCTTCTTACATTATTTGCTATCTTTGCAAGCATGAAACCTGCTCAGATTTTTCACCAGTACATCTGGATCATCAACGCGCTCAGGGCTTTCGGGCAGCTGACGCTGGAGGAGCTCAACGAGAAATGGGTGGAGGACAAGGTGAACGAGGGCAATGCGCTGCCGCGGTCGTCGTTCAACCGCCATCGCGATGCCATCCTCGACATGTTCGGCATCGTCATCGACTGCAACAAGAAGACCTACATACCAATGACACGGCCATTGCGGATATACAGGCCATGGGTCGGAGACACAACCTTTCGCCCAGACAAGTCGTAGACAGGTGCGCGGCTGTCGGTAGCAGGCTGCACAGAGGCATCATTGACGGCAGCTGGCTGTGTACAGATCAGGTCAATGTAGTCAATGTCTGGCATCCAATTGGATGAATTAGAAAGGCGGATGGTGTTCACTCCCTTGTTCAGTTGTATATCCACCTGTTTCTTGCCTACCCTATCCCATCCGCCACTGTTGCAGCTAACGGTCTTCACCTTCTGTCCGTTGACTGTAACAGTGATATTGCGATTCTCGCCGGAAATATATCCTATGGTGAGTTTATACTCACCGCCAGTAAAGCTGTAGACATTGCGCCACTGCAGGTCGTTTGCGTCTCTGCCTCCCAACCAGCCGGCCTTGTATCCTCCCGAACAATTATTGGCCATATCGTAGGTTCCAGTCTTCTCCTGCTGATTGTTCTTGATTTCCTGATAAACGCTGTTATAGCCGGCCTCAGCCTCATAGCGGGTGCGCTCTAAGCGGGTCTCGGCCTCGGCCACGTAGATGCGAGTGCCGTGTTTGGGGATGCTAACTTCATATGTGCCGGTGAATTCGCCAAGGTCTATTTTCCGGAAAACATCGCGCAGCTTCACCGTACCTGACAAGTCTAAGTCAGAAAAAACGACTTGCACAGTTTGGTTAACGTCGGTTGGGTTGTAAACGGCGAAGGCACGTTTATTGCCGTTTAGCTGCTCAACATCTTTCACAATGATATAGCAGTCGTTGACAAACTTCACGACGTAGGCCTGCTGATAGAGCGTGTCCTGATTGAGAGCAATGAGTTCTTTGTTTTTCAACAGATTGAGTGTAGCCGCCTTGATGTTGGTAAGGTCGCAGCCTATCAGCAGCGGCGAGTTCATCATGCACCACATGCCGAAATGCGTCTTGTCCTCCTCTGCGGTGAGCGAGCGTCCTACCTCCAGCATATCCATGTCGTTGTAGTGTCCCTCGCTGCTATAGGCCGACAGGTAGAGATTCTCAGCAATGATGCCTTTGACCGACTCCCAGCCATCGTAGATGTCGCCCGTGGTACGCCATGAGAAGGCAGCGCCGTCAATCCAAGTGCCTGGATAGGCCCAGCGGCAGGCATTCATGCGCACATCGGTGCGCCCCGTGTTGCGAATGGCCTGGGCAATGGCTGTGTAGCGTTGCTGTTCGTCAAGGACGAGGTGGTCTTCGTTGTGATACCATGAGCCGCCGCAAAAATCGACTTTGATGAAGTCGAAGCCGCAGTCCTTGAAAAAGAAGTCGGCATCTTGTTGGTCGTGTTCATAGAGGCCGACACCTTTTCCGGTAGCATCGCCATTGAACATACTACCACAAGTGTTGCGTCCTGCGTCACTGTAGATGCCAGCCTTCAAACCCTTAGAATGGATATAGTCGGCCACTGGCTTCAAGCCGTTGGGAAAGCGTGTGGGATGGACAAGCAGGTGTCCGTCGGTAGCGTCGCGCCCGCCAAAATAGCCGTCGTCAATATTGATGTGGTCGAAGCCCACACTAAGAAGCCCTTTGCTCACCATAGCAGCAGCCTGGCGCTTGATGAGTGCCTCGTTGATGTTTACGCCGTAGGTATTCCACGAACTCCAGCCCATAGTGGGGCCATTTTGTCCGTACATAAATGCGGCAGTCATAAAGGCTGCCGCAAGAAGAGTTTTCTTCATCATTGTTGTTCATTAATTATTGACTGAACCTCCCACAATATCAAGAAGTTCACTGGTGATAGCCTGCTGACGGCTCTTGTTGTACTGCAGGTTCAGCTGACGCAACAACTCGTCAGCATTGTCGGTAGCTGTCTGCATGGCCACCATACGGGCAGCGTGCTCCGAGGCAACGCTGTCGAGCAGAGCAGTATAGAGCATGAGGTGAGCCAGTTTGGGGATAAGCAACGACAGCACGGAGGTCATGTCGGGTTCTACGATGAAGTTGTCGTTCAGGGGTTTTGTCTCCTCCTCATCCCTTTCCTCTTTTCTCGTTCCTCTCTGTTTCAGATAGTCCTGTGCCTTCTTCGTCACTACGTTGGATGTGAGGTCGCGCTCATGGTCACGCTCCAGCTCTGTCTCGATGTCGATGGGCAGGAAAGTCTTACGCGTAAGAATCTGCGAGCCGGCGCTCTTGAAATGGTGATAGATAATCTCCACCTTGTCAATCTCGCCCTTCTCAAAGCGCTTGCCAAGAGCCATAGCCAAATCGATACAGGGTGCTACACTTGGATGGTCAACCATATTCGAGGCTTCGTCAATGAACTTCACATTGTATCCCAGCTTTGTGGCCTTCTCGGTCACTTTACGGCCAATAGGATAAACCTCCACATTGTCAGCGCCAAGCTTCTCAATGTAGGCATTCATCGTCTGCTGCATCATCTTAATGACGTTGGCGTTAAATCCGCCACACAGCGACGAGTTGCTGGATATGACCACCAATGCGGCACGCTTCACGGGCCGTTCCTGGTCGTAAATGGTCTGAGCCTCAGCTTCGGCAGCAAGAAAACTCTTCAGAATATGTTCGAGCAAGTCCTCGTAGGGCAACATATTCTGAATAGCCACCTGGGCATGATGCAACTTCGACGATGCCACCATCTTCATGGCTGAAGTGATCTTGCGCGTCGAGTTAACCGAGGCAATACGGCCTTTGATTTCTTTTAATGAAGGCATAAACTATCAGGCTTTATACGTTCCTGCAATATCGGCCATCACAGCCTCAATCTTGCCGGTCGTCTCATCGTCAATCTTGCCTGCGCCCAGCGTCTCGATAACCTCGGGCGCCGTAGTGCGCAGTTTGTCGAGGAACTGGTCCTGACACTGGCGAACCTTATCGATGGGCACCTCACGCATCAGACCATGCACGCCGCAATAGAGAATGGCCACCTGCTCGCCAACGGGCATCGGGCTATACTGCGGCTGAATGAGCAGCTGGTTGTTCTTACGTCCGCGGTCGAGCGTCATGGCTGTCACGGCATCCATATCGCTTGAGAACTTCGAGAAGGCCTCGAGCTCACGATACTGTGCCTGGTCAATCTTCAGCGTACCGGCCACCTTCTTCATCGACTTGATCTGTGCCGAGCCGCCTACACGAGATACCGAGATACCGACGTTGATGGCAGGACGGAAGCCTTGGTTGAAGAGATCGCTCTCAAGGAATATCTGGCCGTCGGTGATGGAGATGACATTGGTGGGGATGTAGGCCGACACGTCGCCTGCCTGTGTCTCGATGATGGGCAGAGCCGTCAGCGAGCCACCACCCTTTACATGTCCCTTCATGCACTCGGGCAGGTCGTTCATCTGCTCAGCCACTTCCTGCTGCTCGTTCATCTTGGCAGCACGCTCCAACAAGCGGCTATGCAGGTAGAACACGTCGCCGGGATAGGCCTCACGTCCTGACGGACGGCGCAAGATCAGCGACACCTCACGGTAGGCCACAGCCTGTTTCGACAGGTCGTCGTAGACCACCAATGCGGGGAGACCACGGTCACGGAAGTATTCGCCGATGGCAGCACCTGCAAAGGGTGCATAATACTGCATGGCGGCAGGGTCGGCAGCGGTAGCGGCCACGATGATGGTATAAGGCATGGCGCCATGCTCCTTCAAGGTCTGCACCAAGGCAGCCACAGTAGAAGCTTTCTGGCCTATGGCCACATAGATGCAATAAACGGGCTTGCCTGCCTCATAGAAACTCTTCTGATTGATAATAGTATCAACAGCGATAGCAGTCTTACCTGTCTGGCGGTCGCCGATGATGAGCTCACGCTGACCACGGCCGATGGGAATCATCGAGTCGACAGCCTTCAAGCCCGTCTGCAGCGGCTCCTTCACGGGCTGACGATAGATGACGCCAGGAGCCTTACGGTCGAGAGGCATCTCGAAAGCGCCGGTCAGGTCAATGTCGCCCTTACCATCAATGGCCTGTCCCAGAGGATTGATGACGCGGCCCAGCATATTGTCGTTCACGCGGATGCTGGCAATGCGGCGTGTGCGCTTCACCACCATGCCCTCCTTGATGCCCGACGTCGTACCGAGCAGCACGCAGCCAACGTTATCCTCCTCAAGGTTCATTACGATGGCCATCGTACCGTTCTCGAACTCCAGCAATTCGTTGGCTTCGGCATTGCGCAAACCGTAGATACGGGCTACGCCGTCGCTGACGGTGAGCACAGTTCCCACCTCATCAAACTGCTGAGCATCACTGATGCCCTTCAGCTGGTCGAGCAACACCTGACTGACTTCGCTTGGTTTAATCTTATCTGACATTATTCTTTATTTTTTAAGTTGTGTGAGAATAGAGTTGAGCTGAGACTTCACGCTTGCATCCATGCGATACGTGTCATATTCGAGGATGAAGCCGCCGATGATGTCGGGGTTCACCTCAGTCTCAAACTCCACAGTTCCCTGAGTCTTGCTTTCCACCATCTGGCGCATCTTCTGCTCAGTGGCAGGAGCTACAGCCACAGCGGTGGTCAGTTTTCCACGGATGATGTTCTTCTGCTGACGATAGAGCGTGACGTATGAATTGGCCATAAACTGTATCATGTTTTCGCGGTCTTCCTTCAGCACCAATGCCACGAAGGCCTTGCTCAGTGCCGATGCCCCGTCGCCGCCAATGGCAGTCAGGAGTAGCATCTCCTTTTTATCCTTGGCCAGCATGGGGTTGTCAATCGTGTGGCGCAGCTCGGGTACCTCGACAAAGCTCTTGGCCAGCAACTGCATCTCCTGATACACCTGTTGGTCGAGCTTGGCGTCGAGCGCACTCTTTAGCAACGCTCTGGCGTAACGTACCGAAATGATTCCTATATCCATTATTTGAAAAATAAAAAATGAAAGAACAAAAAAATCGGTGTTACTGTTTGTTTACATCATCCAGCATACGGTCGATGAGATCCATCTGCGCCTTGTCGCCCTGAAGGTTCTGACGAAGCACCTTCTCGGCAATCTCGACACTTAATGTAGCCACTTGCTTGCGAATGTCGGCAATGGCGGCCTTCTTCTCCTGCTCTATCTCAGCCTTGGCGTCGCTGAGCAGACGGGCACCCTCCTCACGAGCCTTCGCCTGTGCCTGTGCTACAATGGCTTCGCGTGTCTCGGCAGCCTCTTTCAATATCTGAGCCTGCTGGGCGCGAGCCTCCTGTAAGATGGATTCACCTTCTTTCTGTATATTGGCCAGCCGCTCGTTTGCCTCGTGAGCCTTGCGCAGCGAGTCATCGATGAAAGCCTTGCGCTCCTTCACCATATTGGTGATGACAGGAAAGCCGAACTTCCAAAGGATGAACAGCACGACAAGGAACGTCAGCGCCATCCAGAACAACAAGCCAGTACTCGGAATCAATAAATCCATAATGCTGTGTTTTTTGAGGTTTGAGGTTTGAGATTTGAGATTTAGAGATACCCTTTGTCAAGCAAATCTCAAATCCCAATTCTCAATTCTCAAATCATATTAGATGCAGAGGAATGCAATGACGGCTGCGAACAGGGCAACACCCTCAATCAGAGCAGCGGCCACAATCATGTTGGTGAACAATTTACTCATCACCTCCGGCTGACGGGCCATGGCGTCCATAGCCTGACCACCGATTCTACCAATTCCCAGACCAGCACCAATGGCTGCGAGACCTGCGCCTACTGCGGCACCCAACTTTGCTACGCCTTCTACGGCTAATAATGTTGTAATCATAATTGTTTGATTTTTTTGATGTTAATATTTAATTCTTAATTCTTATCTATTAATTGTTTTGTTACTCATGTGCAGGCTCCACACGTGCCAAGCCGATGAACACGGCACTAAGCATGGTGAACACCATGGCCTGGATAAAGCAGACCAAGCACTCCAGGCACATCATAAAGATGCTCATCAGCACCGACAGGGCCGACATCGACAACTGCACGGCAACAGCCTGTGAAGCCACAAGGAAGATGATACACGTGATAGCCACAGCAATGGCGTGTCCGGCCATCATGTTAGCGAAAAGTCGAATCATCAGGGCGAAGGGCTTCGTAAAGATACCCACAAACTCAATAACCGGAATGATGGGTGCAGGGCACTTCAGCCATGTGGGCACATCGGGCCAGAAGATGTCTTTCCAGTAGTGCTTGTTGCCCGAGAACTGCACGATGATGAAAGTGCAGAGGGCGAGGAAGAACGTCACAGCGATGTTGCCCGTCACGTTGCCAGATCCCGGCGGGAACGGTATCAGTCCCATCACATTGCAGGTGAAGATAAAGAAGAAGCAAGTCAGCAGGTAGGGCACATATTTCTCATAGCCCTTGCCTACACCCGGCTTGATGATTTCGTCGACCACATACATCACCAGCATCTCGATGAAGCCCACGAATCCGCCAGGAGCGGCGTCGCTGGCCTTGCGCTTTTTATACCAGCGGGCACAGCCGAGGATGATGCACACCAGCAGAATGACGTTGATGAACATCACGGCTACCGTCTTCGTAATGGAGAAATCAAGCACTGGCTGTCCGTTCTCTACAATCTTGCCGGCATTCTCACCCTCAGTGGCAATGGCCAGCCCTTGCAACTCTGCCGGAGCGTCAGCCTTCACGTGGCGCAAGCCATTGGCATCGGCGTGATGCTCAAAGCGTGACGAGCTGAACACATGCCACCCCGTAGAGCTCTTGACGATGACCGGCAGAGGGATGACCAACGGGTCGCGGCCCTCGCCCAGGTCGGTGATGTGCCATTCGTGCGAGTCCTTGATATGCTCCAGCACCACCTCCTTAGCCGAGAAATCCTCAGCCTTTGCCGCCGGCGTCATCGCCAATAGCAAAAGAAGTAGGCAGAGCAGTCTTTTCAGTTTACAAATCATAAATCTTAGTGTCTTAATATCAGTGTCGTCACCATCATTATCGCGTACATTATAATATATATAAGAGCGAATCGGATGGCGTCTTCTCTGTCAGAGGCGATAAGGAGCACGTAGATTGCAACGACTGTGCCGACGAGCAACATACGTACCGTTGCCATAATCAGATAGAAGTGTACCAAGTGCTCGGGCGAGTGGGCTTTCACCACATCATAGCCCTTTACGTAGGCCACTCCCAGCAGGGTGAAGAAGAGAATGCCGAAGAGAATCTGAGGAATCATCTCACTCCGACACTTCCACACAGACGGACACCTCGTTCTTCTGTACCGCCACAAAGCCGCCCAGGATGTCGAGCTTCTGGCCGTCGTATTCCACGACGCCCTTCTGCAGCGACGAGATAATGGGGGCGTGGTCGGTCAGAATCTCAAAGTTACCCTGTGTGCCGGGCACCTTCACGCTCTCCACCTCACCGGTGAACTCTATCCTCTCAGGAGAAACTATCTTCAGCCTTAACATACACTATCCTTTTGCTGCCTCCAACAGTTTCTTTGCCTTCTCCTTGGCGTCCTCGATGGTGCCGACGTTGAGGAAAGCCTGCTCGGGCAGGTCGTCCACCTCGCCGTCGAGGATGGCATTGAAGCCCTTGATGGTATCCTCCACCGAGACCATGATGCCTGGCAGACCCGTGAACTGCTCGGCCACGGTGAACGGCTGACTGAGGAAGCGCTGCACACGGCGTGCGCGGTTCACGGTCAGCTTGTCTTCATCCGAGAGTTCGTCCATACCGAGAATGGCGATGATGTCCTGCAGCTCCTTATAGCGCTGCAGAATCTCCTTCACACGCTGTGCGCAGTCGTAATGCTCCTTGCCCACGATGAGCGGGTCGAGGATACGGCTCGTAGAACCCAGCGGGTCGACGGCGGGGAAGATGCCGAGTCCGGCAATCTTACGGTCGAGCACCGTCGTAGCATCGAGGTGTGTAAACGTCGTGGCAGGAGCAGGGTCAGTCAAGTCATCGGCAGGTACATAAACGGCTTGTACAGAAGTAATTGAGCCCTTTTTGGTAGAGGTAATTCTCTCCTGCATGGCACCCATCTCCGATGCCAGCGTCGGCTGATAGCCCACGGCTGAAGGCATACGTCCCAGCAGGGCACTCACCTCTGAACCGGCCTGCGTGAAACGGAAAATGTTGTCGATGAAGAACAGGATGTCGCTCGATGCGCCATCCTTGCCGCCACCGTCGCGGAAGCCTTCGGCCACCGTTAGTCCCGACAGCGCCACTGAGGCACGTGCACCGGGGGGCTCATTCATCTGGCCGTAAACCAGCGTGGCCTGGCTCTTCTTCAGCTCTTCGGGGTCGACAAGTGAGAGGTCCCACTTGCCTTCGTCCATAGCCTTCTTGAATTTCTCGCCGTAACGAATCACACCGCTCTCAATCATCTCGCGAATCAGGTCGTTACCCTCACGGGTGCGCTCACCCACTCCGGCGAAGACCGAGAATCCGTCGTGTCCCTTGGCAATGTTGTTGATCAGCTCCATGATGAGCACCGTCTTTCCCACGCCGGCACCGCCGAAGAGTCCGATCTTACCACCCTTCATATAAGGCTCCAGCAGGTCGATGACCTTGATGCCAGTGGTGAGAATCTCCTTCTTTGTCGACAGCTCCTCAAAGGCAGGAGCCTCACGGTGGATGGGGTACGCACCCTTCATGTCAAGCTTGTTCATACCGTCGATAGGCTGGCCTATTACGTTCAGCATACGACCCTTGATCTGGTCGCCGGCAGGCATCTGGATGGGCGAGCCCAGGGGCACGGCCTCAAGACCACGCTGCAGGCCGTCGGTATTGTCCATAGCCACGCAGCGCACGGTGTCCTCGCCGATGTGCTGCTGCACCTCGACGATGAGCTCGCGGCCCTCACCGCGGTTGATGCGCAATGCCTCGTGAATCTTCGGCAGCACCTTTTCAGCATCCAGTCCCTTTGTATCGAAATAAACATCGATAACGGGGCCGATAATCTGACTGATGCGCCCTGTAATCTGTGACATAAGCAATTGTTTTATTGTTGTTTTTTGATTGTTGTTGCAAAGATGATGCAAAGGTAACATTATTTTTCCAAATATGCAAACGCTTTAGGAGAAAAAACTTGCATCTTTTTTATTTTTCTTTCTTCAAAAAAAATTGTACTTGTCCCCAATTCGTTCTTTTGGTTTGTTCCATTTTTGTAACCACGTGGGTTACTAACTGTAACCCGCATGGTTACTAACAGTAACCCACGTGGTTACTGACAGTAACCCGCCTAGTTACCGCTGTTTTGAGAGTTTTTCGATTTAAGACTCTTGAACAATCAAATAGAAACCATTGTCACAAACTCGTCTGATGACTTTCTGGAACAATCTGGAATCAAATTCTTCATAAGTCAGCATCCTATTTTTCTTTAGAAAATCTTGCCAGATATAAAAAAAAGCTGTAATTTTGCAGGCAAAAACAAAAAAGCAAAATCTATGAAACTTTGTAAGTTGCTATTTGCCGCCTCAGTTGCAGCAATTTTGGTCTCCTGCGGAAGCACAAAGGACGTGCCTTATTTCCAGAACGCCGCGACCGTTGATTTGTCGCAGTCGGCTACACTCTATGATGCACGCATCATGCCGAAAGACCAGTTGACCATTACCGTAAAGACCATTAACGACGAGGCAGCAACTCCATTCAACCTGACAATCCCTACGACTTACACTGTAGGCCGTTCCCTTTCCACAGGCTCGCAAGGAACCTTGCAGACATACTTGGTTGACAACAATGGAATGATTGAATTTCCTATCGTCGGTTCATTGAAGGTGGGCGGATTGACGAAGGCGGAAGCTGAAAATTTGATTCAGCGAAAGATACAGCCCTACATTAACGAAGCTGAAAAGCCCATCGTCACCGTGCGCATGACAGGCTATCAGATTTCAGTCATCGGTGAGGTGGCACGTCCTGGCACATTCACCGTGAGCCGTGAAAAAATCACCATTCTTGAGGCTCTTGCACAAGCCGGAGACCTGACGATACATGGCGTGCGCAACAACGTGAAGTTGATTCGCGAAGACGCAAAGGGACAGAAGTCGATTACCGAGTTGAACCTGAACGATGCCAACATCATCAACTCTCCCTACTACTATTTGCAGCAGAACGACGTCGTCTACGTCACACCTAACAAGGTGAAGGCACAGAATAGTAGCGTGGGCAGCATGACAACGCTGTGGTTCTCCGCCACCAGTATCCTCATCTCACTCACCTCGCTCCTCTACAACATCCTCAAGTAAATTATCACAGAGATTGGGAACCGACGCCCAATCTCTTTTTTTGAAATGTTTAATTCCTATTTAATATAATAATATGTGCGGAATAGTAGGATACATCGGTAAGCGTGAGGCTTACCCCATATTGATAAAGGGTCTGCGCCGGCTGGAATATCGCGGCTACGACTCAGCTGGTGTAGCGCTCATCAACAAGGAGGGCACGCTGAATGTGTATAAAACGAAAGGAAAGGTGGACAACCTGACCGACTATTGCAACGACAAGGACGTGAGCGGCACCATCGGCATCGCCCACACGCGATGGGCTACCCACGGTGAGCCCTCAGCACGCAACGCTCACCCTCACTACTCGGAGAGCCACAACCTGGCCATCATTCACAACGGCATCATCGAGAACTACGCCGACATCAAAGCAAAATTGCAGCAGAAAGGCGTGAAGTTCCAAAGCGATACCGACACTGAGGTGCTGGTGCAACTAGTGGAGTATATCATGGTGAAGAAAAATCTTGACCTGCTGCAGGCCGTGCAGGTAGCCCTCTATCAGGTCATTGGTGCCTACGCCATCGCCATCGTCGACAAGCGTCATCCTGATCAGATTGTAGCAGCCCGCAAGCAAAGCCCGTTAGTGGTGGGCATCGGAGATGATGAGTTTTTCCTTGGCTCTGATGCCAGCCCCATCATCGAGTATACCGACAAGGTGGTCTACCTCGAGGACGGCAACATAGCCCTTATCCGCTTAGGCGAAGAGCTGAAGGTGCTGAGCATCCTTGGCGAGGAGCAACAGCTGGCCGTGAAGACCGTCGACATTGACCTGGGGCAGATAGAGAAGGGCGGCTACCCTCACTTCATGCTGAAGGAAATCTTTGAGCAGCCTGAGTGTCTAACCAACTGCATGAGAGGCCGCGTCAACATCGAGGCCGACCATGTGACCCTTTCCGCACTCATCGACTACCGCCGCCAGATGCTGGCCGCCAAGAGGGTGGTCATCGTGGCCTGCGGTACGTCGTGGCACGCCGGTCTCATCGGCAAACAGCTCATCGAGACATTCTGCCGCATCCCCGTTGAGGTGGAATACGCCTCGGAGTTCCGCTATCGCAATCCTGTCGTGGGTGAGGACGATGTCGTCATCGCCATCAGTCAGAGCGGCGAAACGGCCGACACACTGGCCGCCATTCAATTAGCCAAGGAACACGGTGCCTTCATCTACGGCATCTGCAACGCCATCGGTTCGTCAATTCCCCGTGCCACCGACACCGGCACCTACATCCACGTGGGCCCAGAGATTGGCGTGGCTTCGACAAAGGCCTTTACAGGCCAGGTTACCGTGCTAACGATGATTGCCCTGGCTATGGCCGAGGCAAAAGGCACCATCGACCGCGACGAATATCTGAAAGTGGTGAAGGGATTGAGCGAAATTCCCGATAAGATTCGCGAGGTGCTGAACACCAATGACAAGGTGGCCGACCTCGCGCGTACATTTACTTACGCGCGTAATTTCCTCTACCTTGGGCGCGGCTATAGCTATCCCGTAGCACTAGAAGGTGCCCTGAAGCTGAAGGAAATCTCTTACATACACGCCGAGGGTTATCCCGCCGCTGAGATGAAGCACGGTCCCATCGCCCTCATCGACTCCGACATGCCCGTCGTAGTTATCGCCACCCACGATGCCATGTACGAAAAGGTGCTGTCGAATATACAGGAAATCAAGGCCCGGCAAGGCCGCGTTATCGCACTGGTGACCAAGGGCGATGATACTATCGCCCGCATTGCCGATGAGGTCATCGAGCTGCCCGAGGTGATGGAGTGCTTAGAGCCCCTTGTCGCCACCATCCCCCTGCAACTGCTTAGTTATCACGTTGCCGTCTGCAAAGGCAAAAACGTCGACCAGCCCCGCAACCTTGCAAAATCAGTCACAGTAGAGTAATATTAGCCTTTTAACATGAACTTCGTAACTATCGCCAATCTCACTCGCGAAAAGATTCTCTACATGATAGAGATGGCCAGCGAGTTTGAGCGCCACCCCAACCGTGAACTGCTGAAGGGCAAAGTCGTGGCCACGCTCTTCTTCGAGCCCAGCACACGCACCCGACTCAGCTTTGAGACTGCCGCCAACCGTCTCGGTGCACGCGTCATTGGTTTTGCCGACCCCAAGGTGACCAGCGGCACGAAAGGTGAAACACTGAAGGACACCATCCTCATGGTGGCCAACTATGCCGACGTCATCGTCATGCGCCACTTCATCGAGGGTGCCGCACAGTATGCCTCCGAGATCAGTCCCGTGCCTATTGTCAATGCAGGTGACGGCGCCCACCAGCATCCCTCGCAATGTATGCTCGACCTCTACAGCATCTACAAGACGCAGGGCACACTGGAGAACCTCAACATCTATCTGGTAGGCGACCTGAAGTACGGACGCACCGTCCACTCGCTCATCATGGCCATGCGTCACTTCAATCCCACTTTCCACTTCGTCGCCCCAAAGGAGCTGGCCATGCCCAAGGAGTACAAGCTATATTGCGACGAGCACGGCATCCACTATCAGGAGCATACGGCTTTCAACGAGAAGGTGATCCAGGACGCCGACATTGTCTACATGACACGTGTGCAGAAGGAGCGTTTCTCTGACCTGATGGAATATGAGCGGGTGAAGAATGTCTACATCCTCAACAACGACATGCTGCGCCTCTGCAAGCCCAACATGAAGATTCTGCATCCCCTACCCCGCGTCAACGAGATTGCACAGGATGTGGACGACAACCCACACGCCTACTATATCCAGCAGGCCGCCAACGGTCTCTTTGCCCGTGAAGCCATCTTCGCCGATGTGCTCGGCATCACCCTCGACCAGGTAAAATCTGATAAAACCATCATCTTATGAACAAAAAAGAACGCCTCGTCGCCGCCATTGAGCACGGCACCGTCATCGACCATATCCCCGCCGCCAAAACCTATCAGGTAGCCAGCCTTCTAGGGCTCTTCGACCTGAAGACACCTGTCACCATCGGCATCAATTACCCCTCGCAGAAAGTTGGCAATAAGGGCATCATCAAGGTCAGCGACAAGTTTTTCACCAACGACGAGATCTCACGTCTCTCCGTTGTCGCCCCCAACGTCATCCTCAGCATTATCCGCGACTACGAAGTGGTGGAAAAGAAGGCCGTAGAGACGCCCGACGAGATTCACGGCATCGTGAAGTGCAATAACCCCAAGTGCATCACTAACAACGAGCCGATGGCCACTCACTTCCACGTCGAAGGCAATATCCTCACCTGCCACTACTGTGAGCGTGAGCAAGACATCAGTCACGTTGAACTGGTATAAAATCCCCGCAAACCTTTACGGAGTTTTCTTGGAAAAAAAACGAAGAAAATTAGGTCGTGTGTGAAAATGTGCGTACCTTTGCGCTCAACAACAAACAATCTCTAAAAAACACACACATCATGCTGAAACCATTAAACAAACACTTCGCTCCCAAAAGTGTGATGCCTGAAAAAGTCATCCAGTTTGGTGAGGGAAATTTCCTTCGTGCTTTCGTTGACTGGATCATCTGGAATATGGACCAGAAGACTAACTTCAACGGCTCCGTCGTTGTCGTGCAGCCTATTGAGCGTGGCATGGTCGACTGGCTCAACGGGCAAGACTGCCTCTACCATGTTAACCTGCAAGGCCGTGAAAACGGAAAGGCCGTGAATACTCTTGAGCGCATCGACGTCATCAGTCGTGCCCTCAACCCTTATAGCCAGAACGAAGCTTTCATGTCCTTAGCCGACCAGCCCGAGATTCGCTTCGTTATCTCCAACACTACTGAGGCCGGCATTGCTTTCGACCCTGAGTGCAAGCTCGACGACAAACCTGCCAGCAGCTATCCCGGCAAGCTTGTACAGCTGCTTTACCGTCGCTATCAGACATTTAACGGCGATCCCACTAAGGGTCTCATCATTTTTCCCTGCGAACTCATCTTCCTCAACGGCCACGTGCTGAAGGACTGTATCCGCAAATATATCGACCTATGGGAATTGCCCGAGGGCTTCCGCCAGTGGTTTGAGAACTGCTGCGGTGTCTACGCTACGTTGGTTGACCGCATCGTGCCGGGATTCCCCCGCAAGGAGATTGCACAGATTCAGGAGAAGGTTGGGTATCGTGACAATCTCGTCGTACAGGCTGAGAACTTCCACCTCTGGGTCATCGAGGCTCCGAAGGAAGTTGCCAACGAGTTCCCTGCCGACAAGGCCGGGCTGCACGTGCTCTTCGTTCCCTCTGAGGAGCCCTACCACAAGCGCAAGGTCACCCTGCTCAACGGCCCCCACACCGTGCTCAGCCCTGTTGCTTATCTGAGCGGCGTTAACATCGTCCGCGATGCCTGCAACCATGAAGTCATCTCGAAGTACATTCACAAAGTACAGTTCGACGAGCTCATGCAGACGCTCGATCTGCCGATGGAAGAGCTCGAGAAGTTTGCCGGCGATGTGCTGGAGCGTTTCGACAATCCCTTCGTCGACCATCAGGTCACCAGCATCATGCTCAACTCGTTCCCGAAGTTCCAGGCTCGCGACCTTCCCGGCGTGAAAACCTATCTCGAGCGCAAGGGCGAACTGCCCAAGGGCCTCGTCTTCGGCCTCGCTGCCATCATCACCTACTATAAGGGCGGCAAGCGTGACGACGGAGCTGAGATTACGCCCAACGATGATGCCAAGATCATTGAGCTGCTGCAGAAGCTATGGGCCACAGGCGACACTCAGAAAGTGGCTGACGGAGTTCTCGCTGCCGACTTCATCTGGCAGGAAGACCTCAACAAGGTGGCTGGCCTTAATGCCCTTGTCAAGCAGTACCTCGACCTCATTCAGGACCGCGGTATGCTGGAGGCTGTGAAGACCATTTTATAGACATAGAAATAACTACAGAAAACAAACGAACTACTTTTTCTATATGCCGGACTCCCGTGAGCGCTTGTCGTCTCATGGGAGTCTTTTTACGCTCTCTCGATTTTTGCCACGCCCTTACTATGTTCAAAAAAAATAGTAACGAAACGATGCTATTCGCGAAAATATGTGTAATTTTGCAGTCATCATAAAGATTAACCATAAAACTGCAATAATGAAAAAGAGCCTGATTAGCTTAACAATGCTGGTGATGACGGTATGCACCGCCAAAGCACAAAGCCTGGTAACCTACAAGTCATACGGTAAGAATTGGGGACAAGAGAACGTGTCGATGGTGAACAAGCCCAACGGCATCATCTACCGCCTGCGTTGGGAAAAACAGTGCACCGACCTGCCTGTCGTTCCTGAGGCACAGGGTCTTGAGCTGTTTATCTCTGAGCCTACAGACATGGGCTGGCTTGCTCTCTACAGGAAGCCCATGGGTGCCTCTGACTACAACTTCGTCGTGGTGCTCTACGACCACAGTAAGCAGCCTACAGCCACCATCAACCTTTGCAATATTACCAACAACCGTTACTGCGAAGTGCAGGACGTGCGATGGGATGCCGACACCCATCACCTGCTGTTCAACATGGCCTGCCCCAGCTATGCCTCTGAAATCAACGGCAAGGGCAGCAAGCTCTACTGCTACGACGTGGCACAGCGCCGCATGGTGTGGGAGACCGACTACCTTGTGAGCAACGACATTTTTATCCTCGACCACGACTTTGTGTACTGCGCCTATGGCTTCACCAACGAAAAGGATTATCTCTATATGCTTGATAAACGCACAGGCAAGCAGTACAGCAAAGTTCCTATGCCTTCAAAGGTGCACTATTTGGAAAAACAAGTGAAAAACGGTAAGGATATACTCTACGTGGTGGATTACAACGACAACCTCTCCACCTTCACCATCAATGGTAAGCCAGCACAGCCTCAGCCCGAAGTCTTCACTGTCGTGTATGCCACGTCTGATGACGGATTCCTCAACGTCCGCTCACAGCCTTCAACCAGCGGCGCCATCCTCGGCCAGTTGTGGACGCTGTCGCACGGTCTGGGCCACGGCGTGCTCAGGGAGAAGGGCGAGCGATGGAGTAAAGTCAGCGTTGGCGATGTCACAGGCTGGGTATACAATGGCTATCTGGGTACGCAGTCGTGGTATGACGGCTCTGGCCGCACCAAGCTGGTTGCCAAGCGTGAACAGACGCCCATCTTCGGCGAGGATTATGTTGGCGACGGCGACTATCCCCTCTTCACTACTGTGAAGAAGGGTACGCTCATTGCCGACCAGTATGACGAATATGAGGGTTACTACGTGCTGAAGACAGCCCACGACTACCTGTTTATTAGGAAAAACGACGTAGAGGTAGTAGCACAGTAATAACGCATAAGCCACATAATTAGGGCATGCCCCACGTAGGTGTAAAGCACCATCGTCAGGCATGCCCAAAATATGTTTTTCAGCACAGGAATGTGCCTTTGCTATTTGACGACAGTCTTGCGTCCATTGACGATGTAGAGTCCCGGCTTTAGCTGCTGCGTAGACGATGTCACGCGACGCCCGTCAAGGGTGTAGACAGCATCAGTCATGGTAGCGGCAGCAGTGGTAGCGGTGTTGATGTTAGTTACCACTTCAGTGCTGACAGAGCCGTAGAAATAGAGGCGGAAGTTGTCGAAGATGACCCAATAGCGCGAGGGCATCGATGAGCAGCGCAGCCCTATCTTCAAAGATGTGGATGTGGAACTGAGGGTGGTCACGACCTCGTTCTCATAGAATCCCTTCTTGAAATAGTTGGCGGCAGCCTGCATGTTGTCGGGAACGTAATATTTTCCACCCACCAACACTTCACTGCCTACACCCAGCTTCCTGGTCTGCGCGTCTTCAGCTATATGTCTCATCTTCACGCTCTTCGAACCGAAATAGAAAGAAGCGTTGACATTGTTCGTACCGGCTGCATAGTCGTTGTAAGCCTGAGTGTAGGTTCCCGGACGCTGGAAGCCCTGCACCATCACACGGAAAGTGCCGTTGGGCAGATTTCTGACAGTCTGATTAAAGTCAAAGGTCTTTTCATAGAATTCAGCGCAAGAGTAGCTGATGGCGGGCGTTACCGACCAGCCGTCGCTGGCATCCATGCCCTGGTTCTTTATCATATATGTCAGGTCGAAGGGCTGTCCGATGTCTGTAGGAGTGGCGACATTCAGGAAATCGAGTGCTGCCTGCCGTGCCTCATCGGCCAGGGGAGTCAAGTCGCTAACGCCGGCGGCATTGTTCATACGCTGCTCAATACTGCTGATGGCATCGGCAAATGCCTGGCTGGCACTGGCCGGTTCAGTGGTATGGGGAACATCATAAAGAGCTTTAATGGGTATCAGCACGTTGCTCACCTCTGCCCTTAGCTGTGTCATGGCACTACTTTCGAAAGTCTGAATATCGTCGGCCGAGAGAATGAGCCAGCGCTGCTGCGTGGCGGCGTTCGAAAGATCAAAAGTCTTGCTGGCCGTAGCGCCATTAGCGTTGGCTGTCAGACATGACGGTGTCCAGTTGCCAGAGGGATGAATGAGCCAATAGCCACGCATACCACTGACATTGACCCGCCCCTTCATCAGGTGGAAATCATCGTTGGCGTTGGGCGTAGAGTGGTTTATGGTCTTGAAGCCGCTGCTATAGGTCATATACTGACCAGTGGCAGCGTTGCGCAGCTGGTAATATTGGTTAGAGGGTGTGAACGTGATGTACCAGGCGGCGCTGTCGTTCTGCAGTGCCTCAGCAGCACTCATAGCGCGCCATTTCAGCATACCGGTGGATGTGGGAATGAGATAGGAGGTATAGAGTCCGCGCTCCTCATCTTCATTTTTCAGGTAGTATTTCACGTCATCCTCCTGTTCAAAGGCATAGTAAGGATCAGCGAAAGTGTTATAACAATGCTGCAAACCGTCCTCTCCTAATGCCTGTCCTATCATGGCATTGGCATAGTAAGTCTTCAGCGATCCGTCATCCTCGTGTGCACCGTTGATGCCGTAGGGCCACATGTGCTGCGTGTCGCCATGAAGGAACGAGCCGCTTGTATTATCCCAGAAATCGAGGAAGGCTGACACGCGCTCTCCCACCCAGTTGCCGGTACCGTTGCCGGAACGCATGATATTGCCTGCCCACTGGGTGCTATAGTTGATAACACCAAGTCCGTGCTGCATCTCGTGCATGATGGTGCCCGTTTTTTGGTAGCTTTCATTAGGCCCTACATTCATCCAGGGCTGGTCTTGATAGTTACAGTCGGCAGTGGGTGTGCCAGAGCCATAACCTACATTGAAATGTTTCTGAATACTGGTCAGATTACAGAATATGTCACAGGCTTGTGTGAGGGCATTGTTGATGCGTGTGTTTTGAGCATCGTTGCCACCGTTATTGTAAGAATAGGTGATTTTGCCCTTGGGTACCGTACAGAACTTTATGACGTCGCCATAGCCTACATCGCCATTGGTGTTTTTAGCATAAGCACGCATATAATACATGGTGGCAGGCTCCAGTCCTTCCAACACATAGACGGTGCCGTTGCCTGCGGCCATCGTCTTCTTGGTGGTGTTGTCATCAACGGTGGGTTCAGGGTGTGTGGCATAGCAAAAGCCGCGCTCCTTGATATTGGTGCCACTGGCAGTCATGCGGCCAAAAGCCATTGTGGCTCCACGAGCATACTTCACATTGGTAGTCACCTTAGGTGCGGTTTGTGCAGCTGCACTGCCAATTGATAACCAACAACCAACAACTAATAACAGGAAAATGTTTCGCATAATATTTGTTTTATAGATTAACTTTTAGGGATACTATTCCACTATTGGGGGATATTTGCGCCACCAGCCGTCCCAGCGCAGGCGCATTACGCCGAAGAACGCCTCGGAGAAGATTCCACCCGACATCTTGCTTGTTCCCTCGCGGCGGTTGACGAAGACAACAGGCACCTCCTTTATCTTAAAACCGATCTTATAGGCCGTGTATTTCATCTCAATCTGGAAGGCATAGCCCTTGAAACGCACCTTGTCCAGTTCAATTGTCTTCAACACGCGGCGCTTATAGCAGACAAAGCCCGCAGTAGTGTCGCGTACCTTGATGCCCGTAATGATTCGCACATACTTCGAGGCAAAATAGCTCATCAGCACGCGCCCCATTGGCCAGTTCACAACATTAACGCCGCTGACATAGCGCGAGCCAACGGACACATCGTTGCCCTCGTCGTGACAAGCGGCATAGAGGCGCGGCAGGTCGTTAGGGTCATGGCTGAAATCAGCATCCATCTCGAAGATATAGTCGTAGTCGTGCTCCAACGACCATTTGAAACCGGCAATGTAGGCCGTTCCCAACCCCTGTTTGCCACTGCGTTCCACAAGGAAGAGGCGGTCGGCAAACTCCTCAGCCATCAGTCTTTTCACAATCTGCGCCGTTCCATCGGGAGAACCGTCGTCGATAATCAGGATGTGGAAAAACTTTTCCAGTCCGAAGACGGCCCGGATAATCTTCTCGATGTTCTCTTTCTCGTTGTAAGTAGGGATAATGACGATGCTATCGCTCTTGTTCATTGTTTCAGGTATGTTTAACGATGCAAAGATAATGATTTTTTGCCGATAGACAAAGAAAGATTCTTTTTTTTTCGCTATTTACATTTTATTTACGTACCTTTGCAGCCAACTTGAGAAGAAATCTCAAATTATAATTCTCAATTCTCAAATCAATATGAAACAAAAAACATTGAAAGGCAGCTTTTCTCTTTGTGGAAAAGGCCTTCATACTGGATTGAGCCTCACTGTTACTTTCAATCCTGCTCCTGAGAATCACGGTTATAAAATACAGCGTATCGACCTTGAAGGTATGCCCGTCATTGATGCCGTAGCCGAGAACGTTGTCGACACTCAGCGCGGTACTGTCCTGGGCAAGGGCGATGTACGCATCAGCACCGTAGAACACGGACTCAGCGCACTTTACGCCTTGGGCATCGACAACTGCCTCATTCAGGTCAGCGGTCCCGAGTTCCCCATCCTCGACGGCTCTGCCATCCAGTATGTGCAGAAGATTCAGGAGGTGGGCATTGAAGAACAGAACGCGCCCAAGGACTACTATATCATCCGCAAGAAGATTGAGGTGAAGGACGAGGAGAGCGGCTCATGCATCACTATCCTGCCCGACGATGAGTTCTCGCTCACCACGATGTGCTCTTTCGAGTCGAAGTTCATCAACTCGCAGTTTGCAACCCTCGACAACATCCACAAGTATGCCGATGAGATTGCACCCGCACGCACCTTCGTCTTTGTGCGTGACCTGGAGCCGCTGTTGCAGGCCAACCTTATCAAGGGCGGCGACCTCGACAACGCCATCGTCATCTACGAGCGCCAGACCACGCAGGAGCGTCTCGACATGCTGGCCGACATGCTGCACGTGGAGCACCGCAACGCTACCGACCTTGGCTATGTGCAACACAAGCCACTGGTATGGGAGAACGAGTGCACACGCCACAAGTTGCTCGACGTCATCGGCGACATGGCCCTCATCGGCCGTCCCATCAAGGGGCGCATCGTTGCCACACGCCCGGGCCACACCATCAACAATAAATTCGCGCGCGAAATGCGCAAGGAGATTCGCAAGCACGAAATTCAGGCTCCCTTCTACGACCCCAACGAGACGCCCATTATGGACGTCAACCGCATCCGCGAACTCCTGCCCCACCGCTATCCCATGCAGCTCGTCGATAAGGTCATAGAGATTGGCCCCATGAGCATCGTCGGCGTTAAGAACATCACCTCCAACGAGCCATTCTTCCAGGGACACTTCCCACAGGAACCCGTCATGCCCGGCGTCTTGCAGATTGAGGCGATGGCACAGGTTGGCGGACTCTTGGTGCTGAATGGCGTGGAGGAGCCCGAGCGCTGGAGCACCTACTTCCTCAAGATTGACGGCGTGAAATTCCGTCAGAAAGTAGTGCCTGGCGACACGCTGCTCTTCAAGGTCGAGATGCAGGCTCCGTTGCGTCACGGAATCTCCACGATGAAAGGCTATGCCTTCGTGGGCGACCACGTGGTGAGCGAGGCTTCCTTCACGGCACAGATTGTGAAGAACAAGTAAACCCAAATCGGTCATTAGGCTGTTATGCACTAACACGCTAATGACCGATGGGGGTAAAAGTGTTCCGTTTTCTTTACAAAACACACCAAAAAAGTGCGTTTAACTACGCTGAGAATCGCTTGGAATTCACCAAACGTTCTCTTGACCGCAAATAACGCAAAAATGAAGGTGGTTGCTATTTCATTGACTGACAGTCTTTTAAGTGTTTCAGACAATGACAGCAAACATCTCCGCAGAAAAAAGTCAGCTCCGCGTGAAAAAAACTCATATGGTTTTTTTTCACGCGGAGCCTCTTTATAACCAAAAACGAGCCATTCTAGTTCGCAAATGAGCCCTTGAAGACGCTAAAAGATGCACAAATTTAATTAAGTGTGCGTTTTTTTCTTCCTTCTCTTCTCTGTTTGCTACGCTGAATTCTTAAAAAGTCTTTATCTCCGCTTCTAGATTGAAATTTTTATTTGTCAAGAAAAACGAATCGTTTTTTTTGACATTTTTACCCTTTCTGAGCTTCACGCAGGCGAATACGGGTAAGTATCTGCTTGGTGTTGTAGGTGAAGTCGCCACCCATTATCCACGAGTAATAGCCCTGATCGATGCGTAGCACCTCAGCCACTGTTTTGCCTTTGTGCTTGCCAAAGTTGAAGTATTCGGTCATCACTGGCTTGCCGTCAGCATCGAGGATTGTGTTGCCCTTGGCGTCCTTGGCCTCACCCCATACAATGCGTCCTGCGAAGTCTACATTATTATTAACGCGCGAGAAGTCGCTCAGCATCTGCACATCGTTCTGCAAAACACGGCCTTCAGGATTCTCGCCCAACGAGCGCTGATGCTCCTCGGTGTAATAGTCGAGCTCGCCTTGTAACACGCGCCAGGTAGCTTCGGTGTCCTCGTCGGCACGATGGGCAACGAAATCTTCTTCCATCTTCCTGCCACAGTAAAACTTATAGGCAGCAGCCAGGTTGCGACGCTCCATCTTGTGGAAGATGGTCTGTACATCAATGAGGCGGCATTTCGAGAAGTCGAAGTCAACGCCAGCACGCAGGAATTCCTCGGCCAGCAAAGGAATGTCGAAATGATTGGAGTTGAAACCTGCGAAGTCACATCCCTTGAAGGTCTCGTTGAGCTGGGAAGCCAGCTGCTTGAAGGTGGGCTTGTCTTTCACATCTTCGTTTGAGATGCCTGTCAGCTGCGTAATCATCGGCAGGATGTAGCACTCAGGGTTTACGAGGAAGTTGCGTCGCTCCTCCTCACCATTGGGAAACACCTTGATATAGGAAATCTGTATGATTCGGTCTTTCACCAAATCAAGACCGGTCGTCTCCAAATCGAAGACGACCAGCGGCTTGGTTAATTTCAGTTTCATAATCAGTAATATGTGCTATGTGTCAAGCACTATGCATTAATCATTGATGAGCATGGGCATCATCAGCATCAGCACATCTTGGTCGGCAGGCTGCTCCGAAGGCAGTACAAGTCCTGCACGGCTGGGATCGGCCAGCTGTATGACAACTTCCTGACACTCAAAATTGCTGAGAATCTCAATGAACGACGATCCCTTGAAACCAATGCTCATTGGCATACCATTATAGTCGCAGGCCATACGCTCGGTAGCTGTTTTCGAGAAATCATAGTCCTCGGCATCAAGCTGCAGCGTGCCGTTCTCCACATGGAAGCGAATGAGGTTACTCGAGTCGTTGCTGAACGGCTGCACACGACGCAAAGCTGAAAGAAGTCCTGAACGGTCGACGGTGAGCTGGTTGGGGTTGCTCTGAGGAATGACGCTATTGTAGTTGGGATAGCGCCCCTCAATGAGACGGCATACGATTACGCCATCTTCGAAGTTAATCTCGGCATTACGCTCGTCGAAACGGATCACCACATCGCCACCTTGCTTGCCCAGCACGCTTTTCAGCAGCGAGGCCGGTTTCTTGGGAAGAATGAATGATGCCGGTTGCTCACTCTTAATATTCAGAATCTTATTGCGAACCAACTTGTGTCCGTCGCTTGCTACAACGGCCAGACAATCTGGCGTCAAGTCAAAGTAAATGCCGTTCATCACGGGACGCAACTCATCCTGTGCTGTAGCAAAGAGCGATCGGTTGATATTGTCGGCCAGCACCTGCGTAGGGATGTTGATAATGGTGGCCTGCTCGCCAATCTGCTGTGGCTGTGGAAACTCGTCGGCGTTTTCCACTGGCAACGAGAACATACCATTCTGGTAACTAATCTTGGCAATATTGGCCTGCTGGTCAATATCGAAAGTAATGGGCTGCTCACTAATACCCTTCACGGCCTCCAGCAGATCGTGGTTGCCTACGCAGAATCGTCCGTCGCTATCGGTCTCGTTCAGTTCCATCATGGTTTGCATCACCACTTCACTGTCGCTGGCCGTCAGGCGAAGTGCTCCATCGACCACCTCGAAAAGGAAGTCGCCAAGTATAGGCAGTGAATTCTTACTGTTGATAACTCTCCCTAGCGCCGAGAGACGGGCTGCCAGCGCAGTGCTTGATAAAGTAAATCTCATGGCTATTCTTTCTATTTAATTCTGTTCTTTTATTTTGGACTACAAAAATACAAAAAATAACAATGAAAACAAAAAAATACGGAAAAAAATTACTCGTTTTCAAACTATTTTAGTAATTTCGCAAGCGAATATTGAAAAACAAATCTTTTAATACTTACAGACAAATGGATTTATCAGGAAAAATCATTGCCATTCTTCCGGCAACCAGTGGAACTTCCAATCGTACGGGCAACCCTTGGATGAGTCAGGACTATGTTATTGAGGTACCAGGACAATATCCTCGCCGTATGGTTTTCCGCGTCTTTGGCGAAGACCGGATTAAACAATTCAACATTCAGGCTGGAGAAGATGTGACCGTTCAATTCGACATTGATGCCCATGAGTATCAGGGCCGTTGGTATAACGACATCCGTGCTTTCAACATTATTCGCGGTCAGGTAGCCCAGAGTGTTCCTGCCGCTACAACTATTGCCGGTACTGCTGCACCCGCTGCCGCAAGTCCATTCCCTCCGCAGCAGTCTGCTGCCGATGCCAGTGCAGCTCCATTCCCTCCTTCGCCTGAATCTGCTGGTGAAGGGGCTGCCGACGACCTGCCCTTCTGATTTTAACAAGTAAAGTAATAGTTTAAGGGAGTTAAAACCTGTCGGTTTTAACTCCCTTAAATCATCTTGTTCCTATTGTATTCTATTGTATCCTATTGTATACCGTCCTCGCGAAGTTTCTCCTGCCACTTCCAAGCACTCTTCAGCACTTCTTCGGTGGGTGTGTCGGCTTTCCAGCCAAGCACTTTGTTGGCCTTGTCGACGTTGCCCCATACTTGCTCGATGTCGCCCTCACGACGCGGAGCATACTCCCAGTTTACCTTCACGCCAGTGGCCTTCTCGAAGCCTTCAACGACCTCTAAGGTAGAGAGTCCGCGGCCGGTGCCGATATTGAAAACCTCAACAGGGTCGGTGTCGGGTTGGTCGAGCACGCGCTCCATAGCCTTCACATGAGCCTTGGCCAGGTCGACCACATAGATATAGTCGCGGATGCAGGTGTGGTCGGGGGTGTTGTAGTCGTTGCCGAAAATCTTCAGCTGCTTGCGAATACCCATTGCTGTCTGGGTGACGAAGGGAATCAGGTTCATGGGCACACCGTTGGGCAACTCGCCGATGAGTGCTGAGGGGTGTGCGCCGATAGGATTGAAGTAGCGCAGGATGATGCTCTTGATAGGTGCACCGCTGTGGATGTAATCCTGGATGATTTCCTCGTTGATCTGCTTCGTGTTGCCATAGGGTGAGAGAGCTTTCTGTATAGGTGCATTCTCGGTGACAGGCAGGTTCTCTTTCGAGGGCTGACCATAGACGGTACAGCTCGATGAGAAGATGATGCCCTTCACATCATACTTCGGCATCAGCTCCAGCAGGTTGATGAGCGAGGTGAGGTTGTTACGATAGTAGAGCAGCGGCTTCTCCACGCTCTCGCCCACAGCCTTTGAAGCAGCGAAGTGGATGATGCCCTCAATCTTCGGGTACTTCTTGAACACGCCCTCCAAAGCCTCCATGTCGCAGCAGTCCACCTTCTCGAAAGCAGGACGGATGCCTGTGATTTTCTCAATGCCGTCAACGACATTTGCGTTGGAATTGGACAGATTGTCGATGATAACCACCTCGTAGCCTGCCTCTTGCAGCTCAACGGTGGTGTGGCTCCCGATAAAGCCGGTGCCACCCGTCACAAGGATTGTCTGTTTCATGGTCAATAATGATGTATTGTTTTTATTTTTTAATATATTGGTTGCCATTTTGCCTGAGGCGCTTCGACAGGGTCGCCCAGTTTTTTCTGAAACGCGTCGCACTCTTCATCGGTCGCCTCTTCGCCGTTTATCCTGTAGAATTCATCAAATACCTCCATCTCGTCGGAGTTGATGTCAAAATCCACTTGCTCGTCATAGTATTCGGCAAGACTGCTGTTTTTGACAATCTGCGCCCCACTGTAGGAGTGCCCCGGCGTATAATAGGCAGAATAGCCCACAGCATTCTTGTAGAAGGTGAGGTCGGTGGCGCCATCGGCGTAGGCTATCAGCCCCAAACCGTCGTTTTCAAGGGTGTAAAGGGCCTCGTAGTTGTTCTCGCCACGCACCCAGACCTCGTTCTTCCCGTCGCCATCGATGTCTACCAAGGCATACTCAGTGAGCACAATGTCAACCATAGGGATACGTATTTCGGGATTATCCTGCATTTCCTCGATGTACTTGTTAATGTCAAACTCCTCATCGTCGCCAGTCTCCGCGACATCGTTGTCCTCCATCTCATCAAGCTCCTCTCCGTCTTGCTCAAGGTCGGCCTTGTAAATAGTGTTTGATTTCTGCCCGCAGCTCACCAAAGTTGACAAGGCTATCATAAAAGCAATCTTTTTCATGCTGTCACGTTATTGGTACATTTTCTGTTTCTGCTCTTTGATGGCCTCATCGTAGATGTAGTCGTCATATTGCATCAGCTTGTCGATGGTGCCCTTAGGCGTCAGCTCAATGATGCGGTCAGCCACGGTCTGGATGAACTCATGATCGTGTGAGGCGAAGAGAATATTGCCCTTGAACTGCACCAGGTTGTTGTTGAAAGCCTGAATGGATTCGAGGTCGAGGTGGTTGGTGGGTGTGTCGAGGATGAGGCAGTTGGCGTTCTTCAGCTGCATACGTGCTATCATGCAGCGCATCTTCTCGCCGCCGCTGAGCACGCAAACCTTCTTCAGAACGTCCTCCTCACGGAAGAGCATACGGCCGAGGAACGACTTCATCAGCACCTCGTTGCCTTTACCATATTGCGAGAGCCAGTCGACGAGGTTCATCTCGCTCTGGAAGAACTCGGTGTTGTCCAACGGCAGATAGGCGGTAGTGATGGTAACACCCCACTTGTAGGTGCCTGCCTGCGCCTCGCGATTGCCATTAATAATCTCGAAGAGAGCAGTCATAGCCTTGGGATTGTGCGATAGAAAAACGGTCTTCTGACCTTTCTCGATGGTGAAGGAGACATTGTCGAAGAGTACAGTGCCATCGGCATCAACGGCCTTCAGGCCTTCCACCTCGAGAATCTGCGTACCTGGCTCACGCTCCATTTGGAAGATAATGCCAGGATACTTGCGCGTGGATGGTGTAATCTGCTCCACATTCAGTTTCTCCAACATCTTCTTGCGTGAAGTGGTTTGCTTTGACTTGGCCACGTTGGCAGAGAAGCGGCGGATGAACTCCTCCAACTGCTTACGTTTTTCCTCAGCCTTCAGCTTCTGATTCTGAGCCTGACGAAGAGCCAGCTGAGATGATTCATACCAGAAGGAGTAGTTGCCCGAGAAGAGCGTTACCTTACCGAAGTCGATGTCAACGGTTTGTGTGGACACAGCATCGAGGAAATGGCGGTCGTGGGAGACGACGAGGACGCACTGCTCCAAGGAAGAGAGATATTCCTCGAGCCACTGCACAGTGTCGAGGTCGAGGTCGTTAGTGGGCTCGTCGAGGAGCAAGTTGTCGGGATGGCCGAAGAGGGCCTTGGCCAGCATCACGCGCACCTTCTCATTATTGGAGATGTCACTCATCTGCTTGTAGTGCTGCTCTTCCTTCACACCGAGGTTCTGCAACAGCTGAGCGGCCTCACTCTCGGCTTCCCAACCGTTCATCTCGGCAAAGGCCATTTCTAATTCAGCGGCACGGTTGCCGTCTTCCTCTGTCATTTCAGTCTTTGCATAGAGGGCCTCGCGCTCCTTCATATTTTTCCACAGCGGTTGGTGGCCCATCAGCACGGTGTCCATCACGGTAAAGGCATCATATTTGAAGTGGTCCTGCTCCAGCACGCTGAGACGCTCGCCGTGTCCAAGTTCCACCGAACCCTTATTCGGCTCCAGCTCGCCACTGATGGCACGCAGCAGGGTTGACTTGCCAGCACCGTTGGCTCCGATAATGCCGTAGATATTGTCGCTTGTAAACTTAAGGTTAACGTCCTTGTAGAGCGTTTTCTTTCCAAACTGGATAGCCAGATTTGTCAGTGTTATCATTTTTTGGAATAACGAATTACGAATTATGAATTACAATTTACGATGCAAAGGTAAACAAAAAAAATGATTCGGCGAAATAATCTTGGCGTTATTCTCCCAATATGCTGCTGATTCCCTGTTCCCGATGGCAAAGACGTACTTCCACCTGAGGGAATTTCGAGTGGATATGCTCAGCCAGATGCTGGGCAGAATAAACGGAACGGTGCTGCCCACCTGTACAGCCAAAGCAGAACAATAGCGACGTAAAGCCCCGCTCCACATAGCGCTGCACGTGAGCATCAGCCAACTGGTAGACGTGGTCGAGAAAGCGCAGTATCTCACCGTCGTCCTCCAGAAATTTCTTCACGGCATCGTCCAAGCCCGTCAGATGCTTGTAGGCCTCATAGCGCCCTGGGTTGTGGGTGCCGCGACAGTCGAAGACATAGCCGCCACCGTTGCCGCTCTCGTCCTGAGGAATACCTTTCTTGTAGCTGAAGCTAAAAATGCGGACAACGAGTTTAGGAGTAAGAGGTAAGGGGTGAGAGGTGAGAGGATTGACATGAGGAATGTTAGGTGAGAGGTGAGAGGTAAGTCTGCGAAGCACATCCATCAAGTGAGGATAGCCATCGCCCATTCCTTCCAACTGTTGCTTCAGGCTCTCAATGGCAGGCGGTATGCTCTGAATGAAATGCGGCTTGCGTTCAAAGTAGCCTCGATAGCCATAAGCGCCTAATACCTGCATCAAACGAAAGAGCACAAAAAGGCTCAAACACTGATTAAACTCTTTCCTTGGCGGAAGATTTGTAAACTTCTGTGCCTCATTGTAATATACATCAAGCAGTTCTTTTCTTAAATCATCGGGATAGCGTGCTGACGCCTGCCAGAGGAAGGAAGCCAGATCGTAGTAGACAGGACCTCGGCGACCACCTTGAAAATCGATACAAAAGAGTGAATTTCCATTGAGCATAATGTTCCTCGCCTGAAAATCTCTATAGAGGAATGTGGTGCCCTGCTCCTTTGTAAGGTCTTTGGCCATTTGACGGAAGTCATGCTCAAGGCGCAGCTCGTGGAAGTCAATACCCGATGGTTTCAGGAAACAATACTTGAAATAGTTCAAGTCGAACATCACATTAATCTCGTCGAACTCAGGTTGCGGATAGCAAACACTGAAGTCAAGCCCTTCGGCACCCTCGAATTGCATACGAGGCAGAAGACGTATCGCCTGTCGCAACAGCTCTCGCTCCCTTTTGTCGTATTTTCCGCCAGCTTCGCGTCCCTTGCACAGCGCATCGAAGAGCGACGTACTGCCTAAATCCTGCTGCAAGTAGCAGAGCTCGTCGTCGCTCACGGCCAGCACCTCGGGCACTGGCAAGCCCTTTGCCCTGAAATGCCTTGCCAACGTGATGAACGCATGATTCTCTTCCTTACTCGTGCCCACACAACCAATCAACGTATGCCCCTCAGCATCGCCTATCCTGTAGTACACGCGATTGCTTCCGGCACCAGGCAACTTCTCCACAGCAGCTGGTTCTACCCCACTCCACTGTCTGTATAACTCGGTTATCAACTCCATTTTCTTTCTTCAATGATGGCTGCAAAGGTATAGAAAAAAACGGAAATAACCAAATGTTGACAAGGCTCCTTGCCTCTTTTTGCGTAATTTCTTTGGCAGTTAGCAGGATTATCCGTAAATTTGCAAACTGAAGAAAAACCATTAACAAAAAGCATAAAAAATGATGAAAAGCATGAAGACTAAATTAGTGCTGACGTTAGCTGTGACGTTTTCGTTAGCATTATCATCCTTCGGTGCCAACGAGAAGCGCATCGACAGTCCTGACGGTTCGATGACCGTCACCGTCAGCGACGAAAGCGGAAAGCCTCAGTACACCGTAAGCCTCAATGGCAGGCAGGTGCTATTGCCCTCGCCCTTGGGCCTGAAAATGAATTTCGACGACCTGACACAGGGACTCACACTGAAGGACTGTGACGTGCGGACCATAGAGGACGAATACACCCTTCGCACCACGAAGCAGAGTCAGGTGAAGGTTGTTGCCACCGAGGCCGTCTGTCACTTCACAAAAGCAAACGCCAACCGTCCCTCGTCCGAGCAGCCTGTTCTCGACATTATCTTCCGCGTCACAGGCCGCGACGTGGCCTTCCGTTATAAGGTATACACGAAACGGGGACGAGGCGGCGAGACGATGGTAGGCGTCGTGGAGAGTGAGGCCAGCGGCTTCGTTCTGCCCGACGGCACCACGACATTCCTCTGTCCGCAGTCGAAGCCGATGGGAGGCTTTGCCCGCACTTCACCGTCCTACGAAACCAGCTATACCCTCGACGACGAGGCCGGCAAGAACGGCTGGGGAGAGGGCTACACTTTCCCCTGTTTGTTTAAAGTACAAGCCCCCCCTACGGCCCCCGCGGGGGCTTCAAATGCCGGCAAACCTCGCAATAAGTCAAACGTTGCCCCCTCGGGGGCAGAAGGGGGGGCCTGGATTCTCATCTCTGAGACAGGCACCGACGGCGGCTACGTTGGCTGCCGCTTGCTGAACGACGGTGGCACGAAATACAAAATAGGCTTTCCGCAACAGGGCGAGCTGAACGGTGTCGGCTCTACCACACCCGCCGTGTCACTGCCAGCCTTAACGCCTTGGCGCACCATCACCATCGGCGAGACGCTTGCTCCCATTGTTGAGACCACCATCGCCAACGACCTCGTGCAACCCAAGTACGCACCGTCCAAGGAATACACCTACGGCAAGGGTTCCTGGTCGTGGATCATCGGCATGGACAGCAGCTGCAACTTCGACGAGCAGAAGCGCTACATCGACTTCTCTGCCGCTATGGGATGGCGCTCGGTGCTCATCGATGCTTTCTGGGACAGACAGATTGGCTACGAGAAAATGGCTGAGCTGGCCCGCTACGGACGTGAGAAGGGCGTGGGCATCTTCCTATGGTACAACAGCAACGGCGCATGGAACGATGCCCCGCAGACACCTATCGGAAAGATGGACAAGAGCAGCACACGCCGCAAGGAAATGGCGTGGATGCAGCAGAATGGCATTCTCGGTATCAAGGTCGACTTCTTCGGCGGCGACAAGCAGCAGATGATGCAGCTCTATGAAGACATCCTCACCGATGCCAACGAGTTTGGTATTCAGTGTATCTTCCACGGCTGCACCCTGCCACGCGGCTGGGAGCGCATGTACCCCAACTATGTGGCCAGCGAGGCTGTGCTCGCTTCTGAAAACCTGCACTTCGGACAGGGAGCCTGCGATGCCGAGGCACGCAATGCCTGCACACATCCCTTCATACGCAACACCGTGGGTTCAATGGACTTTGGCGGCTCCACACTTAATAAGCACTACAATGCCGACAACCAGCACGGTACCACACGGCGCACCAGCGACGTCTTCGCACTGGCTACAGCAGTCCTCTTCCAGTCGAGCGTACAGCACTTTGCTATGGCGCCCAACAACCTGACCGATGCTCCCGCATGGGCCGTACAGTTTATGAAGGATGTGCCCACCACGTGGGACGAGGTGAAGTTCATCGACGGCTATCCCGGCAAGTTTATCATCACAGCACGCCGCTCCGGCCAGCAGTGGTTTATTGCTGGCATCAACGCCCAGCAGGAAGCCGTAAAGACAAAGGTCGACCTGAAGAACTTCTTCAAGGAAGGTACCGTTGTAACCGTCTATTCCGACGATGCTCAGCTAAACGGCAGCACCCAGACCGTCACCATAGGCCGCAAGAAGGTGCAGACCTGCAACGTCGTCATACCTGAGAACGGCGGCATCGTCATCACAGGCAAATAATCACACAAAGCGACAACATGAAGCAACGATAGGAAACTATCTGTCAAAAACGATTAAGCCTCCTCAATTGAGGGGGCTTAATCGTTTTTAAGCTGCTTGATTCAAGATAAATCCAAGACCTTAGTGGGAAATAAGATTCATAAACTCCTGACGGGTCTTGGCCTGATTGAAGGCACCGCTGAATTCGCTGGTGGTAGTGATGCTGTTCTGCTTCTCCACACCTCTCATCTGCATGCACATGTGCTTGGCCTCGACAACCACCATGACGCCCAATGGATGCAGCGTCTCATCGATACACTGGCGTATCTGCATGGTCATGCGCTCCTGTACCTGAAGACGATGGCTGAAAATATCCACCACACGGGCAATCTTGCTCAAGCCAGTGATGTAGCCATTGGGAATGTATGCCACGTGCACCTTGCCGTAGAAAGGCAGCATGTGGTGCTCGCAGAGTGAGAAGAAATCAATGTCCTTCACGATGACCATGTGGTTGTAGTCCTCGCGGAAGAGTGCATCGGTGAGCACCTTGTGGGCATCCATTTCATAGCCGCGTGTCAGCACTTGCATGGCCTTGGCCACGCGCATGGGCGTTTTCTGCAAGCCCTCACGTGTAGGATCTTCACCTAAAAGGGTGATGATTTTCCTGTAGTGCTCGGCCAGCTGCTCCAGCCCTTCACGATATTCTGTTTCGGGATTCATTTAATAAGGAACATTGATTTGGCCTCTCACCATCATGGCTCTGTCATAGCCCATTTTCACCAGTTCGTCGAGCACTTCCTTGGCCTCGGCCATTGTACGGAAGTCGCCTAAACGGCACGTCCACTTTCCTCCGAGGAAGTGCACATACACCCTATGGCCGGGGAATAGTGTCTGCAGGGTGGCGCCTGTCTGCTCTGCCTTAACGCGGTCGGCACGCGAGTTGCCTCCCACAAAGGGCTGCACCCTGTAGCCTGCCATTTTCCGTGTGCGACGTGGCATAACGGCTATGGAGTCGGTTTCCTGCACCGGGTTGGTGGTGGTGGTTTCAGTAGAGCTCTCTGTTCGTCCTGACGACTGGTTGTTATTGTCGTCGTTGTTCTGCTGGCGAGGCCTGTCGTCGCTCTGCTGGCGAGGCCTGTCGTTATTCTGCTGACGAGGCCTGTCGTTGTTCTGACGAGGAGGCGTCGTAATGGCTGGCTTGCCATTCACAAGTTCAGTGATGGCATTGTCCTGATGAATGGTGATGCGTGCACCACCCTGCACATCCTGTTGGATGCGCTGTGTAAACGGTGTCTGTGCCTCTGCAGGGCTGAACGAAATAAAGAAGAGCAACAGCCCACCCCCAATCCCCAAGGGGAGAGGGGCTCGTTTACTATTTCTATTGAGAAAATGCTTCAAGAATCTCTTCATTTTATCTGTAGAATAATTATGTTTCCCTCACTTGCAGAGGGGTTAGGGGTGGGCTTTACAATTACTTCTTCCATGCATCGATGATGCCCTTGAAATCGGCTGCTTTCAGCGAAGCACCGCCAATAAGACCGCCGTCGATGTCGGGCTTGGCAAAGAGCTCGGGAGCATTGCTGGCCTTGCACGAACCGCCATAGAGAATGGTGGTGTCGTCGGCAACAGCCTGCCCATACTTCTCAGCGATGATGCTGCGGATGTAGGCGTGAATCTCCTCGGCCTGCTCAGCAGTAGCGGTCTTGCCCGTACCGATGGCCCAGATGGGCTCATAGGCAATGACGATCTTGCGGAAATCCTCCTCACTGAGGTTGAAGACGCTACCCTCAAGCTCGGCCTTTACCACCTCGTTCTGCTTACCGGCCTCACGCTCTGCCAGGCTCTCGCCGATGCAGAAAATGACCTTCAGGTCGTTCTTCTGTGCCAGCAACACCTTCTCCTTCAGAATCTCGGGAGTCTCCTTGTAGTATTCGCGACGCTCGCTGTGACCCAGGATGACATACTGTGCACCCGTCGACTTCACCATCTCGGCGCTAACCTCACCAGTGTAGGCACCCTTTTCCTTGTCGGCGCAGTTCTCGGCACCCAAACCGATGATGTCCTGATCGAGGAACTGTGCAATGCTGGCCAGATGGATGAACGGCGTGCAGATGACGACGCCGCAGTTGGGCTTGTCGGCCTTCAGCGTGTCATTCAATTCCTTTGCCAATGCAATACCATCCTGGAGATTCATGTTCATCTTCCAGTTTCCAGCTACGATTTTCTTTCTCATGTCTTTTGTTGTTTTATAATTGTTAATGTTATGGTTTTCCTTTTTCTTACGCAGCCACTTCGTCCACATCCAAATGCGGTCGGCCAGTGTGAGCAATCCGAGCGGCAGGACGAACCAGAGCAGCAGCTTCAGGATTTTTCCCGGCACCGAGTCTTCCGGCATCTGCCCGATAGTGAGTTGTTCCAATGGCTTAGCAGCCTCTTCGGAAGTTATTTCCGGCAGGCGGTTGTGGCTCCATTTGCCAATCACCACTCCATTCTTCAGCAGCACCAGCCCCGGATTGCTGCGTATGACGGTCTTCAGCGTTGTCTCGTCGGTAAAGCAGAAGGGATATTCTGCACCCGTCATGTCGCGCCACCGCTCTCGTCCCTCCATCTCGCTGGCCGTGAGACAATAGAAACGGTAGCCTTGCTCCAAACTATATTCGTAGAGCTCGTTGATGAGGTCGAGCCTCGAGTCGTCGGCCTTTTCCAGCTTTGGCGCAACCAGCAGGAAGGTGTAGCTCGTGTCGTTGAGCACCTCGTCGGTGATGTCCTCGCCCTCGCCGTTGACAGCTCCTTCAGGCAGAAGGTCGAAGCTGATGTCGTGCTTGGCCAATTCTGCGCCGGTCTTCACCTCGCGCCTGTCGACAAATGTCCACGTACTGTCGGGCAGGTTGTTGATGCCGAACTCTTGCGTCTCGCCGTTTTTCTCATAGATAAACACGTACTCGTAGGCACTGTTCTCGCTGACGTTGACGCTGACATTCTCTCCCCTGAGATTGGCTCCGATGTGATAGGGCCGGAAGTCAAACTGGGGCAAGTCGTAGAGGCTCCATCCCGAGATGCCTAAGATGAACAGCGCCGAGTAGTTGACTACTATCCACTGGTTGCTCCTACTGACAAAACGGAACATATCGCGCGGCTTCCACGCCACGACGACGGCACATGCCAGCAGTATGACGTTCTTCCAGAAAGTCTGCCAGTTGGTGAGCACTAAGGCATCGCCGAAGCATCCGCAGTCGCTGACGGGATTGGCCACAGCCAGCCACAGCGTCAGCAGCGTCATTACCAGCATCATGGCCAGCACAAGGCGTGTCGTCAGCCTCCGGCGTATGGCGAAGAGCAGGAAGATGCCCAGACAGAACTCCAGCGCAGCCAAGGCCACCGACATCAGCAGCGGCACGATGTCGGGCAGTATGCCGCCCAACCCCATCGCCGTCAGATAGTCTTCAATCTTGTACTGCGTGCCGAGCGGGTCGACGGCCTTGACGAACCCTGAGAAGATGAACGTCACCGTGAGCACCAGACGGCAGAGCACACCAACCAACCTCAGCCATAGGGCCGAAGTGTGAGCCGGTGTAACGCTTTTATCACTCATTATGTCAAAATCACACAGCCTCTTCCCTCTGGGAGAGGTCGGAGGGCATCAGCTTAATCAATCCGAAGACCGCATAGTTAATGATGTCCATATAGTTGGCATCGATGCCCTCGCTCACTTTCGTTTGTTGTCCGCGTTGCTGCAGGTCCTCCATCTCCTTCACTCGCTCCAGCTTGGTCAGGATGAGGTCGGTATAGCTGCTGACACGCATCGAGCGCCACGCCTCGTCGTAGTCGTGGTTCTTGCGCTTCATCAGCTCCAAGGCCTGCGTGGCATAGTGGTCGTAGAGCTCCAGTGCCTCGTCGTTACTGATGTCGACGCTGTCGCTATAGCCGCGCTCCAGCTGAATCAGCCCCACAATGCCATAGTTGACCAACCCGATGAACTCAGGCCTGATGCCCTCGCCCACCAGCGAGCAGCCCGTCTCTTCCAGCTGGCGCACGCGCCTGGCCTTGATGAGCAGCTGGTCGGTCAGCGACCGTGGCCTTAGGATGCGCCACGAGGCACGATAGTCGTGCAACTTCTGCGCGAACAGCTGGCGGCACTCGGCCACAGCAGCCTCGAATTCCCGGTTGGTCTTTTCGAATCGGTCCATATCAGGGTGCAAAATTACAAAATAATGTGGAAAGAGGAAAGAGAAACGGCATTTTTTTTCATTTTCACCGCTTATGACTGCCAAAAGACGGTGTCACTCCTCGTCCTTTCCTTCCACCTTCTTCATAAAGAACTTCACTTTCTGGGCCTGTTTCTCAAACTCCACCTGCAGCGAGTCGCGCTGTGCACGAAGGCTGTTGAGGCGCAGCACCTCGGGCGACTGGTCGTTCAGCTGCGTGGCATGGCTCATCACCCACTCGTGCTGCTCGTCGTGCTCACGCCGTGCCTTCTCCAGAAGGCTGTTAGTTGCCTCCAGCTCCTTCTGAGCAGCCTCCAGCTTCTCCTTCAAGCTATTGTCCAACTGCTCACGGCGCTCGTCAATCTCGTCGTGCAGAGCCTCGTTCTCTTTTTTCAGGTTGCTGGTACAGGAGGCAAGAGCCAGCAGGCCAGACATTATATATAATAAATGCTTCATAGTGTGTGCAAAGGTACGACTTTTCCATGAAAACGCCAAAACATGGCGAAAGTTTATAAAGATTATCCGAAATGTTTCGCGCATGACGCACAGCTTCAAAAACGTTTTGTACACACTTCGTACATACGTCGTGTACTAAAAGTACACACGGTGTGTATTTTTAGTACACACGGTGTGTACGAAAATAAAACCACATCCTCACGCTTCCGGCACAGGTTTTCAGTACGCACAATGTCTTTTTTTTGAGTAAACATTTCGGATATTATAAAAAATGTAGTACCTTTGCAGGCGTATGATTGAGATAAAAGTAAAAGACGAAGTGCTGAGCAAGGCTGCACTGGATGGCATGGACGCCTTCCTCGACGTCATCATCAAGGCCACTCGCGAGGCCATCGGCGGCGAGCCTACAGATGAGACAATGGCGCAGCTGAACGCCGACCAGATGACGCTGCTCTGCTGGGACACGCTGCACGGCGAGGTGATGGACGGAGGCTTTATCCAGCTGATACACAACGGCTATGGCCCCTTCATCTTCAAGAATCCCTTTGCCAAGGCACTGAACAAGATGTGGCACATGAGGGAGCTGTCGAAGCGCCTCTACGAGGTGCACACCCTGTGGCTGCAAAACCGCGAGGAGCTGGAGCGCGACTGCACAGACGACGAGTTTATGGCGCTGTTTGAGCGCTTCCCGCAGTTTGACGACTACGACGACTGGTTCGTGGAGAATGAGGAGCAGCTGGTGGAGCAAATTGCCCGGTATGTCGACGAGAATATTGAAAAGTTTGTAACCATAGAATGAACAAGCAGGAACAGGAGCTCCGCAAGAAGAGCCCCGTACAGATAAAGAACCGCAAGGCGGCGTTTGAGTATTTCTTCATCGAGGAGTTCACCGCCGGCATTGTGCTCACAGGAACGGAAATCAAGTCTATCCGTGCAGGCAAGGCTTCATTGGTAGACACCTATTGCACCATCATCAACGGCGAGCTGTGGGTGAAGGGCATGAGCATCAGCCCTTATTTCTTCGGCTCGTACAACAACCACGAACAGAAGCGCGACCGCAAGCTGCTGCTGACACGCCGCGAAATCAACCGTCTGGAAAGTGCCACGAAGCAGACGGGCTACACCATCGTTCCTACGCTGGTGTTCATCGACGAGAAAGGCCTGGCAAAGATGGACTTGGCACTGTGCAAGGGCAAGAAGGCCTTCGACAAGCGCCAGACGCTGAAAGAGAAGGAAGACCGCCGCGAAATGGATCGCGCCATGAAAGGATTCTGAAGAATGGATAAAAAATTGAAGAATTGAAGAATTGAAGTTTTTGAAAGACGCGTAAGAGACGTCGATACGAAGGATCAAGAATTGAAGGATTGAAGATGATAAAGACCATTATATTTGATTTGGGTGGTGTCATTATCACCATTGACCACGACGAGGCTATCAGACGTTTTACGGAACTGGGGTTGAAGGATGCTGCCGAGCGCCTCGACCCTTATACGCAGGGCGGCATCTTCGGCGACTTGGAGGAAGGAAAGATTGACGCTGAAAAATTCCGCCGCGAGCTGAGCCTCCTGGTGGGACGTGAGGTAACGTATGAAGAGTGCCGCTATGGCTGGCTTGGCTATTGCGGCGACATTCCGCAGCGCAACCTCGACATGCTGCAGCGGCTGAGGGCAGAGGGCTACCGCGTGGTGCTGCTCTCGAACACCAATCCCTACATGATGTCGTTTATACTGTCGCCTGAGTTCGACGGCAAGGGAAACGCCCTCGACCACTACCTCGACGCCCTCTACTTGAGCTATAAGATGAAGGTGATGAAGCCCGACGAGTCATTCTTCCGACGTGTGCTGATGGCAGAGCAGGTGCTGCCTTCCGAGTGTCTCTTCGTCGACGACGGCCCGCGCAACGTGGCTGCTGCCAGTCAGGTGGGCATGCACACTTTCTGCCCCAAGAACGGCGAAGACTGGACGGGGAAAATCATTGAAGAATTGAAGAATTGAAGAATTGAAAAATTGAAGAATTGAGGGAGTTATGGGGAGTTATGGGAAGTTATGAGGAGTTATGGGTCAATAGTTGCAAATGACCTCTAACTTCCAAGGCCGAAGGCCGATAAATACTTCTAACTCCCTATAACTACCAAAATTGAAAAATTGAAGAATTGAAAAATTGAAAAATTGAATATATGAAACGAATGGTCAACAGCCGATGGATGATGGTGATAGCTTTATCATTTGTCATTTGTCATTTATCAGTTAGCCGTGTAGCGGCACAAAAGCGCGAGTTCCGAGGTGCGTGGATACAATGTGTTAACGGACAGTTCCAAGGCATAGGAACTGAGAAGATGCAGCAGACGCTGACATACCAGTTGGACGAGCTGCAGAAGGACGGCGTCAACGCCATCATCTTCCAGGTGCGTCCCGAGTGCGACGCTCTCTATCCCAGCACCTTGGAGCCTTGGAGCCGATTCCTCACCGGACAACAGGGACGCGCACCGCAACCCTACTGGGACCCGCTGCAATGGATGATTGAGCAATGCCACGCACGAGGAATGGAGCTGCATGCCTGGATCAATCCCTATCGCGCCAAGACGAAGGGCACCGTGGCGCTCTCAGTCAACCACGTTGTCATACAGCATCCTGAGCGATGCTTCGACTACGACGGCCTTACCATCCTCAATCCTGCACTGCCGGAGAACCGTGACTACATCTGCGCTGTGGCGCGCGACATTGTCAGCCGCTACGACGTCGACGGCATCCACATGGACGACTACTTTTATCCCTATCCCGTGGCCGGTGTGCCGCTGCCCGACGGCAAGACTCCTGACCAGCGCCGCGAATATGTCAACCAGTTCATCAAGCAGTTCTATGAGACCGTGCATCAGACGAAGCCCTGGGTCAAGGTGGGCATATCGCCTTTCGGCATCTATCGCAACAAGCGCTCCAGCGACATCGGCAGCGACACCAACGGGCTTCAGAACTACGACGACCTCTACGCCGACATTCTGCTGTGGGTGAACAACGGATGGCTCGACTACTGCGTGCCGCAGATTTACTGGGAGATTGGCAACAAGGCCGCCGACTATCAGACGCTCATCCAGTGGTGGGGACAGTATGCCTCAGCTCGTCCGCTCTTCATTGGAGAGGACATTGAGCGCACCGTGAAAGCCAACCAGCAGGCCGCCAAGCAGCAGCTGCACAACCAGGTGCCTGCCGTACAGGGCACCGTGCTATGGTATGCCAAAGCCGCTGTTGACGACACGGGCAACTACGGCACCAATCTGCGTCAGCAATACTGGCGCTACCCTGCCCTACAGCCGCTGATGCCTTTCCTCGACAAAAAGGCGCCCGGGAAGCCGCGCAGCGTGCGTCCCGTATGGACAAACGACGGATATGTTCTTTTCTGGACGGCTCCGAAGGCAAAGAGCTGGAGCGATGAAGCCACTCGCTACGCCGTCTACCGTTTTGCCAAAGGCGAGAAGGTGAACACCGACGATCCTTCACACATCATCGCTGTTACTTCCAGCACTTGGCTGAAGCTGCCCTACGTCAACGGCTCGCAGAAGTTCACCTACGTCGTCACCGCCCTTGACCGTTTGCAGAACGAGAGCAAGGGAGCAAAAAAGAAGTTGAAGCTGTAGTAGCTTCAACTTTCTTTTTCAGGGTATCCGATTGGTTACCGTTACAATCCTCTGGCCTTGAGCAAACCCGAAGCATCGGGTTGAGCCATTCCCGTAAAGTCGGTAAACATCTGCATGAGGTCGCCAGTATTGCCGCGACTCAGAATCTTGTCGCACATGTCCTGACCAGTGGCAGGATCGAGGGCACCGCGCTTGGCAAACACATCGGCAATGTTTACTGCCAGCACCTCTGTCCACAGATAGCTATAGTAGCCAGCTGCATAACCCCCACCCCACACATGGTTGAAGTAGCTGGTGTGGTAGCGTGGAGGAATCTGCTCGTTGAGCAAGCCAACCTTGCGCAGCGCCTCGGTTTCAAAGGCTGCTGCCTCTTCAGCCGTAGGAACATCCTTCGACGGCAGCATGTGCCAAGCAAGGTCAACGCAAGTGGCAGCAAGGTTCTCACCCAAAGCATAAGCCGTTTGGAAGGTGATGCTCTGCAGCATTCGCTCCTTCAGCTCGGCAGGCATCGGCTCACCCGTCTCAAAGTGGCGTGCGTAGTGGTCGAACACCTCAGGAATGGAGGCGAATGACTCGTTGAACTGCGAAGGCATCTCCACGAAGTCGCGAGCCACGCTGGTTCCGCTTAGACGGTTGTAATAGCAGTCGGACAGAATGCCGTGCAGGGCGTGACCGAACTCATGGAACATGGTTGTCACCTCATCCCACGTCAGCAGCGAGGGCTTTCCGTCGGGAGCCTTGGCGCTGTTGCATACGTTGAAGATGATGGGCAGCTGGTTGCGCTCACGGCTCTGTTTGGCAAAGCCGTCCATCCATGCCCCACCGCGCTTGGTAGGCCTGCGGTAGTAATCGCAATAGAAGAGCGCCTTCGACTTGCCGTTCTTGTCGAACACCTCGAAAGCCTTCATGTCGGGATGGTAGAGAGGAATGTCGGTGCGCTCCTTGAATGTAAGGCCGTAGGCACGGTTGGCGGCATAGAACACGCCGTTGATGAGCACGCTGTCGACGTTGAAGTAAGGCTTCACCTCGTCGTCGCTGATGTTGAGCATTTGCTGCTTCATCTTTGCCGAATAATAGAAACGGTCGTAGGGCTGAAGCGGAGAGGTGGGTGGTAAGGGGTTAGAGGTGAGAGAAGGGTTGTGGGCGAAATCCTCGATGGCCTTTGTCTCGGCATTGGCCTTGGGCACATACTGACGGATAAGGTCGTTGAGGAATGCGTAGACATTCTCAGGAGTCTTGGCCATTGTCTTCTCAAGCGAGTAGGCAGCATAGCAGGGATAACCCATTATTTCTGCCTGTTCTGCCCGCAGTGAGGCAAGCTCGCTGACAATGGCGAAGGTGTTGTACTGGTTGGTGCCGTCGGAACGATGGACAGAAGCCTCATAAACCTGTCGGCGCAGGTCGCGATTGTCAAGGCTTGTCAGGAGCGGCTGCTGCGTCGTGTTGACAATGACGATGGCGTAGGGTGCCTTGCCTCCAAGATTCTCTGCGTCTTTCTTACACTGCTCGATATCGGCTTGGCTAAGACCTGCCAGCATTTCCTCGTTGTCAACCCAAACGACGGCGTCGTTGGTGGCGTTGGGAACCACTTCGCCCCATTGCTGCTGAAGGTCGGAGATGCGCAGGTTGATGGCCTTCATGCGCTCCATCTTGTCGTCGGGCAACAATGCGCCCTTGCGCACGAACTCCTTGTATACCTCGTCGAGCAGCTTCTGATCCTCGCCCTGCAAAGCAGCATACTCGTTGTCAAAGACTTGGCGTATGCGCTGGAAGAGCTGTTTGTTGAACATGATTTCGTTCTCCAAATCGGTTATCATCGGCTGCACCTTTTTCTCCAAGTCAGCAATCTCAGGCGTCTTGTCGGCTTCCACAAGGGCGAAGAACACACGGCTGATGCGGTCGAGCGTGCTGTCGCTCTTCTCGAAGGGCACGATGGTGTTACGGAAGGTGGGTGCCTCGGTGTTTTCTACTATCTTGCTAATATTGTCGCGCGTTTGCTGGATGGCTGCCTCGAAAGCAGGCAGATAGTCGGATGTCTGAATCTTGCTGAAGTCAGGTGCTCCGAAGGGCAGCTCACTCGGCTGCAGCAGCGGATTCTCGCGCGGTGTCTCATTCTTGCAAGCACTGAGTGTGGTCATCATGGCTGAAGTGATGGCAATGGTCTTTAGAATGTTTTTTGTTTGCATAGCTGAAAAAGTTTTGGTTATTCTTGCGTTGGCTGTGTTTCTTCCGGCTGCTCCTTCTGCTCAGGAAGAGCTTGCTCTATTTCTTCTGCCGAAACAGGCTCGAAGTCGTCAGGAACGTCAGGAAGCGTCTCGTCGGTCGTCGTTTCCTGCTTTTCCTCAACTTCCGTCGGAGGTTCTGGCACTGGCTCTGACTCGGGTTCTGATTCCGTCTCGACCACATCCTCTTCCTCCACTCTGCCAGGCGTATAGTCAACAGCAGGAAGGTCGGGCATGGAGGTGATGTCGGCATTGGCAGGCGTAGCGTCGGTTTCGCCAGCAGCAGCGCTGGCTTGCGACTCGGCAGCATTCTGCTCCTGCATCTGCTCACGGGCATTGGTAGCGATATACAATCCGGTGAGAATGCCGAGAATGGCGATTACTGCGCCCACGATGATGGGCGTGCTCAAAGTTTTTCTATCTGACATAGTACAGTTCTCTTAATGAATGTTCTCCCATGATGCGGCTCTTGTCCACCTCGCCCTTCACGCCTGCCAGACGCCCGCGGCAAGTATACTGCCAAATGATGTAGTCGCGACCGTCGGCCAGCTGCGGCTGTTCGTCGCTGTACATCGCAATCATCAGCGGATAGCCGTCGAGCCTTCCCTGCAGATGCTTGTTGTAGAAATTGCGGTAGGTATAGACGAGCGGCTTCTGATGGTAGGCTTCCTCCAGCAGCGTGAGCATCTTCGTCAGCGAGTCGCAGAACTGCTCCGTCGACATGCCGGCATCGGTTTCCACGTCGAGCATCGGAATCAGATCCTGCTCGGCAGGCAGACATTGTATCTGGAAATTGTGCAGCTGCTGCCGCGTGTCAATCTTCGGACGGAAGAAATGATAGCTGCCCACCTTCAGGTCGTGGTTGTGTGCCAGCTCGATGTTGCGCAGGTAGAGCGGATCCTGGTTGTCGCTGCCCTCAGTACACTTCAGGTAGACATAGGCCATGTTGGTATCGTCGCCCACAGCATTCCAGAACACCTCATTCTGATAGTGGCTCACGTCGATGCCGTGCACATGGGCACAAGTGTCCTCGCAGGTATGGAAAGGGTCGGCGTCGTGTATGCTCAGCTTCACTTGCTTGGGCACATGCTTCACAGTTCGGCGTACACGGCGAGCCTTACGGCGCCTCGGTGCAGCATCGCAGACAATGCCCACCACAAAGCAGAAAAGAAGGAAAAAAAGTATCTTTTTCATCACATTCGTAGATTACGAAGTGCAAATTTACTGCTTTTTGGCAAGAAAAGTGCAGAAAAAGGAAGATATTTAGAATTATTTTGTAATTTTGCGCACAAATTGAGTTCAATCATACATGAAACAACTTTCAATACTCCTCCTTTGCTGTTTTCTGCTGACAGCCTGCCACAAGCACGACGACGATGTGGAGATGGCCGACCTCAGCGTATTGGTATACATTGCCGGCGACAACAACCTGAACTCCTTTATCAACTACGACATCCGTCAGATAATAGAGGGTAGCCAGCAATTGTCAAACCGTCAGAACCTCATACTCTTCATCGACCGCAAGGGAATACCGCCCTACTTCCTCAAAGTAGCGAGTGGCGACACCACACGGCTGTACACCTGTCCTGAGGAGCTGAAGTCGAGCAAGCCCGCCACCTTGAAGATGGCGCTGCAATGGGTGAAGGACAACTACGAGGCCAAGCAGTACGGCCTGTCGCTGTGGGGACACGCCGATGGCTGGACGATCAAGGACACACCCGCCGGAAGCAACTCACGCAGGGCCTACGGACTGGACGTCACCAACGGCAGCACATGGATGGAGATACCTGATATGGCGAGGGTGCTGGATGAGATGTGCGCCGACAAACCCCTGCGCTTCATCTTCGCCGACTGCTGCTGCTTCCAGAACATCGAGGTAGCCTACGAGCTGCGCCATTGCACCGACTATATCATCGCCTCGCCAGCCGAGATTCCAGGCGAGGGTGCTCCCTACCACACAGTCATTCCAGCACTCTTCAGCTCCAGAGACGACTTCTATCAGCTGGCCGTCGATGCCTACTATGCACAGACGTCCTACGAAGGATATCAGGAGCCGCTGTCAGTAGTGAAGACAGAGAAGCTCGAAGACCTCGCGCTGGTCACACGCTCCGCCTTCATACAATGCTTGGAGCCCCTGAACAACGAAGGCACCAACTATCCTGACGTCGACCAGCTCATCTACTACTACAACCACTGCCACTACGATATGAACGACTTCATGATGCGCAACACCTCGCCTGAAGTCTATGCCCAGTGGAAGCAGACCTTCGACAACACCGTGATATACAAGAAGATGTCGCCAGTATGGCTGAGCAGCGGCGGCTACAGCTACTATGACGCTCACGTCCCCTACACCGACCGTTCACAATCAGAGTTCAGAGACTTCACCATGACAGAAGAGCGCTACGGCGGCATCAGCATGTATGTACCCCAGTCAACCATCGAGTTGACCACACGCGACAGGACATTTCAGCAGGAGCAGTCAAAAACCATCAACCTGATGCAATGGTACAAGGCCGCAGGCCTCGACACCTTCCGTTGGTAGCTCAAAAGAAACAATAACGACATAAAAACGAATTAACTTATGAGAAAGCTATTCACGGCTTTGCTGATGATACCAGCCATGGTGGCTGCGCCGGCACAGACAGAGAAGACGAGAGGGTTTGACAACCTGTATCAATTCATTGAGAATCTTGATGTGTTTGAATATGGACAGGAGGAAGGCCGCGCGTACTATATCCCGGGGCATCACGTCCTGCTCAACGGCAAGTGGAAGTTCTGCTATGCCGACACGCCGCAGGAGATACCAGCCAACTTCTTCGAGGAGAAATTCTCCGACGCCAAGTGGGCAACCATCGACGTGCCTTCAAACTGGGAGATGAGAGGCTACGGCGACCCGCTGTTCCGCAACGTAGCTTCACCCTTCGTGGCCAACCCGCCGATGACGCCGCACGACTACAACCCGACGGGTGCCTACCGCACTACGTTCACCGTTCCGGCCGAATGGAGCGGCGAGGAGGTCTTTCTGCGCTTCGAGAAAGTGGCGTCGGCATCGTTCCTGTGGGTCAACGGCCAGGAAGTGGGCTACAATGAGGGTGCCCAGGAGCCTGCCGAGTATAATATTACGAAGTATCTGAAGAAAGGCCGCAACACGCTGGCCATGAAGGTCGTCAAATACAGCGACGGCTTTTATCTGGAGGGACAGGACTATTGGCGCCTGGCCGGCATCTTCGACGATGTATGGCTCTACGCCACGCCTAAGACCCGCCTGTTCGACTGGTATGTGACCACCGACCTCGACAAGGATTACCTCGATGCGGAGCTGAACATCGAGGTGACCGTTAGAAGCTATGATGCGCAGCCCGTCACTACGTCACTCAAGGTACAAGCCGTGCTGACGGGTGCCGACGGCAAGGAGACGGCAAGGCTGGAAAGCCAGCCGGCAACGTTCAGTAGCGGCAGCAGCACACTCACGCTGAACATGAACAAGCACATCAGCAACCCCCTGAAATGGACGGCTGAGACACCGAACCTGTATAACCTCAAGATGTTCCTCGTCGATGCCGCCACGGGCAGGCGCCTCTCGGAGAGTACGCCCGAGGATGCCCGCCAGGACGTGGGCTTCAAGGAGACAGAGATACGCGACAACGTGTTCTACCTCAACGGCAAGCCGCTGAAGGTGAATGCCCAGTGCTCGCACATGCAGGATCCCGACAACGGACACGCCGTAACCGACGAACTGGTGAAGAAAGACATGACCATCCTCAAGCAGTTCGGATTCAACGGCGTACGCACCAGCCACTATCCGCCCGTGCCGCGCTATCTGGAATATGCCGCACGCTACGGGCTCTACATCATCGACGAGGCGGGCGTGGAGGCACATGCCACGGAATGGGTTTCAAACGACAAGCGCTTCATACCGATGTATCGTGAGCGTGTGCGCCGCATGGTGCTGCGCGACCGCAACCAGCCGGCCGTGCTCTTCTGGAGCGCCGGCAACGAGAGCGGCGAAGGACCCAATATCGGCGAGGTGATTGCCGAAGGTCGCAAATATGACCACACCCGATGGTGGATGTATGGTGGCAACGCCTACAGCCATCCTGCCGAGGACATCATCGGCCCGCGCTATCCCACGGCGCTGGCCCTCGACCTCAGGGTGGGCCGCCACGGCGACGGCGACGTGCGACCGTCGTTCATGGATGAGTATATCTCCGTGGCAGGCAACGGCGGCGGCATGTTCGACGAGATGTGGCGCGCCATCTTCACCCATGAGCGCAGCATCGGCGGTGCCGTATGGGACTTCGTGTCGCCAGGCCTTACGCAACCCGCACGCCGGCTCGCCGACAAGTCGGAGCACGATGTCATGGCGCACATCATGGGCAATGCCAAACTGGTGGCCGACAGCCGCAACCGCAAGAATCATGTCATCGACCTCAGCGGCCACGACGAGTGGGTGGAGGTGTATCGCGACGACTGCCTCGAACTGACGGGCAGCGCCCTGACCGTCAGCTTCGATGTCTGTCCCCGCAAGCTCATCAGTTCCTGCGGCTCGTTCGTCACCAAGGGTGAGTGGCAGTTCGGCGTGCAGCAGAACGGCAAGGAGCAACTGGTGTTCTACATCAACACCGACAAGGCGCCTGCCGCTGAGGGCGAAGCCAACGGCCGGCCCTTCGGCAGAAGACCTGCAGCCACGAACCACAAATACGAACTGACGGCACCGCTGCCCGCCGACTGGGAGGACAAGTGGCACCACGTGGAAGCCTGCTACGACGGCAAGCAGATGACGGTGAGCATCGACCGTGAGCAGGTGGCAAAGATGGAGGCACAGGGAAACATCATCAACGCGCCTTTCCCCGTGAACATCGGCCGCAACGAGCAGACCCACGGACAGGACACACGGGTGTATATCTGCGACGCGCTGATGGACAATGTCATCATAGCCGACAATTCGGGTCAGTTGCTCAATCTCGACTTCGAGACGGAGCAGCAGGAAGGCACCTATTTCAGCTACGGCATCGGTGCCCGCACCTACGGCACGATATGGCCCGACCGCACCGTGCAGCCGGAAATCTGGCAGATGAAGAAGTCGGCTCAGCCCATATCATGCACGCTGCTGAGCGCCGACAACGGCACGGTGGAGATATGGAACAGGAACCATTTCCTCAACACCTCTTATTATAATATGAAATGGGAACTCTACGAGGACGGCACTTGTCTGCAGCAGGGCACGTTCAATCCTGACGTAGAGCCGCTCAGCAAGAAAGTAGTCACCCTACCCTACAGCCGCCCCGCCATCAAGCCGGGCTGCGAATACCGCCTGATGATTACCAGCGCGCTGAAGGCCGACGAAATCTGGGCACAGAAGGGACACGTCATGGCTTGGGATCAGTTGGAACTGCCCTGGCGCCAGTTGGCCGTGCCTTCCGACAAGACCGTTGGGAAGGCAGTGCTAAGCAAAACGAACGACACCATCACCGTGAGCGGCGAGAGATTCGCCTACACCTTCACACCCGACGGTCAGCTCTTCAGCATCCGGCAGGACGGACAGGAACTGCTCAAGTCGCCGCTACAGTTGAATGTCTGGCGCGCTCCGCTGGCGCTCGAAGTCGACGGCTGGGACCAATGGAACATCACCTACAACAACCGCAAGGCCTGGAACGGCTCGCAGATAGCAAACGAGTTCTACAGCAACAACCTGGATGCCATCACCCGCATACCCATCTCCTGCCAGGCCTTCGAGGCCGACGGACAGGTGTATGTCAACGTGCGCTGCTTCTCGCAGTTCGGGGCACCCGTCAACACGTCGCTCGACGCCTACATCACCGGCTTGCGCTATTCGGGATTCTCAGAGGTCTATGAGTACCGCATCAACGGCGACGGCACCATCGCACTCCATCACATCCTTGAGCCAGAAGGCCCGATGCCCGCACTCCTGCCACGCATCGGACTTACCATGACGCTCATCGACCCGGTACAGCAGGTGAAATGGTACGGGCGAGGCCCCGAGGAGAACTATCCCGACCGCAAGACCGGCTACGCCATCGGCATCTATGAGCGCACCGTGGACGATATGTTCGAGCCCTATCTCATTCCGCAGGATTGCGGCCTGCGCTGCGACAACCGCTGGCTCGCCATGAGCGACGCTTCCGGGCGCGGCTTGCGCTTCGCGATGGATCAGCCGTTCAACTTCAACGCCTACCACTACAGCACCGACAACCTGACGAAGGCAGTATATACCTACCAGCTACGAAAGCAGGACGGCATCACACTGAACCTCGATTACAACACCACAGGCGTAGGCTGCACAGCCTGCTACGTGCTGCCCGGCTATCAGGTCAAGCCCAGCCGTTACGAGCGCCGGCTGACAATAATGCCAATAGCTCAGTAAGGGCAAACAGATATTGGTTATCAGCAACTTAATCCATTAGTCCACTTTAAATAGTCAGACACCGCCTCAAAGGATGGCGCAGCCACTCGAGGGCACTGAAAAAGTCCTTATAGTTTCTTTTTAACAATTAAAGGCTGCACATAGTCATGAAATAATTTGGCTATGTGCAGATTTTTTTGTACCTTTATAGCATAAAACGTAAATGTTATGCTATCTCAGGAACAAGAGCTAATATTGAGTGAATATAGTGGTCTGTATGACATCGTCGTCCCACAAGACAACCTTCTGCGGCGTATCAATGCCCTCATTGATTTCTCCTTTGTATATCAGGAGTTGGTGGACAAATACTGTTCAGACAATGGTCGTATGGCGGAGTCTCCCATCCGCATGTTCAAGTACCTTCTTCTTAAGGTTATCTACGACATCTCTGATGTGGATGTAGTGGAGCGTTCCCGCTATGACATGTCTTTTAAATACTTTCTGGGGATGGCTCCAGAGTCGGAAGTTATCAACCCCAGTTCACTGTGTAAATTCCGTAAGCTGCGTCTGAAGGATATGGACCTGCTCAATCTCCTTATTAAAAAGACCGTGGATATAGCCATAGAGAAAGGTGTCATCAAGTCAAAGACAATCATTGTTGATGCCACTCACACAGCCTCGCGCTCCAATCCCTATTCTCCCACAGAGATACTCCGTCTGCGCTCTAAACAACTAAGGAAGGCCGTCTACGATGCCGACGAGGATGCCAAGGGTACACTTCCCAGGAATAATGAGGAGGACGACCTCGTTTGTGAGTTAGACTACACGAAGAAGCTGCTGGATGTCGTGTCAGGCAATGTCAGTATTGCAGAGGTTCCTGCTGTCAGGCAACGCCTTAACCTGCTGAGAGAGACCCTTACAGATATAGAAGACCACTATACGACGTCCAAGGATGAGGATGCCCGTGTCGGTCACAAAAGCGAGGACAGTTCTTTCTTCGGCTACAAAACCCATATAGCCATGAGTGACGAGAGGATTATCACCGCAGCTGTGGTCACCTCCGGCGAAAAGGGTGACGGTCCTCAATTAGAGAGTCTTGTCGAGCAAAGCCGTAGTAACGGAATGGAAGTGGATACAGTTATTGGTGATACGGCATACTCCGGCATTGAGAACCTAAGACTGGCAGAGGACGAGAAGAATGGATTTGAACTGATATCAAAGCTGCACCCCGTTATCAGCAATGGCTTCCGCAAAGAGAAGGACAAGTTTGATTTCAACAAAGACGCAGGCATGTTTGTCTGTCCTGCAGGGCACATGGCAATCAGAAAAGCCAGACAGGGAAAGAGAGACGGGAAATGGAATCAGGCATGGACATATTACTTTGACATAGACAAATGCAAGACATGCTCCCGTAGAGAAGGATGTTACAAGGAAGGGGCCAAATCCAAAACCTATAGTGTACCAATAAAAGCAGGTGAACAGGAAAGGCTGATGGCATTTCAGAAAACACCTGAGTTTAAACTCAAAGCCAGGGAAAGATATAAGATAGAGGCAAAGAATGCGGAACTCAAGCATGTCTTTGGATATGACAGAGCCGATTCATACGGTCTTTACTCCATGCAAATGCAGGGAGCCATCACGATATTTGCCGCAAACATCAAAAGAATCCTCAAACTCATCTGAGAAGAGGCTTATTTTGCATGGAACGATCAAATAAACCCACAGAGACGCATTCTGGCGGCATCATGTGATATGAAAGGGAATAAAGAAAAACAGATTGCATATCCGCATGTTAACGGTTAGATGCAATCTGCTTTTTGTTAATAATCGAGAAGCCATCCTGAATCGAAGGGTTTTTCAGTGCCCTCCAGCCACTCCCCTCCCCTTCTTGCGTCCCTTCAGTAGCAAGCGGCAGAGCCGAGCGGAGGGGCGGGGAGCGGCTGCGCACTGTTTTCTTGCAGATGTGAGAAAACTTTCAAAAATGTAAAGAAATTTTATTCCGATTTCTTTACAAATGAAATTCGTGAAATAGAATCGGAAAGACAGCGTTTTGCTGCCGGTCGGTCATCGGATGAGCATGAGTGTGGCTGAAAAACTGCACACCTGCATGGGTTTTGTGCAGCTTTTCGTGCTCCAAAAGGGCCAATATTCACTCCAGAACGGCTTACTTTTGCTCAAAAAGATGCTCCGCGTGAAAAAAAGGCGTTGACTTTTTTTCATGCGGATATACCTTTTTGAAAACGGGGATGCTCCCTAAAGGCAGAGATATGAGCTAAGCGACTGCCAATCAGCGAGATAGTCAACCCCTCTCATTTTCGCGTTTTTTTCAGCAAATTGTCCTGTCGTGAATTCTGAGCCATTCTCAGCATCGTTGAGCCCTGTTTTTTCGTCACTTTTGTAAAAATTTTTTACGCATCCTGAATAATTCGGGGGTACGGTGGTGCGGGGGTACGGAGGTACGAGAATAGCTTGCATGCCTGCTTTCAGCGTAAGGTCTAATCTCGTATCTCCGTACCCCCATACTATTTCTTCAAGTCTTCCGCCACTCACAACACCTGCTCATTGATGTTGTCAACTTCGGTGATTTGAAAAGAGAACTCGCTAAAATGCAAAAATTCTGCAAATCAGCGAGTTTTCCAACATGTTTTTAAAAACAACTCTGACAACCATTTCCTTGACTATAAGAATTTATTGAGGTCCAAAACAAGGTTATGAACGGTTGAAGAGTGAAATCATGCCAACCCACGCCAGCCCATAAACATCTTTGTCACTTCACCATCGTGGTGGTCGAAGAACAGGCTTTGCTGGGTGTCGAGCGCTTCGATGCGAGCCATCTCGTCGGCAGAGAGCTCGAAGTCGAAGATGTTGATATTCTCATCCATACGCTCTTTGTGGGTTGACTTCGGTATGATGATTACTCCACGTTGCAACAGGAAGCGGAGTGCGATTTGTGCCACGCTCTTGCCGTGAACTTTTCCGATTTCAGCCAGTACCTCATTGGTGAAGAATCCATTGCGTCCCTCGGCCAACGGTCCCCACGACATGATCTGGCATCCGAACTCCTCCATGTATTTCTGTGGCTGTTTCTGTTGACAGAACACATGCGTTTCCACCTGGTTCACCATCGGTTTGATTTCCACATTCGATGCCAGGTCTATAAAGTGGTCGGGGTAGAAATTGCTCACGCCGATAGCCCTCAACTTGCCTTCACGATAGGCATCGGTCAAGGCCCGATAAGCACCGTAGCGGTCGCAGAAAGGCTGATGAAGCAGCATTAGGTCGATGTACTCCGTCTGCAGCTTGCGCAGGCTCTCGTCAATGGAAGCCTTTGCCTTTTCATAGCCGTAGTTGGAGATCCAAATCTTTGATACGAGGAACAGGTCTTCGCGCCGTATGCCGCTCTTGCGCCAGGCATTGCCAACGCCTTCTTCGTTGTGGTAAGCCTGTGCTGTGTCTATCATCCGATAGCCTACACTCAAGGCATCACATACGCAACGTTCACACTCTTCAGGTGATACCTGATACACTCCGTAACCCATCTGCGGCATCAGAACGCCGTTTGCTAACTTGATAGTTTCCATTGTCAATAATCTTTTTCTATTTCACAGTCTTTATCATTTTCCTCTCAAACTGCTTATCCATTTCTCTACCTTTGCTTTCTCTGTGCGCACCTCATGGCCATAGATACTGAAGCCCTTCTGGACGTTGGCTCCGGGGAATGCTTCTTTCACATCCTCCACGCAGTTGGCAAGTCCACTGCCTTCGTGAGTGGTGAAAGGGTAAACGGTCTTGCCCTTCAGGTCGCTCTCATGCTTCTTGAAGAAGGTGAACATCACCTGCGGATAGGTGCCCCACCAGACGGGACCACCGATGAACACCGTGTCGTACTTGCTCAGGTCGACGTCACCCTCATACTCGGGCAGCTCACCGTTCTTG
>CACYYG010000018.1 GCA_902778535.1 uncultured Prevotellaceae bacterium
GAGATCGTACATAACGCCCGGTTCAGCGGAAACATTCATGATAATTTCCTTGGTAATGTCTTTGTCATCATCGTCGCTGCTGCAAGAGACAAGGGAGAAGGCAGCAAGTATCGCTAAGGCGAGTCTCCAAATTTTCATTGTTTTCATTTTGAATCTAATTATAAGTTCTTTCATGTTCTACTTGATAAAACACCGAAAGCAGGTAATCTTGCACTTTCGGACGTTAAATATTCTAAATCTTAGGGCATAAAAACGGCACGAGTCTGATTCTGCATTTATAATTCATTAAACAGTTCTTCAAGTTTCCTTGTTAGGGCCTTTCCACGCAAATCGGCGGCTATGATTTTGCCCTGTGGATTGACAAGGAGATTGGCAGGAATGGTAGTGATGCCATAGATGGCTGCGAGTTCAGAGTTGCGGCCTTTCAAATCCGAGAGTTGGACGAACGGGGTGCCGAAGTCTTTGATACCACGAAGCCAAGCATCCTTCTTGTCATCGATGGAAACGGCCAGTACCTCGAAGCCACGGTCGCGGAAACGCTCAAAGTTTTGGATGACATTAGGCATTTCCATTCGGCAGGGACGACACCAACTGGCCCAGAAGTCAATGAGCACGTACTTGCCCTGTCCGCACCATTCGCTAAGTTGGTGGCTCTGCCCGTCGGGGTCTGCCAATGCAAAATTGCAAGACCTGCAGCCGTTGCCTGGCCTCGTTCATCAAGGGGTGGTTGAAATAGTAGGCGGTGCTGTCGATGACTGCCGATAGTTCCTCGTAGTCCATATAGCCGCTGGCCGCTTGAAGGAAGTAGGCCGCAATCACGTTGTCGCGGTTTTCGCGGATGACGTGTCGTGCCTGCTCAATCATTGCCTCGTTGTTGGCTGCTATTTGCTGTTCTATCTCGTGTTTTTCCGTCTCACTTGCGGCTTTCTTCGATGCCATAAACAAGCGGTAGAAGTTGTCGGTGAACACTTTGTCTTCTGCCATATAGCCTTGGAACTTTTCGTTAAGCGTTGAGGCTATAAGTGTATCATTGGCGAAATCCACCGTCATTGGTTCGCCGTCGACAAAGAACGTGATGCTGTGCAGTCCCTTGTTCCCCACGCTCACGAGGTCGTAGGCAGGTCGGTTGCCTTTCATTGTAAATTTTCCATCGGCAACGATAGCACTGTCGAGGAACACGCGGCTTCCCAATCCCTCAGTCTTGTAAAGATATACCTTCTCGGTTCCATCAGGGACAAAGCCGCTGATGTTGTATTCTCTTTTCTCTTGTGCTTGCCCCACCATTGCGACGAGGGCGAGCAGTGTCGTGATGATAGTTTTCTTGTTCATTTCACTTTCTTAAAATTCAGCACTACATCTGAGTTCGTGAGAAGCCAAGTCATCGTTTTTGCCGATAGCCTCTGTACATCATATTCATATATTTCTGATGGTGTAGCGCCATATTGCCCACTGTATATAGCCAGATGGCGGTCTTCACCCCCTGTAGCCGGCGTGCCGGGCGTAAACGTGTACTGCACATACCCCTCTGCCACAACACCTTCATCATACACCTGCTCCCAAGTGCCAGAGAGTTGATCCATCAGAAATTCTTCTTCATCATCGCTGCTGCAAGAGGCGAGGGAGAGGGCTGCAAGCATCGCAAACGCGAATCTCAAAATCGTATTCATGAGTTCCTGCTCTGGTTAATTCAACTGGTGGCTGTGGATATACGCCTTTACGGCACGCTGTACCTCGGCCCTCTTGGTCTCGTCGGGTATCAGTTTGTAAATGGGAATCAGGTCGTCCTCTTGCAGGTGGGCCAGCGAAAGGTTGCTTTTATCTTCGCTTGACTGATTCCACCAATCGGCGATGGCTGCCGATGATACCTCAAACGTCAGAGGGAAACGAGCCAAGGCTGCCGCGAGCCGCTGAGTGTTGCCTCCATGACACTGAACGGCCAGCGCACCGCCCTTGGTGGCCTTGCTGTCGGTGATGCCCCAGAAGATGGGGTAATAGACTTCCTTCATACGGCGGAACATACTTGCTGTGAAGCGGTCTTCGTCACGGGTGTTGGCTTTCAGGCCAGAGCGGTAGAGCGAGAGGATGCTCAGTCCCATTGAGGCCTTCTTCAGCACGTGGGTGCCGAAGCGTTCCACGATGCGCTCAGCACTCTCCTCGGCCAGTGCCTGCTTGAACTCATCGGTCAGTATCCGCTCTAAATAGGTATTGGAAGGATACATCGTCATATTGAGTTGGTGTCGATAGACGATGTAGCGGTCAATATACATCAGAAACTTATAGTCATCGCCACGCTCCGATGCTTCCTTGAATAGTGGATTGTCCGTAAACGTGCCTGCGAAATAGACATCGCCCGGTTCGCCCTCCATGGTGAAGCCCTGAGCCACGCGCAGCCCATTGAGAAATCCCCAGGCATTGTCAACACCGCTCACCAGACTGCCCGTGCCGCTAAATGTGGCTATCTTCGGTTGGTCGCTCTCGTCGAATGTGCTGAGGTCTATCACATTCTCGCGCAGGCAGTCGTTGCTGAGATAGGCTCCCGTCACGTCGTACCCTGAACCCAGATAGACCTTGTTCGCAAGCGGCGCATCGGCCATGAGGTTTGTAGCCGTGGCTTCTTCTGGAATGGGAACTTCGTCAGAGAGGATTAGGCCATCTTCGTCCACGACCAGCACGATTACCATGTCGCCGTTTTCTTCATTGGCTACGGTCTTATTGCCGAGTTGTGCGCCTATAACGTGGATGGCATTGCCGCCATACATCTCCTCGCCATTGCTGTTGTCGGAAATCTCAAAGGCAAACGTCAGACGGGCGGTTTTCCCGTCGACGGTGATGGTCATCGTGGACGTTCCCGTCCCAATGCTCTTGTCTTCGTTGTATTTGATGTCCCGCTCGTCGGGCAGGTCGGCGTTGAACTTGATGTACATCACCCCATCCTCCCTCATGTTCCCTGTTGAGGCATATTGTCCTGACAGGTTGCTATCACTGCTGCAAGAGGCGAGGGAGAAGGCAGCAAGCATCGCAAAGGCGAGTTTCCAAATCTTCATTGTTCTCATTTTCGTTATAATTTTGATGTTAATGTTCTACTTGATTAAACGCCGAAAGACGGAAATCTTGCACCGTCGGGCGTTAAACTTTCTAAACTACAGGGCATAAAAACGGCGCGAGTCTGATTCTGTGCATTCGTTCCAGAGGCATCGCCAAACGCCGTTCTCTCAAATACAAGTCTCAGCCCGCGCCTAAACGCGAGCATCAACTTCTATCATCTTGAGAGATATTTTGGCGAAATTTCTGGAACAAGAATCAAAAAGTCAACGCTTCCTTATGTCGTTTCTATGTTATGTCCTATCCACTCATGTCATTTTAACAGGTTTCTATTATCGTCGTTCTCCAATACACGCATCTGATTGATGGCAATCTGATTGAGGCGCATAAGGCGGTCACCCTGCGGCACGCCCTCATCAATGAGGACGGCATTGATGTTCTCCATATTTGCCAGGCAGATGAGTTCGTTGATGGAGGCATAGTCACGAATATTCCCTTTCAACTCAGGATGGGCTTCACGCCATTGCTTGGCCGTCTGTCCGAACATGGCAACATTGAGCACATCTGCTTCCTCTGCGTAGATGATGCTGGCCTGTGCTGCCGTCACTTCTTCTGGAATCAGGTTTTGCTTTATAGCATCAGTATGAATGCGATAGTTGATTTTAGACAGTTCACGCTTCGCCGTCCATCCAAGTTGCTTTTGCTCATCACTCTTCATTCGCTCAAACTCCTGAATGAGATAGAGCTTGAATTGAGGTGATACCCAAGTAGCAAACTCAAAGGCAATATCCTTGTGTGCGTAGGTGCCACCATAACGTCCAGCCTTTGCTATGATACCGCGTGAGTTGGTCTTCTCCACCCACTGCTTCACAGACAAGATGAAGCGGTTTAATCCAGCGGCATTTTTAATTCCCTCGAATTCGGGGGAATTAAAATTGGGATTGTACATCTCTTCCCAAATGCCCAGAAACTCGATGGTGTTCTTGTTACGCAGCCATTTCTCAATGAGAGCGAGACCATTCTCTATATTGCGCACCATGTCAGTGAGCGAAATATAATCGCGCTCATTGATAGTCACAACCGTTATCTGTGTGTTCTGTACTGTTATCTTTGCCATATTGTCTGCTGTTTTACAAACTTTGCATGCAAAGTTACAACTTTTCCACCAATTACAGATAACTTGCCATATTAAATAAGGTGAAGAAGGCGTTTTTTACCTCATTTTGGCATCAAAACGTCATTTATAACTTTCTTTTCCCTATCTTTTTGAATCAATTTGCACCAAAGATTACCTGTCTGGCGACACATAATTATTGGTACGGTTGACAATCAGAAATTCTGTTCATAGTTGACTTTGAATTATTAACCATCGTTGAATCCCATATACTTAGAGCATCGGAGATACAACTGCGGTACAAGAACCCTGGTTTTAGTCAATTTTCGAGCAATCGGCAAAGCCTTAAAATGACCTCCTATTGTCAGCCAGACTTGGCAAACGGCAAAATTGCCTCAAAATAAAAGGTTAAATAATCTTAACGAAATGTTAAATGTTGTACACCTTTGAAGGCTGGTTTTGCTCTGCAAAACTCTTAGATTTCCCATTTTTTGCTATTGCGCTTTTTTGTACCGTTCAATTCTGGAAACACCGCGTTTCTATCTGTGTTTCAGTTACTTGTAAAAGTTTAAAGCAATCCAATAGATATATTCACACAAAACTTCGTAGAACCTACAATTTCTTAAGAAAAAAATTTCAATTTGTAGTTTTGCATCGGAAAAAATTTGTAATTTTGCCGGCTGAATCTACTTTACATATCTTATATACTAATTTTCAAAAACAACATGAGAAGATTTACACTATTGACACTCGTCGCTCTTTTCGTGGCGACGGCGGGCCTGGCCAAGAGCGGGCCGAGGAAGCTGACCAGCTTGCAGACGGCCTGTCAGCTGTCAGAATTCAGAGTCAACAAGGCTGCTGGGCAGCGGCAGACCCTGCAGCGCGCCACCGGCACGACCCTGGGCAAGGTGTTGCAGGGACAGCGACGCGCACCCCGCAGGGCCGGCGTCGTCGTTAACCAGCCCGAGGGCGACTACACGCTGATGAGCCGCAGCGGCGAGGCTTACGGCGCATCGCTCTTCGGAGTCTTCTATGCCGAGGTGAGCGGCAAGGTGTGCGAAATGGTGTTCGGTGCCGACAACAAGGTCTACATGAAGGACATCATCACGCAGTTCCCCACCGGCGGATGGATTGAGGGCACGCTCACGGGCAGCACCATCAGCTTCCAGCTGCCGCAGGCCATCTATGAGGAGCAGGGCAGCACCTACTACGCCATGATGATGACACTCAACGAGCAGGGAACTTCCTACGTGAAAGACAGCAGCCAGATGCTCACCTTCACCTACGACAAGCAGAAGGGCACCATCACCTCTGCCAGCAGCCTGGCTAACGGCAACCACGTGGTGGGTCTGGCCGATGCTGACGGCGGCTGGACGGGCTTCGCCGACTGGAACATGAAGATGCAGACCGTCAGCGAGACACCGGCCGAAGCCCCCGAGGGTCTCGTCACCAGCGACTATGCCCTCACGGCGCCCGGCGTGGTAGGCTCGATAGCACAGGTGGGATTCCAGGGCAGCGACGTGTGGGTGAAGGGCATCTATGCCAACATGCCCGACGCATGGATTCACGGCACCATCAGCGGCAATAAGGCCACATTCCCCAGCGGCCAGTATCTGGGTGCCGACCTGGTGAACGGATACTTCCAGTACCTCGTCTCGGCAACGGTCGAGGAGGTCTACGACGAATACTATGACTCCACCTACAAGACTTACTACCTGAACGATGCCGACATCACCTTCGACTATAACCCTGAGAAACGTGAGCTCACCAACAGCTCGTGCTTCCTCATCAATGCCGGCACCGACGCCGTCAGCTATGCTGCAGCCTTCAACCAGGCATCGCTGAAGCCCTTCGCCGAGGTGGCCGCCACACCGAAGACACCGGAGTGGAACGGCATCACGGAGTATGGCTTCGACTACTTCTACAACTACGAGTACGGATGGGGCGTGTTCGACTTCGAACTCTTCACCGAGGACACCGACGGCAACTTCATCCTGCCCGACAAACTCTCATACATTATTTATACGCGCGTAAACGGCGATGACAACATCTATGAGTTCTCGGCCTACGACCACATCTACCAGACGGTGCCCACGATGACCGAGATACCCTTCGACTACAGCGACGGATGGGACTTCAGCTTCAACGGCACCAACCACACCGCCTACTTCTTCAACGGCGGCGCCGAGGCCTACGGCGTGCAGGCCGTCTACCGTGGCGGCGGCGTGGAGAAACGCTCCGACATTGCCTGGTATGACATGCAGACCCTCTTCACCGACATACAGCCCGAGGCCGCCACGCCCGACTATCCCGACATCGCAGCCGACAACGTGGGCAGCAGCATCACCGTCAGCCCCTACACCGGCAATGAGAGCCGCACCACCTTCGGCAACTGGAAGCCTCAGACCTACGACGTGGCCATCCACCTGCAGAACGACGCCCTCACAGGCAGCCACATCGACGAGATCACCTTCCCCGTGAGGAATATTACAGGCACCAGCGACTACAAGGTGTGGCTCACCAGCCAGCTGCGCGTGGAGAACAATGTCAACGCACCCGACATCGTCTGCATCGACGTGACACCCACCAAGACAGGCAACTGCACCGTCACCCTGCCCAAGCCATACCTCATCCCCGCCGAGGGCGTCTATGTGGGCTACTCGGTGACCATCGACAAGGAAAGCACCACCAATGGCGGCCCCGTCACCACCATCAGCGAGGTGAAGGAGAGCGGCATGTATATACACATGAGCCGCAACCTGCTGAAGTGGGAAGACCTGAGCAACGATGCCGGCATGTCGGCCGTCATCGACGTCACCGTCAGCGGCAGCAACATTGCCGACAATGCTGCGGCTCCCGTGGCCGGAGGCAATGTCTTTGTGAAGACGGGCGACGCAATAGCCGTCACACAGGAGTTCGTCAACCACGGCGCTGCCGGCATACAGACCTTGGACGTGGAGTATGAGTTCAACGGACAGACCTACACCAAGCATATAACCAGCAAGGTGAAGGCACAGTTCGGACTCAGCACCTACGCCAGCTTCACCCTGCCCGCCATCAGCGAGGCCGGCAACTACAGCCTCACCATGCGTGTGCTGAAAGTGAACGGACAGGACAACATGGACCAGGCTCCTGTGGCCGCAACGCCCGTCGTGGTGCTTAACACCGTGCCCACGAAGCGCACACTGCTTGAGGAATACACCGGCACCTGGTGCGGATGGTGCACACGCGGTCTCGTGGCTCTCGAACTGCTGAAGGAGAACTATGCTGACGACTTCGTCACCATCAGCTACCACAACAGCGACCCGATGGAAATCACCACCAGCTTCCCATCGCCCGTCGCAGGATTCCCCAATGCCTGGATGGACCGCGGCATGGAGATTGACCCCTACGGCGGCAGCCCCTACGATGACTCTCACTTCAGCACGCTCGACATCCTGCAGTGGCGCAACGCTATGTTTGCCAATGCCGACATCAGCCTGACGGCAGAGCTCAGCGAGGCCGAGGACGAGGTGAATGTGACGGCCAGCGTCACCTTCCCCTATAGCGACGACAACGCCAACTACGCCCTGGAGTATGTCCTCGTGGAGGACGGCATGACCGGACCTGCCGGCACCGACTGGGACCAGAACAACTACTATGCCGGCGACAATCCCGAGAGCGACGACCTGAAGCCACTGGGAGCCATGCCCGACGTCATCTCCAACATGGTGTTCAACGATGTGGCCATCGGCATGTCTGAGATGGGCGGCATAGAAGAGAGCATACCGCAGAGCGTGAAAGCCGACGTGCCCGTGGTGCACACCTACACGTTCTACCCCGACTACTGCTACAACACAGCATGGGAACCCATCGTGCAGGACAAGCAGCAGCTCTACGTCGTGGCCATGCTCATCGACAAGAACGACGGCACCGTGGTCAACGCCGTGAAGGTGAAGGTGACGCCGGCCAGCACCGTGGGCATACAGACCGTGACTCCCGCGCCTGATGAGCCCGCCGTGTTCTACAACCTGCAGGGTCAGCGCGTGAACAAAACCCAGAAGGGGGTGGTGATTGTCAACGGACGCAAAATCATCCGTTAGACAGTCAACAAGATAAAAAAGCACAATAGAAAATGTCTCCCATACCTTTGATTGGCATGGGAGACATTTTTTTTATTTGTCAGTTGGATTGTTTCTCAGTGTCGTTTTGCTCCTCGGTGATGTCGAAGGTCACGGGATTCCTGACCAGCTCGTCGGTGAGGGCGAAGCGCCACACGTCCTGCACGTCCTCGACATAGTGGAATGTAATGCCGCTCAGATACATTTCGGGAATCTCGAGGATGTCCTTCTCGTTTTCCTGACACATCAGGATGTCGGTGATGCCGGCACGCTTAGCAGCCAGGATTTTCTCCTTGATGCCGCCTACGGGCAGCACTTTGCCTCGCAGGGTTATCTCGCCCGTCATGGCCGTGTTCTTACGCACCTTGCGCTGTGTCAGTGCCGAGGCTATCGAGGTGGCGATGGTGATGCCTGCCGACGGGCCGTCCTTCGGCGTGGCGCCCTCGGGCACGTGTATGTGGATGTTGTAGTTGTCGAAGATGCGGTAGTCGATGTTGAGCACACTGGCGTGAGCCTTTACATACTCCAAGGCCAGCACGGCGCTCTCCTTCATCACGTCGCCGAGGTTGCCGGTCAGCGTCAGTTTCTGTCCCTTGCCCTTCGACAGCGATGTCTCGATGAACAGAATCTCTCCGCCCACGCTGGTCCATGCCAGGCCTGTCACCACGCCGGCGTAGTCGTTGCCCTGGTAGATGTCGCGATAGAAGGGCGGCTTGCCCAACAGGTCTTCGAGCGACGAGGGCGTTATCTTGGCCCCCCCTACTGCCCCCGAGGGGGCTTCATTACCCTTGCGGACATTTGTATCCCCCTCGGGGGACGACAGGGGGGCTTTTGTTGCAAATTTGAAGGCCAGTTTGCGCAGCGCCTTGTTTATCTGTTTCTCCAACTGACGGACACCGCTCTCACGGCTGTACTGCTCGATGATTTTCTCGATGGCGGCCTTGTTGAACGTGGGCTTCGGCTTCACCGTGTTCAGGCCGGTGTTCTCCAGCTCGCGGGGGATGAGGTGTCGCTTGGCAATCTCAATCTTCTCCTCGGTGATGTAGCCGCTCAGCTCGATGATTTCCATGCGGTCGAGTAGGGGCTTGGGAATGGTGCTGAGGTTGTTGGCCGTGGCGATGAAGAGCACCTTCGACAGGTCGTAGTCCACGTCGAGGTAGTTGTCGTGGAAGGCAGTGTTCTGCTCGGGGTCGAGCACCTCGAGCAAAGCCGATGCTGGGTCGCCGTTGATGGTGGCCTGCGTCACCTTGTCTATCTCGTCAAGAATAAAGACAGGATTGCTGGAGCCAGCCTTCTGTATGCTCTTGATGATGCGTCCGGGCATGGCGCCGACGTAGGTGCGGCGGTGTCCGCGAATCTCGGCCTCGTCGTGCAGGCCGCCCAAGGAGATGCGCACGTATTTGCGCTTCATGGCGGCAGCGATGCTCTTGCCGAGCGAGGTCTTGCCCACGCCCGGAGGGCCGTAGAGGCAGAGGATGGGGCTCTTCAGGTCGCCGCGCAACGATAGCACGGCCATATATTCCAGGATGCGCTCCTTCACCTTCTCCATGCCGTAGTGGTCGCGGTCGAGAATCTTCTGTGCCCGCTGCAGGTTGAGGTCGTCCTTGGTGTACTCGCCCCACGGCAGGCTGACGAAGGTCTGCAGATAGCTGAGCTGCACGTTGAAGTCGGGCGACTGCACCTGCAGGCTGTCGAGCTTCTCTATCTCCTTGAAGAAGGTGGCCTCCACCTCCTCCGACCATTTCTTGCCTCTGGCCTTTTCCAGCAGGGCGGCCTTTTCGGGCGAGGAGCCCGTACCGATCTCGGCCTGCAGGTTCTTGATTTGCTGCTGCAGGAAGTAGTTCTTCTGCTGCTCGTCCAGGTCCTCACGCGTCTTGTTGCGGATGTCGGCCTTCAGGTTCTGCAGGTTGATTTCGCGGTTGAGGGCCTTCATCGTGCCGAAGAGACGTTCCTTCATCGACTCCACGCTGATGAGGCTGTTCTTCTCCTTAGTCGAGAAGGGCATGTTTGAACAGACGAAGTTCAGCGCCATCACGTTGTTCGAGATGTTGCGGATGGCGAAGTTGGCCTCGTCGGGAATGTCGTCGCTGATGTTGATGTATTCCTCCACCTGCCGGCGCAGGTCGTCCATGGCAGTTTTCCACTCCTTGTCGCGTTTCTCGGGCATAATCTCGGGAGCACTCTCCACGATGCCTGTCAGATAGGGCACTTCGGCGCTGATAGCTTTCAGGCGCAGGCGTCCGAGTCCCTGTATGATGGCGGTGACGGCACCGTTGGGCAGTGTGAGCTGCTTCACCACCTTGGCAAAGACGCCGTATGTGAAGAGGTCTTCCAATGCCGGCTCCTCCACGTCGGGGTCGTTCTGGCAGACGATGCCGATGAGCGTGCCAGTCTTCTCGGCCTTACGTACCAAGCGCATGCTCGACTCGCGGCCGATAAGTATAGGTGAGACGACGCCAGGGAACAGCACCAGGTTGCGCACAGGCAAAATGGGTAGCTCGCTGGGCGTCTCCATGTCAATCAAACTGTTGAAGTCGCCGTCGATGTCGGCTATCATAGAAAAGCCTTTGTTGCTTTGCTTATCACTCATTATTATCCTTTCCATACTTTTAGCCTGCAAAATTACATATTTTTCCCTAAAAAAAATATTTCGGAAGGAAGAATTACGAATAATTAGTGTTTTTCTTGGCTTAGCGCATCTTATCGCCTTCTTCAAAAATAGTCATTTTTCTTTACAAAAAGCGTGCTGAACCCCGCTGAGAATCGCTTGGAATTCACCAAACGTTTCTCTGGCCGAAAATTTCGCAAAATGAGCGGTGTTGCCATCTTGCTGACTGTCAGTGTCTTGCATTTTTGCGTTGTTCGCAGGCAATCGTTTATGATAAAAAAGATATATCCCCATGAAAAAAAGTCAATGCCTTTTTTTCACGCGGAGCCGCTTTTTGAGTATAAAGAAGCCGTTTTAGATTAAAACAATGCTCTTCTGGAGACTGAAAAGCTGCACAAAACATATAGCGATGTGCATTTTTGCACCTGCTCACCCCTTCCTCCCGATGTGCGAAAACTTAAAAAGTCTTAACTCCCGCTTCTGTTTCGCGTTTTCCATTTGCAAAAAAAATAGATACATTTTCTTTACAAAAAGTGACTTGGCGTGATGAAGTTACTGACCCCACCCCTGCCCCTCCCCTACATGGGAGGGGAGCGGCTGCGCCATCCTTCGAGGCGGTGCTTGACTTTTTAAAGTGGGAGGTACTTTCACTCGGAAATGCAAAGAAAAACTAGTTTTCCTTTTGCATTTCACTCGTTTATTCGTAACTTTGACTTTGCCGAAGTTCTTTGCAGAGCAAAGCGAAACTAGTTTCGAGTTCTGGCACTCGGAAATGCAAAGAAAAACAAGTTTTCCTTTTGCATTTCACTCGTTTATTCGTAACTTTGCCGCCGATGAAGAACAGCTATTTTGCTTTCCGGCAGTTCACTGTCCATCAGGAACGGTGCGCTATGAAGGTGGGAACGGACGGTACGCTCTTGGGAGCATGGGCCTCTGTGTCAAACCGTGAAAAACCGTTGCTCATTCTCGACGTGGGTACGGGCACCGGCCTCATCGCCTTGATGATGGCGCAGCGGTTTCCCGAGGCACGGGTGGTGGGCATCGATATTGACGCCGACGCCGTCCTTCAGGCGCAGGAGAATGTTGCCGCCTCGCCTTTCGCTAACCGCGTCAACATATTGCATCAGGACTTTGCATCACTCATCTCTCACCCCTCAATTCTCACCTCTCACCCCTCATCCATTGTCTGCAATCCGCCGTTCTTCACGCAGTCTCTTCCCTGTCCTGACGACAAGCGGACGATGGCGCGCCATGACGAAACCCTGAGCTACCGCACACTGGCCACCAATGCCTGGCAACTGCTAAGCGATGACGGCGAGCTGAGCGTCATCGTTCCTGCCGACCAACAGAGCCGCATGGATGCCGAGGCCTCGTTGGCAGGATTTTTCAAAAGCCGTGTGTGCATGGTAAAGACTTCGTCAGCCAAGCCGCCTAAGCGTGTGCTACTGGCATACAAAAAGCATCCCGCCATGCTTCAACGACAGGAGCTGACTATTGGCAGCACTGAGTATCACGAACTGACAAAAGACTTTTACCATGAAGATTATCATCCTACAAACTGACATCGCCTGGGCCGCGCCGCAGGAGAATATCAAGCGCGTAGAGACTATGATGCAGCATAGCGGCAGCGCTGACCTTTTCGTGCTGCCCGAGATGTGGGCGACGGGCTTCTGCGTGGAGCCGGAAGGCATTGCCGAGGACGAGGAGCAGAGCATGGCGCTGGCATGGATGAAGCAGACGGCGCAGAGCAAAGACTGTGCCCTCAGCGGCAGCTTAGCCGTGCGTACAAGCGACGGCACGTACCGCAACCGCCATTACTTCGTCACGCCCGACAAAATGGTGTACTACGATAAGCATCACCTGTTTCGCCACGGCGGCGAGGATGCGTCGTTCACCGCAGGCACGAAGACTGTCGTTGCCGAGTGGAAGGGGCTGCGCCTGTTGTTGCAGACGTGCTACGATTTGCGCTTTCCCGTTTTCTCACGCTATGGGCTGGCAGGTGAGTACGATGCCATCATCTACGTAGCCAATTGGCCTGCCAAGCGGCAGCTGGCGTGGGACACGCTCATCCGTGCCCGCGCCATCGAGAACCAATGCTGCGTGGTGGGCGTCAACCGTGTGGGCAGCGACGCGGTGTGCGACTATGGAGGCGGCTCGGTCGTCATCGACCCGCTGGGACGCACCATGACGGCCTGTAGTGACGGCCTGTCGTGGGCAAGTGCCGACGTGGATGCCGGCGACATTGCAAAGGCCCGGCAGCGATTCCGTGTGCTCGACGACCGCGACCTGACGGCTCAGGAGATTTTGTAGACCACAATGGTGGCAATGCCCATCAATACGGCAAGAACGCACAATGCCCAGAAGGCATACTTTGCGATAAGCTTGCGACGACGAATGGACGACAGGCTCTTGCGCTTGAACCTGCTGGCATCGTCCTCCTCGTGATGATGGTGGTGATGATGATGATGTTCTGACATATCAATAATTATTTAGTAATCATTAAATAATAAGCTGGTGATTATTCGGGGGTACGAGGGTACGGTGGTATGAGGGTACGAGGATAGACCTTACGCTGAAAGCAGACGAGTAAGCTATTCTCGTACCTCCGTACCTTCGTACCCTCGTACCTCCGAATCGTCCCAAGCTTTTTTTAGCATATCACTCAAGAATTAGTTTCACTTTTGAATTCAGACCGCTGGGCATCGGTTCCCACTGGTCGTAGAGGGTTTTCTTATAGTTGATGTCCACGACATTGATCTCTTCCATTTTGCGCCACTGTGCGCCGCGACGGTCAAGGTCGGCGATGCGGTTGGCGGGCAGGTTGGTCACTTCGATGCGGATTTCGTTGTCGCCCACTTTCAAGGCGCCTTTCGTGTCAAGAATGAAAGGCACGCTCCACGCACAGCCGATGAACTGGCCGTTGATGTAGACACGGGCCGACTCACGCACATCGCCTAAGTCGATGAGCCACTTCCATGAGGGGGCATCCTTCTTCTTCAGCTTGACGGTGGTGGTGTAGACGCCTGTGCCCATCGTGATGCGCGTCTGCTCGTCAAGATTCTCCCAAGTCTGCAAGGTGTCGAGGACAAAACTCCTGGCCACTTTGGGCGCTTCGTCGATGAACGACAGCGTCCAGGGGCCGTCCAGCGTTATCTGTTCGCGCGGATATACTGACGGCGGTGCCTGATGCAGGCAGGTAGAGACGGGTTTCGGCAGGGTACCGCCCATGCTGTCGTCATACACCTGAAGTATCATCGATTCTCCGCTACGCAACTGGATGGCAACGTTGCCGCCTTCATAGTCGACTAACGATATGTCGCCATTAAGCGGATTAAACCAGCGTGCACCTTTGAACTCGACAGCAAGGGGCACTCGGGCATCGATGTCGTCGGGCGTCAGGTTGGCGATGAAGTAATGATAGCCGTTGGCGTTCTTACGGCGAATGGCCTTCAAGCCCAGCTGTGTCTTCATCGGCTCAGGTTTGGCAACACGAGCCATTTCCTTTTCATCGATGCCATACATGATATGAGCACCCTGAGCCTTCAGCGTCTCAATGTGTCGCTTCACATTCTCGGGCATGTCGCCACTGCCGGGGATGATGAGCCCCTTATAGCGTGTGCCGCCGGAGGTGACGAGCTGACCGCCCTCGCAGCGTGTCTGCATGAGCAGACGTTCAGAGATGTAGTCGCAGTCGAAACCTGCCTTGTCAATGTCGAGAATGGTCTGACGGAACTCTGGCATCAGCTTTCCCATGGCATGGATGGAGAACTGCATCAGCAGTTTGCCTGCGGGCTTCTTCCAAGCATCGCGGACGGGCAGCAAAACGAGGAAATCGTTGTCGGGCTCGCCCCATTGCAGGAAACTTTGGCAGCGCTCCACATACTGCATGAAGTAGGGAGCGTCGCGCCAGATGGAGTTTGTGGGGCTCATATCGATGGAGGCATAGAACTTCCAGCCGGGCCATACGTCGTCTTTAGGCGAATAGCAGGTGCCGTGGAAATAGATGTGATTCACACCGGCACAGAACATCAGGTCGAGGTCGGGCTTCAGCTGCGAGAGACTCGTGCGGAAATGCTCGGTAAGCCAGGTGAACGTCTCGCTGCTGGTGTAGGGCTTGCCGCAGACATGGGCTGCCGACGGCGCATATTTGAACATCGAGTAGTCGCTGTCGTTCTTGCGCGTCTTGCCGGGGTCGGTGCGCAGACCCTTGATGCCAAGGTCGCTGAGGCCGAAACCCTCAATCTCAGGAATGTCGACAGCAGCGTAACAGTCGATGAGGTTGGCGGGCGAGCCGTGTGCCTGATTCCTCGTGATGGCACCATGACTGTGTGCCCACGCTGTCCACTGCTCGGTAAAGTTCTCAAGCAGCAAATCGCCTAATGTCTCACGATAATCCGACAGCACCTTTGCTTCCATTGCTATCAGTTCGGGAAAATGCTCTTCGAGCTTGTAGCCGCGGCGATGCTCAAACTCCTCAAGGAGCTTCGGAGTCCAAGTGGCGGCCTCCACCTCGTAGCTGTCGTTGAAGAAAGTGTGGGGATAGGGCGTCTGTGTGCGCTCGAAGGCCTGCTCGATGTGTTTCAGGTAGTTGGCCACGGCCGTACGGTCGAAGTGGTCGATGACCAGTCCCTCGCCGCCAGGCGCGGCACGCTTCACCTTCATCACACCGTATTTGATGTAGAGGGCGATGATGTTATAAGAGGTGAGAGGTGAGAGGCTGGAGGTGAGAGAATTCAAAAACAATTTGTTGTCCTTGACCTTGGCAGTGACGTCGATGGCCTTGCCATTGGCGTAGAGCATCACCTTGTCGAGAACGACATTCTTTGCATCCTTTTCCGATAGTGCGAGGTCGATGACGCTGGCATCCGTGTTGTCGGGTTGCAAGCCCTTGTGTCCGTTGACTGTAGACCATACACCTTCTTTGTCTATCGTCTTTTCTACAAAGATGGCACGGCTGGCGCTTTCCTCCAACGGCACCCACGGCCCGCCGAAGGGCCAGCCCGTTCCCGTGGCCATGTCGAGTTCAATGCCGTTCTGCCTGCATTGCTCGCCAGTGAAGCGCAACATCTCCATCCATTTGTCCGACAGATAAGGGATGTTATTCGCGTCATTGCCCTGCACGCCGTAGATGGGGGTAATCTCTACTGCACCGATGCCGTGTTTGGCATATTCAGTCAGGTTCCACTGCAGGTTTTCCTTATCCACAGCGGAGCCCAGCCACCACCATCTTGTACCAGCCTTGGCCTCAGTGGTGACGGTTGGCCAGGATTGAGCGTTAGCTTGCAGGGCGAATATGCCCATCGCTATGACTGCTATCAGTTTTTTCATGTTAGTTTCCGTCGGGTTTCAGGTTTTCCGTCATTGGCGACGGTGCCCACTGGAAAGTGCGCCAGTCGTCGGGCTGTGCAGGGTCGAAGTCCTGCCAGTCGGGACGCAGATGCTGCACAATGGGCAAGTTACATTCTTTCATACCCATGACGACGCACTTTGCCACCTCGTAGGCACCGTAGGGATTGAAGTGCGTGTTGTCGGCCAAGTCCTTCGGCTGATTGGGGAAGGTGTTGGCAGGATAATGCACGAGGGCACGCTTCGAGTCCTCAAAGCCGAGGGTTTCGAAGAATGTCTTCGTCATCATGTTCAGGTCTATCAAGGGAACATTCTCACGCTGTGCCACTTCCTTCATTGCAGCGGGGAAGTCGCCGTGCGTATTCAGCAGCGTCTTGCCGTCCTTGTCGAAGGCACGGCGCTGTGTCGGTGTGAGGAAGACAATGTCGGCACCTTTCTTGCGCACCTCGTCAACGAAAATCTTCAGCTGATATTGGTAGTGATACCACGCGCCGTCGCCCGGCCGGTGTTCCTTCTCGTCATTGTGGCCGAACTCCACAAAGACGTAGTCGCCGGCCTTGAGTGTCTGCAGAATCTTATCCAAACGGTAGGAAGCAATAAAGGTGCGGGCGGTGAGACCGCTCTCGGCATGGTTGCTGATAGCCACCTCGGGGCCGAACCAACGCGTAATCATCTGTCCCCACGAGGCCCAGGGCTCATAATTCTGGTCAACGACGGTGCTGTTGCCGCAAAGATAAATGGTGGGCACATCGGCAGGCTCAATATGGATGCTGCGCACGGCAGGCTGCGGCCCGTTGAACTCTAATGTCAGCTTGTCATCCCATGCTAAATAATCCTTCTCGCGGTCTTTAATCTTCACACGCTTGTCGCCTTCGATGAGCGTCGATCGCTTATTCACCACGAACTCCACAGTCTGTGTGGCCTTCTTCTTCGGTGTCAGGATATTGTCCATCATCAGACGTCGGCCTTCAGCCCTTACCGTGGTGTTGCCACCCTTGACGCCGCCCAGTGTTACGTGCACGCGGTAATTGCCGTCGGGCACACGCACGGAGAAATAGAAAGGGTCGGCAGTGGGACGCTTCACATTGGGAGCCGGCAGCAGGTCGTAGCCATAGCCGTTCTGCTCGTTATAAACGGGCTGCGCCTGGGTCAGGTCGAAGTCGAACACCTGAGCCGTCAACAACGCTGGTACGAAGGTCAGTACCAGCAGCAAAAATTTCCTATACATGATAGTATTTAAGTAATTGACTTGCAAAAGTAGTGATTTTTCTTATAAAAAGCAAAAATAATGCTGAAAAATTCATAACTTTGCAGGCAAATCGTTATTAAAAACCTTTCAAGAACATGAATAAGCAACTGAAAATGATGGTGTGGACTGCATCGGTGATGCTCGTCCTGAGCATGGCCTTTGCTGCCTGCAACAACAAGAAGTCGAAGTCGGAAGCTGACGACGAAGACGAAGTTGAGACCGAACTGGCCGATGAGGATGAGGACGACAACACCATTGAGGTGACCACCGCCCGTGACCTTATTCTGGCATTACAAGACGACGTGCATATCAAGGTAACCGTGAACAGGATGTTGCGATTGACGGATGCCATCGATGACCTTATCGACGAGGGCAAACTCAAGCGTTACACGGTGAACGGCGAGTCGCAAACGAGGCCTGGCATATACTGGGACCCAGAATACGACGGCAACTCGCTCTTCATCGTCGGCTTGAAGAACATCGTGCTGGAAGGAACACACGAGGACGGCGGCTATCTGCTGGCCATTCCGCGCTATGCCGACGTGCTGCACTTCGAAAACTGTAAGAACATCGTCATCAAGAACTTCACCATTGGCCACGAAGAAACAGGCGACTGTGTAGGCGATGTGCTGGTGGTGAACGACTGCAAGAAGGTGGTCGTGGAGGACTGCCACCTCTTCGGCTGCGGCGTTAATGGTATCTATTCCAGCGGTTCGTCAAAGGTCACCGTAAAGAACACCGATATCTATGGCTGTAGCGCCCGTGGCATTGAAATGTACGGCTCAGACAACGTCAAATTTGACCACTGCGATATATTCGACAACGGCAGCGGCATGTACGTCGACCCGTATTGCACCGACATCGCCTTCAACCACTGCAAGTTCAAGGACATCAGAGGCCAGATGTTTCTCTGCTATGCGCCTGTCGACATCCGCAACAGCAAGATTGTACATCACAAGGACGACATACAGGACAATATTAATTTCGTGAACTGTGATGTGGTGATGGACTACTCCGAAGCCGAGGATTATCCTGAATTTAGCGGCGACGAGGTGGAGTAGCCTTTTTCTCACAACACGTCAGTCAATCTGGTTACCCGTATAGAGCTGATAGTATTGCCCACGCTGTGCTATCAGCTCTTCGTGTGTGCCATGCTCGGCAATGCGTCCGTGGTCGAGGACGATGATTTGGTCGGCATTGCGCACGGTGCTCAGGCGGTGGGCGATGACGAAGGTGGTGCGCCCGCGCATCAGCGTGTCCATGCCGCGCTGTACCAACTGTTCAGTGCGCGTGTCAACCGAACTTGTCGCCTCGTCGAGGATGAGCACGGGCGGGTTGGCCACGGCAGCACGCGCAATGGCCAACAGCTGGCGCTCGCCCTGCGAGAGGTTGCCGCCGTCGCCCTGCAGCATCGTCTGATAGCCGGCGGCTAAACGGCGTATGAAATCATGTGCGCCAACCAACTGCGCAGCCTTGATACAGTCGTCGTCAGTGGCATTGAGGCTGCCATAGCGGATGTTGTCAAGCACGGTGCCGGTGAAGAGATGCGTCTCTTGCAGCACGATGGTCATACTCCTGCGCAACGACTGTTTCTGAATGTCGGAAATGGGGATGCCGTCGTAGAGTATTTTACCCTCTTGTATATCATAGAAACGGTTGATCAGATTGATAATCGTGGTCTTGCCGGCGCCCGTTCCGCCGACGAAGGCAATCTTCTGGCCGGGCTGCGTATTGATGTTGATGTCGAAGAGCACTTGCTTCTCAGGCACATAGCCGAAGTCCACATGCTGGAAGTCCACATCGCCCTTCGGGTCTGTCAACTCCTTTGTTCCCTCGTCCAGCTCAGGCTCAGCGTCGCCTAATGCGAAGACACGCTCAGCGCCCACCGAGGCATTGAGCACGCTGTTGATTTGCTGCGACACATGACTGATGGGCTGCGTAAAGCTCTTGTTGAGCTGGAGGAAGGCAACGATGGTGCCCAGCGACAGCTCCCAACTGCCCGACAAAGCGATGGCGGCACCGACGACGGCCAGCAGTACATAGCCCAGGTTGCCTAAGTTGCCATTGACGGGCATCACCACGTTGGCAATCTTGTTGGCGTTGAAGGCCGACGAGCGCAGCTGCTCGTTGATAGTCTCGAAGTCGGCCACGGCCTGCTGTTCGTGACAGAATACCTTGACTACTTTCTGCCCCGTCATCATCTCTTCGATAAAGCTGTTCACGCCAGCCAAAGACTCCTGCTGCGTGCGGAAATAGCCACGCGACCACTTGCCCAGCTTTGTCGTCGTAATCATCATCACCACTGCGATGAAGATGCTGACCAGCGTCAAGGGAATGGAGAGTACCACCATCGATGTGAACGTGGCCACGATAGTGATGAGCGAGGAGAACACCTGCGCCATTGCCGTCGAAATCATCTGGCGGAGCGAGTCCACATCGTTGGTGTAGACCGACATCAGCTCGCCGTGCGGATGTGTATCGAAATAGTTGAGCGGCAGCTTCTCCATGCGCTCGAATATCTGCTTGCGCAGGCGCAGCATCGTTCCCTGCGAAACGTTGATCATCAGGCGGTTGTAGGCATAGCTCGCCACGACGCCCAACAGCAGGATGAGTCCCAGGCGGAAGAGCGCCTGCGCCAACGATGCATACTCGGGGTTGGCAGCCTGCGTCAGCGGCGTGATGTAGTCGTCAATGAGCGTGCGGGTGAAGAGTGTGGAGAACAGCGACGTGATGCTGCTCACCACGATGCAGGCCAAAACCGTAAGGATGCTGAACTTGTAGTTCTTCAGCACAAAGCCGAAGAGACGCAGCATGACCTGACGCTGCTGCTTTGTCACTTTCTGGAAGCCGGCCTGTCCGCGCTGGCCGCCTCCGCCTCGTCCGAATGATGGCTGCCTCATGCGGCACCTCCTTTCTTCTTTGCGTCAAAGTCGCCAGCGTCCTGTGTCTGTATGTCGTAAATCTCCTTATAAAGGGCGTTGGTGGCTAATAGCTCGTCGTGTGTGCCGAAGCCGGTGACGACGCCGTTGTCCATCACGAGAATCTTGTCACATTTCTCCACGCTGCTGATGCGTTGTGCAATGATGAGCTTCGTCATCGAGGGCAGCTGCTCGCGGAAAGCCTGCTGGATGCGGGCGTCGGTGCGGGTGTCGCAGGCCGATGTCGAGTCGTCGAGAACCAGAATCTTCGGCTGTTTCAAGAGGGCACGGGCAATGCACAGGCGCTGTTTCTGGCCACCGCTGACGTTGGTGCCGCCCTGTGCAATCACCGTGTCATACTGCTGTGGCATCTCCATGATGAAATCGTCGGCCTGAGCCATGCGGCAGGCCTCGCGGCACTCCTCCACTGTGGCATCGGGCTTGCCCCAGCGCAGGTTGTCAATCACCGAACCGCTGAACAGCGTGTTCTGCTGCAGCACCACGCTGACGGCATTGCGCAGCGTGGTCAGGTCGTAGTCCTTCACATTGCGTCCGCCTACGAGCACCTCGCCCTTCGACGTGTCGTAGAGCCTGCTGATAAGGTTGACCAGCGTCGACTTGCCCGAGCCTGTGCCGCCAATGACGCCGATGGTCTGGCCAGAAGAAATGGAAAAGGACACATTGAAGAGGGCGGAACGGCGATGAGAATTCCCCCCTACGGCCCCCGAGAGGGCTTCATTACTCTTTAGGACATTTGTGTCCCCCTCGGGGGACGACAGGGGGGCTTGATAGTCAAACCTCACCTCCCTGAACTCCACGCTGCCGTCTTTCACTTCCATAACCGGCTCGGCAGGATTCTCAATACTCGGCTGCTGCTCAATGATCTCGCTGACACGCTTCGCCGAGGCAGCGCTCTGCGTCAGCATGACGAAAATCATCGAGAGCATCATCAGCGCCTGCAGGATAGACATGACGTAGGTGAAGAGGCTCGTCAGCTCACCCGTGGTCAGCGTGCCGCCGACGATGAAGTGGGCGCCCCACCAGCTCAAAGCGATGATGCAGCCATAAACCACCATATTCATCACGGGATGATTGAGCGCCATCAGGCTCTCGGCCTTCGTGTAGAGCTTGTACAGGGCGTCGGCGGCTTTCGAGAATTTCTTTGTCTCGTATTCTTCGCGCACAAAAGCCTTCACCACGCGGATGCCCGTTACGTTTTCCTGCACGCTCTGGTTCAGCTCGTCGTACTTCACATACACCTGTTGGAACAACCGTGCCACACGCGAGATGATCATGTAAAGGCTGACGCCGAGAATCACCATCGCTATAATAAAGATGAGCGAGAGCCTCGGGTCGATGACGAGACACATCACAATGCTGAGGAACAACCGGAACGGCGCACGCACGGTGATGCGCAGAATCTGCTGAAACGCGTTCTGCAGCGAGTTGACATCGGTGGTCATGCGCGTCACTAATCCGCTTGTGCTGTACTTGTCAATGTCCTGGAACGAGAATGTCTGGATGTTGCGGTACATAGCACGGCGCAAATTCGCGGCAAAGCCCGTTGAGGCGTAGGCTGACACGCGTCCGGCCAATATGCCGAAGAGCAGCGAGAGCAAGGCCATGCCCACCATCAGTAGCCCGTAGAGGTAGACGGCCTGCATGTCGCCCGCCATGATGCCACGGTCGATGAGTAGCGCCGTGACATAGGGGATGAGCACGTCCATCACTACCTCAAGGGCCGTCAGCAGCGGCGTGGCGATGGAGGCCTTCTTGTATTCCCCTATTTGTTTGATTAAGGTACTTAGCATTTGTTTTTTCGTTGGTCCTTTCCCGCATCGGGATAGCAAATTTCAGTTGCAAATTTAATCAAAGAACAACGATTTTCTTCCTCTCTGAACATTTTTCTGCTAAAATCACATAAAATTTAGATCTTTTTTATATAAAGTAGGAGGCGATGCGGAGATTTTTGACTATTTTTGCAATCGTTTAAGAACGATGAATATGAGACGAACGGAAGTTGTAAACCAAATAAGCAAGGCAATCCGCAAAGTTGACCCTACCGCAACAGCTGATTGATAGAACAGAAAGAGCGGGAACCCCGTGCCGACATCCTCGGCCTCGGTTCCCGCTCTTAGTTCCTCCACATTATTATTTTAGGCCGTCCATCGTGGCGGTCTTTTTTGTATTCCTCCGCAATGAACTAAAGAATAATATTCACGAAGATGATGTTGAAATCCGATTTTTTCTTTGCCTACGGCGTGACACGAATACGCATAAATGAACACGAATATTCGAGAAACCGTTTTTTGTGGGGGGCTTCTGGGGGTGGAAAACTTTAGTATTTGACTTCCTGTGGCCATTGGCGGCAAAAAATACGTTATCCTACAAAAAAATACAGACCGTATGTACGTTTCGTACACACCGTGTGTACTTTTAATACACACGGTGTGTACGAAATTAACACATGTATATTTTTAAACACGGCAAAGCGCCCTCATTTTCTGGACAGTCGGCATTTTTTTGTTCCAAAGCACCGTCATGTCGGAAAAAAGTTGTACATTTGCACCACCATACACTAAAATAACAGGAAGGAAACGTTAAGCCTTCACATGAACATGGAAAAAAAACAAATCCTTTGCTTAGGACACATCACGCATGACCGCATCATCACCCCGACTCAGCCGCAGGGCGTTGACTGCGCCGGCGGTACGGCATACTATGTGGCCTGGGCCATGCATCATCTGCCCCAGGACGTCAGCTTCGGCGTCATCACCGCTGTGGGCGACGATCTGAAACATGAGATTAACCGTCTGCGCGAGGCTGGCATAGACATCGCCGACGTAGGCAGTCCCACGAGCGTGTTCTTCGAGAATAGCTATGGCCGAAATATGAACAACCGCCGCCAGCGGGTGCTCTCAAAGGCGGCGCCGTTCACCATCGACCAGTTGAAGGATGCCGAGGCTGAGGTCTTTCATCTGGGCACGCTGCTCGTCGACGATTTCTCGCCCGAGGTGGTGGAATATCTTGCCACGAAGGGTCGTGTGTGTGTCGATGTGCAGGGCTATTTGCGCGAGGTGCGCAATCAGCGTGTCTACGCCGTTGACTGGGCTGACAAGCTGCGCGTGCTGAAGCACACCGATATTCTAAAGGTGAACGAGTACGAGATTGACGTGCTGACCGACGGCGAGCGCGACCTTAGACGCGGTGCCAAGCTCATCAGCAGCTGGGGCGTGCGCGAGGTGCTGGTCACTCTGGGCAGCTACGGTTCGCTCATCTATGCCGACGACCGCTTCTATGAGATACCCTGCTACGCCCCGCAACAAGTGGTCGACGCTACAGGCTGCGGCGACACCTACGCCGCCGGCTACCTCTACGCCCGTGCCCTTGGTGCCGGCTGTGAAGAGGCAGGGCGTTTCGCCGCTGCTATGTGCACACTGAAATTAGAACACACCGGGCCTTTCGACGGCACGGTGGCTGACATTGAAAGAATAATGAATAAAAAGACATGGCTCAGTCAATATTTGCGAAACTTATAGCCCAGACGCTCAACCTTAGTGTCGATGCCGTAGGCAACACGCTGGCCCTGCTTGAAGAGGGCTGCACCATTCCCTTCATCTCACGTTACCGTAAGGAGCGCACAGGCGCCTTGGATGAGGTGCAGATAGCCGCCATCAACGACGAGAACGAGCGCCTGAAGGAGATTGCGAAGCGCAAGGAGACGGTAGTAAAGACCATCACCGACCAGGAGAAGATGACGCCCGAGCTGGAGAAACGCATCGCCGACTGCTGGGATGCCACCGAACTGGAGGACATCTACCTGCCCTTCAAGCCGCGCCGCCGCACCCGCGCCCAAGTGGCACGCGAAGCCGGTCTGGAGCCCTTGGCGCAGCTCATCCTCCTGCAGCGCGAACAGAACATCGAGCAGGCCGCACGCCGTTTCGTAAGTGGCGACTCTGTCGCCACCACCGCCGCCGCCATCAAGGGCGCGCAGGACATCATCGCCGAGACCATCAGCGAGGACGAGCGCTCGCGCCAGCAGTTGCGCGGCAGCTACCGTCGCACCGCCATCATCTCTTCCAAAGTGGTGAAGAGCAAGCAGGACACCGACGAAGCTGCGAAATACAGCGACTACTTCGACTGGCGCGAGCCGCTGAAACGCTGCTCCAGCCATCGGCTCTTGGCCATGCGTCGCGGTGAGGCCGAGGGCATCCTGCGCATCAGCATCGACCCTATTGACGACGACGAGTGCATCGAGCGACTGCAGCGCCAATGGGTGAGAGGATGGAATGTGGAAAGTGGAAGGAGGAAGGATACATGCCAGCAGTTGGTGGCAGAGGCTGCTGAGGATGCCTACAAGCGCCTGCTGAAACCTTCGATAGAGACAGAGTTTAACAACCTGAGCAAGGAACAGGCCGACGACGAAGCCATCCGCGTCTTTGCCGAGAACCTGCGCCAGCTGCTGCTCGGCGCTCCCTTGGGGCAGAAGCGCGTGATGGGCATCGACCCGGGCTTCCGCACAGGATGCAAGGTGGTCTGCTTAGACGAGCAGGGCAATCTGCTGCATCACGAAGCCATCTTTCCTCATCCGCCCGTCAACCGCCGCATGCACGCCATGATGCACGTGCAGCAGATGATCAGCGACTACCATATTGAGGCCATCGCCATCGGTAACGGCACTGCCAGCCGCGAGACGCGCAGCTTCATAGAAGAAACCGTAGCAGCCCCTCTTTCGTCCCCCGAGGGGGACACAATAGTCCATACCCAGAAAACAAATGAAGCCCCCTCGGGGGCCGTAGGGGGGGCTTTGAGGAGCGTTTCCATTTTCGTCGTCTCCGAAGACGGCGCCTCGGTCTATTCAGCCTCGAAGGTGGCCCGCGACGAATTCCCCGACGAGGACGTCACTGTGCGTGGCGCCGTCAGCATAGGCCGACGCCTGATGGACCCGCTGGCCGAACTGGTGAAGATTGACCCGAAGAGCATCGGCGTGGGACAGTATCAGCACGACGTGGACCAAGGGAAGCTGAAGCACCAGCTCGACCAGACCGTCGAGAGCTGCGTCAACATGGTGGGCGTCAACCTGAACACGGCTTCGTCGCATCTGCTGCAATATGTCAGCGGCCTTGGTCCTGCGCTGGCGAAGAACATTGTGGACTACCGCCGTGAGCATGGCGCTTTCACCAGCCGTGCCCAGCTGAAGAAGGTGCCGCGACTGGGTCCTGCCGCCTACCAGCAATGTGCCGGCTTTCTGCGCATTCCTGGCGCAAAGAACCCGTTAGACAACAGCGCCGTGCATCCAGAAAGCTATGACATCGTGGAACAGATGGCCAAAGATCAGGGTTGTACCGTGAAGGACCTCATCGGGCAGAAAGACTTACGCGCACGTGTAAATATAAAAATGTATGCAAAGGGCGACGTCGGCCTGCCCACGCTGACCGACATCATGCACGAACTGGAGAAGCCCGGCCGCGACCCGCGCGAGCAGATAGAGGAGTTTGAGTTCGACAGCCGCGTGCAGACGATGGACGATCTCGAGGAGGGCATGATCCTGCCCGGCATCGTGACGAACATCACCAACTTCGGCGCCTTCGTCGACATCGGCGTACATCAGGACGGCCTCGTGCATATCTCCCAAATGGCCAACCGCCGCATCGCACATCCCACCGACGTGGTGAAGCTGCACCAGCACGTCACCGTAAAAGTCCTCGAGGTAGATCACCGTCGCCACCGCATCTCCCTCTCGATGAAACTATAGTATTAAAATACCGAAAACCTATAACCATGAAACAACTATTATTAACAGCCTTAATGGCTTTTGTTTGTCTGCTGACGAAAGCAGCAGACGAGCGGGAACTGCCGCTGATTCAGAACGTGCAGGCCTATGAGAGCATGTCGCTCAACGGCGAGTGGAACTACATCGTAGACGTGCAGGAAGAGGGCTACTACGACTACCGCATGAATCCGACGCGCTGGGGATTCTTCCAGAACGCGAAGCCGCAGCGGCCTGAGGATCTCATCGAGTACGACTTCGACAAGTCACCCACGATGCGGATTCCCTCCGACTGGAACACGCAGGACGAGAAGCTGTTCTTCTACGAAGGAACGGTGTGGTTTAAGAAGAGCTTTCAGGCCGTGCCTACGAAGGACTACCGCACGCTGCTCTATTTCGGCGCTGTGAACTACGACTGCCACGTCTACGTGAACACCCGCCATGTGGGCCATCACATCGGAGGCTTCACGGCTTTCAACTACGACATCAGCGACCTGTTGCGCGAGGGCGAGAATACTGTCATTGTGAAGGTAGACAACAAACGCCATGCCGAGGATGTGCCCACGCAGATCTTCGACTGGTGGAACTATGGCGGCATCACAAGAGACGTGAAGCTGGTGAAGGTGGCACCCGTGTATATGGAGGACTACAGCCTGCAGCTGCAGAAGGCCGACGCCAAGGCCAAGACACGTGAGATTAGCTTCTCAGCCCGTCTGAACAAAGCCGAGGCAGGCCACAAGGTCGTGGTCAGCATCCCTGAGCTGAAGCTCGAGCAGCAACTCACCACCGATGCCGAGGGCAAGGTCAGCGCCACCCTCAAGGTCAGTGCCAAGAAGCTGCAGCTCTGGAGCCCCGGCAATCCCAAGCTCTATCAGGTGCAATTGTCGCTCGACACGAGCACCTACACCGATGCCATCGGCTTCCGCACCATCGAGACACGCGGCAAGCAGATTTTGCTCAACGGCGAGCCCATCTTCCTAAAGGGCATCTCCATTCACAACGAGAAACCCTACGGAGGAGGCCGCGCCAACACAGCCGACGATGCCCGTACGCTGCTGTCGTGGGCAAAGGAGCTGGGCTGCAACTTCGTGCGTCTGGCACACTATCCCCACCACGAGGAGATGGTGCGCGAGGCTGAGAAGATGGGCATCCTCGTCTGGAGTGAGATTCCCGTCTACTGGACCATCGCCTGGACCAATCCGAAAACCTACGAGAACGCTCAGCACCAGTTGCGCGATATGATTGCCCGCGACCACAACCGCGCCAACGTCATCATCTGGAGCATCGCCAATGAGACGCCGCACTCCAAGGAGCGCGACACCTTCCTCGGCAATCTGGCCAAGTATGCCCGCACGCTCGACAGCACCCGCCTCATCTCGATGGCCATGGAGGTGACAGGTGCCTCCAACTATGTCAACCGTCTGAACGACAACATGAACGAGTTTGTCGACGTGGTGAGCTTCAACCAGTACATCGGCTGGTATCGTGATGTCAATGATGCGCCGAAGATGCGGTGGGAGATACCTTACGACAAGCCCGTCATCATCAGCGAGTTTGGCGGCGGCGCCCGCTACGGCCTGCATGGAGCGAAGAACCAGCGCTGGACGGAGGAATTCCAGGAGGACCTTTATATCGAGAATCTCGCCATGATTGACAAGATTGAGGGTCTTGCCGGCACCACGCCTTGGATCCTGAAGGACTTCCGCTCTCCCCGCCGCGTGCTGCCCGGCGTCCAGGACTACTACAACCGCAAGGGCCTCGTCAGCGACAACGGCGAGAAGAAGAAAGCCTTCTTCGTGCTGAAGCAATGGTATGAGAATAAATAATGTCATGTTATCAGCGTGCCCGGTAAGTTGCTAATGATTAACCAATAATCTTCAGAACTAAACCATATAACTAATATGAATAGACTATCACAATTATTTGTGGCCACCATGATGATGGTGATCATGATGGGGTTGGGAGCCTGTGAGAAGGCTGTCCTCGATGAACAGCAGGAAAAGAAACCTGTAGAGGGCAATGTCATTATTCGCGCATCGCTCTATCATATCGTTCCCTTTGAGACACGTGACGTGCAAAGTGTGGCTGACTTCAGCACTAGTCTGCAGTTTGTGCTTTTCCAGAATGGCACGAAGGTGAAATCTGTCACGCAGAAGAAGACTGACGACAACTACGGTGAGGTAGGCCTCACGCTGACTGCCGGCACCTATCAGCTTTTGGTGCTGGCGCACAGCAGTACGGGCAATCCCTCCGTTTCTAACCCTGAATTCATCCAGTTTACTAACAGCATCGGCTTCTCTGACACGTTCTTTTATTACGGCGACATAGAGGTGACCGGAGAGCAAACCACGTATGACATACGTCTGCAGCGTGCCACATCGATGGTGCGTGTCATCATTCAGGACGCTATACCGTCGGAGGTGAAGACCATCCGCCTCTTCTACACTGGTGAGTCGGGCGTGTTCAATGCTGTCACGGGAATGGGCGGTACGGTCAATTCGCAGCAGAGCATCATCTATAATGTGGAAGGACAGACAGCTCCGCTGACACTCTGCGCCTACACTTTCCTTCGCGATGAGACAGGTAGTCTGAACATGACGATAAGTGCCCGCGATGCAAACAATACTGTGAAGTATGAGAAAGAGCTGGCCGATATTCCCATGAAGAACCACATGGTGACGGAATATAGCGGCAAACTGTTCTCAGAGTCGGGCAATAAAAGTGACGATGTGCAGTTTTTGCTTACGGCTGAAACTGACTGGCAGATTTATCAGAGGCACGATTATTGAGGAGTAGACTCCCTCCTCACCAGCAGTACGACATTCTCTACGTGTGGCGTGTGGGGGAACATGTCGACAGGCTGAACGGCGGCGACGCGATAATCGGAGTCCATGTCGTGCAGGTCGCGGGCCTGTGTGGCTGGGTTACAGCTGACGTAGACGATGCGCTGGGGTGCGGCGCGCAGGATGGTCTTCACCACGTCGGGATGCATGCCGGCGCGTGGCGGGTCGGTGATGATGACATCGGGACGGCCGTGACGGGCGATGAAGTCGTCGGTGAGAATGTCCTTCATGTCGCCGGCAAAGAAGAGCGTGTTGCCGATGCCGTTCAGCTCTGAATTGATTTTGGCATCCTCGATGGCCTCGGGAACATATTCTATGCCGATGACCTGGCGTGCCTGCCGGGCCACAAAGTTGGCGATGGTGCCCGTGCCGGTGTAGAGGTCGTAAATAAGAGGTGAGGGAAAAGCCCCCTCTACGGCCCCCGAGGGGGCTTCATTTGACTTAAATGCTGGCTTGCCAGCATTAGTGTCCCCCTCGGGGGACGACAGGGGGGCTAATGCCATCTCGCGGGCTACGCTGTAGAGATGGTAGGCCTGCTCGGTGTTCGTCTGGTAGAAGGACTTGGGGCCGACCTTGAACTTCAGGTCTTCCATGAGCTCGAAGATGTGGTCCTTACCCTTAAACAGCAGCACGTCCTGGTCGCCGATGGTGTCGTTGCATTTCTGATTGTCGAGATACATCAGCGACGTTATTTGCGGGAACGTGTCGGCTACGTGCTGCAACAGTGCCATGGCTTCCTGCTCGCCGCCCGTCGCGTCGTAGTGGAACTGGATAATCACCATCAGTTCGCCGCTGGCGCTGTTGCGGATGATGATGTCGCGCAGCAATCCCACCTGCTGACGTAGGTCGAAGAACGTGATGCCGTGCTGTATGGCGTAGTCGCGGATGTCGTTGCGAATCGTGTTGTGCAGGTCGTCCATGAGCCAGCATTTCTCAATGGGCAGAATCTTGTCGAAGGCGCCAGTAATGTGGAAGCCGATGGCGGGCACATCCTTGGCTCCCGCTCCTTGGGATGGGGCAGGGGGGAGGTTTTCCATCTCTTCCTTTGTTATCCACCGCTTGTTGGCGCAGCCGAAGTCGAGCTTGTTGCGGTATTCCGTGGTCTTGACCGAGCCGAGGATGGGGCGAAACTCAGGCAACTCAATCTTGCCGATGCGTGAGAGCTGATCGTACACCTGCTGCTGCTTGAAGCGCAACTGCTCTTCGTAGGGCAGGTTCTGCCACTTGCAGCCGCCGCATACGCCGAAATGCTGACAGAAGGGCACTGCGCGCACCTCGCTCTGTTTGATGAAGCGCACCACCTCGCCCTCGGCAAAGGAATGTTTCTTGCGGCGAAGCTGCACATCGCACACGTCGCCCGGCACGCACCAGGGCACGAATACCACGAGGTCGTTCCAATGGAACAGGCATTTGCCTTCAGCGGCGACGGCTTCTATCATCACGCCCTCCAACAATGGAAGGGGCTTCTTACTTCTTCCCATATTTTCGACAACGAATTATACGAATTATACGAATAAAAGAAATTAGCGGTTGATAACAACGAGTTGACGAAAAAAACGAATTGCTGCGCTATTCGTGAAATGGTAAACGAAGACTGTTGCCAGTGCGCCGCAATTCGTTTTGTTCGCTAAATTCGTTGTCGTGAAATTATTTGTACAAGTAGCGTTTGATGCTCTTTTTCGGTGTCTTGGCAAACTCCTCGTCGTAAATCTCTATCTCGCTGATTTTCTCGTAGGCGGGCAGCATTTGGTTGAGCCCGTTGCGGTTCTGCTCCATGATGCCCTCCAGGTCTTCGTGTGTGAAGCCCAGATTCCTGGCCTCGTCAAGGTCGGGATGAACGAGTGCGACGAGCTTCTGGTCGCGCTGCACCACGATGCTCTCTACGACAAGTGTCATTGAGTTGAGCTTGTCCTCAATTTCCTCGGGATAGATGTTCTGTCCGCTGGCGCCGAGGAGCATGTTTTTCGAGCGTCCGTTGATGAACACGTTGCCGTCTTCGTCCATCGTGCCGAGGTCGCCGGTGTGATACCATCCGTCCTTGTCGAGGGTCTCGCGAGTGGCTTCTTCGTTCTTGTAATAGCCCAGCATGACGTTGAGTCCGCGTGTGAGAATCTCGCCGGGAATGTTCTCGGGGTCGGGCGAGTCGATGCGTACCTCCATGTTCTTCGCAGCCTTGCCGCAGGAGCCTGGCACGAAGAGGCGCCAGTCCTCATAGCAGATGATGGGCGCACACTCGGTGGCGCCGTAGCCCACGGTGTAGGGGAAGCCTATCTGCTGCAGGAACGTCTCCACCTCCTGATTGAAGGCGGCACCGCCGATGATGATTTCGAAGAACTGTCCGCCGAAGGCCTTCTTCACCTCCTCGCAGATGCGCTCGCGCACCTTCTGCGCAATGACGGGCATCTGCAGCAGCAGGCGCATGCGTGGTGTCTGAATCTTGGGGAACACCTTTTTGCGTATGATTTTCTCGATGACCAGCGGCACGGCAATGATGATGCCGGGCTTGATGTCGGCGAAGGCCTGCGCAATGATGGCGGGCGAGGGCACGCGGTTGAGATAGTAGACATGGCATCCCTTGATGAACTCATAGCTGAACTCGAAGGCCATGCCGTACATGTGTGCCATGGGCAGGATGGAGATGACGCTGCAGCCGGTCTTCAGGTTGTCGCCCATGGCCTTGCAGGCGAAGTCGAAGTTCGACCACAGTGCGCGGTAGGGTATCATCACACCCTTGGAGAAGCCTGTCGTACCGCTGGTGTAGTTGATGAGGGCCAGCTCGTCGGGGCTCTGCTCGTGGTAGTAGCTGACGTGCTCCTTTCGGAAATACTTGGGAAACTTCTTGCCGTAGAGCTCGTTGAGGTGCTCGCGTGCATAGGTCAGCTTGTCGGTGCGTGAGAGCAGCAGCGAGTAGTCGCTGTTGCGGACGATGCCTTCCAGGTGGGGCATCTGCATGGGGTCAACCGAGCCGCAGACGTGGTCGCCGGCGAAGAGCAGCTTGGCGTCGCTGTGGTTTACGATGTTGTGTATCTGGTCTGCAGTGAACTCGTGCAGGATGGGCACGGCGATGGCACCGTAGGTGATGGTGGCCAGGAACGCCACCGTCCACTGGCTGCTGTTGCGTCCGCAAAGGGCTATTTTGTCGCCCTTCACCACGCCGCTGTTTTCAAAGAGGATGTGTACCTTCTCTATCTTGCGAGCCACGTCGTGATATTGCAGTGTCTGCCCTTTATAGTCGGTGAGGGCATCCATATCCCAATGGTCGATAATGCTTTTCTCGATCAGGGCATTATAGCTAGGTATTTCTTTCATAGTTAAGAATAAAGGTATCTCTTGATGCTTTTCTTCGGTGTCTTCTGGAATTCTTCGCCTTGCAGCAGGATGGCGGAAAGACGGCTGTATGCAGGCAGCTGCATGTTCAGTTCTTGGCGGTTCTGCTCCATGATGCCCTGCAGTTCGTCGTTGCTGAAGTTTATCAGCTCGTCCTGATCGGGATAGACGAGGGCGATGAGTTTCTGTTCGCGCTGCACGACGATGCACTCGCTGACCATTGGCATTGAGCTGAGCTTGTCTTCAATTTCCTCGGGATAGATGTTCTGTCCGTTGGCGCCGAGCAGCATGTTCTTGATACGTCCGCGGATGTAGATGTTGCGGTCGTAGTCCATGGTGGCCAGGTCGCCGGTGTGATACCATCCGTCGCGGTCGATGGCCTGTGCGGTGGCCTCGTCGTTCTTGTAGTAGCCCAGCATGAGGTGGGTGCCGCGGGTGAGTATCTCGCCGGCCGTGTTATGCGGGTCAGTGCTGCCGATGCGCACCTCCATGCCGTCGACGGGGCATCCGCATGAGCCGGGTGCAAACTCGCTGTGGTCGCGGTAGCTGATGAGCGGAGCGCACTCTGTCGTGCCGTAGCCCACGGTGAGGGGGAAGCCGATGGACAGCAGGCACTGCTCCACTTCCTTCGACAGCGGTGCGCCGCCGACGATGATTTCGTAGGCCTGGCCGCCGAAAGCCTGCATCACCTGTTCCAGCACTTTCGCCTTCACCTTTTCCTTCACCACCGGCATGGCCATGAGCAGCTTCATGCGCGGCGTCTGCAACACGGGCAGTACGCGCTTGCGCACAATCTTCTCGATGATGAGCGGAACGGCGATGATGAGTCTGGGTTTCACGTCGGTGAAAGCCTTGGCGATGAGCGTGGGCGAGGGCAGACGGTTGAGGAAGAACAAATGGCAACCGTTGCAGAATCCGAAGAGGAACTCGATGCTCAGGCCGTACATGTGGGCCATGGGCAGGATGTCGAGCATGGGCGATCCCGGTTTTACGTGCTTGCTGAGGCGGTTCAGACAGAAACTGATGTTGCCCCAGAGTGCGCGGTAGGGCAGCATGACGCCTTTCGAGAAGCCTGTGGTGCCGCTGGTGTAATTGATGAGTGCCAGCTCCTCTGGCTGGTCCTCATGGAAATGCACGTCCTCCTTTGTGAAGGCTCTGGGATACTTGGAGCCGAACATCATATTTAAATGTTCACGCGCGTAGTTCAGCTGCTCAGAGCGCGACGTCATCAGCAAGAAGTCGGGCAGGTTGACAATGCCTTCCAGTTGTGGCATCTGCTCCGGGCTAATCTCCTTTGCCACGTAATCGCCTACGAAAAGCAGGCGTGCCTCGCTGTGGTTGACGATGTTGTGAATCTGCTCGGCGTTGAACTCGTGCAGGATGGGCACGGCCACTGCGCCGTAGGTCAGCGTGGCGAGGAAAGTGACGGCCCAGTGTGCCGAGTTGCGTCCGCAGATGGCAATCTTGTCGCCTCGCTCGATGTTGCAGTTCTCAAACAGGATGTGTATCTTGCCAATCTTTCTTGCCACGTCATGGAACTGCAAAGTCTGGCCCTGATAGTCGGTCAGTGCGTTTTCATTCCAGTTTTTAACAATTGCTTGGCGTATATAATCGTTAAAGCTGTTGCTTGTATTCATTGCACATTTGCAAAAATTTTGTGCAAAGGTACATCTATTTCTGCACATTCGCAAATTTTTTGTGCAGTTTTTTGTCTTCCGGCTCTTTATTTTTTATTTTCTCACATTCGCCATAGTTTTTTCGACCTGCGGCTGGTCAGGCTTTGCCAACCGCATGGTTTTGGATTGGCGCAGCAGCCCTATAACTGTATCTGTGCTTGAAACACTTTGTTTCGGCGGCAGAAACACTTTGTTTCTACGGCTGAAACAAAGTGTTTCATTGACAAAAATTTTTTGAAACACTTTGTTTCATGTGCTGCCGATGTCTTGAAACACTTTGGCGTCATGGTTCTTGGCCGTATCCATAAAATATGTGTTTATGGCCTACTGCGTTGTCTTTTTGTGGAGCTTTTGCCGTGGGAAAAGTAGTGCTTAAATGATGAAATACGAATTCTGATAATTGAAAATATGTAACTATAAGGTGATAAAATACCTAAAAATGTTAAACTTAACGTAAATAATTAACCAAATATTTCATTCATTTCGTTAAACGTTCTATCTTTGCACACGTCAATACAGCAAAAGACAGAAAATGAAGCTGTGAGCTTCGTTTGCCTGGACACAAATATAAAAAGAATGAAGAAATCAACGATATGGATTATTGCGGCGGTGATGGGATTATCGTTCCTGGGCCTGCTCTATGTTCAGTTTGGCTACATCGAGGAGATGGCCAAGATGAAGCAGGAGCAGTTTGACGAGAGCGTCACCCGCGCATTGTATCAGGCCTCGCACAACCTGGAGATGAACGAGACGCTGCGCTACCTGGAGAAGGACGTCAGCGACGTGGAGCGCCGTGCCTACACGCAGGACTCAGTCATCGTCGACGGCATCAACGGCAGCATACAGGAGCAGCATGAGTTTGCCGTGTCGGCCGACGACGGCACCGTCTACAGCGCCTTCGAGCTGAAGACCTTCGCCACGAAGCCGCCCACCATTCCCAAGGCCATCATCATGAAGACCGACAACTCGTCGGTGTCGGAAGCCGCGAAGTCAATGCAGGAAATCGTGCGCACCCGCTATGTCTATCAGAAGGCACTGCTCGACGAGGTCGTGTACAATATATTATATACGGCGAGCGACAAGCCACTGAAGGAGCGCGTGAATTTCCTGCTGCTCGACCACGACATCAAGCAGGAGCTGCAGAACAACGGCATCAACCTGGCCTACCACTTCACCGTGTCGACGGCCGACGGACGTGAGGTCTACCGTTGTCCCGATTATACTGAGCAGGGCATTGAAAAACCCTATTCGCAGAAACTCTTCAAAAACGACCCCGCTTCGAAGATGGGCGTGGTGACGATTCACTTCCCCGACATGGACAAGTACATCTATTCGTCGGTGCGCTTCATGATTCCCGCCATCATCTTCACACTGGTGCTGCTCGTCACGTTTATCTTTACCATCGTGGTCATCTTCAGGCAGAAACGCTATACCGAAATCAAGAATGACTTCATCAACAACATGACGCACGAGCTGAAGACGCCTATCAGCAGCATCTCGCTGGCTGCGCAGATGCTGGGTGACGAAACAGTGCCGAAGAGTCCGCAGATGCAGAAACATCTGGGCGGCATCATCAACGACGAGTCGAAACGACTGCGTTTCCTCGTGGAGAAAGTGCTGCAGATGTCGATGTTCGACCGAAAGACGGTGTCGTTCAAGAAAAAGGAGCTCGACCTGAACGAGCTGTTGGAGCAGACCGCCTCGACCTTTTCGCTGCGCGTGGAGCACACCGGCGGACATATCTACACTGAGATTGAGGCTGTTGACTCGGCCATCTACGTCGACGAGGTGCATTTCACAAACGCCATCACCAACCTGATGGACAACGCGGTGAAGTATCGCAAGCCCGACGAGCCTGTCGACATCCACCTGCGCACCTGGAATGAGGGCGACAAGTTGTGCTTCTCGATAGCCGACACGGGACAGGGCATCAAGCGCGAGAACGTGAAGAAAATCTTCGAAAAGTTCTACCGGGTGCATACCGGCAACGTACACGATGTCAAGGGATTCGGCCTCGGCCTGGCCTACGTCAAGAAAATCATCAACCTCCACGAAGGCGACATTAAGTGTGAAAGTGAAGTAGGCAAGGGAACAAAGTTTACTATTACGCTGCCGGTTTTAGAGGTGAGTGGTGAGAAGTGAGAGGTGAGAGAATACATTGGAGGTGAGTGGTGAGAGGTCATTGAGATGATAGTTTTTTACTGTTAATGTACTATATGAAAAATAATGATTTCTACTATCGGAAGTTGTCCGTTTATCATCGGGCAATGCAGTTGATGGTAAATGTCTATCAGTTATCACGGGGGTTCCCTCAAGAGGAACGGTATGGTCTTACTAACCAGATTCAACGTGCTGTCGTATCGATACCATCGAATATTGCGGAAGGTATGGGGCGATTCTCCAACAAGGAACGTCTGCATTTCCTTGAGATTGCAAATGGTTCCCTAATGGAAGTAATGTGCCAGATAGAGGCAGCCTTGCTATTAGGATATATCAATCAACAGCAGTTTGATGAACATGAATTGTATATCAACGAAACAGCTAAAATGCTAATTGGACTTAGAAAACATTTTGAAAACTTAGTATAAACCTGGGTGTAGAATTAAGGGAAAAGAAGCGAAAGATCATATCTCTCACCTCTCACCTCTTACCTCTCACCTCTAAAAAGAAACAATTATGGACGAGAATCTGAAAATTTTGCTGTGCGAGGACGACGAGAACCTCGGCATGTTACTGAGAGAATATCTGGCCGCAAAGGGCTATGAGGCTGAGCTCTGCCCCGACGGCGAGGCTGGCTATAAGGCCTTCCTGAAGACCAAGTTCGACATCTGCGTGCTCGACGTGATGATGCCCAAGAAAGACGGCTTCACCCTGGCACAGGAAATCAGGGCTGCCAATCCCGAGGTGCCCATCATCTTTCTCACTGCCAAGACGCTGAAGGAAGACATTCTTGAGGGCTTCAAGATAGGTGCCGACGACTACATCACCAAGCCTTTCTCAATGGAGGAGCTGGTCTACCGCATCGACGCCATCCTGCGCCGTGTCCGCGGAAAGAAGAACAAGGAGTCAACGCTCTACCACATCGGTAACTTCACGTTTGACACGCAGAAGCAGCTGCTCTGCATCGGCGATCAGCAGACAAAGCTCACCACCAAGGAGAATGAGCTCTTGGCACTGCTCTGCTCACACGCCAACGAGATTCTGCAGCGTGACTTCGCCCTGAAAACCATCTGGATTGACGACAACTACTTCAACGCCCGCTCGATGGATGTCTACATCACCAAGCTGCGCAAGCACCTGAAGGACGATCCGCAGATTGAAATCATCAACATCCACGGCAAGGGCTACAAGCTCATCACGCCGGAGGAGGACTAAACAATATCACGAAGGAATCGTGGCGTGTGGCCTTTGGTGCTGCACGCCACTTCTTTTGGTGTACCCGTGCTGAGGATGAGACCGCCGCGGCGTCCGCCCTCCGGTCCCATGTCGATGATGTGGTCGGCCTGTGTGATGACGTCGAGGTTGTGCTCAATGACGATGACTGTGTTGCCACGGTCCACCAGCTTCCTGAGCACTTGCATCAGGATGCGGATATCCTCGAAGTGAAGGCCAGTGGTGGGTTCGTCGAGGATGTAGACGGTGCGGCCCGTGTCGCGTTTCGACAGCTCCGTGGCCAGCTTGACACGCTGGCTCTCGCCGCCGCTGAGCGTGGTCGACGGCTGCCCCAGCTTGATGTAGCCCAGGCCGACGTCCTGGATGGTCTTGATCTTGCGCAGGATGTCGGGCACGTTTTCGAAGAACTCCACTGCCTGATTGATGGTCATGTCGAGGACATCGGCGATTGACTTGCCTTTGTAGCGCACCTCCAGGGTCTCACGGTTGTAGCGCTTGCCGTGGCACTCCTCGCATGGCACCTGGATGTCGGGCAGGAAGTTCATCTCGATGGTTTTGTAGCCGTTGCCGCCGCAGGTCTCGCAGCGTCCGCCCTTCACATTGAACGAGAAACGGCCGGGCTTGTAGCCACGGATCTTAGCTTCAGGCAGGTTAACGAAGAGCGAGCGGATGTCGGAAAAGACACCAGTGTAGGTGGCGGGATTTGAGCGTGGCGTGCGTCCGATGGGACTCTGGTCGACATTCACCACCTTGTCTATCAGCTCCAGTCCCTCAATGCTGTCGTAGGGTAGGGGACGCTTCAGTGATCGGTAGAAATGCTGCGACAGGATGGGCTGCAACGTCTCGTTGATGAGCGTCGACTTGCCGCTGCCGCTCACGCCAGTCACCACGATGAGCTTGCCCAGCGGGAACGTGGCGTCGATGTGGCGGAGGTTATTGCCGGAGCAGCCGCGTAAAACCAAAGCCCCCCCTATGGCCCCCGAGGGGGCTTCATTTGACTTATTGCAAGGCTTGCCAGCATGAGTGTCCCCCTCGGGGGACGAAGGGGGAGCTTTTAGGTATTTCGCCGTCAGCGTGTCGGCCTTCATCAGCTCCTCGGGTGTGCCTTGGAACACCACCTCGCCGCCTTTGCGTCCGGCACGGGGACCAATGTCGATAATATAGTCGGCAGCCAGCATCATGTCCTTGTCGTGCTCCACCACGATGACGGTGTTGCCCAAGTCGCGCAGCTCCTTCAGCGAGTGGATGAGGCGCTCATTGTCCCTTTGGTGCAGACCGATGCTCGGCTCGTCGAGGATATAAAGGACGTTGACCAACTGCGAGCCAATCTGCGTGGCCAGACGGATGCGCTGGCTCTCGCCGCCGCTCAGCGATGCCGACGGACGGTTCAGCGAGAGGTAGTCGAGACCCACGCCAAGCAGGAAGTCAAGACGCGTGCGTATCTCCTTGAGTATTTCCTTGGCAATCTGATATTCTTGGGAGGTGAGAGGTGGGAGGTGAGAGGTGAGAGATTTGTCTGCGGTAGATTCTGTGGCAGAGTATTCTCTCACCTCACACCTCTCACCACTCACCTCTAAATCAACAATCCACTGGCGCAGTTCGCCGATGTCCATCGAGGCCAGCTGGGCAATGTTCTTGTCGTCAATCCTATAGCTCAACGCTTCGCGGTTCAGACGCTGGCCGTGACATTCAGGACATTCACATTCAGCCATGAACTGGTCGGCCCATTTCTGCCCAGTCAGTGAGTCGTCGTTGTCGATGACGTCGCGCAGATACTTGATGATGCCGTTGAAGGTGACGAAATAGTCGCTGGAAGTGTGCACCACGTCCTTGTCGATGCGCACGTCCTCCAAAGAACCGTAGAGAATCTCTGTCATCGCCTCGTCGGGGATGTCGTCCACAGGCGTCTTCAGCGTGCAGTCATATTTCTGCAGCAGCGCCTCTATCTGCCAGAAGATGAGCTGGCTCTTGTATTTCCCTAAGGGAATGATAGCACCGTCGTGGATGCTCAGTTTGCGGTTGGGGATGACCTTCGCGAGGTCGATTTCATTGATGTAGCCCAGGCCCTTGCATCGCGGACAGGCACCTTGCGGTGAGTTAAAGGAAAAATTGTTGGGCGCAGGGTCGCTGTAGCTGATGCCGCTCGTGGGGCACATCAGCCGCTTGGAGAAGAATTTCGGGGCACTCGCTTTTGTGGAAGGAGAACTGTTTACTTCAAGAATCATGACCAAGCCGTCGCCTTGCTTCATGGCGATACTGACCGACTTCTTCAGCCGCTCGTCGCCTCCAGCTTGTGAGGGGGTGGGGGGAAGGCTAAGCTTGTCGATGACAACCTCGATGTCGTGGTTCTTGTAGCGGTCTACCTTCATGCCGCGCGTCAGCTCCATCAGCTCGCCATTGACGCGCACGGTGAGATAACCCTTGCGGCGCATCTGCTCGAACAGTTCGCGGTAGTGGCCCTTGCGGGAGCGCACTAAAGGAGCCAAAAGGAGAATCTTCTTCCCGGCATAGTCGGTTTGAATCATCTCTATCACCTTTTCCTCGGTGTATTTCACCATCGGCTCGCCCGTCATGTAGCTGTAGGCGCGTCCGGCACGTGCAAAGAGCAGTCGAAGGTAGTCGTAAACCTCAGTGGTCGTGCCAACGGTGCTTCGCGGATTCTTGTTCGTCGTTTTCTGTTCGATGCTGATGACTGGCGAAAGTCCCGTAATCTTGTCTACGTCGGGACGTTCCAGACCGCCGAGGAAATTGCGGGCATAGGCCGAAAAAGTCTCAATATAGCGGCGCTGTCCCTCGGCAAAAATGGTGTCGAAGGCCAGCGATGACTTACCGCTGCCGCTCAGTCCGGTGATGACGGTGAGCGAATGGCGCGGTATGACCACGTCAATATTTTTCAGATTATGTACGCGTGCGCCGTAGACGCAGATGTTGTCGGACATAAGGTAGGTGATGTGTCAAAATGGAATCTGTGGTTCCTTCTGGAACTATTGCTCGCCTGAGGTTCCGCTGCCCTCCTCGGTGTAGGTGCGCAGCAGGTTGATGTCTTTGCGAATGTTATACTCATGGCCTTCGGCGCCTTTGGCAGAGACGACCACATAGTAGACACCTTCCTTTACGGGATGGCCGTTATAAGTGCCGTCCCAGTAGCCGGCAGGGTCGTACCATTCGTAAAGCTTCTGTCCGCGGCGGTTGATAATGATGGCATGGAACTTCACGATGCTCCTCCAGTGGTCGGGACTTTCAGGGTCATTCACGCCATAAGCCCCGTATTTGTCGTTGGTGCCGTCGTTGTTGGGCGAGAAGGCATTGGGGAACTTCAGGCGGCTTTCGAGAATGCTGACGGTGACAGTTGCGGAATCCAGTTCATCGCCGTCCTGCTCCAGGCGTGTCTTCAGCATCACGTTGAAAGTGCCCGCCTCGGTGAATGTGTACTCGGTGTCTTCCTCATAGCGCACGAAGAGTTCCTGCGGTACGCCTTCCTTGGGTACACGAAGGAAGTGCCATTCGTAGGAAGGCGAGTAGCCTTCCATTTCCGAAGGGTTGGCACGGAACACAACCTTTAATGGAGCCTGACCCTCGCTGATGTTGTCTGTTTCCTGATTCATGCCCTTGTCATCAGTGTAGTAGGCCTTCGGGTCCACTTTCTGTGAGAAGGCCGGCATTGCGCCTAAAAAGAGTGCAAAAAGCAGAAATATAAAATTCTTTTTCATTTTCTTGCCGTTTAGAGTGCAAAGATACAAACATTTTTCGTACTTTTGCAGACGAAAACGGAAAAAATACAAAACGATGATGCGAATATTAAGATATTTTTTGGTTTTGGCGCTTCTTGTGCTTACTGCAGGCACGGCGCTGGCCCAGTCGGTGACTACGCATAAGGTGAAAAGGGGTGAGACCATCTATGGCATTGCACGCAGCTATGGTCTTACCGAGGCTGAGCTGCGCGCCGCCAATCCTGGCATGGAACGCTCTGACTACGTGCTGAAGAAAGGCTCGAAGATCATCATTCCCACCGCAGGACAGACACAAACATCTTCTGCCGATGCGCCGATGGAGAACGACGATGTGCGCCAGCGCTCCATCCGTATGGGCGTGATGCTGCCGCTGCACGACATCAACGGCGACGGACGCCGCATGGTGGAATACTACCGTGGTCTGCTCATGGCCTGCGATAGTCTGAAGCATGAAGGCATTTCCGTCGATGTCTATGCGTGGAACACACCCGACACTGGCGACATCACCGAGATTTTGGCAAAGCCTGAAGCCGCACAGTGCGACATCATCTTCGGACCGCTCTATTCCAAGCAGATGAACGACTTGTCGGCCTTCACCCTGCAGCATGGCATTATGCTTGTCATTCCTTATTCCATCAATGCTCCTCAGGTTGCTGGCAACCCGCACATCTTCCAGGTCTACCAGTCGCCAGAGTCACTCAACGAGCCTACCAGTCGCCGCTTTGCTGATTGGTTCAAGGATTATCACCCCGTCATCGTTGACTGCGACGACCCCAACAGCACCAAAGGCTCCTTTACGGCCGCCTTGCGTAAGGAACTGGAGAACCGTCGCATCGGCTATAGTCTCACCAGCCTGAAGTCTGTCAACTCGCTCTTTGCCAGCGCTTTCAGCACCCAGCGTCCCAATGTGGTGGTGCTCAATTCTGCACGCAGCAGCGACATGGAGGTGGCGTTCATTAAGCTGAAGGATTTGCTGTCGGCCAATGAGGGACTGAAGGTGTCGCTTTTCGGCTATACTGAGTGGATGGCTCTGGCCGAGGCTCAGGCCGCTAATTTCCACAAGTACGACGTCTATATTCCTGCTCCCTTCTATCCGGGCATGGCTCCATTGCTGGCAAAGCGTATGGCATTGAAATATCGCCAGAACTTCCAGCGTGACATGAGTGCCTACATGCCCCCGCTTGCCATGACGGGCTTCGACCACGCCCTTTTCTTCCTGCGCGGTCTGCACAAATATGGCAAGACCTTCGACGGTGCTTCGGGGCGTTTCAACTATACGCCCGTCCAGACCCCGCTGAAGTTTGAGCAGCAGGGCAGCGGCGCCGGTTTTCTGAACCGCGCCTACATGTTCGTGCACTATAAGCCCAACGGACAGATTGACACCATCAGCTATTGAAAATAGTAAATAGTAATAAAGGAATAAAAGAATAAAACTTTTTTCTTCGTGTCCTCTGTTTTCTCAGCATTGAAAAGAAACAAGCCGGCGTTGGATTTTCACCGCCTATGCTTTTTATTCTTTTGTTTTTTCATTTTTTCATTTTCCCCTGCAGTAGCGCAAGTGGGTGAGCACCGCAACGACTTGTCCGTCGGTTTCAACGGCGGCGTGGCGTTGAGCAATGTGAGCTTCCTGCCCAAGGTGCCGCAGGACATGCACACGGGCCTTACCGGCGGCCTTTCCTTCCGTTATGTTTCCGAGAAATACTTCAGCAGCATCTGCGCCGTTACGGCCGAGGTGAACTACGCCCAGATTGGCTGGAAAGAGAGTATCCTCACACCCGACGACGAACCCGTCATCAACAGAACGACGGGACTGCCGGAGGAGTATCAGCGCGACATGACCTATGTGCAGGTGCCTGTCTTTGCCCGCCTGGGGTGGGGACGTGAGCGTCGTGGTTTTCAGTTCTTCTTTCAGGTAGGTCCGCAGGTGGGCTTTTTTCTCAGCGAGAAGACGAAGATGAATTTTCCGTGGGAGAGCCGTACACCCGTCTATTCCGATGGCTCCGGCCGCACCTCAAGCATCGTGGCACAGGATACCATGGCCGTGGAGCACAAGCTTGACTACGGCATTGCCGGTGGCATGGGCCTTGAGTTCTCACACCCCAAAATCGGTCACTTCCTGTTGGAGGGCCGCTACTATTATGGCTTGGGCAACATCTACGGCAATACGAAGCGCGACTACTTCGCCCTCTCCAATTTCTCCAACATCATCGTGAAGCTTACCTACCTCTTCGACCTCAAGCGCACGAAGAACCCGAAGATCAGGTAAAACAATCGTTTAACCGTTTCGTCATTTGCGGCCTTTTCAGAATTTCTTGCCGAAGATGATGTTGAGGAAAGTCTTCATGATAATCTTGATGTCGAACCACCACGAACGGTGCTCCAAGTAGTACAGGTCCAGCTCCAAGCGTCGCAGCATCTTCTCCATCGTGTCCGTGTAGCCGTTGTAGAGCGTGGCATAGCTGGTCACGCCAGGACGTATCTGGTACAGTTCGACGTAGCGCTTGTCGTGCTCCATGATTTGGTCGATGAAGTATTTCCGTTCCGGCCTCGGTCCGATGAAGGACATGTCGCCCTTGAGCACGTTCCATAGCTGTGGCAGCTCGTCGAGGTGATGGTTGCGCAGAAAGCGCCCGAACTTAGTCAGACGGTCGTCGTTCTCTTCAGCCAGCCGTGGAACACCGTCCTGCTCGCCTTGCACCACCATTGTGCGGAATTTGTAAATGTTGAAGGGACGGCCTCCTTTCCCTATGCGTTCCTGAACAAAGAAAGCAGGCCCTTTGTAGGTGAGCTTCTGGCCTAAGTAGATAATGAGGAACACTGGCGAGAAGAGCACCAAGCCCAACAGGGAGAGCACGAAATCGAACAGACGCTTGACCATACTTTAATTGATGTTATCTGTTGTCTTCAACTTCTGCAAATACAGGAAGCATTTGCTGCTTGATGCGGTGGTTGACTATCATATTGAATAGAATCCAGAGAACGATGTTGATAATGACGATAACACTGAAATAGGCAGTATTGATTAGGAGTATGTTGACAATGACCAGCGAAACGGCCAGTCCGAGAATGCAGAGCAGCGTTTGGTGCTGGCTCAGCCCGGCACGCATCAGCTTATGGTGAATGTGGTTTTTGTCGGCCTTGAAGATGGGTTTTCTGTGGTATAGGCGTACAAGCGACACGCGCACCACATCGAAGGTGGGCACAATGAGCAGCGTGTAGGCCAGTATCATGGAGTCGAGACGGAATTGACGCACGTTGGGATTGTCCATGGTGAACTTCACAAACAGGAACCCCAGAATGAATCCCAGAGTCAGCGAGCCTGAGTCGCCCATGAAAATCTTGCGGCCTTTCTTCGCATCGCCCCAAAGGTTGAAGTATAGGAACGACACAAGCACCCCCATCAGGCCGGCAATGAGCATGCAGTAAGTGTGGAGCCCTTCGCGGAAGAAGCAAATCAAGAATCCTGTCAGGGCAAGCAGCGAGAGACCTGCCGACAGGCCGTCAATGCCGTCGATGAGGTTGATGGCGTTGCAGGCAAAGATAATGATGAACACCGTCAGAGGAGCTCCTACGGAGAATGGTATTTCGTACAAGCCAAGGAATCCGTAGAGATTGTTGATGTACAGGCCCGACATGGGTAGCAGGATGGCCGCTATCGTCTGAACCGAGAATTTTGTCTTGGCTCCCAGTCCCACTAAGTCGTCGACGATGCCTACTCCGTAGATGAGCAGCAGGCAGAAGAAAAAGGTGATAGACCAAGAGCTGAGTGTCACCTGGTGGCCTGCATAGTTCTGATTGTAGACAACGATGACAATGAGCGAGGCCAGCAGCATGCTCGGCAGGAAGCTGATGCCGCCGAGCCTGGGAATGGCGTTATGGTGAATCTTGCGGCCATCGGGCTTGTCATACAGTCCTTTCTCCTTGCAAAACCTGATGATTTGCGGGATGAAGAAAAATCCGCAGACCATGCTCAGGAAGAAAGCTGCAATAATAAAGAGGACGTTATCTGTCATGGTTGTTATCTCCGTTTCTATTATAACTGAAAAAAAGTGTTATTATTGCATTTTTTTAAGGTTTTTCAAAAATATTTACGTCTGTGCCGGTTTGTCAGCAAATTTCTCCCGCGTTTTCTCCGGATTGTGGCCGAAAGTGGTGAGGCGGCATTCGTCAGTGTAACTGACTGTACCCTTTTAGTAACCCGCATGGTTACTGACAGTAACCCGCGTGGTTACAGTGAGTAACCCACGTGGTTACTGTTAGTAACCCGCGTGGTTACCGATGTTTTGCAAGTTTTTGGCGTTGTAGGTGCATTTTGTCTTAAAAGATTTGGCCGTTTCGTCAATTTTATGTATTTTTGCAGCGCACCAGTAGGAGGCGGCGTAATAACTATTAGTTATGTAGAAGAAGCATTATGAAAGACAACGACAATAACACAATGCTGCTGAAGGCAGAATTTGCAGGCGATGCCGAGGTGCTCCAAGCCAAGGCTGAGCATTATTTAGTATGTTTTCACGACGGGTGTGAGCGCCATGCTCAATGCCTGCGTTGGGTGGTGGGCTTGTATAACAATGACAATGAAGTGGCGAAGTTCGCCATCAACCCGCGTTGTCGTGACGTGCAGAACGGCCATTGCCCGTTGTTCCGCTCGTGTGAGAAGACCGTGATGAAGCATGGCCTGACTCATTTCTACGAAGGGATGACCGGAAAGCAGGAGCGCCAGATCCGTCAGTTGCTCATTGCCCGCTTCAACCGCAAGACATATTACCAGATACGCAACGGCAAGCGCCTGATAGCTCCCGGCGAGCAGCATGACATCGAGGCATTATGCCGCAAGTGCGGCTGGACAGGTCCTTTCGTCTACGACGGCGAAACGGAAGACTATGTGTGGTAATTACAATATTTAGTAGTTTTGAAAGTCTCTATCATAACTGTAACATATAACAGCTGCCAAACCTTAGGCGATGCAATAGAATCTGTTCTCAGGCAGACCTATCGTGATATTGAATATATCATTGTAGACGGTGCTTCTACTGATGATACTCAGAATGTGATTCGTCGGTATGAAGATGCCTTTGAGGGCAGAATGAAATGGGTGTCGGAGAAAGACCGTGGCATTTACGACGCCATGAACAAAGGAATTAAAATGGCTACTGGCGATGTGGTGGGCATTCTGAATTCGGATGACTATTTCACCAGCGACGATGTCATTGAGCGTATGGTGCCTGCTTTTGACGATTCGTCGATTGATGCGTCCTATGGCGACATACATTTCATTCGCGACGGTAATCCGGAGAAATGTATCCGCTATTACAGTTCCAAGCGTTTCCGTCCTTCGTGGCTGCGCTTCGGCTTTATGCCTGCTCATCCCTCGTTCTATTGTCGTCGTGGGATTTTTGATAAGGCAGGCTTTTACAAGACCGACTATGCCATTGGCTCCGACTATGAGATGATGGTGCGGCTGTTTTTGGTACATCACATCAAGGCCAAGTATCTGCCAATGGATTTTGTCACCATGCGCACAGGCGGCGCCAGCACGCGTAACGTCAGAAGCCGTTTGCAGCTCATCAAAGACGATGTTCGCGGGTGTCGTGAGAACGGCATCTACACCAACTCGCTGTTTGTTTGCACCAAGTTCCTTTATAAAATTTTTGAGTTCAAGTTTTGTTAGTGCTCTTTCATCCAAGCTAACGTGCGTTCAATTCCCGTTAGCCGGTCAACGGGTGGCGTAGGGGCAATTTCGTTTGTATTGTTCAAAGGAATGATATTGTCCGTGGTCATGTTCTTCAGCCGGAAAGACGTCATAGGGAACTGGATGCCCATCTTTTTAAGCACATCGCCAAAGAAGGCAGCTATTCGAATCAGCCCGAACGGCACTCGTCGGACTCTTTTTCCCAAAGCTGCTGCTATTTGGTTTGCCCATTCTTCGATGAAGATGGCTGGACTGTCGCCAAGATAGAAAACCTTGTTTGTTTCGTCGGTCGTTGGGGTCATCAATAGCTGGTCAATCTGATAGATGGCGTTTTCAATATAACCGTAAGTCTTTGTGCAGGACTTATGGCCTATATGGAAATAGCGCCCACTCTTCACCATGTCGAAGAAATTGCGATAGGGGACACCAAACCAGGGTCCCCACATGGAAGTAGGACGCAGGATAGCCCAGTCGCAGGCAGGCTTGTTCTTCCAAGTCAGCTGCTCAGTAATGACTTTGCTCTCGCCATAGAATGTCGTGGGCGAATAGTCATGCTGGTTTTTGGGAATGTAGCCTGTGTGGCAGACCAGCATGGATGATGTGATGAGGATTTTCCGTAGCGTTTTCAGTTGCGATGCCGCTTTCAGAATATTTTCAACTCCTTTCGTATTGGCGTTGTATGCTTCAACATTCTCGCCGTTGAGGTCGGTGCGTGCTGCCAGATGTATGATATAGTCTGGCTCAAACCTTTGCACGATTTCGCTTAATGCCGCATAGTCGGTAATGTCACACTCGTCCCATAGGGCCAAGGCTTTTTCTTGTCTGGGCTTTACAATATCTATGTTCTTAACGTTCCATCCTTTGCCGGCATAGTGCTCCACGACATTAGTTCCTATGAAGCCGGAACCGCCTGTCACTAAGATTTTCATTGTAAACCTTCTTTATTGTGGTTGTTGCTTAAATTGATGCCCATCTTCTTAGCATATACCATATTCAGATAGTCTTCTGTTGCATGTTCATATTTAGCCCATAAGGCTGAAGAGTTGGCTGACTTTTCTTTAACCTGTTCAATAGTTACATATCGCATTAGGTTGATAAGCGCTTCAGAAGACTCCTCTATGCTGTAGCCCATATTGTTAGACATGACTTTCTCTGCCACGATGATACCGTCGGTAGTGATAATGGGCTTTCCTACAAACATGGCTTCATAATATTTGTTGGGCGCTGCGTAGAGGTGATTAGGATTTCGTTTAGAGTACATAGCATAGATAATGTCTGAGTTGTACATGATGTTTAATCCTTCAGTATAGGTAACTTTACCATAGAATCTAATATATGGGCTTTCTTTCTGTTGCTCTAACCTCTCTGTTATCTCTTTGTCACCATAGCCTGCAATATTCAGGTTGTAGATGCCTTTAGCGGCACCGTTGATGAGTTCCATGATACAACGGTCTTGAGTGAAACTGCCAACGTATGACAGTGTGAGTAAATTATTAGAGAAATGATACCTCTTGTCATCGTGTAGGAAATCGGAAGTGTCAAATGATGGTATATTCTGCAGGACACTGTATCGTCCTTCAATATTATATGGAATCTGTTTTACACGTTCAGGTTCGCAGATAATAATGTGGTCAGATCTCTTCGTACTGAACTTTTCCATCAATTTAAAAGCCAGCGAGATAATTTTCCCCTGATTGTAAAGAGTGTCTGATATCCAGTCAAACACGTCGAATAGTAGGTAGTTCTTCCGGCGGCTGAACATCTTGTATAATGCGGCAGGGAATGCTGCGTCTAAGTCGCAGGCATGTATCTGCAGGTCTTCCTTGAACGAGAAGAGTGTGTTCTTAATAAACCGCATCCATTTCAGACGATCCTTTACTGCAGCAAAGCCTCCCTGATTATACTTGCTTTTAGTAGGACAATAGATGGCATTTGATAGACGCTCGGAGTTTCCAAGACGATCCCAAGCGATAATCTTATAATCTATTCCATTCTTTTCATAGAAGTCGATATACTTCTTTGTACGTGAGTCTGATATGATGTCATTACAGCGTATAAGTACAATCATAGTTTTAGAAAATTAACGATTCGTTCACATGCATGACCATCGCCATAAGGATTGACGGCCTTGCTCATTCTTTCGTATGCTTGTGTGTCGTCAAGCAGCATGCTTACCTCGCTGACGATTTTGTCATAGTCGGTGCCTACCAGGTGCACAGTGCCACTGTCGAGTGCTTCTGGCCGTTCCGTTGTGTCACGCATCACCAATACAGGTTTGCCAAGTCCCGGTGCCTCTTCCTGAATCCCGCCGCTGTCAGTCAGAACGATGTATGCCTTCTCCATCAAGAATACAAAACTCAAATATTCTAATGGCTCGATGAAGAACATATTGTCAATGTCGTTCATCCGTTCTCCAAACACTTCATGAATAGGTCTACGCACATTAGGGTTTAGGTGCATTGGATAGACAAAGTCCACTAACGGATATTTCTTTGTTAGATCCTTGATGGCTGTGCATATATGTATGAATCCATCACCGAAGTTTTCTCGGCGGTGACCAGTGATAAGCACAAGGCGGCGTCCGTCATGCAATCGCTTCACGTCGTAGCCAGATTTTAGCAAGATTGTTTTCTGCTCATTGGCTAGTTCGATATTGTGATTCAATTTCTCTACAACCATATACAAAGCATCAATGACCGTATTGCCTGTAACGATAGTCTTGCCCGTGGCAATCTCAGCCTTGAGATTTATTTCCGCCAATGGAGTGGGGGCGAAGTTATAAGTAGCCATGCGACCCGTAAGCTGACGGTTCATCTCTTCTGGCCATGGACTATAGATATTGTGTGTGCGGAGTCCTGCCTCTACGTGACCAACTGGTATTTGCTGGTAGAAGGCGGCCAAAGCCGCGGCGGTGGAAGTGGTTGTGTCGCCATGCACTAAAACAACATCAGGCTGACATTGAGTGAGCACATCGCGCATACCTGTTAGCACTCTCGCGGTAATGTCATAAAGGTCTTGACCTTGCTTCATGATGTTTAGATCGTAGTCGGGCTTCACATCAAATATCTTCAATACTTGATCAAGCATCTCGCGATGCTGGCCCGTCACACATACTATTGTCTTAAAGACCTCTGGCTCCTGTTGAAAACGCTTCACCAGCGGACACATCTTAATTGCCTCAGGGCGTGTACCAAAAACTATGAGTATTTTTTTCATATTATGTCCTTTTAATCATGCATTACTGAAGAATTTGCTTTTCCGTAAGTGTTTTGCGCAATCGGTCTACGCCGTTTGTTAAAATTTCTATCATCATTCAAATACTGAGTTTTAAATCGTTGATGATAGCCTTGAGGATGGTAATATGTTCGCTGGCGTTCTTCTGGCCTAACAGTTTCTTGACGTATGCACTGGCTAACCTTGTCCGGTAATAGCGAATGAAGTTCTTTGTAGCCTTTTTAGTAGTAATTCCCTTCTTCTTGTTCGACAGAACTGTAGATTGCACCATCTTCTTTTCAGTAGAAAGCATCATGGGGCGTTCAAGAGTTAGGTGTAGAAAATGCAGGTGCTTGTTATATTGGAAATGTGCTCCAAAACGTTTTTTAAGGCGGTAGTGTATATCATCTTCTTCTCCATACATGAAGATTTCCTCATCGAACATTCCCACCTCCTCAAATTTTTCTTTGCTGATGAAGAAACAAGAACCTTGCAGGTACATGTATTTTGGACGATAGATATCAAACTTGTTGCAGAAGGAACTAATGATTGGAATGAGATAGCCGTTCATGCGTCGTGAACAATCGAAAGACAACGGGCTCTTTACTGTGTCGGACAGCATTTGCTTCGTGCCGTACATGCATAGATTTCTGTTGCGTTTAAATGCCTCAACAGCTGTTTTGAACAAAGGCTCAACCATGCGCACATCGGGGTTCATAATCATGATGACAGGAGCCGTTGCCTTTCGGATGCCGACATTGTTGCCTTGTCCGTAACCGCCATTGTGGGTATTATGGATGAGGATGATATCATCTCCATAAAGAGCCTGTAGGCGGTTGAACATATCGGTGCTCTCGGGGCTGTTGTCCACGACAATCACTTCCAGCGCCTCCCGCGGCAAGTCACAATACTGCCAGATGGAGTGCAGGCAGTCGTAGATGTCGTGTTCAGACTTATATGTTACGATGATTATGCTGAGCTGTTTCATATTTTTCCTCCCAAGATATCATTAAAGAAAGAATATACATTAGCAATGTTGTTTTCTGATGAATATAGTTGATTTACGGTCGTAAATGCTCTTTCTTTATACTGAGTGTAATATTCTTCGGAATGGATACTTATATCATGAAAGAGACTTGTGAGTTGCTCTTTTGTCTCATATCGAAGGGCAATTTCTTCCCCAGTAATTTCAACTCCATTATCTAATTGCTCTCGAGTGCCTGCTGTATTTTTTCCAATTGCAAGACAACCGCAAAACATTGCTTCTGGCATACAGCGCCCAAAACCTTCACTGCGTGAAGGGATGACAATCGCTTGTGCATGCATCATAAATTCTTTTATATCAGGACGCTGTTCAAATATCTTAACACAGTCTTCTAGACCATTTTGTTGGATAAATGTTATAAGCTTATTGTAAAAGGCATGTTCTGGATGATCTCCAATTATATATAGTGGGATAATATTTGTGGCTTGTTTTTGATAATTTGCATATGCTTCTAACATATCTAATACACCCTTGGCTTCTATCAATCTTCCTGCATAAAGGAAATAATCCTTTTTAACTTCATGTGGCATTGTATCGATCGATTTCTGTATTCCATTGTAGATGACTCGGGATTCTGGACGGCCTTCTTGCCTAAAATAACGTTGAATGTCTTTGGTAATACAGATATTGTAAGAGTTTGGTGATGTCAATAGATGATAGAAATAATTACGAGATGGAAAGAAATGGAGTCCAAAGTCTGTGTCAACGTATTCCCTAATATGGTATACGTGAGGTATGCCAAGACGTCGTGATACCCAATAACCGATGGTGCTAATGCTTACATTGGTATGCACTAACATGATGCCCTTGTTACGTACAGCTTTTGTGATTTTTCTAATTGCAAAAAAATTAACTGTTCGGTGAACTATTATACGTGGTATAAACAGTAGATAGTCTATTACTGATTTTAACCATGGATATACTGTGTCGTAATATCGAGTTATGATAGTTGGAATATCCATGTCGGCAATTGAGGAATAGATACCTTTGCGGTCTGGCATCACGACAAAGGGCTGAATGCCTTTTTGCCTCAAGCCTTCTAACATGACAATAAAAGATCTATTGCTCCCTCCTGTTAGACTTGTCTTGTGTAGGACGAATAAAACCCTGATTTGTTTCATAAAACTATTTACTCTTCTGTTTTAAAAGCTGGTCTCACTCTCTCAAAGGCGCATTTGGCAACACAATAGATCGGGATGAAGTTTGCATACCAAAGCGGATAGCCTCGAATAATGAAGTTTAATGCGGAAATGATAAATACAGCAGTCATGGCCTTGAGATGCTGCGGGTTATACATTGCAACAAGATAGAAAGCAATCACAAGGAATAGACCGATAAGCCCATAATCATAGATGAATACACGGAAACCAGAATTGCCGAAAGATTCTGTATCTCTGTCTCGCCCCCATAACGCATCCGATGAGCTCATAAGGCTATCAAAGTCTGCTTCAAAATCATCTGTAACGCGGTTGTCACCGACCATTTCACCGTCGTCTATCTCCAGACGTATCATTATGAGGTCATGCAACAGGTTGTTGCCGTTGTTATAATAGAATGAACCGATCACAATCACAGCAATAAAGCCTATTGCCATGAGGGTCTTTCTAATAAAGTGTTTACCCCTGACCCAAAGTCCAAGAAATATAACGCCTACCAGCAATCCGTAGGCAGCCAGCGAGAAGGAGATGATGGTGGCCACAAGCAACGATACATTATACCACTTCTTCCAATGTCCTATCTGAGTGAAAAGTAGCATAACGGTCATGGTGCCCATGTGTCCAGGCTCTAGGAAGACAGAGTGAAAGCGGGGGATGATGGTAAATAGCGATCTGTCATCTACCATGAAAAAGAAGTAGTTTGAATAGGAGTATGTAGTCAGGAATTCTGCATTGCGCGAAGGGAGCGGGAATCCCATGATATAGAGCACAAAGAAAAACATGGATATGATTAGAAATGCGCCCATGCCTTTTGACATCGCATTGCAGAATCGCATGATTTCTTTTGAGTCAACCCTGAAAATGGAAAAGAAAATAATAAGATGAAATATATTGGCAATATAGGAGTTGATGTCTCGGCTACGTGTGATTGACTGATAGAATATGAGCAAAGCACACGCCAAAATGGGCAGAATGATGTTGCTGTTGTTATAGTAGGGCGTGCTCATTGGGCGTGCAAGAGCCATGGAGAATACAAAGCAGGCGCTTGCCACAATGATATAATAGATGCCTAATGGCCACATAAACCATGGATTCAACGACCCAAGGAAAGCGATTGCCATACCCGTGAAGAATGAAGCCCTGACAATCGATTCTCGTTTCCACTGATATAAACTGGTAACCTTGATAGTCATCTCTTTAGAAAATTCTTAATAAGGATCGTTGCAAACGATTTTTCTTCCTTGTTCATCACCAACAACCACCCTGCTGCTATGCCGAACAGAGCAGAAAAGAGGATTGTTAACAGAAATCTCATGTGAAAGTGGAGGTAGGTAGTGCAAACATAGCATATCACACCAATGACGATACAATGAAGCGTTGTTGGAACAATGACATCCCGTATATATCCCCAGATGCTAAGACCAGTCTTGAAATGCATGTAGGGTATACGTGCCAGCGCTACTACCAACTCAACAACCACATAAAGTACCATGACTGACCTGATTGATAATCCATGCTTGAACATAAGCCATGCAATGGCAACATAGATCAGTTTTGGAGTATATGTAAGGAGCGTGAAAACCCGGATGTTGCCAATTGCTTGATTGGCAGAACTCAGGCCCAAGGTTATTTGGTCGAAAAGGAATGCAAGTAGAATGAACCGACAGAACATATCTGTTTGTACTGGAACTTCCTTCAGCCAGATGTTAAGAATAGCAGGCATCTCAGCAATCAAGGGAATGATGACCACCGCCAATATCGTAACAGAGAATTTGCTTTGTCGTGCTGCCATGTCAAGCATTTTTTTTCGGTCGCCTTTCCCTTCTGCTTGCATCAGTTGAGGGTTCATGGCGTTGAGTATAGAGGTTACCAGGAAAGAAATGGCTCCGTTAATCTGGTAGGCAATACCGTAGGCCGCATTGATGGCAGTGCCCCAAAAGTGATTAAGTACAACGGCTATTCCTTGATTGCGGGCTGCCACACATCCCATGCCGTATGTAGTCCACCCTGCAAATCCTGTAATCATTTTTATATATGTCTTGCTTAGGTCTTTTCGTCTAAAAAGAATCTGACATTCAGGGAAACGGTATAGTGCATAGGCTGAGAATACTATTAGATTCAGGGCGACAATGAGTCCCATCATCCACGCGTATGCCAACAATCTGTCGAAACTCACATAGGCTAGTCCAATAGCGAGAAGCAACTTTACCACACTATCGATTATTTCAACAATGGCAATGAAGACTATTTTCTCATGTGCAATAAACAACGCCTTGAAAGGAGAAGTGAGAATAGTCGCCAGTAACATTCCAATGGTGATGACATATACGATTTCTGCTACTGGTCTCCGGGCGGAATTGATGTTAAGGATGCTGTCAAACAGTACATCTTTTAGTAGTAGTAACACTAAACTAATCAATAGACCAAATACAACATGAATAAACAGACTGTTTACAAAAAGTTTCCGCAACTGTGTTGTGTCTTTCTTGGAGCTGTAGTATGAGAGAAACCGTTGAGTGGTGATAATAAGCGCATTGGTAATAAACCCCAACATGGCTACCACGCCAGCGATAACTGAATAGACGCCAAAGTCATCTACATCCAGAGCGTTTAGTATTATACGTGTTGAATAGAGTGAAAGACATGTGGTGATAATAGCTTTCACATATTGCAGTACGGTGTTAACAATGATTCGCTTCTCTGAATCCATTGTTTATAAGGCTGTTTACTTCTCTTCTTTATCCGCAACAGAGAACAGGTCGTCTTTTAAGATTAGGAGTGTCCGGATAATGAATACCAGAAACATCATTCCTAAGACAAAAATAACACGCTTCGGACCTGCGGGAAGGATGGGTATGGCGGCACCCTTCAGCAGCGTGAAGGCCGGCGTACGTTCCTGTACTTTGCTCTGTGCGGCCTGTAGCTGTGCCATCAACATGGAGTAGCTGGTATATTTCAGCTGCATCTCGTTCTCTAAGGCGGCCAGCTTGTTGCGATGGCTCTCCAAGACGGTATGTTGGTTTGCATCTGCATAGCGGGCATGCTCCATATAGGCGTTCACGTACTCATGGTGGGCACTGTCTGCCAAGGCAGTGTAATAGGCTACGTCAGTACGTGCTTTGTTCGTACGATAGTTGGTGATAAAGCCCTGAAGGCGGACAATGACGGAGTCTGCCAACGTCTTGCAGACGAGCGGATCCTGGTCTTTCACGTTGATAGAGATGACGCCGGTTTTCTTGTCCACGCTGAGGGTGATGTTCCCCTGTATAGATGCCACTACGTCATCCTGTTTACGAGAAAGGACGTAGGGGTTGAACTGTGTGCTATCGTTGGCAGCCTTGTCTTCGTCTTTCGACTTGAACAGATTTCTGACCAGTGATGTGGCACCACTCCACCAAGGTTGCTTCAGGTGTTTAGTCAGATAATCGTAATAGGTGGCTTTGACTCTTCCGTCCTGTGTCTGCACCGTAATGTTGAAGAGATTGCATACGAAGGCGTTGTCATCCATCAAATCAGGATAGAGCAACGGCGTGATGGCATCACTGGTTTGCATTTCGCCCAGATCTATGCCAAAGGATGAGGCGATAGATCCAAGCGTGCCGCCAGCTCCTAAGGATGACTCCATCTCGGGTGCCAGACGGGCCTCGGTGGTATAATAGCGTGGCAGGCTGAAGATGTAGACGCAAGAAAGCACAAACGTAATAGCCAGTGGCAGATAGAACTTACTACGCTTCTGGATTATTTTGCGTGTGATGTCTCTGAGGTCTATGATCTCTCTTTTCTTCTCTTCCATATTCTGCTACTTAAACAAGTTCACCAGAGTGGCTATCATCGTGGCGATGGAGGCGGTGGTGGAGCCGATGGCAAGAGTTTCGGCGGTGCTCAGCTTGTTGCCGCGCTGCTTCGTGGGAACCACGATTTCGCAGCCGGGTTTGGGCTTATGCTTGCGGTCGGCCTTGGCTACGGTGCCGTTCATGTAGATGATGTATGTGTGGCGTTTCTTGGCGTTGTCGCCGAAACCGCCGGCCTGGTTGATGTAGTATTTCAGGTTTTTGCCGTCGACGTAGCTTGTAGTATTCGGGTACATCACCTCGCCGTTGATCTTCACCGTACCACTGTATTCGGGCACAATGATGCGGTCGCCCTCGCGGAGCACGATGTCAGCGTCGCTGCCGGGGTGTGCCAAAGCTTGGTCGAGCTGGATACCGACAGGATAGGTGGCGCTCATGTCGAGGCGGCTGACATCGATGGAGTCCTTGCCGCTGGAGCGTTTGGCAGCGTTGCGCAGCGACTCTTGGCGGGCCAGCTCCTCAGCAGTGCGTTGACGGATAAGACGGGCACCGGAGGGATAGGCTGTCTTCGACAGACCGCCGGCACGCTTGATAAGCTCACTGAGACGCTCACTCTTTTTCGTCAGCGTGTAGGTGCCTTCAAACAGTACCTCACCCTCAATGCTGATGTTCTGCTGGGGCAGGTAGCCGGGGCTTTTGCGCACGTACACCTCGTCGAAGGGTTCCAGATGGAAGGCTTCTGTGCCGTCAACGACGAAACCGTCCTTGATGGCGAAGCTGAAGTGGTGGGCCACAGTGTCCTGCGACTCTTTGGCGTAGGGGTTAACGATGCGGCGTGACACGTCGACCTTCACCATCGAGGCAGCATCGGTCGGTCCGCCGGCCTGCAGGATGAAGTCTTCCACCGTTTCATTGCTGGCATAGCGGTAGATGCCGGGATACTGCACCTCGCCGTGGATAGTTAGGGTAGGGGGCTCGATGGTTTCCTTGCGGCTGGCTATCCAAAGCACGTCCTCGTTGCGCAGTGGAACGTCGGGCGATGTGCCAGCCAAGATGCTGTTGATGTCGACAGAGAGCACTTCCAGTGTGCGGTCTTCCTTCATGCGGTGCATGACGGCACGCCCGGTGAAGGCTTCCTCACTCAGTCCGCCGGCAGCCTCGACAAGCGAGCGCACGGTGGTAATCTTGCCGTCAATCTGGTAGGCGCCGGGATGGAACACAGCACCTTTTATTTCAGCCATATTTGAATAGCGTGCGATGATAGAGTCGACCCAGACGGAGTCGCCGTCGGCCATGCGGAACGTGCCGAAGTCGAACTCGTCGACGGTATGTACCGAGTAGAGTGAGCCGGACTTTCGTGTGACGCGTACTGACGTTTTCAGTGCATCGCCCATGAAACCTCCGGCATATTTCAGCAGTGCGCCGAGGCTCTCGTCGCTTTTCATCTCATAGAACATGGGGCGCTTCACTCGGCCTGTAGCGTTGACCAGACAGTCGTAGGAACCTACGATGATGACGTCGTTGTCGGTCAGCTTGACGTTGCCTGTGGCTTTACCGTTGAGAATGAAGTCGTAGACGTCGACGGTGGAAATGAGGTGGTTGTTGCGATAGACCTTGATATTACGCAGCGTGCCTATGTCGCTGATGCCGCCTGCCATGTAGAGTGCGTTGAACACGGTGGAGAAGGCCGATAGCGTGTAGGTGCCCGGATAGTTGACCTCGCCCATGACGTTGACGAGGATGGTGCGTGTCTGTCCCACTGAGAGGCGTATCTGGCTGTCGGCATAGCGTGAGCTGAGCTGTGAGCGCAGGCGGGCATTGGCCTGGGCCACAGTGAGACCGCTAATCTGCACTGGACCGTAGCCGTCGATGGTGATATAGCCGTCGGGAGTGATGGTGGCGTCGATGCTTTGCTGCGAAGCACCATAGATTTCAACGGCCACAGCGTCGCCAGGACCGAGACGATAGTCGGCAGGCGTGGCAATGTTCATGTTGGGCTCGAAGCTAAGTGCCTCGTTGTTGAAAATGTCGTGTCCGAAGATGCGGTTCTTCTGTTTCTCCTGCTGTTCCAGCATTTGCTCCAGGAGTGCGATGGAGTCCACGGGCATGATGCCGCCCAGCTCGGCCTGCATCTGCAGGAAGTTGGGATCGTCTTCATTCCTCGTCGTTGACTGCTGCCTGATCATCTGGCTGCCACTGCCTGTAACTCGCTGCTGTCCGTTATTGGTGCGCATGCGTTTGCTGGCATTGTTGATGGCCTCGTCAGCCACGGCGCCCATGCCCGACTGCTGTATCTGCCGCTCATACTTGCGCTTGATGCGTTGTATCTGCTGAATATCTATGCCGCGTTGCATCAGCTTGGCCACTATGTCGGTCTGCGAAGTGCCTTTCTCTTTCTCCTCCATAATGAAGGAGATGACTTGCTCGTCGGTCATTGTCGACTGTGCCAGGGCAGCGCTGCCTGTAAGCAGTAGCATGATTATTGCCAGAAGAAATTTCCTCATCATTCTCTTTGTTACAATTGTATAGAATAATAACTCCTTTTTCCCTTTTTTATTGCTTTCAATGCTCAACGTTTCTTCATCTGCTCGCGCAGGCGTCTCATCTCCTCCTGCTGCTTCTGCATGGCTTCCAGTCGTGCAGCCAGTCCGCTTTTCTTCTTCGGATTGTTCTTGTTCTCCTTGTAGTTGGCTTCCAGAATGGCCAGCAGCTTGGCGTCGTCGGTGGTTTTGCGTAGTGTCCACATGATGATGGCCGAGAAGAGCAGCGAGATGAAGTAGTAGAAGTTCAGACCGCTACTGTAGTCGTTGAAGATGAAGAAGAACATTACTGGCATGAGATACATCATCCACTGCATCATCTTCAGCTGGCTGGCCTGCTGGCCAATCATCTGGTCGCGCTGCTGGCGCATGGTCAGATAGCTGTACAGCAGGTTGCTGATGCAGAACAGGATGCAAGTGAGCGACAAATGGTCGCCGATGCCCCAGATGGGTTTGCTCCACTCAAAGATGGGGTCGTAGGTTGACAGATCTTCCATCCAGAGGAAGCTCTCGCCGCGCAGCTGTATGGCATTGGGCACGAAGAAGAACATGGCAATCCAGATCGGCATCTGTATGAGCATGGGCAGACAGCCGCCCAGCGGACTGACGCCGTACTGCGAGTAGAGCTGCATCATGGCCTGCTGCTTCTGCATTTGGTCTTCGGGTTTGTCGTACTGTTTCGTGGCTTCTTCGAGTTTCGGCTTCAGCACGCGCATCTTCGCACTCGACATGTAGCTCTTCTTCACCATCGGGAAGGTGAGACCCTTCAGCAGCAGCGTGATGAGGATGAGCACGATGCCCATGCCCAGACCCAGAGCAGTGAGGCCGTCGAAGACGTAGAGCGTAAACCAGCGGTTAATCCAGCGCACCAGCCACCAGCCTAAATACACGAGATCCTCGAGGTCGAGGTCGCGGCCGAACTGGCTCTGCTTGTCGATGTTCTTCAGTATCTGGAAGTCGTTGGGGCCAACGTACATCTCAAAAGCATTTGACTCCTGCGGGCTGAACGGCATCTGCAGCTCGGCTGTGTACGACTTCAGGTAGTGCGACTCCTTCTGGTGCACCGTACTGACGAGCCTGGCATCTTTCTCAAAGGGCTTCTGCGGAATGAGCACGGCAGCAAAGAACTGCGTCTTGAAGGCCACCCAGTCGAGCGCCTCCTCAGGCCGTTCCGTGTCGTTGCTGCCTTCGCTCAGGTGGTCGGTACCACCGCCCCATTCCTTATAGGTCAGCGAGGCATAGCGGTTTTCGAAGGTGTAGCCCTTCTCCTGCTGGCGGCACGAGTCCTTCCACACCACTGACATCGTCTTGTGTGTCGGGTTGAAAGACTGGTCCATGCCCTCCGTCTTCATGTTGAAGTGCAGCAGGTAGCTTTCACCCAGTTCGTAGCTGATGACAATCTTTGCACCATCCTTGCCCACAGCCGTCATTGTGGCCGTCTTGCCGGTGACGTTAGACTTGTCGAAGTAGAGGTCGCCGGTATTGATGATTTCCTGTCTGGCATTGACGGGCAGGGCGAAGCTCAGGCTCTGGTCCTTGTCGTCGAAGAACGTCACGTCGGGGTTGCCTTTGTAGTCCTTGTAGCCTAAAATCTTAGCTTTCTTTACCACGCCGCCCTTGTTGTAGATGGTCAGTTCCACCTTGTCGTTCTTCAGCACCACCGAGTCCAAAGCGCGTTCCTGCATGGCGTCGTGGAAGGTGCGTGCCTTCTCGGCTTCCAGCTTTACAGCAGCCAGCGAGTCGGCGCTGATGCTGTCCAACGGAACTTTTTCTTCGGCCTGTTTCAGCTGTTCCTGCTTCGCAGCCTCCTTTGCTGCAGCCTCGGCAGCGGCCTGCTGTTCGGCAGCCTGTTTCTGGCCCCACATGCTGAAGCCTATCAAGACAATGGCTATGAGTACAAAGCCGATGAGTGTGTTCTTGTTCATCTTGTGTTCTTTCTATATATATAATAATGTACACGCGCAAATTGACCTTTGCGCAAATTTGGGTGCAAAGGTACGAATAAGCGAGCGGAAAACCAAAGGAAAACTTGTTTTTCTTTGTTTTCCCGAGCGAAAGCGCTCGGCTATGCCGCTTTTACCAAGCGAAAAGCGACTAAAAGAACCTTCGGCGAAGCCAGAGGTGTGATTCTTTTTTCAAATTTGTTGACAGATTTTCCTTTACTTTGTCGTGTTTCAGAAATATCATTTGTAACTTTGCAGCGCAAAGAACAACTATAGGGATGTTCTAAAAATTAATTGACTGATAGTCAGATATATCTGACGATAATTCGATATAATTTCGTACCTTTGCAGTACCAAACGACGTAATCATGAA
>CACYYG010000019.1 GCA_902778535.1 uncultured Prevotellaceae bacterium
AACATGTTGATTATCAATGGTTATTTCCGTTTTTGCGACATGTGTGCAACATCCGGTGCTAACGCATTGATAGTCAGTTAAAGTCGTTTTCGAGGAGGTCAAATGAGACGCATAAGTAAAGACATAACAAAACTCTATCAAATGGCGTGTAGCTCTGGTGAGTTGCACGCCTTTTTTTCAACATCGAAAAACACGAAAGGAACTAATACTTGTTCGTGAATTTAGAGTTTTTTGATGTGATGTTTGGATGTGATGAAATCGTGAATGTCACTTTCAAAAATGTAAAGAAAATTTATTCCGATTTCTTTACAAATGAAATTCGTGAAATAGAAGCGGGAAGACAGTGTTTTGCGGTCTGTCGGTTTTCGGATGAGCATGAACGTGGCTCAAAAACTGCACACCTGTATGGGTTTTGTGCAGCTTTTCAGCCTCTAAAAGGGCCAATTTTTGCTCCAGAACGGCATGTTTTTTCTAAAAAAGATGGTCCGCGTGAAAAAAAGGCATTGACTTTTTTTCACGCGGATATACCTTTTTGAAAACGAAGATGCTCCCGATAAACAAGATTGTGAACTAAGCAACTATCAATCAGCAAGATAGGCAACCCCTCTCATTTTCGCGTTTTTTTCAGCAAATTATCCTGTCGTGAATTCTGAGCCATTCTCAGCCTCGTTGAGACCTGTTTTTTCGTCACTTTTGTAAAAACTTTTTACTCATACTGGATTATTCTTGAACGAGCCAAGCGACTAAGACGAGCATGGGACGGATTATAAAAACGCAACTCCCTCAAAAAAGAGACGCAATGATTATATTGCGTCTCTTTTTGCCATGTCAGCCCGGTTGACCTGATTATTCAGTATAAGGAAATAACGAGGACGGCTGTTACTTACATTCGCCTTCACCATAGACGTAGGTGAATGTTCCGCTCTGATAGTCGAAGACTTCCTCTGGACGGAAGAAGCGGCGCAGCTCGATAGCGGCATTCTCTACGGAGTCGGAGGCATGTACGATGTTCTGCTGGTTGCTCATCGAGAGGTCGCCGCGAATCGTACCTGGAGCAGCATCGCGTCCGTTGGTGACACCGCACATCTGGCGCACTACCTTCACGGCATCCACGCCGCTCAGTGCCATAGCAACTACGGGTGAAGTCTGCATCGAGGCAGCCAGCGAGGGGAAGAAGGGCTTGTCGGCCAAGTGGGCATAGTGCTCACGCAGGATGTCGTCGCTCAGTTGCATCATCTTCATGCCTGAGACGCGCAGGCCGCGGCGCTCAAAGCGGCCGATTACTTCGCCCATCAGCTGACGCTGTACGCAGCTGGGCTTTAATAATACGAGTGTTGTTTCCATGATAAAGTGTTTTAGTTATAGAATTAGGTTCTTTCTGTTTGCAAAAATACGAATTTCTTTTAGAATGACATCGTCTGAAACAAAATAATTTTCAGAAATAATCACTCCATCTTCGGGCAGTAGGGCACGTTCAGGCTGTCGTAGATTTTTTCCAGCTGTGGCAGGCGGAGCCTGAAGTTCTCGAAGTCCTTCTGTGCGGGCAGGCACCACTGCACCTCGCTCATGGCTGCCAAACGCGGCAGCAGCTGGTAGAAGACATGCTGCGGATAGGCGATATGCTCTGTCCACAGACAGGCTTCCACGCCCAAGATACAGTCTTGCTCTTCCGCTGTCAGACTGTCGGGGATGACCGGCTCGAAGGAGTAGACCTTGCTGGCCGGTACGATATATCCGTCGGTGGTGCGCGGCTGCCGTGACTGGTCTTTCAGTTGCTGACGGCTGACGTAAGCATTGACATTGGGAGCCATAATGACGCGATGATGCTGGCGTGCCGCCTCGATGCCGCCTTTCACGCCGCGCCACGACATGACAATGGAGCCGTCGGTGAGTCCTCCTTCCAGAATCTCGTCCCAGCCGATGATGTCGCGTCCCCGCTGGTTGACGTAGAGCTCCACCTCATGGTTGATGTAGGTCTGCAGCTGGCTCTCGGCCGAGCGCTTGCCGTTGTCGGCCAGCCCCAACTCCTTGATTTTCGCCTGACACTTCGCACACTGGCGCCAGCGGTCTCTTGGGCACTCGTCGCCGCCTATGTGGATGAACTTTGAGGGGAACACGTCGCACACCTCACCCAGTACAGTTTTCAGGAACGTCAGCGTCTCGGGATTGCCGGCACAGAGCACGTCGGGACTGATGCCCCAGGTTGTCAAGACAGGGTAGGGTCCCCCCGTGCAGCCAAGGTTGGGGAACACATGCAGAGCGCTCTGCATGTGTCCTGGCAAGTCTATCTCCGGCACAATGTTGATGTATCGCTCAGCGGCATAGCGTACCAGGTCGCGGCACTCCTCCTGTGTGTAAAAACCGCCGTGGGGCACACCGTCGTAAATACCGGTGTTGTTGCCGATGACAGTCTGTTCGCGCACGCTGCCCTCCTGAGCCAGCCGAGGCAGCGCCTTTACCTCGAAACGCCAGCCCTGGTCGTCGGTCAGATGCCAGTGAAACTGATTGCAGCCGTGCAAAGCCATCACATCGAGCAACTGCTTGATGAGGTCTATGGAAAAGAAGTGGCGGGAGCAGTCGAGCAGCAAGCCACGATAGGCAAATCGCGGCTGGTCGTCAATCTGCACAAAAGGCAGGCTTACACCGCTGTCGACGCCTTGCCGTCCGGCAGCCGCCATGCTCTTGCGCAGCGTCTGGGCTGCACGGAAGATGCCCGCCGGGCTATGGGCAGTGAGCGTGATGCCCTTTTTCCCTACTTCTAAGCTGTATGCCTCTTCGGGCATTTCGTCTTTTGTCAGCACCATCCTGACGGCAGCTTTCTTGGCGTCGGGGGTCAGCGACAGGCTGATGCCTGTGAGCTCCTCCACCCATTCTGACAGGAAAAGGGCATTGCGCTGCATGTCGGCATTGCTTTCGTCGAAGGCGATGCCCATGCCCTGCTGTAGCACAAACGAGTGGAGCGTGTCCTGCTGTACGCTACATGGCAATGGCACCACATCATAATTGACACGCTGTGCCTGTGCGGCGGCCACAATTACAAAACACCATGCCAAAGTGCATAGTCTCAATCTTTTAATTATCATCGTGCTCATCGGATGGTTGATGCTAGGTGGTTAGTATTTCAACAAGTCGTCTTCCTGTTCCTTCTTAGACGATGCCAATGACGGAGCCCGTTATTCCAATAACGCAACACTAAGATATTTATTATGTACAAAATTTGTTGGTTAATAGAAAAAAAGTAATTATCTTTGCAGCACGAAAACCTGTTTATTTTACTTATTAACTAAAAAATCATGAAAAACGTACCAGAAATGAAAATTGGTATCGTGGCCGTGAGCCGCGACTGTTTCCCTGAGTCATTGGCAGTAAACCGCCGCAAGGCCGTGATAGCCAAGTATGTTGAGAAGTACGGAGCTGCCGGCATCTACGAGTGTCCCATCTGCATCGTGGAGAGCGAGATTCATGCCCAGCAGGCACTGGAAGACGTGAAGAAGGCCGGATGCAACGCCCTCGTTGTCTATCTGGGCAACTTCGGCCCCGAAATCTCTGAGACCATGATTGCCGACTGGTTCCAGGGTCCGACGATGTTCTGCGCTGCCGCTGAGGAGACTCAGAACGACCTGATTGACGGTCGTGGCGATGCTTACTGCGGCATGCTGAACGCCAGCCATGCGCTCTCGCTGCGCAAGACCCGCGCCTACATTCCCGAGAATCCCGTTGGCGACGCTGCCCACTGCGCTGACCTCATCCACGAGTTCCAGCCCATCGCACGCGCCATCGTCGGTCTGCAGAACCTGAAGATCATCAGCTTCGGTCCGCGTCCCAATAACTTCCTGGCCTGCAATGCGCCCATCCGTGCCCTCTACGACCTCGGTGTGGAGATTGAGGAGAACTCTGAGCTCGACCTGCTCGAGGCCTTCCAGAAGCATCAGGGCGACCCGCGCATCGACGACGTGGTGAAGGATATGGCTGCCGAGCTGGGTGCCGGCAACAAGATTCCCAGCGTGCTGCCGAAGCTCGCCCAGTATGAGCTGACGCTGCTCGACTGGATTGAGGCTCACAAGGGCTCGCGCAAGTATGTTGCTATGGCCAACAAGTGCTGGCCTGCCTTCCAGACCATGTTCGGCTTCGTGCCCTGCTATGTCAACAGCCGCCTGACGGGCCGTGGCATCCCCGTGGCCTGCGAGGTTGACATCTACGGTGCTCTGTCAGAGTTCATCGGCACCTGCATCACCAACGACGCCGTGACGCTGCTCGACATCAACAACTCTGTGCCTACCGACATGTTCGAGGAGAGCATCAAGGGAAAGAAGTTCCTCTGCGACGAGTACACCGACAAGGAAATCTTCATGGGCTTCCACTGCGGCAATACCGCTTCGTCGAAGGTTTGCAGCTGCCAGATGTGCTTCCAGCGCATCATGGCCCGTGCCCTGCCCGTCGAGGTGACCAACGGCACGCTGGAGGGCGACCTGAAGCCCGGCAAGGCCACCGTCTATCGCCTGCAGTCGACTGCCGACACCAAGCTTCGCGCCTACATCGCCCAGGGCGAGATTCTGCCCGTGGCTACCCGTTCATTCGGCAGCATCGGCATCTTCGGCATCAAGAACATGAGCCGCTTCTATCGTCATGTGCTCATCGAGAAGCACTATCCGCACCACGCTGCCGTGATGTTCGACCACGCCGGCAAGTATCTCTGGGAAGTGCTGAAGTACATGGGCATTCCCGTTGAGGAGATTGACTACAACTTCCCGAGGGGCAACTTCTATCCTACTGAGAATCCTTTCGAGAATTAAGCTGAAGCGAAACAAAATGAAAAAGCTTGCCTGGGGCGTACTCCTCGGGCAAGCTTTTTTTTGCGTTCGCAAAAATCAATTTGTAGAATCGTTTTGTTCGAATCTTTAGTCGACGATTTCGATGATGGAGCCGGGTCTTGGCTCCTCTATCGTATCCTCGTCATGTTCTCTGGAGTCGCTGATTTCAATGAAGCAGAGTTTGTTGCGGTCGTAATCCCAGTGGGGCTTTCTGAACCAGTAATTCATCAGGTCGACATATCTCTGTACCTTTTCCTCCCAGCGGTCACGCGGAAAGCCATATCTCAAATTGCGAAGATAACACTCAAACCCCGCAAGCCTCGGGTCCTCTATGGCGTTATAGTCATAATGGCGGTGCTCAACGTATTTCCAATGACCGTTTTCGGCATGATCTCTGTACCAGCGCCAGGTCTTTGAATGGTCGGCCTTTCCCACAAACTGGCATATCTGATCCAGCTGCCACCAGCGCAAATCCTCTTCGTCCTTTGCCTGGTAGGCGACTGTATCGGGGCCGCCGCGTTCTCCCTCATGCATTACATTCAGTCCGTCGAGATATTCGCCTGAGAAAATGTCAATCGGTTCATTCTCTACTTCTTTAGGCAAATGTGCCCTTATCCATTTTTCATCGAGTTTCATTTTCATGAATGATGCTGTTTTTATTTGGTTTGTTACCTGAAATGTGCTGCTTGAGCCGCTCTTCTATTGTCTGGAAAATGACGAAGAGGACGGGCACGATGAAGAGCAGGGCGATGGTGCCGATGACCATGCCGCCGATGGTGCCTACGCCGAGCGAATGGTTGCCGTTGGCACCGACGCCTGTGGCGAGGGCGAGCGGCAGCAGACCGAAGACCATCGTCATGGAGGTCATGAGGATGGGGCGCAGTCGGACGGCGGCGGCATCGAGAGCAGCCTCGATAATTCCCAGTCCCTGACGGCGGCGCGTGGTGGCATACTCGGTCAGCAGGATTGCGGTTTTCGAGAGCAGTCCGATGAGCATGATGAGTCCCGTCTGCATGTAGATGTTGTTCTCCAGTCCCCACAGACGGGCGAAGAGGAACGAGCCGGCCAGTCCGAAGGGCACGCTGAGAATGACGGCGAGCGGGATGAGCAGACTCTCGTAGAGACCGCAGAGAATCAGATAGATAAAGATGATGCAGATGATGAATACCAGTGCTGTGGTGTTCTGCGCCGATGCTTCCTCGCGTGTCATGCCTCCGAACTCATAGCCGTAGCCCTCGGGCAGCACCTCGGCAGCCACTTCGCGAATGGCGTCGATGGCCTGTCCGCTGCTATAGCCCTCGGCAGCTGTGCCGCCGACCATGATGCTGGGAAAGAGATTGAAGCGTGAGAGCGTTTCGGAGCCGTAGACGCGTGTCAGGGTAAGATATTGTCCGATGGGCGACATCTCGCCGCTGCTGGTCTTGACGAAAATGTTGTTGAGCGACTCGGTGTCGAGACGATATTCAGGCGATGCCTGCACCATGACACGATAGAGCTTGGTGAAGCGCACAAAGTTGCTGGCGTAGGTGCCGCCGACGTAGCCGCTGAGAGCCGACAGAACGTCATTGGGCGACACTCCGCGGCGCTTGCACAGGGCAGCATCGACCTCTACGCGATACTGCGGATACTTGAGCGAGAAATTGGTGTAGGCGCGGCTTATTTCGGGGCGCTCGTTGAGTGCTGCGATGAGGCGGTTGGTATAGCCGAGCAGCTCGCTGATGGTGCCGCCGTGCTTGTCCTGAACGTGCAGCTCGAAGCCGTTGATGCGGCCGAAGCCCGGCAGCATGTTCTGCGTGTTCACCTGAATCTTCGCATTGGCAATATCGGCGGTGCGGCGGTAGATTTCTTCAACGATGCTCTGCACATCGTCGCCCTTGCCTGTACGCTCGTCCCATTTCTTCAGCTTCAGCGTGAAGTTGCCGTTCGACGACGACTGTTCGAAGTTGTTCGAGTTGCCGGCTATGAGCGAGTAGATGCGCAGCTGCGGCAAGTCTTTGATGCGTGCTTCCACCTCTTTCAATATATGGTATGTCTGCTGCAGACTGCTGCCCGGCGATGCCTGAACATTGATAAAGACGGTGCCCATGTCCTCGTTGGGCACAAGGCCGGTGCGCGTGGTGCGCATCATCCAGCCGAGGACGACGATGGCAGCGACAACGAGGACTGTGGCAAACAGCTTGCGGCGGGTGAAGCCAGCAACGGCGTGCCTGTATTTGGCAGACAGCGACGTGAAGACTCGGTTGAAGCCGGCGTGGAAACGTGTAGGCTTCTGATTGCGCATGATGATGGCACTCAGGGCAGGTGAGAGCGTCAGCGCGTTGAACAGCGAGATGGCTACTGCAATGGCCATCGTCAGGCCGAACTGCGTGTAGAACGTTCCCGTGACGCCGCCAATGAAGCATACTGGCACGAAGACGGCCATGAAGACAAGGGTGGTGGTGATGAGGGCCGAGGTAATGTTGTGCATGGCCTCATCCACCTTCTTTTTAGGGGGGAGAGGTGAGGGTTGAGAGGTGGGAGAAGTGTCATTCTCATCACTTTCCATCCTTGCCTGAACAGCCTCCACCACAACGATGGCATCGTCAACCACCGTACCGATGACCAGCACGAGGGCGAAGAGCGTCAGCATGTTGAGCGAGAAACCGATGGCATAGATGACGGCCAGGGTGGCTATCAGCGACACGACGATGGCAATGGCGGGAATGATGGTGGTTCGCCAGCTGCCTAAGAAGAGCCACACCACGAAGATGACCAGCAGCAGGGCTTCGAGCAGCGTCTCCACAACGCTGGTGATGGAGGCATCGAGGAAGTCTTTCTTCGACTCCAAATCCTCGATGACGATGCCCGGCGGCAGTGACTTGCGTATTTCCTCCACCTCCTGGTCAATCTGCTTGATAATTTCGTTGGCATTCGAGCCGGCCACCTGGTTGATGCTGATGTTGATGCCCGGGCTGCCGTTGGTCTCGCCGATGATGTTGTAATTCTGCGAACCAAGTTCCACTCGGGCAATGTCGCCGATGCGCAGCACGTCGCCGTCGGGCAGCGAGCGAATCACCATCTGCTCATACTCCTTTTCCTCTTCGTAGCGGCCACGGTATTTCAGCACATACTGGAACGTGTTCTGGCTTTCGGCGCCCAGCGTGCCAGTGGCCACCTCGACGTTCTGCTCGTTCAGCACATTCGTGATGTCGGAGGGCGTCAGGCCGTATTGAGCCATCTTCAGCGGGTCGAGCCAGATGCGCATGGAATAGTCGGCACCCATCACGTTCACCTCGCCTACACCGGGAATGCGGCTCAGACGCGGCTCGATGTTAATCTTCGTGTAGTTGGCCAAGAATGAGCGGTCGAAGGTCGAGTCGGGGCTGTAGACGGCAATCTGCTTGATGTTCGACGTCTGGCGCTTGCGCACAGTCAGTCCGCTCTTCACCACATCGCTGGGCAGTCGGCCCTGCACGGTGGCGGCACGGTTTTGCACATTCACCATCGCCATGTTGGGGTCGGTGCCCTGACGGAAGAAGATGCCGATGCTGGCGGTGCCGTTGTTCGAGGCACTTGATGTCATGTACATCATGCCCTCTACGCCGTTGATGGCTTCCTCGAGCGGCACGACGACGCTCTTCTGCACGGTCTCGGCGTTGGCGCCGGTATAGCTGGCCATGATGCGCACGGTGGGCGGAGCAATCTCAGGGAATTGTTCGAGGGCGAGCCGGCTCAGTCCGATGATGCCAACCAGCACCATCAGCACCGATATGACGCCCGATAATATGGGGCGGTCTATGAATGTTCGTACGTTCATTGTCTGTCTTTGTTCCCTGACTTAGGGGCTAAAGTAACCTCTATTCCGTCTTTCAGCAGTCCGGCACCCTCGGCAATGATGGTGTCGCCCACGCTGATGCCATCCTCCACAATGTATTCGCGGCCGTTGTTCTGAGGGAACAGCGTGATGGCTGTGGCCTTCGTCTTGCCGTCGACGACACGATAAACGAACATGCGGTTTTGCAACTCATACGTTGCCTCCTGGGGAATGACGATACAGTCGGCACGGTGGGTAGGCACGACGATAGTGGCGCTGCCGCCATTGTGCAGCAGGCCGCCAGCATTGGGGAAGGTGGCACGCAGGGTGACGGCTCCTGTCTGAGTATCGACCGTACCGCTGACAGCACTGATGCGTCCCTGCTGGTCGTACTCCTGACCGTTGTTCATGCGCAGGCTCACCGGCGGAGCCTTGCTGATGAACTCGGCAATAGAGCCATATTGCGTGATGAGGTTGAGCACTTGGTTCTCGCTGATGCTGAAGTAGACATACATTTCCGAGTCGTCGGCCACAGTCACCAACGGCTCGCTGATGTTGCTGTTGACCAGCGACCCTACATGCCAGGGAATCATCGAGGCCACGCCATTGACGGGACTTTTCACCTCGGTATAGCTCAAGTTGTTGCGGGCGTTCACTTCCTGTGCCTTAGCCTGTGCCAGGGCGGCCTCGGCTTCGAGCAGGGCATTGCGCATCGTCTCTACCGACATGTCGCTCACCACCTGTCCCTCCTGCAGCTTCATCTCGTTCTCGTAGTTCATCTTTGCCGTTGCCAGGCGGGCTTCAGCGCTTTTGCGGGCCGCCGATGCCATCTCCAGCGCAGCACGATAGGGCACCTGGTCGATGATGAACAGCGTCTGTCCCTTGCGCACAGCCTCGCCCTCACCGGTAAGGATGCGTGTGATGCAGCCCGACACCTGCGGGCGCACCTCCACAATCTGCCTGCCCGTCATGCGGGCACTGTACTGGTGCTCGAGCGTCATATCCTTCCGCCCTACCACCATTGTCTGGTATTGCGCCGCATCCTGCCTCTGCTGCTTCTCCTCGCTACACGACACAAAGAGCGCCGCCGTCAGGAGGATAGCCGGCAGGGCTGCGATAAAAGTCTGTTTCTTCATACTTGTTGGTTGAATATTGGTGCGAATAGGGCATTTCCCGTTACTTGCCGGCCGTCAGTCGGCGTATGTGATCCTTTAGGATTTTGTAGGCAGGCTGCGGCATTTCTCCGTGGTTGTAGCCCTGCATCTCGTAGAGTGTTACGTCCTTGTGGCCTACCAGTTTCAGCATACGCCAGAAATAGGCCTGCTCCTCATAGCGGCCATAAAGCTCCAGCTCCCTGTCGCCCGAGATGATGACAATGGGCGGCGCATCGGGACGGACGTAAGTGAGCGGGGCATACTGGTCGATGGTGGGCTGCAGGGGCCCGATGCCCTGCTGCTTGCGTATGTTGTAATGCGTGATGCACTGTCCGCTGAAAGGCACAAGGGCAGCCAGCGAGTCGGCATCGACGCCGTATTTGGCCAGCCATTTCTTGTCGAGGCCGATCATGTCGAGCAGATAGCCGCCGGCAGAGTGTCCCGCCACGAAAATCTTGCGGTGGCTGCCGCCGTATTTCTCGATGTTCCTGTAGGTCCAGGCCACGGCGGCGGCAGCATCGTCCAGAATATCGTCAATCTTAGCCTTGGGCAGCAGACGGTAGTTGGCCGCCACCACCACCAGGCCGCTGTTCTTCAGCTCCTGGTCGATGTGCTTGCTGCCTCCCTCGATGCCGCCACCGTGAAACCAAACCACCACTGGAGCGTCGTTGCGGTCGGCGGGGTAATAGACGTCAAGTTTGCAGCGCTCCTGGGCGTAAGGGTCGGCAGACTGCGTGTAGGCAATGTCGTTCACCTGCTCGTACCGGCCCTGTGCCTGAGCGACGGCTGGCAACAGCATGAGTGCGAGAATCGTGGCAATTGTTTGTCTCATAAGTTCGTTTTTTGTTGGGTGATTTTCTAATTCGGCCACAAATGTAGTGATAATTCTGCAAATATCATTCTTTTTGTAAAGAATAATTGCGGAAAAAAAACAAAACCGACAAAAAGAAAAGAACTAAAAAACTATAACAAACGTGCTTTTGTGTGATAAAAGGATGTAGCTTTCAAAAAAAAAGCATATCTTTGCATTTCGTACACACGGTGTGTACTAAAAATACACACCGTGTGTATTAAAAGTACACACCGTGTGTACGAAACAAAAACTATATGTACAAAAACAGCAAACAAATGAAGCAAATGGACGAACAACTGTTAAGAGAAAAAGCTAAGCAGTATTTGGTGTGCTACTACGAGCCTTGCACTTGCAAAGAGCACTGCCTGCGATGGCTGGCAGGGCCGTATGTGCCGGAAACGAACAGGGTGCAGACCTGCGTGAACGTGATGAATAAAGATGTGAGAGCCGGACATTGCCCGTTTTATAGGCCCGACACCCCGATGCTGATGAGGCGTGGACTGAGGCATCTTTACGACAACATGCCCAGGAAGGTGGGCACGGCCATCCGTATGGAGCTTGAAACCCGCTATGGTCACACCACCTATTACAAGTACCGCAACGGCAAGCTGCCTGTCACGACCGAGATGCAGCAGCACATTGCCAATGTGTGCCGCAAGCACGGCTGGACAGAAGCACCGGTCTATGATGCCATGACAGAGGAATACGACTGGTAAAGACTTGAACACAAATAAAGACGAAACCTTGAACAGAAGAGATTTCCTGAAAAAGACTGCAATGGCTGCAGCAGGCTTGCCAACAACATGGCGTGGCTGCTGCAGAAGATTCACTCCGGCGGCAGCCCGGCGCCCAAGCGCGAAGAGAGGCCTCAGTTCATGAACTTCATCAGATAGCGCAGACTTCGGCACCTATAAAACACATTCTTCGTAAGGCAGGCCAAAGACATCGGCAACGGCCTTGAACACCACTTTGCCTTCCACAATGTTCAGACCCTTGGCCAATGCGGGGTCGTCCTTGCAGGCCTGTCGCCAGCCTTTGTCGGCGAGGGCGAGGGCATAGCCCAGCGTGGCGTTGGTAAGGGCCAGCGTCGAGGTGTTGGGCACGGCTCCCGGAATGTTCGCCACACAATAGTGCACGATGCCTTCCTCGGTATAGACGGGTTCGCTGTGCTGGGTGAGGCGTGTGCTTATTTCTTGTCTTTTTCCTTTGGTTTCTGCGAGAAGCGGTAGCTGACGGTGAGCAGGGCATAGCGGCGCATGGCGTTGGTCCAGGTCTCGGTGCGGCCTTGGGCGTTGATGTTGTAGCGAAGGTTGCTCACCTGCCCGAGGAGGTCGTAGCCGCGAAGCTTCACCACCCACTTGCCCTGATGGAACGACTTGGCGAGGGAGGCGTCCCAGTAGAGGCGGTTGTCGTTCATTTCGGCGTCAGTATAGCCGCGTCGTGAGTGCATCGTCAGGTCGGTGTCGAAGGTCATGTCCCAAGGCAGCTTGTAGTTGCCGTTGATGCCGTAGGCAATGTCCCACACGTCGGTGGGCTGATTGCCAAGCGTGATATTGCGGTGGATGTTGCGATAGGTGACATCGCCCTTCAGGCTGAGGGAGAGGTCTTTCTTCTGGAAGCGTATGACGGGAGTGTAGTTGACGGTGAAGGTGCCGACACGACTCAATTCCCCGTTAGTGCTGCCTGTAGTAAGTGCCAGGCCGGTGCTCTTGCTGTAGTTGAGGCGCAGGCCGTTGTCGATGTGCCAGAATTTCTTCTTACCGAGGGCACGGCTCCAGTTGACAGAGGAGCCGAGGCGCCAGTTGCCGCTGCCGATGTTCTCAGGTCGGTAGGTGCGCACGCCCGTCGTCATGTCGTAGGTGTAGCCCTGAGTGCGGGCGTTGTGTGTCAGGGCGACATTCAGGCTCATGCTGATAGTCTGGCCGATGCTGTCGTTGCGCAGCCTTCCGTCGATCATCCAGTTGTGGTCTATGCTCTTCTTCAGGTCGGGATTGCCGAGGAAGATGTTCAGCGGATCGCTGGTGATGGGACGGTCGATGAGGTCGGTGACAGAGGGCGTCGACGGCCGCATATAGTATTGTGCCGTAACGTTGTTTTCATAGTTTTTGTCGAAGAGAAAGAGATAGACATTGGGCGAGAACAGTGTGTAATGGCGTGTCAGCGAGGTGGTGAGCGGCTCGCTGTCGTATGTCATGTGCTGTCTTTGGAAATTGGCGCTGAAGCCGAGGTAGAGGCCGAGGTAGCATTTCTCGAAGTTCTTGGTGAAATCGGCGCTCAGGCCAGCACGGCGGTGCAAGGTCTGCGTGCATTGGTCGTAGCTGTTCTTCGCATCGAAGAGGTAGTCTATGCTGTCGCGTAGGAACTCATGCTGGTCGCCGCGGTTCTTGTCCGTGGCAATCTCCACAGTAGGTGCAAGGCGCAGATGCTCGTTCAGCTCATAATTGTAGGTCATCGCTGCACTATAGCTGTAATTGTAGTTCGGCGTCTCCGTGCGACGGTCGCGTGTGTCGCGTGTGCCCAGTTTATGATAGGTGTAGTCGTTGAGGCTTGTTGACTCCGGATGGTAGCTGCGGTTGCCGCTGCCCTGCACGTTGAACGTGAACGAGTCGCCGGAGGGCAGGCGGTAGGCGATGTAGGCGTAGGCGTTGCCATAGAGACTGCTGCTTTTGCTGCGCGAGCGATACCACGAGCTGTTGATGCTGTCCTTCATCACGGCATCGGCGGTGCTCACGTTCCAGCCCTCGCCTTCATAACGGCTGTTGTAGTAGGTAAGATTCGCATTGGAGTAGAAGCGGAGCTTGCCCGTTGCCCTCAGCGTGTTTCTCAGGCTGAAGTTGCTGATGCGGTTGCGGCCTGTGCCTTCCGACTGGCCGAAAGTGCTGGCGCCGTTGAGATAGGTCTCGCTGTAGCTGCGGCTCTCGTTCCAATTGTTTTGCCACGAGGCGTTCACCTCGGTGGAGTTGGTCAGCTTCTCCTCGGGCGCCTGATAGACGAACTGTCCGCCCACCTGCTTGAAGTGGTTGTCGCCCGACTGCTGTGTCTTGTCGTTGTAGCTGCTGTTCTCGCCGCTATACTCCATCGTCTCGTTGATGTTGTTCAAGCCGCCGAAGAGCACCGCTCGTGTGCGGTCGCTGAAGCGCAAACCGAAGCCTTTCAGCTTATAGCGCTCATTTGTCCCGCCGCCCGCTTCGATGTTGGCCGAGCCGCCAATGCTGTATTCGCGCTTCAGCACGACGTCCATTGTGTATTCCTTCTTGTCCTCGTCGTCAATGCCGAGGTATTTGTTCTCCTCCGTCTGCTTCTTGTACACCTGAATGTTCTTCACCGTGAAATAGGGCAGGTTCTGCAGCATAATCTTGTTCTTGCCTTTGAAGAAATCGGCACCGTTGAGTGTCAGATTGTCAATCTTCTTGCCGTTGACAAAGATTTCGCCTTCGTCATTCAGCTCCACGCCGGGCAACTGCTTGATGAGGCCGTCGAGCATCGAACCCTCTGGCACGTTGAAGGCATCGGCATTGAACACCAGCGTGTCGCCCTTCCACACCATCTTCACCTTTGTGGCCTTCACCACCACCTCGCCCAGGTTGCCGCCTTCGAAATGGCTAGCGTTCGCGGCCTTCTTCATGTAGATTTTCGGCCCCTCAACGTCCTGCCTGCGACGGCCCACCTGCTTCATTTCGAAGTCGGCGTAGGTGGTCTCGTAGTTCTCGTGCTCCGCCTTGAGGATATACTTCGCCGGCTCTCTTGAAATCTCGAAATACCAGCGTGTGGTGCCAGCTGAGCGGCCAATGCCGCTACTGTAGCCGTAGCTCTCATAGACCTCCGTCGTGTCCACCACCGATGAGTCAGCCCGCATCAATATGACTTTCACATCGGGAATCGATGCCTTCGTAAATGAGTCTGCTACGGTGCCGGAGACGTAAATCTTCTTCTCCTTTTTCACCTTTGTGCTGTCCGTCTGGCCGTAGCCAATTAAAGCGACGAGGGCGAGCAGGATGGTAAGGAAGATATGTTTCATATCCATTTCATTCTATGTGTTTTACTCTTCATTCGCTTCTTTAATTTTCGCCAATAGTTCTGCACGTTTCTCCTCGTTTGTACCGTGGACGGCATAGCGGACGATACCCTGCTTATCGACAACAACGGTAAAGGGGAAACCCTCGGTGCCAATCCACGCCATCATGTCCTTGGCTTCGACGAGGTGCATCCAAGTGAAGTTGTACTTGTCGGTAATCCTTTTGGCGGTCTCTGCATCGTGGTAAGTGGCTGATAAGAATATCACGTCGGGCAACTGCTCTTTCCATGACGAGAGCTCAGGCATTTCGGCACGACAGGGACCGCAGCCAGAGTACCACAGGTTGAGAACCATCACGTGGCCACGTACGCTGTCGTTCGTCCATGTGCGTCCGTCCATATCCTTCTCGCTGAACTGCGGGAATGGTTCGCCTGCTTTGGGTGAGTAGAATGTGCCGTCGGCCTTAACATTTGCCTGTGTCAGTTCCTGCATCGTCCGCACCATGTTGACACCGTTCAGAAATTGGTCGGCGTTGCGAACCTGCTCACGTGGGATGGCCTGCCGGATGACGGACTTGGGTAAATCGACATTAATCCCTATGGCAATCAGGCTATTTCCCTCTTTGTCCTTTAGCCGTGTCATGTTTGGGGTGGCATCAGGTAGTGTCGGCATTTCACGAAAGAAATAGCCGTTGATTAGGAACTTGGGTACGACAGTATCGGTACGTACCTCTTGTGCCTGTCCCGCCATTGCGACGAGGGCGAGCAGGATGGTGATGATGGTTTTCTTATACATTTTCTTTTGTGACGATTTTATCCTTGCAAATGTATGCCCTTTACACGTATATGTATGAAACAAGGTCGTTAAACTTTCTAAAGATTGAAAAAGTCTTTACCAAAGTAAAGGATTTTCATTGCAACGAGTGCCCATTTCCGCCTGTCGGAATTGTCGGAATTGTCGGAAAAACAAATTCTGACATCATAGAAACAGGCCTGAGTTTTCCTCAGTACACCCGTTGTGTGTTTGCTGTAATATCTTTAATACGCAAGAAAGAGACAATTGTTAAGTTGAAAAACACTAAATTTTCTAAACATCGGAGTTTATTTTGTCAAGATGCCTGTCTCGCTGTCTTTATGATTCATGGTGCGCTGGATGTCTCGATACTTGCGGCCTCGGTCGAGGCTATATGATAGTTTGAGGGTCAGCATATTGCCGTAGTCGCGGTGGTGCTGTGAGATGTCTTTCTGAACATAGCGGCTTATCACCTCTGTTTTGTTTGTCAGCGGATGCTGGCTGAACGGATGCTGGGCATAGAGTGAGATGGAGAAGGCATTGTTCATACGATAGTTGCAGGTAATGAACCATGCGGGAGCCTGATGGCCCCGGTGCTCACCCTCCATGAAGTTCCAGCCGTTGTCAGCATAGGCTCCCAGCGTCCAGCGCCCCAGATAGGCTTGCAACGAACATCCGCCATTGAACGAGGTATAGGTGTGGGTATAGTTCTCGCCGTAATTAAAGAAACGGTAGATGCCGCCATAGACGGTTGCCGTCAGTTTCTCTGGTATGATTTCCCACTGATTATAACTATCGACATAGAAGAAGTTACACTCATTGTCGGCGTTGTTCTGCGTCTGATAGAAATGGTCGTCCTGGCGGATGTACTTCTCCATATTGCAATGAGGATTCAGACGGTAGTAGCCCTGTAGCTCGGAGGTGAAGCGGGGCGTGGAATAAGAAAGTTTCAGTTGATGGGAAACGACGCGGTTTGGGTGAATATCTGGATTGCCAAGGATGGTCTCCATGGCGTTCTGCTTGATGCTGACGTTGCTGACGAGGGCTATCTGAGATGTGTGCTGCGAGATTTCGAAGTCATATTTCACCTTTAGCCCGTTAGTCAAGGGATAGCTGACGGTGAACTTAGGACGGAAGAACCAGTAGTCTTGTGCCGCATCGCCCTGGCGATAGTATCGTCTGCTGGCGCCAAGACCTCCCATGAATGAGAGCTTGCCAAGGTGTCCTTTCAGTTGTGAGAAGAGATAAAGACTGGAGGTGCGCATGTCGTTAACGGCATCGGCATCGCCTTGATAGCGGTTATGACCATATCGCTGTCCATATTGTGCACCAGTTGAAACGGTAAAGGGTTTCAACTGGTTTTCATAGACAGCCTCGCTCCAAAGGCTATGTGTCTTTCCATCCGTATGATAACGGTAGTCAGCACCTTCGTTATTCTCCGTTATGCCCGTTGTCTTGATATACGTTCCGACGACATTCGCTGTCAATGACTGATGGCGGTGGAAGTCCTGATGGTAGTAGAGGTCGAGTGAGGGTGAACTTGTTTTAAATGAAGAATGAAGAGTGAAGAGTGAAGAATTTCCTTCCGGAGTCCCGCCCGCAGAAGGTATGGCGGCAGCAAATTCTTCATTCTTAATTCTTAATTCTTCACTTTTGTTGGGCTGTATATCGCTGCTACCTGAGAGCTTAGCCTGAAATACATAGTTTGAGTCGCTCAGGCTATAGGTCAACTGGGCATTGTGGCTGAGATTCCTGCTCCGTTTGTTTCGGCTGTAGCGATGAATTGAGCTGATGTCGCCTGATTCCAGCTCGTATGCTGCCCATTCATTATATTCTGCACCTTTGAAGTTGTGATAGTCGAGACCGTAACTGAAAGCAAACTCACTACGCCCATAGTTGATTTTACCGAAGAGTGATTCATTGCCGTTCACAGCGGTTAGCGCGTTGGTCAACTGGGTGCCAACGGCATAGCCGCTTATAGGTTTCTTCACTTTGATATCAATAATGTACGCAACACCCTCACCATATCGCACACCAGGACTTTCAATCAGCTCAATGTGGTCAACCCCCTGCATGTCGAGTGTCTGCAAATCCTCACGCGAAGCAATGATATCGTTGATGCGTACCTGCACAATTCCGAGGTTTGTCAATGCCGTGATGCTGTTCATTGCCTCGTCCACACGAATGTGAGGAAGGTTGAGTTTTGCCAGTAGCGAATAGCCGTTGGTGGAGTTCTCTATCTGCTGTTTCGTAGGATAAATCCATTGGCCATCCACCTTCAGTATGGTACGGGCGCCTTTAACTGTCACCTCATCAAGGGTAGCACTCTTTTCTGTGTCCTGGGCTGCTGATGTCAAAGTGCTGGCAGCCAATATGCAAAACAATAATCTCTTCATATCTCGTACCCCGTACCCTCGTACCTCCGCACCCCCGAAGCTATCCTCGTGCCACCGCACCACCGTAACCCCGAATCGTCCCAAGTCGTTTTTTGCAGATCACTAAATAATAAGATCAGAAACTCGGCTCGGCATCGCCATGTTGATAGCTTGCCCAGCCATCGGCGTCTTGGTGATGGAGGCCAGCGATGCGGAGGGTAGTGGTTGCGCTATCGTAGTCGAAGAGCACGTTGTGGCTGTATGCCATCCAACCGTTACCCTCGTTGTCGAGTGCATCAAACGAAGCGTAGAGTATGAGGCGATTCGCGCCCACACCTTTGGCATCTCTCTCCCATTTCAGCGACCAAGTGCCTGTGAAGGTGCCGTTCAGCTCGTTGACAGCCTCCCAGTCGGTGTATCGCTGCTCACCGTCGATGGTTACCAGCGAGCGTGTCTCCCACTTACGGTAGCCCTTCAGCGTGCCGTCTTCCTGAAACGTGAGCCGCTCAAAGAACCGCTGCCTGTCGCCGATGTGTTCACAATGCCAAGTGCCCGCGATGAGCGGCGTGTATTGCTTGCGCAGCTGCTCCGTCTTTTCGTGCGCCTCGGGGTCGGCCCATTCTGGCTCGCTGCTGCCGCAGGAAGCGAGGGCTAGAAGGGCGATGATTGTTGTGATGATTGTCAGCTTTTTCATTTTTCTTTGTTTATTGATAGACGATATAGCCGCTTTCCTTTACGATGTCGTTGTGCTGGCCTGTAGCAAGCTGGTAGAACAGCTGATAGGCGGCCGACGATTTGTCAATGTCGGCACGGACGCTGGCCATTACAAAGGTCACGTAGGGATAGCTGCCGTTTTCAATGGTCTTTTTGCTTGGTACGATACTGTTGACTCCAATGACTTGTGTGCGGTCGTCGTTCACGATGGTGTCGTAATAGTAGAAGGGCGTGTAGGCAATGCCGTTTTCATCGTTCTCCAATTGATAATAGGGAGCAAGCATCACATAGCCTACCATTTCAGGCCAGTCAATCATTGTCAGGCCGTCCATCACGATGGTTTCCATCTTCTCCTGACTGCCGGAATTCGGATTGCGCACGTAGGGATTGATGGTGGCATCGTTGCCTCCCACTTCTTTCCAATTCCTGATTTCGCCAGTGTAAATCTTCTGAATCTGCTCGATGGAGAGGTTGCGCACCGGGTTCCTAGGATTGACGATAAACACGAAAGCGTCTTTTGCCACAGGACGGGAGAGCAGCCGGACGTTTTTCTCATTGGCATATTGCTGCTCGTCGCGGCTGATGTCGCGGGCCGTGATGATGATGTCGTTCTCGCCGTCAATCAGACTGACGAACGAACTGTGCGTATTACGATTCTGTAGGATGTGCTGCAAGGCCTGATTGTCCTCGTCGCTCAAGGAATGCCACTGCGGGATGACACACCACGTTGCATTGGTATGTAATCGCTGCCTCCATTGGCAATCAATGCCGAGCAGCCGGCACATCAGCAGGTTTCTCAATGGCTCTGTGGAGTCAGAACCGTCGATGATGGGCGCATTGGAAAGGCTGAGCGCGGTTGTTGCCGTTGGCTTTTCCAAGTTCGTCTCCACTGGGTCAATAATCAAGACGGGCGCATTGCCGCCCGCGTCGCTATTGCTGCAAGAGACAAGAAAAAGAGCCGATAAAAACGCAAAGGCCATTCTCACGTTCTTTGTTGTCTTCATTTCTGTTTCTTTAGTTGTCATTGTTTCTATCTTATTAAACGCCGGAAGACGGAAATATTGCACCTCAAGCGTTAAAGTTTTCAAAAGCAGACCCCGTCATCACGACGGGAACTGCTCACTATTAAAACGAGAGAGCCTTTATGGAATGGTGGCATGAAACACTCCGAGTGTCTCATGTCGAGTCCCAAGACTCACGGGGGCAAAGGTACGCAGAATTGCACAAAAAGCCCTCGGCAAAAACCCGGAAAGTGGGTGCCGAGGGTGAAAGTCTTTACTTAGCTCTTGTAGAAGGCTACGGTCACAAACGGGGATAGTCACTGCAACTGTTTCGTGCTTTTTGTCCTCAGTACTATTGCTATTAGCCGTTTCCAGCTCATACTGCGTCTGAGCTGACAACAGAATTTTTGCTGGCAGCCCGATAGCGTTCTCAATTTTTACCGCCAATTCTGTTGTGAGAGCACGCTTTCCATTGAGTAACTCGCTCAGATGTGAGGGCTGTGTGCCAAGCATCTTGGCAAATTCTTTCTGACTAATACCACGTTCATCAAGTTCTGGTTTGATCATCATTCCAGGATGAACCGCCATGAAAGGTGCTGGGTTTTCATTTCTTGTTGCCATAGTGAGTATCATCTAAACTTAAAACTGTTATTCTAATGCCGCCGTCAAATTCTCGGAAAAGTATGCGCTCCACCATTCCGTTGACAACTCTAATGGAACTTTCGCCATTGGTACCCTTAAGTTGTTCATAGTGGAGGAAAGAGATAGATCGAAGGTCGCTGGCACGTTCAGATAAGCGCAAAAAGTTATAAGCAATGGCGAGTGCCTTCATAAACTTTTTATTGCGGCTATATTTCTTGTACTTGCTGTTGCGCCCCGTCGTGATGAGCTCTTCCAAATCCTTATCGTCAAAGATAATTTGCATAGTTCAACTGCATTTCTGCTGCAAAATTATAAAAAAGTTCCCAAATATGGGAATTGTTTTGATATTTTTTTCATTATTTAATAATTCAGCCGTATCACGTTTGGCGTGTTCATATCGCTGGATGTTTATTATTGCCCTTTTACGATTCCGCCCACCTCGTCGCTGTTCTCGATGGTGGTCTCAGTCTTCTTGACCCTGGCCTTGAGCTTGCCGAAGCGGTAGGAAACGGAAATTTTGAAGTAGCGGCCATTCGCGGCTGTGATATTATCACCCCAGCCGATGATGTCACCCTGTGTAGTGCGGGTTTTGTAGTGCATATCCTTGTGGAAGGGAGCACAAGCCAACAAGCGTACTGTGAGGCGGTCGTCGCTGAGGAAGGAGCGCTGTAGGGTGAAGGCATAACGGTTCCACTGACGCGAGTAGGCGTAGATGTTCATCGGGCTATGCCCAATCTGTCCGAAGGTGTAGGCAGTGGCTGTGAGTTTCCACGGTAACTTCTGGGAGAGGTTGACATAATAGTACAGATTGTCTGTGTGCTGACTGAGGTTGGCGTCAAGATTCTTGGCATCGTTATCCGTGAAGTTGAGATTGGCTATGAGTGTCGTGCCGTCGAAAGGCTTCCACTGAGCATAGCCTTCCATTTGCCAGCGGTGCTGCCGCAGGTTGTTGCCGTAAGTGCTGAAGCGGACATCGCCTTGCGAATAGATGAGCGAGCCTATGCCGTTATGATAGTAGGAATACTGCGGTACGAGCTGCAGTGTGAGCTGTCGGCCAATGTACATATAGGTAAGGGACAGCGTCTGTTGGCGTGTGCTGACAAGCTGTGGCATACCGTAATTGATGCTTGCAGGCATACTGACGACGGCAGGGTTGAGATAGGTGATGCCCGGTCGGGTGATGCTGGTGTTGTAGCCGAGTTTCAGCGACTGGCCATCGCTGATCTGATATTTCACACTGGCCTGTGGCACCCAGTCGTTCAGATGTTTGTCGAAATCATTGGATGAGCCATCAGGATAACAGCCCTTCAAATAGCTATACTCGTAGCGCAGGCCTGCACGTGCCGACCACTTGTCCTTGTTATACATGTAGTCGGCGTAGGCGGCACCTATCTGTGTACTGTGGTCGAAGGCAGTGCTGGTAGATGGCAATGTGGAATGATAATACTCTTGGCCACTATTGCTATTATTACGACGGTCAATATACTTGGCTCCGATTTCCAGCTTATGGCCTTCCCACAGTGGGCGTATGTAGTCGGCTTGGAAAGTGTGCTCGGTGAAGTGTTCGCGGGTGTTTACGAGCAAGCCTGTGTAGCTGAAGGGCACGTTCTGCGTGTTCGTGTAGTTGTCTTCCTGCTCAGAGTGCTGGCGTGTCAGGGCGAGCATATAAGAGAGGGTGAGCAGCTCGCCTTTCCGATGCGTTTTGTGTTCATAGTCCAGACGTCCGTTCCAGGAATTATGGTTGTAGCTGGGCAACCAGTAGCTTTCTGTATAGCTATAGATGGGATTGCCTAAGGAATTGAACATGGAAATGGGGGCACCGCCTTGTACATCTATCTTATAGAAATAGCCGCCAAACGAGGCCGAGAGCAAGTTAAGCGTGTCGATGTCGTAGCTGGCGTTGATGTCGGCATAGTGAATGTAGCCGGGATTTGCACTCTCGCTGATGATTTTCTGCGTATTGCCTGATTCGACAAAAGTACGTTCTATATAACCGTTAGTAGTAGTGGATTTCTTCGACATGTAGTTATAGCCGTAATCCACCGACAAGATGGCTTTACCAAATTGCGTCGTCAGATAGGCTCCAAGCCCAGGGTTGTTCAGCGTGCCGTAGTTGCCCGACACACTGCCCGTCACGCCTTCCATCTTCTTCGTGTCCATCATCACGATGTTCAGGATGGCATTCACGCCCTCGGCATCCTCACGGGCTCCAGGGTCGGTGATGACTTCAATGCGCTTCACGGCAGATGCGGGCATGGACTTCAGAATCTCCTTGGCGTTCTTGGTCAGGCTGGGGTCGAGGTGACCGTTTTTGTAAATCTTGTAGTCGCTGTTGCCCTTAACGAGGATGTTCTCCTCGCCGTCGATGGTCACCATCGGTACCTTACGCAGCATATCCATCACGGTTTGCGTCTTCGACTCTTCGTCGGCCTGCACGTCGTAGCCTATGCGGTCAATTTCCTGTTTGATGAACTGTCGTTGCGCTTTCACGGTCACGCCGTCCATCGTCTGGCTCCAAATGGTGGAGTCTTTCTTTACTGTCGTGCTGTCTGTTTGCGCCATTACTTCCATCGACACGATGGCGAGTAGTGCGGTGATAATGATTTGCTTATTCATAAAAAATACATTATATGTGCTTGGTGTTATCAAAAGAAGGCCCCGTCATCGCGACGGGAGCTGCTCACAAAAACGAGAGAGCCTTTATGGAATGGTGGCATGAAACACACCGAGTGTCTCATGACGAGTCCCAAGACTCACGGGGGCAAAGGTACGCAGAATTGCACAAAAAGCCCTCGGCAAAAACCCGGAAAGTGGGTGCCGAGGGTGAAAGTCTTTACTTTGGAGATGGTCTTGGGCGTGATGTTGAGGAAGGAGGCAATGGCCGAGAGCGGCAGGTGCTCGACGATGCCGGGGCAGCGGCTGAGCAGCAGGTCGTAGCGCTCGCGGGGCGTAGCACGGTGGAGGTCGAAATAGCGGGCCCGGGCCTGATTGAGCAGATGCTCACCGATGCTGGTGCGCAGCTCCATCGTCTGCATGTCCTGGCGGAACAGCTGCATCATCTGCTCGCCGCCGACTCTCAGCATGCGGCTGGGCACCATCGCCTCGATGGTGGTCAGCGCCGGGCTGCCGTCGAGACAGCTGGGATAGTCGCCCGCGAACTCGTCCTTGAACGAGAACCATGTGATGTGTTCCCTTTGGTCGCTGATGCCCTTCACCGTGTACTTGAAGCAGCCCTCAGTCACGAAGCCGAACCACTGCGACGGCTTACCCTCGCCCACCAGCAGCTCGCCTTTCTGATAGCTGACGGCCTCGCCCTCCTGCTCGCAGAAGTTGCGCAGCAGCTGAAGGTCGAGGCCGTTGCCCAATGCATTGAATCTCTGTTCCATCGTCTTCTTTTTTAGTCATGTCCTTCTATATATACGCTGAAAGACCAAAAAGTTGACACGCAAAACGGTTAAATCTTCTTAAACCGGCACAGAAAAAGCAATGTTAAGCAGATGATGGCTGGAAACGGAAGAAGGTTGATGGAAAAGATAAAACCACGTCATTGTCTGATAAAACAATGTCGTAGTCTGATAAAACCACGTCATTGTTTATTAAAACCACGTCATGGTTTTAACTTTTACCAACGCTATCGTCCTTTTTAACAATAGAAATAAACAAAGAAAAACCACTGAAACCAATGGCTTTTCCTTGCTTTTCTTTGTGTTGAAAAGAGAACGACGCTATCGCCTTTCAGCCTCTCGGCAGAGAGAGGTAGCTTTTCAGGGCCTCGACGTAATCTTCAAAGGCTTTCAGTCCTGCAGGCGTGATGCGGCAGATGGTGCAGGGCTTCTTGCCCTTGAAGGTCTTCTCCACTTCAATGTAGCCCGCTGCCGACAGCTTGTCTATCTGCACGCTCAGGTTGCCCGCCGTGGCCCCCGTCTGCTCCTTGATGTAGGGGAACTCGGCCTCTTCCGAGCTGACAAGCAGCGACATCACGGCCAGTCGCAGCTCGGAGTGCAGCAATGGATCTAATGGCTGGAACATGGGCACACCTCCTATTCTTTGTTCTGCAAATAAACCACAAGCCCGGGAATGATGAGGGCCACGACGGCCACACCGGCCATCACATACAGCTGCTCGGCTCCACTGAACTGCAAAGCCAGGAAGAAACCGCCAATGCTGGCAACGATGCCGCAGATGCGTATGACCGTGCTCTTCAGGACGAATCCCGTGATGATGGTGGCCATTCCGAAGCAGAGCGAGATGACACTTGCCATGTTAAAGCCGTGCCCCAACAGCTCCATCGGCAGCCATCCTATGCCCACGAAGCAGACAATGCCGCCCAGTGTGCAGCACACAATGCCGAAGGTCTCCCAAATATGTTCAATGGTCTTGCTGACAAAGCTGGGAGGCGTAGGAATCTTGCGCTTCTCCATGATACGGCTTTCCATTAAGCCTACAGGCCATAAAAGCAGCCAGAGGACATTCCAGATGGGACCGCCGTGATGAATCCACAGATAGACGATGATAAACGAGAAGACTACCACCACGCTGCCCCACATGATCAGCGGGAGCGCCAGGTTCTTGGTAATTGTGCGCTGGCTGCGCTCTATTGACTCGCGAATGATTTCCAGACTGCGCTCGGCAGTCATATTGCAATTCTCTTCCATTGTTACATTTTCTTTTAAATGGTTGCACATTTGGCTCATCAGCATCTCCACTAAGACGCTATTCGCCTTTTTGTTTGTTCTCCGGCCTCGTCTGTGCTCCTGCAGAAAGCACAGCTTTGGCCTATTGTGTTCGAATCACGTCGCAAAGGTAAAGAAGTTTATAATATAAACCAAATTATTTTTTAGAAAAATCTATTCTGTTTTATTTTATTAACATTTGGCGTGTTCCATTTCAGGCTTGCAACAATTTATTTAGTAATTGTAAAAAAATAACTTGGGACAGTAGCATATGATGATAGAATTTCAGACCCCACCCCTGCCCCTCCCCTTGAGGGGCGGGGAGTGCCTCACGGGGTCCCTTCCGCGAATGACGGCGCAGCCACTCCCTGGGGTCTGTATCTTAATCATACCAAGTTATAATTTAATGATTACTTAAAGGACATGATTTTGCATGTTTTTGCCGAATTTTATATTATGTAATAGGTAATATTAGAAAAAAACAGAATATCTATGTTTTAATTCGAGAAAACTTTTGTATCTTTGTGGCGTATTTATAAATCAGATGACGTTATGACTGCAATTACAATCAACATCCCCAATCATGAGGTCAGCTTCTTCAAGAAGATGATTGCGAAGATGGGCTGGACGTACAGTGAGGCCGACGTGGTGCGCTCGGCTGCCACGCCCAAGGAGCGGGCACTCGCCAAGGTTGACCATGCTTTCGGGCAGTTGCGCCAGATGAAAGACGGCCAGCTCCAAGGTGTCAATGCGGAGGATCTGCTCAATGAACTGTAAGATTGACACCACGCCCGACTTCGCCCGCGACCTGAAGCAGTTGGCGAAGCGCTATCCCTCGATGAAGGACGACTACCGCGACTTCCTCGATGCCTTACGCAAGTCACCGCTCATGGGCGAACCATTGGGTAAGCATCTACGCAAGGTGCGCTTTCCCATCGCATCGAAAGCCAAGGGCAAGAGCGGTGGTGCGAGGGTCATCACCCACACTGTGCTTATCGAAAGCAACGGTGCCGACATTACACTTGTCACCATCTACGATAAGTCCGACCAAGCCAGCATTCCCAATCGCGAGTTACGTAAGCTGATGAAGAAGAACGGACTTGAATAACCGTGGTCGGCTCAACACGGCTTTGCTGAATTTACTAATGCGCTCAGAATAACTCTTCTTAATTCTTCTTCTCCAGTTTTTTGGCACCGAGCATTAGCAGGTCGTAGATGTACTGGGTCTTGTCGCTGTCGAAGTAGTGCTGGGCCAAATCCACCAGCCGGCGGGCGCTGATTTCGCGCTCATCGTCATCGAGCTGGTCGGCGTTCTTGCAGAGGTCGAGGATGATGCCGGCGGCCACCACCTGATCCTCGGCAGATTCCGTTTTGATGCGGTCCATCATCTTCTGCGTCATCAGGCCGAAGAAGCGGTGCCAGTCGCTATTGCTCAGATGCTTGATATTGTTCATGGCCTCAATCATCCAGCTTTTCATGTCGCCGTTTACAGGGATGTCACTGGGAGACAAGCGCTTTGGCAGTTCCCTCCTGAACGCCTGGCCAAAAACATTGTAGGGCAGCGAATCGACAAATATGGTGTCGGCGCGCAATTCCTCTATGCGATTCTTCCATGCGTTGGGCATTTCCACTGCCCCTCCGGGAATGTTGAAACCTTTGCGTGGCCACTTCACCGAGCCAAAATAGCTGACGGTCTGCTTGTCATCGGGCTTGCGGCCATAGACGTAGACGAGTTGTGCTTTGTAGACATCGGGATCAGCGGTGGCAGTCCACTCGGCAGCATAGCAGGTGCGGTAGCCGCGATGTTTCTTGTCGTCGAAGTTGGCAATGACGTAGCTGCTGTTCCCCATGCCGCCGACGAGCACGGGTTCGGCGTCCTCCCTCCACACGCTCCACTTCTTGCGCTGACCCAGCATCTGGGCGGCTATCGGGTCGATGTCCGGCCTTTCGCCAGCGGTCTCAATCTCAATGAACGCGGAGTTCCTGCTCTCACTATCGAAAGCCTTCTTCAGCTTGTCGAAGACGCTGCCGTAGTAGTTCTTCTTCACTAAGATGGTGACGATGCTGCTCTCGCAGGTGATGCCGAGTGTGTCCACGCTCCTCGACGTGTTCTGTTCACTTGTCTTGATGACGCCGTCGTATTGCTCGATGTCGGCGAAAGCTTCTTTGATTTTCTTCTGTGCCGAAGCCGTAGGAGCAATGGCCAGCAGGGCGACGGCGATGATGATGGCTGTTGTTTTCATTGTCGTATGTGTTTTTATATGTTGATGATTCTCTTGGTTTCCACCACTTCGTAGGCGCCATTCTCATCGCTGACGAGGATGACGTTGGCGGGTCGCGGCACGGCGTTGAACGTGGCCTCGATGACGGTGTTGCGCACTTCCTGCTCCTCGCGCCGTATGGTCTGCTCGCACTCGCTCAGCATCTGCAGGGCCAGCACCACGTTCTCCTCACGCTGCCAGATGCCCGAGCCGAGCGTGTCGGCAGTAGCGTCCTGACGGGAGTTCTGTGCAATGGCTTCTGAAGCCGGCACTTTCTTCTTCGGCCTGGCCGCTTTTCTCCCTTCAAGGGTAGGGGGCTGGGGATGTATTTCTTCCTCAAGGGGTAGGGGCTTTGAAGTTTCAGGCTCCACCTGAAGGGACGGGAGTGGCTGCGAATGGTTTTCGGCTATCGCCGGCATGTCTTCCGGCTTTTGGTGCATCAGCTCCGTCGTTACGCCTATGCCTATTATAATAAGGAGGCAGGCTGCCGCAGCCACCCATCGCCATGCTTTTCTCTTGCTTCCGTGTAAATCCGTGTTCGTCTGTTGCGAATATAAATCCGTGTTCGTCCGTTGCAAATATAAATCCGTGTTCGTCCGTTGCAGGCGGTCGAATTCTGCCGTCTCGTCCTCGTTGAGCCAGGCGTCGAGGTCGTAGTCGCGCTTGGGCATCCGGGCCAGCAACTCATCCAGTTTTCTCTCTGTATCTGTTTTCATAGAATTCCTCCTTTCTTCAGTTGTTCTACTATCTTGTGGCGTGCCTTACTCACCACAGTGCTGACAGACCTCGGCTGCAATCCCGTAGCTGCGGCTATCTGTGCCACGTCCATGCCCAACTCATGACGCATACGAAACAGGCGTTGCTCTATTGGCGAGAGTGTGGCAATGGCCTGCTGCAGAAGTCTTACGTTGTCGTCCTCGGCCATGGGTTGCGACTCTTCTGTCAGCACGAAGCCCATGCGCTCCACCGTCAACAATCCATGTCGCTGCCGGTGGCGCCACTCGCTCACGCAAACGTTCTTGGTCATTTTGATGAGCAAGGCCTCGGCGTGACTGATGTCGCTCACCCGCTCACGCAGCAGCCACAACCTGAGCAGTGCCTCCTGCACTGCATCGGCCGCCTGCTCCCCGTCCTGAAAAAACGACAGCCCCAGTTGCATCAACCGGGGCCGCATTCTGTGGGCTATCTCTTCGTACTCTTGAGTGGTCATGCTGTCTATATAACGCAATGCCCATGCTCCTGTTAATGGTCTGCCCACATATTTTAATTTTGTTTAACAAAAAGAGGAAGGCATCTGCGATTATTGCGGTTGCTCATTCTTCTTGTCCATCAGCTTGAGCAGTTCGGCGCGATAGCCGTTGGGGTCGAAGCTGAGGCCTTGCTTGACAAGCGACTTCGCCATTTCGATGGTGGCATCGCCCTTGTAGGGAGAGTCGCGCAGAATCATGCCGAAGGCTGCTACGCCGGCAGCGAAGTAGAAGTCGTCTGGGCGTCCGTACTTGTTGAAGGGCATGTCGGCAGTCAGCGTCGCTTTCAGGGGAATGGAGGGGCCGTCGAGCGACTTCTTGTAGCGGAAATCGAAAGTGACGAGGTTCTTATTGGAGACTGTCAAATCATTGAAAGTATCCCAACAATCCTTTTTTAGCACTATCTCATAGAGGGCCGTGATGGTCTGTCCGGCGCCAATCTCACCGGCATCTTTCTTGTCGTTCTCAAAGTCGGCGTTGCTCATCACGCGGTTTTCGTAGCCGATGAGACGGTATTCGCTGACGTAGTCGGGGTTGAAACTGACCTGGCACTTGGCATCGTTGGCCACACTGACAAACTGGCTGCGCTCGTGCACGAAGACCTTCATCATCTCGTTCTCGCAGTCGATGTAGTGGTAGGTGCCGTTGCCGGCATTGCTGACCTTCTCCATCATGGCGTCGTTGAGATTTCCCGTGCCAAAGCCCAGACAGGTCATATAGATACCTTTGCGGGCATAGCTCTCCACAATCTCTACCAATGCATCGGTGCTGGTGACGCCTACGTTGAAGTCGCCGTCGGTGCCCATGATGACGCGGTTGTTGCACTTCGGGTCGTAGTTGGTCAGCGCCTCTTCGTAGGCCATCTTCAGCGCCTCGCCGCCAGCTGTGCTTCCACTGGCATTCAGCTTGCTGATGGCTTTTTTGATTTTATCGGCCTCACTGACGGGCGTTGACTCCAGCAGCTTCTTGACGGTGCCTGAGTAGGTGATGAGCGAGATGCGGTCGTCGGGGTTCAGCTGGTAGAGCAGCTCGGTCAGCCCTTTCTTCAGCAGGTCGAGCTTGTCGCTGCTGTTCATCGAGCCCGACACATCGACGAGGAACACGAAGTTGGCGCGCGGCATCTCGTCGGCTGTCAGCTCCTTGCCCTTGATGCCCAGCTGCAGCAGGTGGTGGCCGGTGTTCCAGGGACAATCGCCTACCTCGGCTCCAATGGACACATGGTCGTCGCCCTTCGGAGCAGTATAGTTGAAGGTGAAGTAGTTGAGGAACTCCTCGATGCGTACGCTGGAAGGATTGATGTTGTAGCCATAAGTCAGATAGCGGCGCATGATGGCATACGAGGCGCCGTCGGCATCGACAGAGAAGGTGGAGACGGGCTCGTCTGTGGTCTTCACGAAGGGATTGTCGGTGAAATCGTCGAACTTGTCGCCGCCTGCTTCTGGAATAGTGCTCATCATATCACAAAACGAGTATAAAGCCATCATCCCGTTAGCATCATCACTGTAGTCTTTCGTGCATCCTATGGCCAGCAGGCTCATCGCTGCCAGACCAATGCCTAAATAATTCTTTTTCATCGTCTTCATTTGTTTTGAGATTGTAATTTCTGTCATGGAAACGATGAAGCTGAGGAAATCCTGCACGGATGCCGCTTAAAAATTGTTAATGAAGAAAAAAGCAGTCGCGGAGTGCAAGATTTTGCCTTTTCTCCGTTATATAATAAAAATGAGAAGAAAGATGAATAAGACAATGAGATTGGGATTGACGGCACTGCTGGCATGGGGTTTCCTGACAGCGTGCTCCGACTTTGAAAGTGACGAGACCGCCGAAGCAATGAATGCGCTTTCATCTCAATATGCCGTCTATGACGGGGAGTGGACGATAAACAAACAAGTGGTAGACACGGCGCGACTGGAGGTGACAAACGTGCTCAAGGTCAGGCTGCCGGAAAAGTATCTGGGCACCTTCTGTTTCGGGGACGAATACACCGGCGGTGACAATACCTTAAGTATAGGTGAATACAAAGGGCTGCCGATATCGATACCATATCGGTACGAAGGTTATTCTGCGAATGCATTGTTCAGCACCATCGCATCGACGGAAAAAAGCTTTGACGGGGTAATGCTCTTCAACAATGTTTCCTTCACAGTTGCCATCGACGGCGTTGACCATCGTGTAGACCTGCTCTCCGGCGAGCCGGGAAATGCCGTCTACAGGAACGACAACGATCAGTGGACGATTGGATTAACCGTCACCTCTTTCTACGTTACGAATCTGGAGACCCGTGAGGAGCAGGCACGCACACTCAATACACCCATCGTCCTCTATTACAACACGAAGAACCGGATCAGATAACAGGAGCGTGGAGACAGAACGGCAACTCTTGGAGGCGATTCACAGCGGCGATAGGGCAGCGTTACGCAGGCTCTACGACCGCTATTCAGGCTATGCTATGGCCGTCGGACTGAGGTATATTCCTAATCGCGAAGAAGTGCGCGATGTCCTGCAAGACAGTTTCGTCAAAATACTGAGCTCCATCCATAAGTTCAACTATCGGGGCGAAGGCTCGCTGAAATCGTGGGTGAGCAGAATCGTCAGCAACCGCTCCATCGACTACCTGCACGAACACCAGCGCTTCAAGCTGGTTGACAACATGCCTGAAGGACCCGACGAGCCTGAAGAACCTGATGTGGGACGAGTGCCGCCCGACGTGCTGATGGAGATGATAGGACGACTGCCGGATAACTATCGAACGGTGCTCAACCTCTTTGTCTACGAACAGCGGCCACACCGCGAGATTGCCCAACTATTAGGCGTCAAGGAAAGCACATCCTCCTCCATGTTTTTCAGAGCCAGAAAGATGCTGGCCAAGATGATGAAAGAATACCTTAACAAGCAAGCTATATGAAACGGGATAAATGGACACAACAACTGCACGACAAGCTGGCGGAGTACGAGACGGCTGCGCCAGACGACTTGTGGGCAGACATCGAGGCCCAGCTCGACCAGCAGCCGAAGCCTGTGCCTTCCAGCTCTCGTTTCGTGGCCATGCGCCGATGGGCTGTAGCGGCTTCAATAGCGTTGCTGATAGCTGCCGGCGGCTATTTGTGGCGGACGACTTCAGAGCAGTCTCAACAAACAGCGCAGACGTTCCCCGACTCTCAAGAAGAGGGCTCTCTTGCGCAACTCCCCGCCCCTCAAGGGGAGGGGGCAGGGGGGGGGGCTGAAACTTCTCCAGAACGCTCGCAGAAAAATTTATCAGAGGGAATAATACAGACCCCACCCCTAACCCCTCCCCTTGAGGGGCGGGGAGTGGCTGCGCGAGAAGAACCTCAGATGACAGAAGAACCTCAGAATCAAATGACAGAAGAACCTCAGCCTCAGATGACAGAGAAACCTCAGCGTCAGTTCGCAGAGTTGCCACGTCGTCAGACTACTGAGCCTTCTGTCGTGAAGGCGAAGCGGCAGGTGAGCCTTAGCCTCTATGCAATGAACGGCCTTGGCAACCAGAACAGCAGCAACGGTGTGCTGATGGCCGACGCCTTGGCCAAGCAGTATATGGAAACCTATGCGTACAGCAACGTCGCAGCGACCCGCAGAAGCGAGCCTATCTGGCTGGCCGGCTACGAAGAGCGCCAGCATCACCATCGTCCCATTACCTACGGGCTGACGCTGAGCTATCCGCTCTCTGACAGGATTTCGCTGACTACAGGCGTAGTTTATACAAAGCTGCAATCGGACTTCACCCAAGTCATGCGCAGCCAACAGATTCAGCAGGAACAGACACTTCACTATGTCGGCATCCCTCTTAACCTGAACTACAAGCTATGGGCCTATAACCGTTTCAGAACCTATCTTTCAGCAGGCGTCAAGGCCGACTGGAATGTTGCCACGCATTTAGAGACCGAGGGCGTCAGTCAGCAGTTGGCCAAAGACCGCATGCAGTGGTCGCTCAACGCCAGCCTCGGTCTGCAGTATGACATTGTGCCACAGCTTGGCTTGTATGTGGAGCCTGGCCTGAACTGGTATCCTGATAATGGCAGCAAGCTGCAGAACTATTTCAAGGACAAACCGCTGAGCTGCGGCTTGCAGTTGGGCTTGAGGATGAGTTTTAATTGACATCGGACGATTTTTCTTTTATATTTCTCGTTTTTTTTTGCTGTATTGTTTTTTTTTTCGTAATTTTGCCGTCAAAGTAGTAATTATATTCAATTGTTTTCTAATTATGGCAAAGAAAGAGAATGAGGGCGAGACCCTGAATCCGCAGCAGGAGAAACTGAAAGCCTTGCAGGCCGCCATGTCGAAGATTGAAAAGGATTTCGGCAAGGGCAGCATCATGCGCATGGGCGACGAACAGATAGAGCACGTTGATGTCATTCCCACTGGTTCCATCGGCCTGAATGCCGCACTGGGCGTGGGTGGCTACCCGAAGGGACGTATCATCGAGATTTACGGCCCCGAGTCGAGCGGTAAGACGACGCTGGCCATCCATGCCATCGCTGAGTGCCAGAAGGCCGGCGGCATTGCTGCCTTCATCGACGCCGAGCACGCCTTCGACCGCTTCTATGCGCAGAAATTAGGCGTTGACATTGACAACCTGCTCATTTCGCAGCCCGACAATGGCGAACAGGCATTAGAGATTGCCGACCAGCTCATCCGTTCCGCTGCCATCGACATCATCGTCATCGACTCAGTGGCAGCCTTGACGCCGAAGAAGGAGATTGAGGGCGACATGGGCGACAGCGCCGTAGGCCTGCATGCACGCCTGATGAGCCAGGCCCTGCGCAAGGTCACTGCCACCATCTCGAAGACCAACACCACCTGTATCTTCATCAACCAGTTGCGTGAGAAGATCGGCGTGATGTTCGGCAATCCCGAAACCACCACTGGCGGCAACGCTCTGAAGTTCTACGCCTCTGTGCGCCTCGACATTCGCAAGGTGACGACGCTGAAGGACGGCGACCAGCCCATTGGCAACCAAGTGCGTGTGAAAGTGGTGAAAAACAAAGTGGCGCCTCCCTTCCGCAAGGCTGAGTTCGAAATCAACTTCGGCGAAGGCATCTCGAAGATTGGCGAGATTGTCGACCTTGGCGTAGAATACGGCATCATCAAGAAGAGCGGCTCGTGGTTCAGCTACGAGGACTCGAAGCTGGCTCAAGGCCGCGATGCCACCAAGCAGCTGCTGAAGGACAATCCCGAGCTGTGCGAGGAGCTGGAGGCCAAGATCATGGAAGCCATTACACAATAACCAATAACCGGTAACCAATAACCGTTAACCAATAACCGTTAACCAATAACCGTTAACCAATAACCGTTAACCAATAACCGTTAACCGTTAACCAATAACCGTTAACCAATAACCGTTAGCCAATGGCCGTTTTTTATTGTGGTCAATAACGGTTATTGGTTAACGGTTATTGTTATGTAAATAGCCGGAATCCGTATATCAGGATGAGATAGCGGAATATCTTGCCCAAGGTGATGCTGATGAAGGTAATCACGGGGTTGGCCCGCATCAGGCCCAGGAGAATGGTGATAGCGCTGCCAAGCAGGGGAATGAAGGCGAAAAAGCCCATCCAGGCGCCGTGTCCCCGCATAAAACGGCGTGCTTTCTCCATACTCTCGGGCTTCACGTGCAGGTATTTCTCAAACCATTCCGTCTTGCCCATGCGGCCAATGAAGTAGTTCACTACCGAGCCCAGCACGTTGCCTGTAGTGCCGTAGATCATCAGCACCCAGGGGTCAAGTCCTGCAGCCATCAGACCCACCATAACGGCCTCGCTGCTGAAGGGAAAGAAACTGCCCGCCAGAAAGGCCGCCAGGAACATGCCCCAGTAGCCATAGCTTTCCAGTAGTTGTATGAATCCTTCAAACATTTCCCAAAAGGTTGAAGACGGCGAGGGCGAGGGCAAGCGCGAGTGCCACAAAGAAGAGGATGTTGCTAAGACGCGAGCTGGTGAATGTCAGCACATGGGCGATGAGCGGACTGGTGCAGAGCGTCAGCAGGCGCATCAGCACGCTGAAGTGCTGCGGCTGCACCAGGATGAAGAGCACGGTGACGGCCGTCATCGCGGTGAAGAAACCGTAGAGCAGGCGGATGCGTATCTTGTCTTCGAAGCTGTACTGCCAGAAGTGGGCCATGCCGATGGTAGCCAGTATAATCGTCAGTATAAAGACAAGGAGGCCTCCAAGAAAGAGATGGGAGGTAATAGGCGATTGGATGGCTATGTCGGCCAGTTTTGAGAAATGGTCTGCCAAGGGTGTGAAATCGGTAGTCCATTCGTCAGAGAGGTTGAACGGCAGCAGAAACCATAGCAGCGCAAACCAGTAGGGCATGGCAAGGCCAAGCAGCGAGGTCAGCCATGTGCGCCAGTTCAGCGATTGCAGTTGCGTGGCCATAAGAATCCACAACACGGGCACGTACCACAGCACATGTACGAAGGCTATGCTGGCCAGGCCGATAGCCGTAAAGGCGTAGAATGTGCGCCCAATGCTATGGCTCGTCTGGTAAGTCTGGAAGAGCAGCAGAAATGCCACCACGAAACAGAACTGCACGATGCCGCCCGTCATCTGCGGCAGGAGGAAGCTGGCGGCACACGACAGCACGATGAATGTGCTCGACACCATGCGGCTCCTCACACGCAGCAGTGCGTTCTGGTTGGTCAGCTCTATCAGTACATAGACGGTGGCCACAAAACATGCCAGCTGCAACCACAGCCGTTGCTGCACCAGCCCCGATAACAGCCATACCACGATGCCGAACAGCGCCGCCACGGGTAGTGTCAGGCCTCCTTCAGCAATGATGTTCTGTGGTCTCTTCATTTCAGAAGTTTATGAGTTCAGAAGTTCATGAGTTTATGTGCTCTGAACTTCTGAAAACTACTCATCATAGGTCAAAGCCGATGTCGCGGCGGAAATACCTGTCGGTGAACTGTATCTTTTCGGCCTCAGTAAACGACTTGCGCAGCGCCTCCTCCTTGTCTTTTCCGTAGCTGCTGACGGCAATGACACGGCCTCCGCTGGTCACAACGTTGCCTTCCTTGATGGCCGTTCCGGCATGAAAGACGATGCTGCCTTCCACTTGGTCGATTCCACTTATTTCGTACCCTTTTTTGTAGGCCTGCGGATAGCCGCCTGAGACGAGCATCACGCAGACGGCGGAACGCTCGTCAAACTCGATGCTGCGCTGGTCGAGGTTGCCCTCGGCCACGCCTTCCATCAAATCCACTAAGTCGCTTTTCAGGCGCAGCATCACTGTCTCTGTCTCCGGGTCGCCCATGCGGCAGTTGTATTCAATGACCATCGGATTGCCGCCAACGTTGATGAGTCCGAAGAAAATGAAGCCCTTGTAGTCGATACCCTCTTCTTTCAGACCCTCGACGGTGGGACGGATAATGCGGTCGTCCACCTTCTGCATCCACTCTTTCGTGGCGAAGGGCACGGGGCTGACGCTGCCCATGCCACCGGTGTTCAGGCCCTTGTCGCCCTCGCCAATGCGCTTGTAGTCCTTGGCTTCGGGCAGAATCTTATAGTGCTCGCCGTCGGTAAGCACGAAGACAGAGCACTCGATGCCGCTGAGGAATTCTTCTATCACGACACGACTCGATGCGTCGCCAAACATTGGCTTGGAAGACTCTCCTTCCTGGGAGATGGTGGGGGAGGGCGCCCCCAGCATTTCCTTTAGTTCCTTCTTTGCTTCTTCCAAAGTGGGCAGAATGAGAACACCCTTTCCGGCGCACAAACCGTCGGCCTTCAGCACGAAGGGTGGCTGGAGCGTTTCCAGGAATGAGAGGCCTTCCTGCACCGTCTCGACGGTAAAGGTGGCGTATCGTGCCGTGGGAATGTTGTGACGCTGCATAAAGCCCTTGGCAAAGTCCTTGGAACCCTCGAGCACGGCGCCGGCCTTCGACGGACCGATGACGGGAACGCTGCTGGTGCGCGGGTCGGCCTTCAGCTCGTCGTAGATGCCCTTCACCAACGGGTCTTCGGGGCCTACCACCACCATGCCGATGCCGTTGTCGGCCACAAACTGCTTGACGGCCTCGAAGTCGTCGGCCTTCATGTTCACGTTTTCGCCAACCTGGCCTGTGCCGCCGTTGCCTGGGGCAATAAACAGTTTGTCACACTTCTCGCTCTGTGCGATTTTCCATGCCAAGGCGTGCTCACGGCCGCCGCTGCCTAAGAGTAGAATCTTCATACGTTTCTATTTTATTGTCAATTTGGGCACAAAATTACGAAAAAACGAAGGAAGAGCAAAAGAAAAACGCGTTTTTCTTTTGCTCTTCTGAGTGTAAGTAATTTCGGCGAAGCCAGAATTCGCGAAAAGTCGAGAGCAAAACAAAGAAACTTATTTCTTTTTTTGCCGAGACGGAGTAATTTCGCCGTCTTTGATGGCAGAATTACGAAAAAACGAAGGAAGAGCAAAAGAAAAACGCGTTTTTCTTTTGCTCTTCTTAGCGTAAGTAATTACGGCGAAGCCAGATTTTGCAAAAAAATGTCAAAACTCTTTCCCTTTCTCGTTGAGAAGTGAAAAACAGGGCTTTGTTCATTTTAGTAACCACGTGGGTTACTAAAATTTTCTTTTTTTAACACACCGCTATGATGACCGCTGCTTTTTTGTCTAACTTTTGGGTGTTATTCTTTCGGTATTGGAAAATAATCATTATCTTTGCAGTCGTAAGAACAACCTGATGAATTGTAAAACCTATGAAAAAACTTTTGATAGCAGGAATGATACTGTCAATGATGGCCTGTGACCCGAAGAAAGACGACCCGTACAGGTTTGATGAGATGAGCTATACGCCCACGGAGACTGTGTTCAAGGTGTTTGCACCCGAAAATGCCAAGTGTTTCGTAGTTATCGACAGCGACAGCATCCAGATGGAGTGCACGCCAACGGCCGACGACACGCTGATGACGGAGGGCTGCATCTACAAGGCTGTTGTGCAGGGCGATATGAAGGGTAAAAGCTATGAGTTCAGCGTGAACGGCGTGAAGTCGCCGGGTGTCTTTGCCAAGGCCGTGACGGTGAACGGACAGAAGGGCGTGGTCGTGGATATGCGCGACACTGACCCTGAAGGCTGGGCCAATGACCGCGGGCCGCGTCCTGAGCGCTATGCCGACTGGTGCGTCTACGAGATGCACCACCGCGATTTCTCCATTGCCCGCAGCGATGCGCAGCACCCCGGAAAGTTCCTCGCTTTGACGGAACCGTGGGCCATTGAACATCTGAAGGAGCTGGGCATCAATGCCGTACACATCCTGCCCAGCTACGATTTTGGCTCTGTCGACGAGACAAAACCCGATGTGCCGCAGTATAACTGGGGTTACGATCCCGTCAACTACAATGTGCCTGAAGGCTCTTACAGCACTGACGCCAATGACCCGCTCTGCCGCATCCGTGAGTTCAAGCAGATGGTGCAGGCACTGCACAAGGCTGGCATCTGTGTCATCCTCGACGTAGTGTACAATCATACCTACGACATCGACCACTCGAATTTCCAGCGCACCTACCCCGACTATTACTATAGGGTAGGGAGCAATGGCAGCGGCTGTGGCAACGAGACGGCCAGCGATAAGCCGATGATGCGACGCTTCATGCTGGAGAGCGTGAAACACTGGATCAGTGAGTATCACATCGACGGCTTCCGCTTCGACCTGATGGGCTGCCACGACATTGAGACGATGAACGCCATCCGTCAGACTGTGGACAGCATCGATCCGCACATCTTTATATATGGTGAGGGCTGGAGCGCCGGACAGTGCGCACTGCCCAACGAGCAGCTGGCCATGAAAGCTAACATCGCACAGGTGCCCCGCGTGGCCGCTTTCAGCGATGAGATACGCGATGCCTTGCGCGGTCCGTTCAGCGACGACACAAAGGGCGCTTTCCTGGCTGGTATTGCCGGTGAAGAAGAAAGCCTGAAAGCTGGCATCGCCGGCATGGTGCAGCACCCGCAGGTAGACTATACGAAGGTGAACTATAGCGATGCTCCCTGGGCTGCTGAGCCCACGCAGATGATGAGCTACGTGAGCTGTCACGACGACATGTGCCTCGTAGACAGACTCACAGCAAGTGTCAATAAATCTCAAGTCTCAAATCTCAAATCTCAAATCATCAGGCTCGACTTGCTGGCACAGACGGCTGTGTTCACCTCGCAGGGCGTGCCTTTCATGCTCAGCGGTGAGGAATTGCTGCGCACCAAGCTGGGCGTACACAACAGCTTCGAGTCGCCCGACAGCATCAACCACTTGGATTGGACGAATAAGGAACGCTATCCGCAAGTGTTCGACTACTACAAGAACCTGATTGCCCTGCGCAGCCATCACCCTGCCTTCCGCTTAGGCTCGGCTGAGCTGGTGAGAAAGCACCTGTCGTTCCTGCCGGTGCAGGACTGCCTCGTGGCCTATCGCCTGAAGGATGTGGCCAACGATGACTGGCAGGACATTATCGTCATTCTCAACGCAAATGCTAAGGTTGTGAAGGTGAGCGTGCCTGAAGGTGACTACACTGTTGTATGCCGCGATGGCCGCATCGACGAGCAAGGCCTCGGCACGGCAAGTGGCCCTATGGTCAGCGTACCCGCGCAATCAGCGCTCATCATGCATAGATAATTCCGTTCCGGTCGTACGAACAGACGGAAATAAGTGAACTTTTTTAGGGCGTGTGCAGCAGATGTCCGTCGGGGGTAACGCCTGCGGCGGACATGCTGATGCGTGTCTCCTTACTGTTGTTGTAGAAAGTAGCGGTGAAACGGCCTTCGGAGTCGCAGACGGCGTTGGGATTCCAATAGAGCGTGCGTCGGTGGTCAGTGGGCGCTTCAGGCTGACGAGTGCTGTAGTCGGGCTGATAGAATTGTTCTGCCATGTTGATGCCGCGCAAAAGAATATGACGGTCGCGGAATGTCGGCTGTACGGCGTCGTTGGGAATGAGCTCTAGTTCGACAGTGGCATCGGCGGTATGAGCATCGTAAACCATCAGCGAGTCCTCAGTGCGTGGCTCATAGTCGGTGTAAACGCGGATGTTCTGAAGGCGCTTCAGCTTCAAACGCCGGTAGAGGTAGGTTGAAGCGCGGTTGGCCACGAAAAGGCCTGCCACCTCTGCCTCGTCGCCGGTAGTGAAGGGCGAGTAGCTGCGATAATAGGTATGGCCTTCGATGCGCCCGTCGACATTGTAGTTTATTGGGCGGTTCATGTTGCCGAACAGCAGCTTGCACACCTGAACGGGGAACTGGCGCATGTCGAGCTTGCCGAAGCTGAGGCCGCGGTCGGTAAGGTCGTTGTAGAGGTCGTAGGCATTGACAACGTATGCGGGTTTGTGCCAGTCGATGGCACGGCGTCCGCGGCGCTTGCCTTTTACGTTCACCTGACCCAGCTCGTGCACGTCGTTCTCCATTGAGTATTCCGAAAGGGTGTCGACCAGTTGCGAATAGTCGATGTCAGGCTGATGTTTCTCGTAGTAGTTGTAGTCGTGGGTGAAGATGGGGAAGAAAAGGTCGCGTTTGACGTAGTAGTCGGGGAAGGCGTCCTCGTCGAGCACCTTAGCGTCCTTGCGTGAGAGCATGTTTTTTTTCAGGGAGTCTTTCTCGTTGTAGGCCTTCATGTTGAGGTAGGCCAGGCCGTAGAACGGTGGCACTTCAAAGATGAAGCGTCCGCCCTTGGTCTCCTGCACAGCTCCTACAAAGTGGTCGTTGAAAGCCACTTCTGCCTCCACCATTACCTCGTGCTTCAGGTTGCCGTGGTTCACGCCGAGGTGGTTGTTGGCCGAGGCCAGGCTGCTGTAGGTGATGGTAGGAGTCGTCTCTACGCTTGCCGTCTCCCCCTCGCTGCCCGTTTCTTCGCTGGTACTGTTGTAGGACGCGATGCCTTGTATGTTTTCCATGTCTTCCTCGTCGCTGGGAAAGCGGCCGAACTGCCATTCGGTAATCTCGTCGTAGCCGCTTGAATAATCTCCTACAGGAACAATGCTCAGCATCTTGTAGACGGCGCCCTCAATGGTCAGCGTCGTCTCCGGCTGATAGCGCATGGGACGGTCGGCCTCGGCCAGCTCCTGCCATTTGTATTTACGCCAGCCCTGCACCATCATCAGCAGGTCGAGGTGTTGGCGGTGGAGGTCGTCGTCGGCCTCGAAGTAATAGGCGGGATAGGCAATGAAGCCGCGCAGCTCGCTGGATAGCAGCAAGTCGGTCATCAGGTTGCCGTTGTCATAGCTGGGCTCATTGGTGTAGCTGTCGCGAATGGCTAGCGAGAATGTGGTGGGCTGGCTGACGCCGTGCAGCTGTATGGGCAAATCAACGCGTTCGTAGGGTGCATAGGTGCGTGTCCGCTCAATGGGAGCGGTAATGAGCAGCGAGTCGTGTTCGTGGTTGTTGACAAAGCAGAGACGGTCGGCAATGATCTGTCCGTCGCTGTCGAAGAGGGTGATGTCGGCCACGCCTGAAGGTAGCTTGTCGAAGGGTAGAGTGAGGGTAGCGGTGTATGGCCCGCCGATATTCTCCTGCAGCTGTACCTGCTCGAAGTGTTTCAAGGCGCCCCGGCAGAGGATACTTACGGCATAGTCCTTGTCTTGTGGCAGTCCGTAGGCCTTGATGTCGAGCCGGTTGCCGTCAAGTAGGAAGCTCGCGCCGTGTGTCTCGGGCTTTGGCAGGTTGATGGACCAGTCCTTGTCGTGCCAATGGAAAGAAGCTTGCAGGCGCTTGCCATTGGGTGTGATGGTAAAGACGCCGCGCCCCATGTATTCTGTTTTTAGCGTGAGCGTCTCGCCGTTGCCAAGATCAATCTTTCCGGTGATGTTGATGGCCTCGCCGTGCTGGTCGCAAACCTCGAAAGCCACGCGGTTCTCGATGCCGTCAATGAGATGTCCTCCCTCAGGATAGAAGTTCACCACCAGGTCATCCTTCTTTTTGCGGGGCAGGCGCGTCTTCGGCCTTTGATACATGTAGCGTGCGTCGTAGTCGCCGGCTTTTTCAGGCTTACTATAGACTGGTAATACACGGCTGTAGAGGCCGTCCCACACACGGTAATAGTCGGCCGCCATCTGTTTGTTGTAGAACCACCATGTCTCCTCTTTCCTGTAATAATGCTTCCTGACGTTGAAGTTCAGGTTCCAGCGGGTGTAGGCGCGCAGTTCATAGTAGCCGCTGTAGAGCGAGTCAGTCAGCGCAAACTGTCCGCAGGTAAAACCGGCAGGGCTGATGATGACGGTCTGTCGCTCCACGAGCATTCCGTCGGGCGACAGCAGCTCGACATAAAGCAAACGGCTCATGTTGGTGGGTTTGAGATTGTCGGCACGCACCACGTAGGCTTTATACCATAGCGTGTCACCCACAAAATAGCACTGGTTGTCGGTGTGAACGAAGACCTTTTCCTGCGCTTGTTCCAGTGACGACGCCAGCAAAGTCTGCCTGATGTCGTCAAGACTGCCGGCACTTATGGAAAGGGAGAAGAATGTCAGCAGTAAAAAAAAGGCTTTGAAAGGTCTGTTCAATCTGTGTGGTTTTCTATTGCTTGAGTTTGAAGGAGTTCTCGATACTGTTGATGTCATCCTTGAAGGCTTGGTCTACCATGAGGCGCTGTTGTACGGCCGAGCAGCTGTGCAGCACGGTGCTATGGTCACGCCCGCCGATGAGCTGGCCGATGCGCGAGGCTGGCATCTTCGTGTATTTCTGCGCCAGATACATCGAAATCTGCCTGACCTGCACATATTCGCGCTTGCGGCTCTTGCTAAACACATTCTGCTGCGTCACGCCGTAGTGGCGACACACGGTCTCCAGGATATCATCGATGGTCAGCGGATGATTGTCGGTCTTTACGGCGCGCTTGATGATGCGCTCAGCCAAATGCATGTCGACGGAAGTGTTGTAGACGATGGAATAAGCCATAAGCGAATTTACCACACCCTCGAGGTCGCGCACGCTGTCGTTTGCGGTCTCTGCGATAAATTGAATGACGTCAGCAGGAATTTTCAGGCCGTCGTGGCGGCACTTCGAGTTGAGAATGTCAATACAGAGCTGCGTGTCGGGTTTCTCGAGCTCAGCGATGAGCCCGCAGGCAAAACGCGTCAGCAATCTATCCTTCACACCTTCCAGGTCCACGGGCGGCCTGTCGCTGGCCAGCACAATCTGCTTACCCAGACGGAACAGATGGTCGAAGATGTGGAAAAAGGTGTCGAGTGTCCTCGGTGCATTTACCCACTCCTGAATGTCATCGACGATGAGCACGTCGATGGTCTGATAGAAGTTGATGAAGTCGTTGGTGGTGTTGCGTCGCACGGCATCGGTGTACTGCACCTGGAATAGACGGGCTGACACATAGAGCACGCGGCGGCGCGGATCAAGCCGTTTGCACTCCACGCCGATGGCGTTGATGAGGTGCGTCTTGCCGCAGCCTGAAGGACCGAAGACAAAGAAGGGATTGAACATCGACTTGCCTGGATGCTGGGCGATGTTCAGACCCACGGTGCGTGGCAGTTTGTTGGAGTCACCCTCAATAAAGGACTCGAAGGTGTTCTTGGGGTCGAGCTGAGGATTCAGTTCCGGCTGCACACTATCGAAAATGTTTGGCGATTGGTTGCCGCGAGTGGTAGGTGCAGGAGGGTCAATCGGTACAGGGCGTTCGCCCTCGACCGTTACTCTCTTGCCGTTTTCGTTGTCCACCACGAGGCGATAGGTGAGCTTGACGTTTGCCTTAAAGCTGTTGTTGAGGGCCCAGGCCATCAGGCGTACGTAATACTGCTCCAAGTACTCGTAGATGTACGGGCTTGGAACCTGCACCAGCACCGTCGAGAGCTGCTCGTCGTAGCTCTCGAAGACGATGGGCTCGAACCACGTCTTGTATATTTGTTCTGTGACGTTTTGCCTGATGAGATGCAGGCAGCGATCCCAGAGTTCCTGATGACTCTTTTGCATTAGTTTTAGATTGCCGTCTAAACGAAATCCCGACTATTGTCTAACCACACTCTTTTGTCCTTTTTGAGAGGTTGGCTGTTGTAGGCTTTCGTCAGCTTTCGAGTGCAAAGTTCGTAAAAAAAAACAAACCGTGCAAATTGTCTAAAATTTCTCCTTGTGTTTACAATCCGTGTAACGTCCTCTTTTCTCGCTAATTATGGTGTTTCACGTTTTTTTACTTACTTTTGCTCTTGCAGGATTGAAATTCTTTGTTGTTCAACGACTTGCGAAATGCGGAATCGCATTTTGAATGGTCTTTGTTATTTAGACAAAAATAAAATTACTTAGCTTTTTTGCCAAAGACGGAGACATTGATGTAGCGTCTTGGATGCTGCTTGAAGTCGACAAGCAATGAGTCGACGTCACGCATCGTGGTGGTGATGTTTTCGTAGAGACGGGCATCGTTGAGCAACATTCCCACTGTTCCTCGTGGACTGTTCAGGGCGGCGGTGAGTTGCTGTACGTTGGCCAGCGTCTGGTCTACACGCTGCATCGTAGCCTGAAGGTCAAGCTGAGTGAGGTTGCCTGTCAATGTCTGTGTATTGTCGAGCACGCCCTCGGCCTTCGTCATCATTTGCGGTATTTCGCGGTTCAGCTGAGCCGTGAGATGATTCAGCTGGCGTGTTGTTGTGTTCAGGCTGGCAGTCAGTTCCTCCGTGTTGTGCAGCGTGGCGGCAATGGCGGGGTCGGAAACGAGTGTCTGCAGGCTGACAAGGATGGTGTCGAGCTTGGGCAGCAACGCTTCCACCTGCGGCATCATGGCTGCAGCCTTGTCCATCAGTCCTTTCTGCTGTATGCCTTCGATGGTGTCACCTTTGACAAGTATACGGCCTGTGGCGGGGCCGAGGCGCAGCTCCAGCTTCACGTTGCCGATGAAGTCGCTCACCACTTCAGCGTGGGAGCCCTCATGGATTTGCAGCTTGGGGTCGAGGTCAGCGGCAGCTATGATACAGTCGGGTTTTGAATAGTCGTAGTCGATGCTTGTAACCACGCCCACACGATAGCCATTGGCATAGATCGGACTCGATGCCGACAAGCCGCTGATGTCGTTGAAGCGGATATAATAGGCCTCGTTTGACGAGAACAGCGACAAGCCTTTGAGGAAATGCATGCCAATAAACAGCACCACGATGGCCACGATGGCCACCAGTGCAATCTTTACTTCTTTGGTAAAAAACTTCATGTCTTATCTGTTGTTGCGGCGGAACTCCTCGATGGCGTTGTTGACGTCAACGCGCTCGCCGTTCTTGAATGCTATGATGAACGCCTGCGGGAACTTGTCGAGGATGTCCTTGCGCAGTTGCTTAATGTCGTTGTAGTTTTCCGATGCGCCCACGGTGTATTTCCACAGGTTGCCCTCCTTGTAGCTGTCAACGCCCTGCAGGCCTTTGAACTGTCGGTCGGTGGGCGAAAGCTGTCGGTCGGTGGCCATAATCTGAACTTTGAAGACGGGAGCAGAGGTGGTAGTGGCGGGAGTAGCCGGTTGGGCGGGTGTTGTGGGTTGAGTTGCAGGAGGTGTTGGTGTCGCAGGCTGAGCAGGTCGGGCCGGTGTCGTGGGCGACGTCTGCGTGCGCTTGTTCTTATATGCCACAAAAGCCTGGTAGATGCCTTTTCCCATCTTGTCGACATTGGCTTGATTCGTGAGATAGGCAGCCTCCGAGACAGTTGTGATATATCCCAGTTCAATGAGGCAGGCGGGCATCGACGTCTCGCGCAGCACGAGAAATGCATCCTGCTTCACACCCTTGTTAGGCCGTCCGGCAGTGTTGCACACATTTTTCTGAATGAGCTGCGCCAGCTCGACGCTCTCAGCCATATTCGTCTCGTTGACGATGTCAAAAATGATGTAGCTTTCAGGCACATTAGGGTCGAAGCCAGCATAGTGCTCGCGGTAGTCGCTCTCGATGGTGATGACCTCGTTCTCACGCATGGCGGCGCTGCGCTTCTCGTCCGAGCGGCGCATACCCATCGTATAGGTCTCCATACCTGAGACGGCCCTTCGGCTCTCTACAGAATTGGTGTGGATGGAGATGAACACGTCGGCCTTGTTGCGGTTGGCAATGTCGGCGCGCTCGTGCAGCGGGATGAAGACGTCGGTCTTGCGGGTGTAGATGACCTTCACGTCGGAGCAGTTCTGCTCCACCAGTTTGCCGAAGGCCAGCGCCACGCTGAGATTGATGTTCTTCTCCTTGGCGCGGTTGGCGCAGGCGCCGGCGTCCTTGCCACCGTGTCCGGCATCGATGACGAGCACAAACTTGTCCTTGTCGGCGGCCGAGGACGGAAGGAGTGAGAAGCATGAGACAAGAAGCACCAGCAGCGCTTTCACCGCCCACAAAGTCTTCCATCGTGAGGTCTTATTCATATAGTTATACATTGTCATCTTTTCTCTTACAACGGATTTCTACGCCGGCACCAGCGCAATCAACACCCATTGGCGGGTTTTCCTTCGTCAGCTTCAGGTCAACCGACATGGCCTGTGGGAAACGGTCAAGGATGGCGTTGGCGATGCGTCCGGCAGCATGCTCCAGCAGGCGCGAAGGCTGATTCATCTCTTCTCTCACCACCTCTACCACGTCGGCATACGACAGAGCATGTCGGATGCTGTCGCTCTCCATAGCCCTATAAATATTATAATGTACGCGCACGCAGACAAGAAACCACGCGCCCACGCGCTGCTCCTGCTCCATAACGCCGTGGCGGGCATAAAGCCGCAGGTCGTTGATGAATATGGAGCTGCTCTTCAGTTTCATATCTCGCTGCTGTCGTTGGCCTCGGGTTGTCCGGGCAGGTATTTCTTTAATGCACGCTCTACACCGTTTTTCCAAGTGTTGATGCTCTCGTCCTTCAGCTGCAGGGAAGACACCAGACGGATGACGTGCTCGATGGGCATGCGGTAGCGCAGCACGCCGGAGATGAGCTTGGCGTAGTTCCAATACTCGGGGTTGAACTTCTCCGACAGACCTTCAACGGTAATCTTATAGCCGCGTGTGTTCTCAAACTGGAAGTCATAGCGCTTCGTGCCGTCGCTGTTCACCTGCTTCACTATCTTGCCTTTGCTCACCGACTTGGGCAGCATAATGCCCTCGTCGTCATCCTGCAGGCCAGTGAAGATTTCGTAGGGATAGCCGTTGAGCAGGCCGACCAGCGCCACCCACTTCTCCTTGTTGTTCTGAAAGCGCACCACGTCGCACTCCAGCACCTGCGGACGCACCTCCGTCACCTGCGGCCTGGGCTCTATGGGCAGCGGCGTCTCAGTGGATATAGTGTGCAGATGTGCAAGCAGACGCTTGGCTTGTGCTGCGCTGACGGGCTTTTTGTTGCCTTTGTCCATTTCGGTCAGCATCTCGGCCAGGTGCTGTTCGCCACCCAATGCGTTGATCCATGTTGCCAGAATATCCTTATCCATTGTCGTCGTCGTTTGTTTGCATTTTCGAGCGCAAAGATACGAAAAAAGTGGGATTTATGGGTTTAGAATGGGAAAAATTTAGTAATTTTGCACGCAATTAAGTAAAAAATGCAAAATACTGATGAAAAACCTAAGCACGCGGCGCACCATTCGCCGATATAGTGACCGGCCTGTGGACGATGGCCTTCTGGAAAGTCTCATCGATGAAGCCACACGCACGCAGACAATGGGCAACCTGCAGCTCTACAGCGTCGTCATCACCCGCTCGCAGGAGATGAAGGAGAAACTGTCGCCGGCACACTTCAACCAGCCTATGGTGATGCAGGCCCCTGTGGTGCTTACCGTCTGTGCCGACTTCAACCGTACAAGCCAGTGGGCACGATGCCGCCAGGCCGAGCCGGGCTACGACAATTTCCTTTCATTCATCAATGCCGCCACCGATGCGCTGCTCTTCACCCAGACGCTATGCTGTCGCCTCGATGAGGAAGGGCTGGGCTACTGCTACCTTGGCACCACCGTTTATCAGCCGCAGCTCATCATCGACATCCTGCAACTGCCCAAGCTGGTGATGCCAGTCGCCACGCTTACCGTCGGCTGGCCCGACGAGAATCCTCCGCAGAGCGACCGTCTGCCGCTGAAAGCTCTTGTCCACAACGAGACCTATCAGGACTACACGCCGCAGACGATAGATCAGTTTTATGAATACAAGGAAAACCTGCCCGAGAACCGGCATTTCGTTGAAATCAACAACAAGCAGACGCTGGCGCAGGTCTTCACCGACATCCGCTACACCCGCAGCGACAACGAGGCAATGAGTCAGGGCCTGTTTGACGCCCTGCGTCATCAGGGATTCCTGTAAACTTTCCTCACCGTTCCGTCTGCCTCACGGATGATGTTCAATCCACGCTGTGGGGCTGGTAGCCTGTGTCCAGAAAGGCTATAGTAGACATCTGGCTGCGAGGGGCTGGCTTCTATGTGAGTGATGCCCTGATAGCCTTCATCGCCGTAGTAGCCCTTGATGATGGCATCCTTCAGGTCGGCCTCGTTGAATTCAGGAACAGAGCGGTGCTGGCCGTCAGAGAGTCCCATCCAGTAGAATGTTCCCATGTTGTTGGCCTTCGCCTGTTCCACGAAATAGCGGGCAAAGGCAAGCATATTGCTGTGATAGTTGGCGTATCCGTTTTCAGTCGAGGTTCCCCACTCGCCAAAGATGACGGGTGCGCCTTTCAGGTTCGTCTTCAGTGCGCTGATTGTCTGTTTCACCTCGCTCTTGGCAGAGGAGAGGCTCTTCACGTCGATATAGCTGTGCACCTCGAAGATGAGGTGGTCCTTCACATTGTCTGCGGGCAACTTCAGCTTCTTCAGAGGGTCTTGCAGGTGCGAGCTCCACGTGCCGCTGCCGCTACTTGCGCTGTAGGTGCTGACGATGAGGTTGCGCTGTGCGTTGTTGCCGCCCGTTGCGCGGACAGCATCGACAAAGCTCTGGGCATAGCTGTTGATGGCATTGTAGGCTGAAGTGGCTACGCTGCTGTTGTAGTTGTTGGGGGCTGCAAACGATGCAAAACACCACGAATCATAGGTGTCGAGCATCTCGTTGTAGCCCTCGAAGAGCAGATGCTCGTCATAGTCCTTGAACTCCTCGGCAATCTGCCTCCAAACCTCCTCGTAGCGCTCCTTCTGCTTGGCATAGTCGGCCTCGCTGGCAATGAGCCACGCTGTGCTGGAGGCTCCTGTGTCGTGATGAATGTTGAGGATGCAGTACATGTCTTGACTGATGACGTAGTCTACCACCTCATGTACGCGCTTCATCCAGGCCGTCTGAATCTTCGTGCCGATGTCGTCGTTGGCCATATCCCACACCGTACCCGTCAGCTGGAACTTTGCCTCCATGTGCGGATACCACGTCACAGGCACGCGGATGGCGTTGAAACCCGCCTCCTTGAACAGTTTCATCAGCTCGGGCTTTGTCACGGGCTGTCCCCACGCCGTCTCATAGTCTTTAGGCGTGCGTTGCGACCATTTCTCAATCCACATGTTGTTCACATCGCCCGAATTGCTGTCGAGCGTATTGCCCAGGTTCCAGCCTACCCGCATATTGGCAACGGCCTCTGTCGCCGTTTCGAAATCGTCGGCCAGCATCGTCTGACTGCCCATTACCATCAGGGCAATGAATAGCATCTTCTTCAATAATGTCGTGTGCATATTATTCTTCCGATTCATTCTGCTGCAAAGGTAGGCCTTTCTTTTGAAACAGCCAAATGATTCTATACGAAAATGGCAAAACCATACCATTCTTATGAAGGTAATTTAGCACGATGATGCCCAAAAGCTTCAAAACATCGGTAACCACGTGGGTTACTAACTGTAACCACGTGGGTTACTGTCAGTAACCATGCGGGTTACAGTTAGTAACCCACGTGGTTATGAGCTCAACCACACATGGTTTGTGGTGAACTGAGCGTTATAATACCAAACAAAACAAGAAACAGCCAGGTTTTAGTCTGGCTGTTTCTTGTTTTGCTTGGTTTTGTTTCAGACGCGAAGTGCGTTATGACGCAGTCTGGTTATTACGCTGTGCGTTCTATCCAGGCGATGGTGTCGCCCTGACGGATCTGCTGTCCGGGCTTGACGCTGATGTCGACCAGCTTGCCACCGAGGGCAGCGGGAATCTCGACAATCTCGCCCCACTTCGTCTGCAGATAGCAAAAGATGTCGCCCTCCTTGTAGGTCTGACCGATGAACGGCTCAATGCAGGCAGCGGGAACGCCCTCGCCGCCAAAGCTCCAGATGAGCTGTCCGGCCAGCGGGCTCTTCACGGCGTCGGCTTTGGCGTGCTTGAAGGCAGCCAGCTCTTCGGGGCTGATTTTTGCACCGCCCAGCTTGGCGTCCTTTGCCTTCTGAATGTCGGCCAGCAGCTGCTTCTTCGCCTGGCCGCTCTTGAACGGACGGTACTGCTCGGGGTGCATGGCCAGCTCGAACAGCTCTTCGTTGTCCTGGCCGTAGTCCCAGCCGTTCTCGTCCATCTCCTTCTTGAATCCTTCGAGGGCATTGGGCAGCAGCGTGTGCGGGTCGACGTCGGTGAACTCGCGTCCCTGCTTCTTGGCCAGCTCGACGAACTCGGGATCGATGGTGCCGGGCACCTTGCCGCTCTTGCCGAGAATCATGCCCCAGATGGCGTCGTCCATCATCACGTAGCGGCCCTTGCCCTGCTCCATCGTGAGGAGGTTCATCAGGGCGATGTTCTTCGTGTACTGCGAGAACGGCGTGACCAGTGGAGGATAACCCACGCGAGGCCATACGTACTCTACCTCGTTGAACAGCTTCACCAGCATGTCGTCCATCGTCAGCTCGGCCTCGCCTTTCTGCGTGCGCAGCTTGTTGATCATTTTCTGAATGGGGCCGAGGTCAGCCATCATAGAGCCCATCATGCCGCCAGGCAGTCCGCTGCCCAGTAGCAACGACGACATGTGCTTGTTGGCAGGATTGATGAAGTAGCCCAGCCAGTCGTCGATGAACTCCTGAGTGAGCGTGCGGGCCTGCATGTAGGCGTTCATGTTGAGGTCGGCCACTTCGAAGCCCTCGTTCTTCAGCATCGACTGCACGGAGATGATGTCGGGATGCACCTTGCCCCAGCTGAGCGGCTCGATGGCGGTGTCGATGATGTCGGCACCGTTGTTGCACACCTCGAGGATGCTGGCCATCGAGAGACCCGGGCCGCTGTGGCCGTGATACTGGATGATGATGTCGGGGTGCTTCGTCTTGATGCTCTTCGTCAGGGCGCCGAGCAGGGCTGGCTGGCCGATGCCGGCCATATCCTTCAGGCAGATTTCCTCAGCACCTGCGGCGATGACCTCATCGGCAATGGCTGAGTAGTATTCCACCGTGTGCACAGGGCTCGTAGTGATGCAGAGTGTGGCCTGCGGAATCATGCCGGCAGCCTTTGCCCACTTGATGGAGGGGATGATGTTGCGCGTGTCGTTGAGGCCGCAGAAGATGCGCGGGATGTCCACACCCTGGGCCTTCTTCACCTTGTACATCAGCTCGCGCACGTCGTCGGGCACGGGATACATGCGCAGGGCGTTGAGGCCGCGGTCGAGCATGTGGGTCTGGATGCCCACTTCGTTGAAGGGCTTACAGAAGGCACGCACGGCCAGATTGGGGTTCTCGCCTGCCATGAGGTTCACCTGCTCAAAGGCGCCGCCGTTGGTTTCCACGCGGGCAAAGCAGCCCATATCGATGATGACGGGCGCGATGCGCTCTAACTGATCCTTGCGGGGCTGGAACTTGCCGCTCGACTGCCACATATCGCGGTAGACAAGGCTAAACTTGATTTTCTTCTTTCCCATAGTCTTAAATTTTGGATTTTTTGGCTTTTAGTGATGCAAAGGTACGAAAAAGTTAAAAGCTGAAAGTTTAAAGTTGAAAGTTTTTTTTCTTCTTTGCGTGAAAAAAAGTTAAGGCTGGCAAGATAAGTCCTCATGCCTCGCTCCTAACTCCCAACTATTCATTATCTTTGCGCCAAATAAAGAAACAATCATCATGCAGATGAAGCACTTCTCACTCTTGACCCTGATGGTGGCGACGTTTATCGTGATGGCGTGCCAGCAGCAGAAAAACATGCCGCCGCTAAAGCAGACAAAGACAATTGACAGCAGTGACAGCACCTTATACGGACTGATATGCGAGGGCAGCAACGACTCGATTCTTGTCTTTCTGCCCGACCCCTACGACGGCTCTGATCCCGATACGCTTGATATTCTGTACGCCTCGCGGCAGCATCAGGTCTTCGGACGCCTGCAAGTGGGCGACCGCGTGGCCATTATGCCTGATACTGTAGGAAATAAGCGGGCGTCGGTGGTCATCGTTACGCAGGACTTGCAGCAACAATGGTGCTACAAGGTGAAGCCACGCATACGCCGCAGGGCAGAAATGGTGAACGATAGCGTAGGGCTGACCTACTGGGAACTGCCCGACACATTGCAGCAGCAGCTCATCGCTGAGCGTGAATATGGCTTTACGCTGAAAGCCGACAGTGTGGCTATGCCCATCGGCATGCGTCAGGCTCACACCGACGAGGATAGTCCCGTAGAGTATCCGCCGATGAAACGCTACAGGCAGTGGTACATACACAACGGCCGTTTGTTCTTGGTTGAAACCAGCATTGACTCTTTGGGCAATATCAAACCTATTGCCACAGATACTGCCGAACTGGTAGAGCTTACTCCCGACACGCTGGTGCTCCGTATGTCCGACGGACTGCACGGATATTACCGCAAGGCGGAATAAAGCTATTTGCAGGCTGCCAGCAATGCCTGACAGCCGAGGAGAACGTCCTGCCAAGTGGCTTCAAAGTCGCCTGTGTACCAAGGGTCGGCCACATCGCCGGGACGATTCGTATAATCCATCAACTTTACTATCTTATTTTCCGGGTCGCCGCCGCAGATGCGTCGCATGTTGCGGATGTTCCAATCGTCCATACCAATGAGCAGGTCGAAACGCTGATAGTCGGCGCGCGTCATCTGGCGTGAAGTCTTTCCCTGACAGCCAATGCCGTGCTCAGCCAGCTTGCGGCGGGCAGGCGGATAGACGGGATTGCCTATCTCCTCAGTGGAAGTGGCGGCGGACTCAATATAGAACTGGTGCTCCAGATGAGCCTGGAACACCAGTTCTTTCATTACAAATTCTGCCATCGGACTGCGACAGATGTTGCCGTGACAGACGAAGAGTATTCGTTTCATGTTCAGATTACTCCAACACGATGGGCTTGTACTTCGGCACGAGGCTCTTCATGATGAACCAGCCGATGAGGTAGGCCACGGCGCAGATGCTGAACACCACCATATAGGCGGCGGGCTTGCCCTCGAAGCCAAAGGCCGACCATGGCTCGGTGAGCATCTGGCCACCATGATCGGTGACAAACTGCATCATATCTGATGCCAATGTTCCAGGCTCGATAGTTCCTTTGTCCAAGCCAAAAGCCTTCTCAATGTTGTCGCGCGTCATCACCAGTGTCTCGTTGTTGAACGAGAAGGAACCGGCAGCCCAGTCAAAGAAGTTGCCAGAACCTTTGTTGATGGCAAAAGAACCGAGACCACCAGCCATGGAACCGATGCCGGTAATGGTGCCGATGGTTGACTTGGGGAACATGTCGCCAATAGTTGAGAATAGGTTGGCCGACCAAGCCTGATGCCCGGCGCCGAGCAGACCAATCAGAATTGCGGGCCACCATGCACTGATGCCGCCGAGAGGCTGTGCCAACAGGCCCAGCAGCGGGAAGCAGGCGAAAATGAGCATGGCGCGCATGCGACCCAGATAGGGGTTCATGCCTTTCTTCTCAACGAAATAGGTGGGCAGGTAGCCACCGCCGATGCTGACGACGGTAACGATGGCGTAGAGCGTGAGGATGAGCAGGATGCCCATCGTAGAGTCGCTGGTGTAGCCATACTGGTCGCTGAAATAGGCTGGGGCCCAGAATAGGAAGAACCACCACACGCCGTCGGTCATCAGCTTACCCACGATGAACGACCACGTCTGCTTGTACTTGAAGCACTGCCAGAAGGGGATGGTCTTCTCCTCCTTCACATTTTCGCGGTCCTGCACATTGGCAATGTCATTGTCCTGTTCAATATAGTTCAGCTCAGCCTGGTTCACACGCTTGTTCTTGGCGGGTTTGTCGTAGAGCCATGCCCAGAGACCCATCCAGAAGAAGCCTAATGCACCGATGACGATGAATGCCATCTCCCAGCCCCAGGCACGGGCCAGCAGGGGAATGGTGGCAGGAGCGGCGAGAGCACCGACGCTGGCACCGCTGTTGAAGATGGAGGTGGAGAAGGCACGGTCTTTCTTAGGGAAGTACTCAGCCGTTACCTTGATGGCGGCGGGGAAGTTGCCGGCTTCGCCAACGGCCAGGATGAGACGGCAGGAAAGGAACAGCCACACGGAGATGGTGGTCAGGGCGGTGATGCTGCCACCGGCAAAGGCCAGGGCACCCCATCCGCAGAAGGCATGCAGGCAGGCGCCTACCGACCATACGAAGATGGCAATGAGGTAACCCTTCTTCGTGCCCATCCAGTCGATGAATTTTCCGGCAAAGAGGTTGGCCACAGCATAGAAGATGGAGAACAGGCCAGTGATGGTGCCGTAGTGGGCATCGGTCCAGTGGAAGTCGGGTGCGATGAAGTCTTTCCATGTCAGGGAAAGCACCTGGCGGTCCATGTAATTGATGGTGGTGGCCAGGAAGAGCAGTCCGCAGATGACCCAGCGGAAGTTGCTCATTTTGGTTGTTTGAATCGGTGTCATAAGTTTACTTGATGTCGATTACAGGAATGTTGTCCTTATCGTTGTAGTACAGGTTCTCGCCTGCCATGCCCCAAATGAAAGTGTAGTAGTAGGTGCCGGCTGCGGCGTGTATGCTCCACTCGGGCGACATGATGGCCTGCTCGTTGTGCAGCCAGACGACGCGGCTCTCCTGCGGCTCACCCATGATGTGGGCGATGGTCTGTTCCTGCGGCAGGTTGAAGTAGTAGTAAGCCTCGATGCGGCGGCCGTGGGTGTGGGGCGGCATCGTGTTCCAGGCGGCGCCGGGATTCAGCTGCGTCAGGCCGAGCTGCAGCTGGCAGGGGCCTTCCTCCAGCACGTCGTTGACGATGAGTTTGTAGACGGTGCGGTTGTTGCACTCCTCAAGCGAGCCGACAGGCCCCCAGACGGCAGCCTTCAGCGAACCCTTGCGTCCGTCGAGCGTAATCCACTGCGTCTTGTAGTGCTGGTGGGCGGTGGCGCTGTTGAGGTAGAACTTGGCGGGTTTCGAGGCATCCTTTGAGCGGAAGAGCACCTCCTTGTTCACGTCCTTGTCCTTGGCGATGTGGCCGCGGCCGATGTAAAGGGCCTCCTTCGGCGACAGTGCGTATTCCTTGCCGTCGACGATGACTACGCCGTCGCCCTCGCCGCAGTTCACCACGCCGAGTTCACGGTTGTAGAGGAAATACTTCTCCTTGATGCCCGGGTCAACATCGAGGCCAAGCTCCAGGAAGTTTTCCAACTTCAGAGTCTTCGTCACAGGCATGGCGCCACCGAAGATAAAGCGGTCGTAGTGTGAGTAAGTGAGTAAGATGCTGTCAGGAGCCATCACCTTCTCCATGACGAAGCGCTCACGCAGTGTCGGCGTGTCATAGTGCTTGACGTCCTCTGGATGACAGGCTGTCTGGAAACTTACTTTCTGCTGTGCATTCATGCCCAGCGCGCCCAGCAAAAGGGCCATTGAAAGAAATGTTTTTTTCATTTTATGCTTGTATTAGTTGATGTTTGCTTTTTCCTCGGCCACGATGCGGCGGCGGTTCCACCACACCATGCCAATGGTAATTAGTGTCAGCACACCGGCTCCGACATATTTCAATGCGGCAGTGAGCTTGTAGATGCTCCAGCCGAGGAGCGACGAGGCGAAGTCCATAGCGCCGGCGTCATACTGCTGTCCGTCACTCTTTACGGGGATGTTGGCAGAGCTGTCGCCTGTGGTGGCGTAGACGTCGTTGGCAGCCTTGGTGAAGTCGGGCGCCATGTCGGTGACGAAATAGAGACCGATGACCAGCGCTACCAAGCCTACGATGAAGGTCTTCAGCACATTGCCTTTGGTGTAGGGAAGAATCAGGGGGAACAGATAGAACATGCCTGCCAGCGAGGCAATGGGCAAGAACTGGTTGCCGGGCAAAAGCACGGCGATGACCAGGATGACGGGAATGAGGAGCACCGAGGCCACCAGCGTGGTGGGATGGCCGATGACCAGTGCCGGCGACATGCCGATGTGGATGGTCTTGCCCTTGAATTTCTTCGACACCACCTCGCGCGTCTTCTCCGAAATGGGCATCAGTCCGTCGATGAACAGCTTGGTGATGCGGGGAATGAGCTCCATCACAGCACCCATCGTCACGCCCAGCAGCAGAATGTTCTTTATGATAGCCACCACGGCATCGGAAGTAGAGTCGAAACCAGCGGCGTAGGCACTGAAGTCCTTGAAGTGGTCGAGATGCGACAGGGCACCTATCAGCACGCCAACGATGACGCCCAGCACCATCGGTTCGCCCAGCACGCCAAACTTCTTCTTCAAACCCTCGGCGTCGATGTCAAGCTTGGAAAAGCCTGGAATCTTGTCTAACAGCCAGTTGACGCCGATGGCAAACGGCGTGAAGCTCTGGCAGAAAGGCTGCGGTATGCTGATGCCCTTCAGGTCGGGATAATAGCTCTGGAACTTTTCTGCGGTGAGGTCGGCCATGACCAAAGTGATGATGTAGCACACGATGGCAGCGAAATAGCCCCATGCCAGCGAGTGGTCCATGACGAAATAGGCCACGGCGCCGATGAAGGCAAAGTGCCAGTAATTCCACAAGTCGATGTTCACCGTGCGTGTGCACTTCGTCACCAACAGCAGGAAGTTAATGCCCAGACAGATGGGGATGATGAGTGCGCCGATGAGCGTGTTGTAGGCCACGGCAGCAGCAGCCGGCCATCCCATGTCGAAGACACTAAGGTCAAGCTCGAAGACTTTTGAGAATGATTCCAGCGGGGCATTGAAACGGTCGGTAAGCAGGGCTGTGACGATGCCCAGGCCCACGAAGCCGATGCCTACGTAGAGACCGCTCTTGAGTGACTTGCCAAACTTCAGACCGATGCACAGTCCGATGATGGTAAACAGAATCGGCATCATCACCGGTGCTCCCATCTGGTTGATGTAACTGAAAAATTGTTCCATGATGCTTTCGTTTGTTTTGTTTCAGCGTAGTTTGGGTGCAAAATTACACATTTTTCCTGAAACGACCGCAAAATCTACTGAAAACTTTGACCAATAGATTCCAAACATGTGCCAATTATTGCGGGTGTCCTTCAAAACATCGGTAACCACGCGGGTTACTGTCAGTAACCACGTGGGTTACTAACTGTAACCATGCGGGTTACTGTCAGTAACCACGTGGGTTACAATTAGGGACAAATATGTCAGTAGAAAAAGGCTGACTAATGTAGCGCTACCTTATGCCCCTGGCGGATGTAGATGCCAGGTGCTGCGGTGGAGCGGCTGGTCTGTCGGCCTTGCAGGTCATAAACTTGGTTTGTTGTACCCTTTTTGCTGTTCGTCGGGACGCTGCCTACGCCGGTTACTTCCTTGCGGGTGAGTACCACATTGTCGAAGCCGATGATTTTCTCCGTTCCGTTGTTGTTGTGCATGGCTGTGAGAGCAATGGTGGTTGAAGCCTTGCCGTTGCTTTCGAATTCGAGCATCATCTGCTGCCATGCCTCCTTATTCTCCACAGTAGGAGCCGAGACGGTGGCTCCGCCCTGTGTCGTAGCGCTGACGTAGGCATCGCCGCCGAGGCCGCTCTTCCACACCTGCGCCGTCAGCGTGTATTCACCTTCGGGCAACAGCAGTTCCTGCTTGAGGGCAATGGTGCTGGTGCCCCAGTTCTGACGCACCCAGTAGGTCTGCTTGCTGTTGGCCGACGGTGAGGGACGCGAGCCGAAGAAGCGGTCGAAATAAAGGTCGCCGCTCTTCAGCGCTGTGAGGTCGTTCTCATTGCGCGAGGTGTAGTCAACGGTCCAGCCTTCGGGCACGTAGATGGCGCGGTCGTTGGTTACGCCGCTGCCCTGCATGGGGGCGTATGTTCCCTCGAAGTCGCCGTTCTGCAGCTCACTCGGCAGGCTTTGGTTGTGCTGAGCTTGCATCTCCTCTTCAGCCTGTACCGCCAAAGCCTGAACGGTGAGTGGCGATGCACAGGCATAGTAGTCGCTGAGCATCAGGCACTTGTGAAGGAAGGGAACCAGATGACCCTGTCCGTCGTCCTCGCCATAGGTGTCCACCGCGCCAAGGGGCAGGCTCTCGGTCTCGATGACTTGGTCCACCAGCCCATTGCGATAGATGGTCAGCTCATGGCCGTCGTAGGTCAGGGAGATGATGACCGTCTTGAGCTTTGTGGGGTGGTTGTCACCGCTGGTGCCGGTGCTGTTGAGTGCCCAGTTGTCGCTGGTGAGCAGGCGGTTCTGGCTTTTGTAGACGGTGCCGTTGATGCTCAGCTGTGGGCGCTGGTCGGCGGCGTTGATGCTGTAGACCAGTCCGCCGTCACCCTGAGCATAGTGGTCGACGGTGAAGAGTGTGCCCTCGTAAGTGTCAGCATTGAGTTCGAAGGCCATCGTCACAGTCTTACCCGCTTCCAGACAGATGCAGTCGGTGCGTGGACTTTCATTTTCGTCGGCTTCGGGCGTCAGCTGCTCCTGCCAGTCGAAATTGCAGAGAATGCTGGTGGGGAAGCCCTGCGGGTAGCTCTTGTTCACCATCCAGTAGTAATAGTCGCCCTGCATCCATGCGAGTCGGAGTACGGAAGGCTGAGTGCCGGGGATGACAAACGGTCGCACATTGTTCTTTGGCGAGTCCATGGTCAGCTGCTCCGAGCCGCTGACCTTGCCCTCGTCGTCGATGGTGTAGCGCCACAGTTCGTAGACTCCGTCCTTGTTATACTGTCCATTCTTGGTGGGGATGCTGAGGTACACATTATTAATATTAGACGGGTCGATGCTCATGCCGCCGCTGTAGCACCGCTCCGTCTGATTCCAGTTCTGATGGAAGGCATGTCCGGCATATTGCACCCAAGTGTTTTTCCACGACGTTCCGTTCCAGCGGGCGTACCAATAGACATGCGTGGTCTTGTCGTTGTCAATGTGAGGATAGGCAATGACGGGATGCTCCTGCTGGTCTAAGGCAATCTGCCACACCCAGTTGCGGATGTTGGCCGTGCGGTCGACGATGGTGGCAGGATATTGGTTGGCATAGCTGTCGGTCTTGTTGACGTTGAATACGCCATTGCTGATGACGGAGAGCTGCTTGCCGTTGAGGTCGCGCAGGATGGGGCCATTGCCGTGGTTGATGTCAACGACGTTGAAGTAGAGCCAGTCCGGCTGTTCGTTGTCGGGATGGCCGGTGGTGTAGCTCACATAGATTTTGTCCTTGCCATTGCTCTGATATTTGGCGTATGGGCGTGCACCAGTTGACTGCACAATCTGCTTCGGGCCGAAGTCGAAGTGGCAGTTGTCGCTCTGGTCGGGCATTGTCAGGCGGGCAATGGTGGGGTGCCAGTTGATGCCGCGCCAGCACAGGTAGATGTGCTGCGGGTCGTCGCTGAGGATGAAGGGCGAAGGATAGGTGGTGTTGTTGGCCGTGGTGAGGTATTTCTCGTCGCCCAAGTCGGTGATGTCGCCCGGCTTGCGTGAAATGCGGTACCATATCTTCGGCTCGTCAGTGTGGCGGGTGTAGAAAATCATCACTCGCTCATCGGGCAGGACGAGGAATGTAGGGTTGTTGTGGTCGTCGGGCTGGAAGAAGCTGCGGATGAGGACATCGGTCTTGCGCTGCTTCAGCCAGTCATACTGCGTGGCCTTGACGTTGCCGTGCACGTCGATGTAGCCCAGATAGGTGGCGTTGATGGTGCCGGCGGCGTTCTCATAGTGAAGGGCGCGTGGGTCGGCAAACCAGCACCAGGCACCTTCGTTGGCCACAACGTTGGTAGCCGACAATGTGTTCATGGTCAGCACAGAGCTAAGCATGAAACAGAAAAGGAATAGTTTTTTCATTGTTTTTAAGTTGTTTGAAATATCCGGGACATTGTTCCGTTGCTCAGTACTGTACTGGCGGGATGCTGTCGGCGGGTGGGGGAGGGCCTTCGGTAAGCGGGTCGTAGATGGTGACTTCGACGTTGGCGATGCCACGGCGGAGAATGCCTAACTGGCGGGCTGCGCTCCAGGAGAGGTCAATGATACGACCGCGGCCAAAAGGGCCGCGATCGTTTACTTTCACCACCACCTGCTGCCCGTTATGAGGATTGAACACCTTCAGCAACGTGCCGAAGGGATGTGTGCGATGGGCGCAGGTGAGGCTGTCGTGGTGCAGGCGTTCGCCGCTGCTGGTAAGACGTCCCGTGGCGCGCTTGCCGTAATAGGAGGCGATGCCCTTCTGCACGTTTTGAGCGTGCAAGAATGAAGAATTTGCTACCGCAAAGAACAAGAACAGCACTATGGGCACTACACGCCGTAGGATTACAGCTGTAGGAGGCAACGCTTTACGGCGTTGCAACCGCACCCTGTTCCGATGCCTGGAGGCGTTGGCTCCTGCGGAAGCAAATTCTTCATTTCTCATTATTTAATCAATAATTTAGACGATTCCCTGGGCCAACATGGCTTTGGCTACCTTCATGAAGCCGGCAACGTTGGCACCCTTGACGTAGTTGATGTAACCAGAGGGCTCCTTGCCGTACTTCACGCACTGCTCGTGGATGCCCTGCATGATCTGGTGCAGACGCTGGTCAACTTCTTCGGCCGTCCAGGCCATACGCATGGAGTTCTGCGTCATTTCGAGGCCTGAAGTAGCCACGCCGCCAGCGTTGACGGCCTTTCCGGGAGCAAAGAGCTGGCCTGCAGCAATGAACTTATTCACAGCCTCGGCGGTGCATCCCATGTTGGAAACTTCGGCTACGCACAACGGTTTCTGTGCAAGAATGGCGTCGGCATCGTCGCCGTTGAGCTCGTTCTGGGTGGCGCAGGGCAGATAGATGTCGGCCTTCTGCTCCCAAGGTTTTTTGCCCTCGAAGAAGGTGGCACCGTCGAAGTCCTCAGCGTAGGGGGCGCAGACGTCGTTGCCCGAAGCACGCAGCTCCAGCAGGTAGTCAATCTTCTCGGCATCGAGGCCGGCGGGATCATAAATGTAGCCGTCGGGACCGCTGATGGTGATGACCTTGGCGCCCAGCTCGGTAGCTTTCTTGGCAGCGCCCCAGGCCACATTGCCGAATCCGGAGAGGGCCACAGTCTTGCCCTTGATGTCGAGGCCATGAGTGTCGAGCATGTGGTGGACAAAGTAGAGGGCACCGTAGCCCGTAGCCTCAGGACGAAGGATGGAACCGCCCCATTCGAGACCCTTGCCGGTAAGCGTGGCGCCGTGGAACTGCGAGGTAAGCTTCTTGTACATGCCGAAGAGGTAGCCAATTTCGCGACCGCCCACACCGATGTCGCCGGCAGGCACGTCCATGTCGGGGCCGATGACCTTGTAGAGCTCCATCATAAAGGCCTGGCAGAAGCGCATAATCTCGGCCTCGCTCTTGCCGCGGGGTGCAAAGTCGCTGCCGCCCTTGCCGCCACCCATTGGCAGAGTGGTGAGGGCGTTCTTGAACGTCTGCTCGAAGCCGAGGAACTTCAGAATAGACAGATTGACAGAGGGATGGAAGCGCAGACCGCCTTTGTAGGGGCCAATGGCGCTGTTGAACTGCACGCGGTAGCCGATGTTCACCTGTACCTCGCCTTTGTCGTCGACCCAGGGCACGCGGAACGTGGTGATGCGCTCGGGCTCAACGATGCGCTCCATAATCTTTGCCTTTTCAAATTCGGGATGCTGGTTGTAGACGTCCTTGATGCTTTCCAGCACTTCGCGCACTGCTTGCAGGAACTCTACTTCGCCGGGGTGCTTGCGCTCCAGCTGTTGCATGATTTTCTCAACTTCCATAGTGTTTTAGTTTTAAAGATATTAGGTTAATAAGGAATGTGCTTAGAAACATCGCAAAGTTAGGTATTTTTTCTTTATCTGCCAAGAAAAAAAGTATAATTGTTTTTAAAAAGATGGATTAAAGTCTGACAATCATACCTACAAAAAAATCTATCGATAGTTTTTTTCAAAAACATGTGACTTTTGAAAAAATCTATCGATAGATTTTTAAGCGCAGTTGAGCTTCGTGCTAAAAGGCTTTTTACTCTTACTTCACGATGACCTTGCGACCTCCGATAATGTTAAGACCCTTGCGGGGCTGTTTTATGCGCTGGCCCTGAAGGTTGAACACCGGCTGGGAGCCGGAAGCCTCGGTCTTGGTGCTGCTAATGGCGGTAGCGGTATTGGGGATGAGCACCCGTATGTTGTCGAACTTGCCGTTGCCATAGTAGCGGCCGTTGAGGAAGAAGAGACCCTGGAGAATGGTGCTCGTAGTTCCCTCGGGCACGTTGTACACGCCCTGGGCCACGATGGCGCCGGTGCCCAAGTTCTTGACTGAGTAGCTGACGGTGCGCTGTTGGCCGTCAACCTCCAGCTGATAGCGGTGCCAGAGCCCGTTGGCCAGCTCGGCGGCGTTGGCATCGTTGTCGTTGATGATGACTGACGAGCTGTTGGCCGTGAGGTTGAGGTGAAGCAGCTGGTGTAGTCCACCGTTGTAGCTGCCATAGGAGAACCAGTGGGGACTGCCCTGTGGCACATTCATGTTGCCGCTTTGTGTGGCGACGGCAAACTCGCTGCCGTCCTTGTTGCCGGCACTGAAGGCGGCGTCGAACTGCAACTTGTAGCTGTCGTAGTTGCCCGACGAGACATGCATGCAGACGGGCGTGGAGTTGACATTCTGAGGCAGGTTGAACTGGATGTAATTGCCGTGCTCGCTGTCGCCGGTCTCAAGTGTGAGATTGCCACGTTCAACAGAGGAGTTTGCAAAGCTCCAGCTGCTGGCATCGGTGGCCTGCTCGAAGTCCTCTTCGTAATAAACGGTGTAGTCGCCGTCATCCTCCTGTTGGTTAGGATCGTCATCGTCGTTGAGTTTGCCCTCAACGAAGTCGGGCAGGAAGAACCCGAGGTGTGGCGGCTGGTTGTAGCTGACATTCTGCCAGGCAATACCCATGCGGTAGGTGTGGTCGTGCATTAGCGTGGGCACACGGTAGCTGGTGGGCACGTTGGTGGAGATAATGTTGATTTTCGACGGGTCGCTGCCGTCGTAGAAGATGATTTCCTCGCGCCAGTCGCCCAGAATGTCAGCCTGCAGGCAGGGAACACCCTTGGTGCCGTTGATGCTCATGGAGTTGCCTATCTGGTAGAGGTTGGTGTTGTGCTTGGGGTACATGCGGCTGTAGCCGTTGCCGTTCCACTTCTCCAGCAGGGGTTGGTTGTGCTTGGAGATGTCGCCCAGCAGTTCTTCGGCAAGGTCGCCGTCCCAGTAGATGCGGAAATTGTTCACCTTAGGGCCGTATTCCGAGATGACCTCGCCTGTGAGACAACTGCGCGTCTGGTTATCGGCGGCTGAGGAAAAGAAATGCTCACGGTAGGCCATGTCTACGTGTGCAGCGAGGCCACGGCCATTGTCAACGCCTGCCGGGCCGCCTTTGAGCAACACAGCACCGGTGCAGGCATCGTGGATGTCCCAAGCGTATGTGCCTTTCTCTTCATGTACATCGAACACCTCCAAGCCGGGACGGTCGGGCAGCAGGTCGGCCAGGTGCATGGCATCGCCATGGCCGAAGCCAACGGCATAGAGCAGTCGTCCGTTGTCGTCGCAGGCGGCTGAACCCCAGATAATCTCGTCCTTGCCGTCGCCGTCGACATCGGCAACGGAAATGTTGTGGTTGCCGTTCTGGTACATTGTGGCCGAGCCTTGTCCGCTGGTGCTGCTGCTGTTAGTGTAGTTCGTGGTGTTGAAACTGGCGTCGGTGACGCTGTAGGCTGTCTTCGAGCTGGAGTGGTGGAGCCAGCGGTGCTTCAGCTTGCCGCCGCTATAGTCTACGGCCCAGATGTAGGCCCGTGTGTAATAGCCTCGGCAGAAAATGCCACTGGCCGTCTTGACATTCTTGTCGAGATGTGCCACTGCTGCCAGATGACGGTCGCCACGGTTGCCGTAGGTGTCGCCCCAGAACGAGGAACTGCTCGGATGGCTGTCTGCTTTTCCGTAGTTGCCGGCGCGGTTGGGATTATACCAGATGGTGTGAAGGGCTGCACCCGTCAGTCCGTCGAACACGGTGAGGAACTCCGGGCCACTGAGAATGCGTCCGCCGTCGACATAGCTGGCTGAGTTGTTGGTGTTCTTGATGGTAGTGTCGTCGGCAGCTGCCGAGACGTAGGCGCCATTGCCGTCCTTTGACCCTGGAGCCGTCTTGCACATCATCTCAGCATGGCCGTCGCCGTCGAAGTCGTATACCATGAACTGCGTGTAGTGGGCGCCGGAACGGATGTTAAGGCCGAGGTTGACACGCCAGAGCTTTGTGCCGTCGAGCTTATAGCAGTCGATGATGCAGGCGGCAGAGCTGCCGCTGTTGGCGTTGTCCTTGCTGTTCGAAGGATCCCACTTGACGAAAAGCTCGTACTCGCCGTCGCCATCGACATCACCCACTGACATGTCGTTGGGCGTGTAGTCATAGTCGCTGCCACCGGCAGGACGGTCGAGCTGGACGCTGGTGTAGAGGTCGCCCCACGACTGGTAAGTGTCGGCCGTTTCGATGACCTCGCCGTTGAGGACAGCTTGCACCTGATAGACTGAGGAGGCCGCGCCGCCATTGTCCTGATAGCTTGTGGCATTCTTGAGGTTGCTGGCTACGACATTGCCGTTGCGCAACACGTTGAAAGTGATGTTGGAGTCGTCGGTGCCCAACAGACGCCAGCTGACGAAACGTCCGCCGTTCTGTCCGGCCACGACGGTGAGGCCGCGGCCCAGCTGCTCCATCTGTTCTTCTGGCGTGGAAAGCTGCTGTGCCTGGGTGGTGAGACCTGATAGTAGCATGACGCTACTGAGAAAGATTTGTTTGGTATTCATTAGTTTTAGTAAGTTTGTTGATTATTGCGGATATAAAAAGAAAAATGGAGCCCCTTCGCATAGGGGCTCCATACTAAATAAATAATTATTTACTTCACAGCCTTACTCAGAGTCTCGACAACCTGCTTGATGCCTTCGTCGTCGGGCTTGATCTCGAGAATCTTCTGGGCACACTCGAGAGCGGCCTTATTGTCCTTCATCACCTGATAGTTGTAGGACATCAGGTAACGATAGCTGGTCTCCAGATAACGCTTGCCCTGTGCGTCGAGTTCTTCCTCTTGCGAGAGGATACTTATGACCTCCTCAAAGAAGGGCTTGGCAAGAGCCTGGCTCATGTCGGAATCGATGTTAGAGTTGACCATACCGCGCTGGTACAGACCGTAGGCTTTCACGGTGGGGAACTTCTCGATGAGGTCGGCATAAATCTTGTCGGCATTCTTGAAGGCCTCCAGCTGAGCCTGCTTCTGGGCAGCCTTCTGCTCGTCGGTCAGCTCGGTGTTGTTCTCGTCAACAGCCAGTGAGCGGGCATAGCGCATAGCCAGTGTGCCGAGACCGGCGTGGTCATTGGCCGAAGGCTCCTTGCTCACCTCGAGGAACTTCTTGTAAGCTTCTATAGCATTGGGATAGTCTTCCATGCTCTTATAGGCTTCTGACATAGCCATATAGGTATTTGCATGGCCGGAGGGATCCTCCAGATTAAACTTCAGACCTTCCTTATACTGTGTGATAGCCTCTTCAAACTGCTTGTTTCCGCTGAGGGCATTGCCATAGTTGAGATAGTCGAGCTCAGAGAGGTTGACGCTGTCCTTGGGAAGCTTATTGAAAAGAGCATCAGCATAGCCGATAGCTTCCTGGAATTTGCCGGTCTCAGTGCCGCAGAACATAGCCAGACGTGTCAGCGTTGCATCGTTAGGGAACTTCTGCAGTCCAGACGTAACAATGTCGAAGCCCTTCTCATACTGCTTTGCAAGATAGCAGCAGAAACCATACTCGATATAGTCGTTCTTTCTGAGCTGATTGGCGGGAATACGTGAGAAAGCATCCATAGCAGTGGAGTAGCGCTGCGAGATGTAGCTGATGTGACCGATGAGACCATCGACAGGATAGTCAGGGCGTACCTGGCGCAGCTCCTCAAGCTTGGCTACAGCTCCCTCGGGATCAATCTTACGATAGATGGTGGCATACTTACGGTAGGCGTCCACCAGATTGCGATCGTTCAGGATGGCCATCTCATAGTTCTGTGCAGCCTTGCCACCATTGTCGCCCAACACGGCGATGTCGCCAAGAAGCATGTAGGCAGCAGCACTCTTGCCCTTAGTTGCATCGATTGCCTTCTGAGCGGCAATAGTAGCGTTGGCAGTGTCCTGCACTTCAAGGAAAGCCTGTCCGAAAGCCACGAGGTTGTCGGCATTCTTCTTGTTCTTCTTATAGAAGCTGTTCATTTGCTTGCTGAAGTCAGCAGGCTTACTCTTGATAAGGTTCTTTACGGCATCGATGTCGGCAGCTGTGCCGTCCTGTGCCAGTGCAGCCGTGCTGAAACCCATCAGCAGGGCGCTTACGAATAAATATTTAATCTGTTTCATAGCTTTCATTTTTTATAAGTTTGACATTGTGTTAATAATTCTCTGTGTGTAATTTCCTGACGAGGTGCTTTTTCTGTTGTTTTGACTTCAAATCAGGAACAAAGGTTTAATGTATGACGACATCTCTTACTGAATATTCAGCACGTGCGGGGAACAGACCGGCATGGAAGAACACCAGCTGGCCGTCGGGCAAGATGCAGAAATTGCCCAGTCCGCGGGCCTCGCCATTGGAGCGCGGGTCGGTGACGATGGCGTAGACGGTACGTATGAAGGGATAGTTGTCGTAGGCGATGTTATACTGCGACGGGTCGTAGCTGTTGGTGGGCGTAGCGACATCGGCTTTGCTCACGCTCATCACCTTGATGCCTCGTCCGTAAGTGGCATTGGTAGAGTCGCGCTGGTCGTTGAGCCACATAGAGCCGATGACTCCCATGGCATTTTTATGCTTCTCTACGTAGCTGATGACCTCGCGGCTGGTTTGCACGGCACGGATATTTCCCGTGGTTTTCATCTCCTTGCCACGGAGTATGGAGTCGTTGCAGAAACGTACGGTGGCTGACTTGGGATTGTCGAAGGCCACACGGATGGTGTCATTGGGAAGTGAGGGGTCCAGCTCATTCCAGCAACTGATTTCGCCACTGATGATGCGGACGAAGTCCTTTGCTGCAATGATGCTGTCGGGGTTATCTTTATTCACGATAATCGCCATGCCGTCATAAGCCAAGGGCATGGTTTTAGGCTTGAGGCGTTTCTCGTTAAGAATTTGCGTTTCGTTGGGCGTCAGCTGACGCGTGGTGAACACTAGCCATGTCTTTCGGTTTACCAGCATGTCCACGGCATCGTATTCATTGGTATAAAGAGTGTCGATGGCGCAGTCCTTGCGGCGCATCCTGTAGGCGTCTAATTCTTCGTTGATGACAGGGCTAAGGCTCTCGTCGGCAGCGAAGAACTTGGCTATCTCATTATAGTCAGAATTAGACTTGCCCCCACACGATGGGAGCAAGCCTAATACTAATAAGAGCGTCAATCCAACAGTTACGTTGAATGAAGTTTTCATGTCTGTTCTTTACTGGAGTTGGAATTTCACGGGGATAGTGTACTTCACACGCACGTTGCGGCCGTTCTGCTTACCGGGAACCCACTTCGGCATCGATTTGATGACGCGTACAGCTTCCTTGTCAAGCGAGGGGTCGGCACCGCGAGCCACGGTGACATTACTGATGGAGCCGTCGGTTTCAACGACGAACTGACAAACCACCGTTCCCTGCACGCCGTTTTCCTCAGCCACAGGAGGATAGTGGATGTTGTTGCCAATCCAAACGCGGGGGTCACCGCCGGGGAATGTGGGCTGCTGCTCTACGACGTCGAAGATTTTCTGCTCTTCAACGACTTCGGGCTTCTTGTCAACCACTTTTTCGTCCAGCTGCAACACGTGTGTAGCCTCATCGCTACCTTGGTCGAAGTCAAGGGCACCCACAGCCGTTGTACTCTCGGCCATTTCGTCCTGTGTCTTCGTCTGTTCTTCGGGCTTCACCTCATCGTCGGCCTCGTAGGCAGTGAACTTCTCAGAGTTCATCACCTCTTCCTGCTCAACGAGCTGCTCAAGCTCCTGTTCCTGGTAGACGATTTCAATTTCCTCCTCCTCCTCAGGTACTTCTTCCTCAACTGCCTCGAGCTCAACCACGGTTTCGTGCTCTCTTGAAGCAGCGATGGCTTCTGACACCTTGGAGATACCCATAGCACCACCCCAGATGACAGCGATACCCAGTAACATGAATATCAATCCCATGAGGTTTCGCTTGCCTGTGTCGCGGCGAATCTGGTAGGCACCGTAGGCCTCGTTCTTGCCTTCGAAGACGAGGTCAATCCATTTCTGGTCAAGTAGATCTATCTTTGACATAGTTCTTTTCAGTGTTTAATTGTTCAACATTGACAGTTACTTACTTGGACAGATCGACGCCAGCGCCTTCCAGAATCTGGAGGTCCTTGTCGTTGATGTTGTCAATCACATACTTACCCACGCAGCAGATTTGCATCTCGTCGAGAATGGTGACGAGGTTGTCGTAGGTCGACTGGTCGGCGGGCTTGATGTTGATAGACAGCACCGGCTCCATTTTGTTCACATCTTCGTTCTTGTTCTTCATCTCGGCATCCACGCGATTGTACTCAGCCTTGTTCAGCTCGTTGTTGCTCACGATGCTGGTGTGGCCTTTCTTAATCATGATAAGTGCGCGGTCGTAGATGGAGTCACTCAGTTCCTTCTGGCCTTTGGGCTGTTTGTCATACCAAGCCTGCAGTTGCTTCTTGGCATCCATGAGGACACCCGTAGGAGCTACCCTATGCTTTCTCAGAACTTCGCGTATACCGGACTTTCCCCAGGTGGTCTCCTTCAGGAACTGTGGGTCGCCGAACTGCTCTTTGCGGTCTACCATGTAGTAGTAGATTTTGTCGTTGGCACCCAGATAGATGGTTACCATCTGGTCGGTCTTGGCTTTATCCTTGTCCTCGTCTGTCAGGTTCACGTCCTTGGCAGGCATGGTCAGGTGCATAGCTTGGGGCTTTGCCAGTGAAGTACACAGCATGAAGAACGTAATAAGAAGCATCATCATATCCACCATCGGCGTGAAGTCGACGCGGACATTCATTTTTTTCTGCTTGCTTTCTTTTTTCTTAGCCATAGTTATTCGTCCGATTTTTTATACTGTGTAACCAATTTGTAGCGGCTCTCTGTGATATCCTGCAGCTCGCTGATCACCTGCTTGAAGGTGATGTAGGGAGCTGAGGCGTCGGCCTTGATGCAGATTTCAAGCCTGTCGGCTATTGAAGCCTTCGTGGCATCGTCCTGCTCGTTGTACCAATCCTTGTATCCTTTCTTGAGAGCTTTCACCCAGAGCTGGAATTCACTCATCTGGTCTTCTCTGCTGTCCTTAAGACTGTCAGTAGGAATGCCTGCGCCCTTCAGCAGCTTGACCTGATCCTCATGATTCTTTGTAAGGAACTCAGGCAACTGCTTCACGGGAATACCTATCTGTGTCTCCTGCAGGAAAGCCGTTTTCTGCTCTTTGTTGAGCGTGACGCCTCTCTCGGTCAACATCTGATCCAGGGCCTTCTCCATCGTCACTGTCTTGTCTGTGGCAAGGAATACCCTTCCCTCAGGGTCGATAGTGATGTCGAGGGTAGCCGTTGACGGCACCTTGGCCATGGTCTCCGAAGCAGGAGTCGTGACTTTCACCACTTCATTCTTCACGAAGTTTGCACTCAGCATGAAGAACGTCAGCAGCAGCACCATCACGTCCGACATAGGAGTCATGTCGATCCAGACGTCGCTTTTCTTAACTTTCAACTTAGCCATAGTCGTAAATGGGTTTTAGATTGGACTAAGCGGGAAATTAAGCTTCTTCGGCGTGCGTGGCAGCGTAGGTCTGTGCGATTGAGTAACCGATTTCGTCCAGTGCAAAGGCAATCTTGTCGATGCGGTTGGTGAAGAAGTTGTAGGACACAACAGCAAGCCAAGAAGTACCGATACCGAAGGCCGTGTTAATCAGAGCCTCAGAGATACCAGCAGACAGCTCGACGGAGTCACCGCCACCGCCCTGTGCCAGAGCCTGGAACGACTTGATCATACCTACCACAGTACCGAGCAGACCGGTGAGGGTACCCAGCGTAACGATGGTGGCGATAATGGGAAGGTTCATTGTGAGAGTAGGCATCTCAACGGCGATAGCCTCCTCGTGAGCCTGCTGGATGCGGGCCAGCTTCACTTCCTTCTTGATGCCGGTAGCAGCGTCAGCGTCCTTGTAAGCCATAACGGCAGCGCGGACGACATTAGCCACTGAACCACCCTGATAGTCACAGTTCTTCAGAACGGCGTCGAAGTCCTTAGCCTTCAGGTTCTTCTTCACTTTGCCAACGAAGGTGGCGAGCTTCTCCTTACCGATGCACTTGCTCAGAGCGATGACACGCTCAACAGCCATGAACAGCACGGTGAGCAACAGAGTGTGAATCACAGGCACGATGATACCGCCCTTGAAGATGGTACCCCAGATGTTTGCGGGGCTTCCCTCTGTGTCGCCGTCAACGAAGTTGCTGGGGCTGCCGAGGTTGAAGAAGAAGTTGCAGAATGCGATGACAGCACAGATGACAATCACCCAGATTGCATCCTTGATACCGATACTGCTTGTACCTTTAGCTTTGCTTGCTTGCTGCTTAGGAGCAGCTTTTTGTGTAGCTTCCATAAATGTTTGTTTTTGTTTTTAAGTTATTAAAATAGATTAAGTTATAAAAGTTGCTTATTGTTATTAGTTGTGTTCATCATGTTGTTGACAGGCAACTGCCTTCACTATAACGCGCGACAAAGATAACACAAAAATGTGGACTTCGTGCGGTTTTAACAACGTTTAACGCGGTTTTTTTCTTTACCGAAGTCTGCCTAGGGCTTCAGCGATGCGTCGGATGGCTTCGCGGATGTTCTCGTCGCTGGTGGCGTAGCTCATTCTGAAGCAGTCGGGGTCGCCGAAAGCATCACCGCCAACTGTGGCCACATGGGCTTCTTTCAGCAGATACATGGCCAGGTCGGTGCTGTTCCCGATGGCTGATCCGTCGGGCGCTGTAGTGCCGTAGAAGGCACTGCACTTTGGGAAGAGGTAGAAGGCACCCTCCGGCACGTTCACCTCAAGGCCCTTAATCTGGCGGGCAAGGCTGACGATGAGGTCACGCCTTCTCTCAAAGGCCTGCCGCATCTGCTCCACGCACTGCTGGCTCTCCACGTAGGCTGCCTCTGCAGCTTTCTGGCTCACCGAGCACGGGCCGCTGGTGTACTGTCCCTGCAGCTTGTTGCAGCCTTTCACTATCCATTCCGGCGCGGCGATGTAGCCTATGCGCCAGCCCGTCATGGCGTAGGCTTTGCTGACGCCGTTGACGATGATGGTGCGCTCCTTCATGCCCGGGAACTGTGCTATCGACTCGTGGTGCCCCACGTAGTTGATGTGCTCGTAGATTTCGTCGGCCAGTACGTAGAGGTCGTTATGTTTTAGTATAATGTTCGCGAGCGCGCGCAATTCATCTTTATTATAGACGGAGCCTGTAGGATTGCTGGGCGAGCAGAGGATAATCATGCGTGTCTTCGGCGTGATGGCGGCTTCCAGCTGTTCGGGCGTCATCTTGAAGTTCTGCTCGAAGGTAGCGTTCACAATGACGGGTGTTCCGCCGGCCAGTAGCACCATTTGAGGATAACTGACCCAGTAGGGAGCGGGGATGATGACTTCCTCGCCCGGATTGACCAGGGCCATCACCGTGTTGCAGACGCTCTGCTTGGCGCCGTTCGACACGAGAATCTCGTTCACTGAGTAGTCGAGCCCGTTTTCGCCCTTCAGCTTGTCCACGATGGCTTTTCTCAGCTCGGGGTAGCCGGGCACTGGGCTGTAGCGTGAGTAGTTTTGGTCTATGGCCTGCTTGGCAGCCTCCTTGATGTGGTCGGGCGTGTTGAAGTCGGGCTCGCCGACGCTCATGTTGATGACGTCGATGCCCTGCGCCTTCATCTCGGCGCTCTTCTGCGACATGGCCAGTGTGGCCGATGGAGCCAGACGTTGCAGACGATTAGATAATTGTGCCATTCTTGAAATAACGTTTTGTATCTTTACAACGTGCAAAGGTAAGCATTTATTTCGTCTTAGCGAAAGAAAATGAGCATTTTTTTCTCTTTGCTTTGTTCTTGTTGAATTTTTGCCTGCGCATAAAAACAGTAACCATGCGGGTTACAGTCAGTAACCACGTGGGTTACTGACTGTAACCCGCATGGTTACTAAAAGGGAACAAAACCGCTTCATTCAAAAAATCGACGGGTCGGCCACGTTGATGGGCACTGTTAAGCTCCTTCCCGTGACGTTTATGACGAAGTCCTGTGTCTTGATCTTTTTTCTGTTGTTGGTTCTGAGCGCAAATGTGTGTTGGCCAGGCGTCAACTCTCCGCTCCAGGGGGCTAGTCCGGCTTCCATTCCATCAACGATGACTACCATTTCCTTCGGAATGTTTGTTGTGACGGTAACCATTGTAACGGTTGGCTGCTGCGGGGGTGTCGGGATGTTGTTGATGCGCGGTGTTTCTTGGCGTTGGGTAGGTTGGGTAGGTTGAGTAGGTTGGGTAGGTTGAGTAGGTCGGGTAGGTTGGGTAGGTTGAGTAGGTCGGGTAGGTTGAGTAGGTTGGGTAGGTCGGGTAGGTGGGGTAGGTTGGGTGGGTTGAGTAGGTTGCTCTTCAACCACGGGCTCGTCTATGGTGTTGTTTTCGTCGGCCGTTGTTTCTCCGTCGCTCGTGTCTTCGTAGAGGTCTTCGTCATCATACTCATAGTAATCGTCCTCGTCGAAGTCGTCCTCATAGAAGTCATCTTCGTCGTTTTCATCCTCATCGTTCTCATCATCCTCGTCGTCTTCATCGTCTACGACGGTTTTCTTGTTGTGCGTACCAAGAATGTCGTCGAGCATACCCTCGGAGTAGAGGTAGTAGCCGCCTCCGCCGAGCGCACCGAGCAGAAGCAGGATGACGATAGTCCACACCAGGGTCTTGCTGCTTTTCTTCTTCGCAGGCTTCTTGTCGTGGTTTTTTGACATGACGGTAGCGGGAGAATCGTCATCGTTGGAGGAAGCGGGCGATTCGTTGGCGCTAATGGTCTTTGGCGAGTCATCGTCTGCGGTCACGTTGTTTTCCGTACTATTCAGCAGTGTGTTGCATTTTTCACAAAGCAGTGCGTCATCGTTGTAGGTGGCACCGCAAGAAGGACATACTTTCATGGTTTGTTTCAGTTTTTAGTGGTTGATTTTAATTCGTTGAATAGCCGCTACAGGTGCAGGGTGTGCCCCATGCGCTGTTGCTTTGTCTTGAGGTATTTGATGTTGTACTCGTTGGGCGTGACTTCTATTGGTACGTTCTCTACGATTTCCAGTCCGTAGGCCTCCAGGCCGACGCGCTTCACGGGGTTGTTGGTCATCAGGCGCATCTTGTGTACACCGAGGTGGCGCAGCATCTGAGCGCCGCAGCCGTAGTCGCGCTCGTCGGCCTTGAAGCCCAGGCAGAGGTTAGCGTCGACGGTGTCGTAGCCCTCTTCCTGCAACTTGTAGGCGGCCAGCTTGTTCATCAGGCCGATGCCGCGGCCCTCCTGCTGCATGTAGACGATGACGCCCTTGCCTTCCTCTTCTATCTTTTGCATGGCACGGTGCAGCTGTTCGCCGCAGTCGCAGCGCTTCGAGCCGAGTATGTCGCCCGTCATGCAAGAAGAATGTACGCGCACGAGTATGGGTTCGTCTTCCTGCCAAGTGCCCTTGATGAGTGCGAAGTGCTCCTGTCCTCCCACCTTCTGACGGAAGGGGATGATGCGGAAGTGCCCGTACTGCGTGGGCATGTCGGCTTCCTCGCCCACCTCGATGAGCGACTCCTGCTGCAGGCGGTAGCTGATGAGGTCCTTGATGGTGATGATTTTCATCTGGTGCTTGTGGGCAAACTCCATGAGCTGCGGCATACGTGCCATCGTGCCGTCGTCGTTCATAATCTCCATCAGCGCGCCGGCAGGATAGAGGCCTGAGAGTTTGCAGAGGTCGATGGCGGCCTCGGTATGGCCTGAGCGGCGCAGCACGCCGTTGTCCTGTGCATAGAGGGGATTGACGTGTCCCGGACGGCCGAAGGTCTGTGGTGTCGAAGCCGGGTCGGCCAGTGCCTGGATGGTGGCGGCGCGATCGTGGGCGCTGACACCAGTGGTGCAGCCTTCGATTTTGTCGACGGTGACGGTGAATGGCGTGCCCAAGAGCGAAGTGTTGTCCTGCACCTGATGGGGCAGGTCCAGCTCCTGGCTGCGGCTGATGGTGATGGGTGCGCAGAGCAGTCCGCGGGCGTACTTCAGCATGAAGTTCACCATTTCAGGGGTGATTTTCTCGGCAGCGCAGATGAGGTCCCCCTCGTTCTCACGGTCTTCGTCGTCGACCACAATGACGAACTTGCCGTTGCGGAAATCGTCAAGGGCGGCTTCTATGGTAGACAGTTCATAATTCATAATTCACAGTTTATAATTTGTAATGATGGCGTTGCTGGTCTTCTCGATGGTCTTCAGGTCTTTGTGAAGGCGCAGGCGGAAGCGCAGCATACGGATGTAGAAGAAGATGCCCAAAGGCAGGACGATGCCCGTCAGGGCATTGAGCCAGCGCTGGCGGAAGGGTCGCGTATGGGCGTGGGTGGCCAGCACGGGATATTGGTTGAGCAAGTGCAGCGTCTGTTTGTCGCGCGAGTTCGACAGGTCGTCGATGACGGCTTCCAGACGCTCGCTGATGTCGATAATCTGCCGGTCGTCGCCCGGACGGAAGAACACTTTGATGGGGTTGGGCCAGCGCAGCAAGTGATGCTCCTGGCTGTAGGTGTCAATTTCCTTGTTGATGTCTGACAACAGGAAACTATCGGTTTCGTAGTCGGGATCGTTGATGATGACTTCCTTCGCCACGATGTTGCGTTTCATCCGCAAACCCAACATACGGCGGAAAAGCAAGCGGTAGGCATCCATGTTGAACACTGTGGAGTCGTTGTTGGCCTTGTAGGTGAAGAATACTGCCAACGGCGTGAGTACCGCCATGGCGATGCCCTTGCCAAACCACACCGTCCAGTTGTCGTCGCGCGCCATGCGGTAGCCGCTGTTGTCGAAGATGTAGTATACGATAAATACCAGCACGCTGATGATGACGGGCAGGCCCAAGCCGCCCTTGCGGATGATGGCGCCGAGTGGTGCGCCGATGAAGAAGAAGATGATGCACGACAGGGCCAGTGTGTACTTGCCAATCAGTTCTATCTCGTGCATTCGCTCCTGTCGGAAGTTATACTTTGCTATTTCGGCTTTCATCGCGATGTCGCCCAGTGTCATTTGTGCCTGTCGGGCTGCCGACTTCGTCACTTCGCGCCGCTGTTCGATGCTCAGCGAGCTGAAGACGGAGTCTAGGTCGGGCACTTTTCCCTGGTCAAGTTCTATAGCCATGCGCAGTGAGTCCTCGTGGGTAAGCCTTGGCTGCTGCATCGCATACTGGCGACTCTCCTGGTAGAAGCGCCGACCCACTGAGTCGTTGGCCACGCGGATGGAGTCGAGGTCGTGCAGAATTTGCTTTGAGCTCTTTGCCTTCGCGTTGCCCGAGAGGCTCGCTGCGTCGGCCAGGTTGAATTCACCGTCGAAGTCGAGCAGTATCTTCTTGTTGGCGAAGGTTTCACGGCGATAGGGCACCTCGGCAGAAGTCACCATGTCCTGTTGCTTCATGTTCTCAAACCACTCGCCGCTCCACAGCGTCAGCAGCAGGTGCTTCTTCTCGGCCGTCGACTGTATCATGCCTGAGTCGGCCAGGATGATGGCCTGGTCTTCATACGAACCGCTCTGCCGGTAGATCATCAGACCGTAGAGCATGCCCGTTGTCATGTCTTTTTTCTGTACGTAAAGGTTGGTGTTGGGTATTCCGTCGTAAAACACGCCCTCGGGAATCTCCAGCTCAGGACTCTTCTGCTTCATCGATACAAGAAGCTGAGTCAGGTTCTTGTTGGCGTCAGGGCCGATTTTTTCCTGAAAGAAGATGGATACGCCAGTAACGAGAATGACGATAACGATGATGCTGCGCATACTTTGCAGCAGTGAGATTCCTGCTGCCTTGATGGCTGTCAGTTCCGACGACTCGCCCAGGTTGCCGTAGGTGATGAGCGAGCTCAGCAGGATGGCTAAGGGGAAAGCCTGCGGCATCAGCATCAGAGCCATATACCAGAAGAACTGAGCCAGCACATCCATTGTCAGGCCTTTGCCAATCAGGTCGTCGATGTAGCGCCACAGAAATTGCATCATCAGCACAAACTGGCAGATGAAGAACGTCGCCACGAACAGCAGTCCAAACTGTTTGGCGATGAAAATGTCGAGTCTCTTTATTCCGAGCATCTCTTTTCGGGGTGCAAAGGTACGAATATGCGAGCGGAAAACCAAAGGAAAACTCGTTTTTCTTTGTTTTTCCGAACGAAAGTACCTTCGGCGAAAGCCAAAGGTAGGAAAAGTCGAGAGCAAAACAAAGAAATACATTTTATTATTTTGCAGAAATCATTTTATTTTGTATCTTTGCAGCAATTTCAAGAAACAAATAGGCGACTATGGCAACACATAATATGAAAATGAAGCTTTTATTGCTTTTCGTCTTGCTGCTTGCTGCCACACATTCGAAAGCCGACAGCTGGGGCTTTGAAAATGGCTTTGAGGGTTGGACCGTCATTGATGCCAATAATGACGGCTATACGTGGACGCTGACCAGTGAGGTGCCTGACAAATGGGCGTTCTATGCAAACATGAATCTTGACTGGTATCACACGGGCAGCAATGCTGTGGTCAGCGGCTCCTACATCAATGGTGTCGGCGCCCTGACGCCCGACGAATATCTCGTCTCGCCCCGTATCACGCCGGCTGAAGGCAGCGAAATAAGCTTCTGGGCCGCTGCCACCGATGCCAGCTTCTCTGCCGACCATTTCGGCGTGGCCGTCTCGATGGCGAGTGCCACGAAGGGTTCCTTCACCATGATAAAGGAATGGACGATGACGCCATCGCGCGACTTCACTGGTGGCAGACAAGGGGCACCGAGGCGTGTTGGAGTGTGGCATAAATACTCGGTAGACCTGAGTAGCTATGCCGGGCAGCAGATTTACGTAGCCATTCGCCACTTCAACTGCTATGACCAGTATATCCTCGTTGTCGACAATATTGAGTTGAGCAGAGATCCTAACGATGACGAAAACGGTAATACAGTAGGCATTGACGATAATAGCCGTGAGCCAGTTGCCGACAACCGTTATTATGACTTGCAGGGCCGCTGGGTGAATCAACCTGCCAAGGGCCTCTACATCGTCAACGGCAAGAAGGTTGTGAAGCACTAAGCTGATAAGTACACCACAATATACAAGCAAAAAAGAACACCTGCCATCACTCGTGACAGGTGTTTTTCTTTGCGTCATTATTCAAAGTCCGCTGGACTGGTGCAGGCGCTCCAAGTTGCCGTCCCACAGTTCGTGCAGGTCATCGATGTCATCGGGTAGTGAGTAGTCTGTCACGCAGAGGCACACTTCTTCGGTCAGCTCGCTGCGGCCTATGCGCATCTCCCAGTAGGCGTCGGGGTCGGTCTCGTCCATCCATCTCAATTTGATATGGCTATTTTTCTCGCGTTCCATGATACGCGCTTGCATGGTGTGGTGCTCGCCCCACAGGTCGCCCCAAGTCAGTTCCATCACGCCATTGGCCTCATTCACGCGGTCGGCAATCCACCGCTCTAGCCCGTGATCGGTGCTCATCAGTGTCCACAGAATGTCGGGCTTACGGGCATTTAGCGGATACTCCAGCTCCAGTTTCTGTTTCTTCGTATTCATCAGGTAAAGTTTTTATGATGCTGCAAAAGTACAAAAAACAAATGAAAACGCAGGCTAAGAAAAGCAAATATTTTGAGTGTTAAATCCTAAATAAAGTTAACGCGGGAAAATTTCTTCTGTCTTCATTCTTACTTTTTCAAGGAAAGTCGTACCTTTGCACCCGCTTAAACAATAAAGGTTGTTGGCGGGATAGCTCAGCTGGTTAGAGCGCATGATTCATAATCATGAGGTCGCCGGTTCAATCCCGGCTCCCGCTACCACTGAAGAGGCAGCCAGGCCATGAAGACCTGGCTGCCTTTTTTTAGTTTTTATCGATGAGTTAAGGCTTTTGAGTATTCGCTTTGCGAGTAATAATGAAAGAATTAGAATGGAACGTCCGCTGATACTTATTTCCAACGACGACGGCTATCAGGCCAAAGGCATCCGCAGCCTCGTCGACATGGTAAGGCCCTTGGGCCGCATCCTTGTATGTGCACCTGAATCCCCCCGCTCGGGCAACTCGTGTGCATTCTCAGTTACTACGCCGTTGACACTCACCCTGCGCGAGCAGAGCGAAGACGTCGAGATATGGTCGTGCAACGGCACGCCCATCGACTGCGTGAAGCTGGCGCTGCATGAGCTGGTGCCACAAAGGCCCGACATTGTCATCGGTGGCATCAACCACGGCGACAACTCTTCGGTGAACACGCATTACAGCGGCACGATGGGTGTGGTGATGGAAGGCTGCATGAAAAACATTCCCTCTGTGGCCTATTCGCTATGCGACTATAGAGACGATGCCGACTTCGAGCCTATGCGCCCCTATGTGGAGCGCTTCACGGCTCAGGTGCTGGCCAAAGGTCTGCCGAAGGGTGTCTGTCTGAACATCAATTTTCCGGTTCTAGAGGAGGAAGACTACCGAGGCGTGAGGGTCTGCCGCATGGGCTTGGGCTCCTGGCAGAACGAGGTGTCGAAATACCGTCATCCCCGTGGCTATGACTACTGGTGGATGGTGGGACACTATCACGACGACGAGCCGGAGGCTACCGATACCGACCGCTGGGCTCTCGACCACGGCTACGTAGCCATTACGCCCACCCGCATGGATGTCACAGCCTACGAAGCAATGGAATTTCTTGATTCCGAATTCCTTATTCGTCATTCTTAATTCCCATGAAATACTACCTCATAGCCGGTGAGGCATCGGGCGATCTTCATGCTTCGCGCCTGATGCAGGAGCTGAAGAAGCAGGATGCCAAGGCCGAGTTCCGCTTCTATGGCGGCGATGAGATGCTGGCGGCCGGCGGCACGCGGGTGAAGCACTACCGCGAGCTGGCCTATATGGGCTTCATTCCAGTCTTCCTGCATCTGCCTACGATTCTGTTGAATATGCGTCGCGCTAAAAAGGACATCGAGGCATGGCAGCCCGACGTCGTGATCCTTGTCGACTATCCTGGTTTTAATCTGAAAATCGCGAAATACGTCAGGAAGCACGCCATCGCGCCCGTCTATTATTACATTGCGCCGAAAATCTGGGCTTGGAAGGAGTACCGCATCAAGAACATCAAGCGCGACGTGGACGAGCTTTTCTCCATCCTGCCCTTCGAAATAGATTTCTTTGAGAAGAAGCACAACTATCCCATTCACTATGTGGGCAACCCCACGGCAGATGAGGTGAGAGCCTTTCCCCGCTCCCTCACCAAGGGAGAGGAGAATTCTGGAAAGGGCATTATTGCCGTCCTTTGCGGCTCGCGCCGTCAGGAGATCAGAGACAACCTGCCCGCTATGCTGCAGGTGACCGATAAGTACAGCAATGATAATAAGATAGTTATTGCTGGCGCGCCGAGCATCGATGCCGACTACTACAAGCAGTTTATGGAAGGCCACAAGGTCAGTATCGTCTTCAATCAGACCTACGACCTGCTATCGAAGGCTCATGCTGCCCTTGTCACCAGCGGCACCGCCACCTTGGAGACAGCCCTCTTCAACGTGCCGCAGGTGGTGTGCTATGAGACACGTCCGCACTGGTTCTTCAAATGGTTGCGCAAAAAGCTGCTGAAGGTGAAATATGTTTCGCTGGTCAACCTCATTGCCGACCGCGAAGTGGTGAAGGAGCTGGTGGTCGATAACTTCTCGCCCGAGAATATTGAGAAAGAATTGTCCGTTCTCCTTTCCGATGACAGTCCACAGCGTGAAAAAATGCTGGAAGGCTATCGCGAAGTTCAGCAGCGCTTAGGCAACAAGCGTGCGCCTGAAGAAGCAGCACGCATCATTAGTACAAAACAGTAACCACGTGGGTTACTGTCAGTAACTCGGGTGGTTACTGTCAGTAACCCACGTGGTTACTGTTTTGTAGAAACACTATATTTTTTTGAGCGACACAGCGAAGCCTCCGCCGGGGGCTTCCTTTATTTTCAGTGTCTGCCCGGCTTTCACTGTCTTCTTCGTGATGATGTATGCCTGCGGGTTGGTCTCGTAATGAGCGTTGGGCGCATCCTGATAGATAGCGCACTCATACTTGCAGCCCTTGTCGAGGAAGTCGAGCTTCACCACGGCCTCATGGCCATTCTCATCGCACTTGCCGCCGATGAACCAGTTGTCCGTACCTTTTGCCTTGCGGGCCACGGTGATGTAGTCGGCAGGCTCAGCCTCCAAGTAGATGCTCTCGTCCCAGTCGCAGGCCACGTCGCGGATGAACTGGAAGGCATCGTCGAAACGCTCGTAATGCTCGGGCAGGTCGGCGGCCATCTGCAGCGGCGAGTACATTGTCAGATAGAGTGCCAGCGAGCCGGCGATGGTGATGCGTGCCCAGCTGGTGTTGTTGCTCCATGTGTTAAGCTTGGTGACGAAGATGCCCGGCGTGTAGTCCATCGGACCGCCCTGCAGTCGTGTGAACGGCAGGATGCAGGTGTGGTCGGGACGCGAGCCTCCGAAGGCCTCATACTCTGTGCCGCGAGCGCTCTCGTTGCCCACCATGTTCGGATAGGTGCGGCAGAGACCCGTCGGGCGTGTGGCCTCATGGGCATTCACCATGATGTGATGCTTGGCCGCCTCCTTCACCACGTAGAGATAGTGGTTGTTCATCGACTGCGAGTAGTGGTGGTCGCCTCGGGGAATGATGTCGCCTACGTAGCCCGTCTTCACGGCGTCATATCCGTATTTGTTCATCAGCGTGAACGCTTTCTCCAAGTGGCGCTCGTAGTTTTGCGTCGACGATGAGGTCTCGTGGTGCATCAGCAGCTTCACACCCTTCGAGTGGGCGTAGTCGTTGAGCATCTTGATGTCGAAGTCGGGGTAGGGCGTCTGGAAGTCGAAGACGTCGCGTTTCCACATGTTCGCCCAGTCTTCCCAGCCTACGTTCCATCCTTCTACCAGCACTTCGTCGAGTCCGTTCTTGGCAGCGAAGTCGATGTAGCGCTTCACCTTCTCATTGTTGGCAGCATGGCGGCCGTTGGGCTTTACCTTTGTCCAGTCGATGTTGTCGAGCTGGATGCTGGGGAACTCGTCGGTGTAGTTCCACGATGATTTTCCCACAATCATCTCCCACCACACACCGCAGTATTTCGTGGGGTGAATCCACGAGGTGTCGTCGAGGGCGCAGGGCTCGTTGAGGTTGAGGATGAGGTTGGAAGAGAGCATGTCGCGTGCGTCGTCAGAAACCATGACTGTGCGCCAGGGCGTCATGCAGGGTGTCTGCATACAGCCTTTCAGTCCGGTGGCGTCGGGCGTCAGATGGCTGACGAAAGTTAGCGGCTCGGGTAGGGGATAGCGTGAGGGCTTCGGTGCCGGTGTGTAATCATTGCTTCCGCCGTCCAGCTTGGTGGTCAGCGCCTTTGTCTCGGCGTCCACCAGTTCAAGGTGCATCGTGGCGTAGTCGGCACAGGCAGCTTCGTGAATGTTAATGTATAGACCGTCGTCGCTCTTCATCTGCAGCGATGTCTGCACACCTGTTGGCGAGAAGACTGCCACTGACGAGTTTCCCCAGTTGACGGCTTCCTTCATGCGTGCGCGAATCTCCGAGAGCTTCGTCTGCTGCGTCTCCTGCTCCTGCGTGTCGTAGTCGCCTGGCAGCCACCATGCCGTGTGGTCGCCTGCCATGCGGAATTCAGTACGCTCGTCCTGTATGAGGAAGTAGTTCAGCTCCCTCTGCTGCGGGAATTCGTAGCGCAGGCCGATGCCTTCGTCGTAGATGCGGAAGCGGATGAGAATCTCGCGCTGGTGCTGCTCCTCAAACATGCCGCGCTGGCCCTCGTCGGCGGTGACACGGGGCTCTTTCCACTGTTGCGACAGAGTCGCAACATACTCGACGTAGTGGTTGCGGATGTTGCGTGTCTCGCCCCATACGGGTTGCCAGGTCTCGTCGAAGGTGCTCTCTTCTTCTTTCACTATTTTGAAACCGGCCATCAGGTCTTGCTCGTCATAGCCTTTCGAAGCGTGCTTGTCGCGGGCCAGCTCGAGGCCTAAGTGCGAGGGGAGCACCACGGGACGCTCCTTAAAGCTCATCTCATACATGGGACGCCCCTTTTGGTCCACCCAGAATTTTAGCTTAATGTTGCCGTTGGGCGATGTCACCTCTTTTGCAAACATCAGCATAGGCGTTATCATAAATAACAATAAAAAGAATTTCTTCATAGTCTGTCGGTTTTAATCAGAGTAATCCTTTGTTAATGATGGCCTCAGTGCATCGAGCCAGCAGAGGAAGGCGACGAGCGATGCGTTCCAGTTGATGGCAATTTCGTTGGAGGCATAGCTCTGCATCACGTCCATGTAGGACTCGTCGGGCTCATTCGAGGTGTAGGGCATCGGCATGTCTTTCTTGTCCTGCTGACCTGGATTCGGTCCGCCGACGAGCATACCCGGGAAGGGCTTCTCTACGCTGTCGGCCTCAGAAATGCGGTGGTGGGGATGCATGGGACTCTTGTCGCCGAAGCCCGTCACATAGCAGTAGCCCGTGGCATTGCGGCCCAGCAGATAGTCGGCGTTCTCAAAGGCATAGACGCGGTAGGGCTTGCCCGTCAGCTGGTCGGCATAGAGCAGCGCGACAGCCTGGCAGCAGCAGAACTCGGCCAGACAGCCCCAGCCGAAGTCGCTCTTCTTATTGCCGTAGGGTGACTGGAAGCACGACTTGTCAACATCCTTCACGGCGCCGTTGCAATAGGCCACCAGCTGCTGCAGCATCGGCTCATACAGTGCCGACTTGTCGCCGGCAGCGAGCCACTCGAAAGCACCCAAGGAGGCCACGTTGCCCCATGTGGGCGTAGTGAAGGCTGCAGGCTGATACTGGCGGACGTCGTCGAGATATTGCTGCTTTCCAGTTAGACGATAGAGGGCTGAAGCCGCCCAGAAGAACTCGTCGCGGGCACTGCCGTCGCCGTATGCACCCGTAGTGACAGCGGGTTCCTTCAGCCGCTCCTGATGATAGAAGGCCGTGGGATTGGCCTTAGCCCACTGGTAGGCGCGCTCGGCCACAGCGGCAGCCTGTGCCGAGAAGCCGGGATAGTCCTGACTGAAAGGCTCGTAGAGGCGTGCTGCATCGGCCATCACGGCGGCGAAGTCGAGCGTGGCCGTCACGGTCTTCTGCACCACGAAGCGCGGCTGGCGGCAGTCCTTGGGCATGATGAACGCCTCGAAATTGGGCGTAGTCAGCTTGTGGTAGACGCCGCCGTCGTAGGGATCCTGCATGGAGAAGAACCACTGCAGGTTGAACATCATCTCATCCAGCAGGTCGGGCGTTTTGTTGCCGCTCTCAGGGATGTTGGTGTTCAGGGCGGCGAAATAGTCGGGCAACTGCTCGTAGGCGGCCAGCATCAAGCCGATGCTGAAGGCCGAGTTCACCACATATTTATTATAGTCGCCAGCGTCGTACCATCCGTAGGGCGAGCTGATGATTGTGCCTGCTGGGCGCAGCGTTGAGGCAGCCGAAGGATGCACCATGACGATGTTGTCGGGGTGGCCGGCTGGCCGGTTGTATTCACCGCCCATCTCAATGGGCACACCTGTGCGAATGAGGTAGAAGAGGCGCAGCGAGGCCTTGGCAATGTTGCTGTAGGGATGCTCGTCCACCAAAAGGCTGCACGACTCCTTGCCCACGCTGACCTGATAGCGGCCGACGTCGGACAAACTGCTCAAGTCAACGACATAGCGCGTTTTACCAGACCACGGCGACACGGCCTTGCGCACCTTTTTAGGCTTTACCACCTTGCCGTCAGGCGTCGTCACACGCACCTTGCCCGAGGGATTTGTGCCCTCCACGACAATCATTTTCTCCTGACCAGGATAGCAGCCCACCTGATTGTAGCGTATCTGAGCATGGACGCACAATGCAGCGCACGCCACGCCCATTGTCAATATGAGTCTTTTCATCGTTAAGCTTTTGTCATTGTGTTTCTACATGCAGACGTCCTGTTATTTCTTTCTAAAGAAGAAACCGTCAACCGTCTGGCTGATAGCGCATTTCCCGTCGCTGTATTCACCGGAGTCAACTTCTCTGAAGCCACGCGACCGGGCCACTTTGAAGAACTCTTCCTCAGACACCTCATCGGCAAAATAGCGTACATGGAGGTCGGGAATCTCATTGGTTACCCCCACATAGAATTCACCGTAATCAGGATGTGAAAACCTCATATAAGTTTCAATGCCCTCAACTCGATTCTCGCCATCAAAGGTGACGCCCTTGGCCAACAGCTGTTTGGCGCAGTATTCGGGATCTCCAGTGACAAGGGTCTTGTAGAACACATCAAACAGGGAAGCAACGCTCAGTACGCTGCTGCCAGTCTCGTCCTCATCGATGTCGTCCTCGTCGAAGTCCTCCTCATCGATGTCATCCTCATCGATGTCATCCTCTTCGATGTCGTCCACGTCGAAGTCGTCCTCGTCGAGGTCGTCCACATCGAAGTCATCTTCGTCGAAGTCGTTGTCATCCTCTAATTCTGCCCTAACCTCTGTTTCGTCTTCATCGTCGTCGGCAGATTTTTTGTCCTTACCATTGCCGCAAGCTACGAGCAGCACCATAGCCAGCAGCATGAGAAACAGTTGTAGCCTACTTGTTGAAAAATAATTGTTACGTTTCATTTGAATGATTATTTTAGTTAATATTGAGATGCTATTCGATATAGTCTTTCACTGTCTTCATCAGCTCTGCAGAAGGTTGCGCAGCATCGGCTACCGGAATCAGATACCATACTACTTTCCACTTGAGCTCCTCGCCGGGCTGCAGCAACTTGTAGGCACCCTGACTTTCCAGTTCAATGTAGGTCTTGCCGCGGTTGACGTAAACCTGCACCTCGGCCTCGCCCGGAGCGGGCTGACCAGCCTGTAGATTGTCAAACTCCTTGATGAGCAGCAATCCGTCGGCACAGTAGGCCAGCCAGCCCGTGCCGTCGGCATTCACCTTGCGGTTCTGAGGCGCTTCGTCGGTTTTGTACCATGCTGCACCGTGAGCACCCTCGAAGGTCATCACGCCAGCAGGCCAGATGCTGTCGACAGGCGCCTCGAAGAAAATGAGACCGTCGCCGTTGGGCACGCGCGTAATCTCCCACGGAGCCACGCTGCGCGGCTCGCTGCCTTCATTCTTGATGGAATAGGTGATGGTGAAGTCGGGATCATTGCCCTTTCCTCCCATACGCGGGTATTCCACCTGAATGTCCTTGCCCACGCTGAGGCCCAGACGTTCCGAGACGGGACTGGTGATGACCAGCCGGTCGTTGCTCTGCCGCACCACCTTGTAGGCCTGTTTGTCGAACTCGGGCACGGGCGGCCAGTTCCATTCCTTCTGCGGACTGGTCCAGAACGTGCTGCCGAAGGACTCCGGCCAGCGGCTTTGCGACAGTACCTCCTTGTCCTTGAACTTCAGCGACAGAATCTTGCCGCCCTTCGATGCATTGACGACCATGCTGACACGGCCATTCGTCAGGGAGAATATCTGCTCGCCCTCGATGATTTGTGCCTTTGCCTTCTGTTGGGGCAAAACCGCAACACACACTAACAATAATGTGTAATATACAATTCGTTTCATTTGTTATTAGGTATGAATAGCATTTCAGTTTGCAAAGATACATTTTTTTGGGAAAAACCTCATAACCTCCCGATTTTAACGTATTTTACGGAGGTTTCGCAAAATCGGGGTAATGATTTGGCCGCTCGGCTTTTCCGCTTGCCAAAGCAAGAACCGTTCTGGTTTCTACGTTCTGCACACCATTACGTCAAACAACTCCTTTGCAAGTGCAAAGGTAATACTTTTGTTTGAATCAAGCAAACTTTATGCCATATTTTATAATGATGTGTAGGGAATTCGTTAAATATTTGAATCCCATAATTATTTTGGTACTGGCATTTGGCTTACAACATGAATTCCATGCAACTTGGCTCTCATTGTATTAACAGATCGTAAATAGTTGACACAACTTACTAGGAAGTTCTTGCTGAGGCAAGCGGCAAAGCCGAGCGGCGATGACGGTTTGGAAAACACATGTACTTTTGCAACGAAAGAAGGAGCATCTGGTAGAAAATAGCAGGGAATAAGTATAAAGTTGATATCAAGTTGATAAAGGTATCTTTTTGCCATTCTCATCGCGTATGCCGTAGGTTGCTGTGTGCAATGTACGGTAGGGACTGCTGTTGGTTGTCATCAGCTTCAGGTGGATGATACCCGGTCCTTTGGAGTACCATGTGAAAGCCTGGTTGGGGCTATCGAACAATCCGTCGTCAGCCCGTAGCCCTTGCGGCACAAACAAGAGCATCATGAACAGCAATAGAGCTGTCCAGAGTTTCATAGTCAAGAATCGCTGCATATTCAATAAGTTTAGTATTTGTTCAAATAATCTGCTGCAAATTTATAAAATAAAAGTAAAATCGCCAAATAAATGAACATTTTTGTTTTACGTGCGCTCTAAAATCAACATTCCACCAGTATAGGGGCAGGCCCTCTGCCGGCCCTCACCGCCATCGGGGTATGCCCCTTTTGCGGCGCTTGTAAGCGACGCCTCCTTCGTCGCCTGTTTTCTTTTTCGTCCTGATTTCGGATATTTTTTCAAAAAAAGTGACTTGTTTTTTTCAACAGGTAAAAGTATTGTACTACCTTTGCAGCCGCATTTGAAAGAAGATACATGAAAGACCGGCTGCTGCGCTTTGTGAAGGACTGGACGCTGCCTGTGGCGATGGGCATGGGCACCGTCATCTATCTGGTGTTTGCCTTTGTGCCTGCACTCGGCGGCGCTGCCCAGTTCTTTTCGCCCCTGATGGACGCCCTGCTGCCCGTGTTTATGTTTCTGGTGCTGTTCGTCACCTTCTGCAAGGTCGACTTCCACCGCATGCGCCCCGTGTGGTGGCATTTCTGGGTGCTGCTCTTCAACCTGCTGTTCGTAGCCGTCATCATGGCCATCGCACTCATGGCTCCCGCCACCCTCCAGCCTTCACCCTCCACCAAGATTCTCCTCGAGGCACTGCTGATGTGCACCATCGCACCCTGTGCCACAGCAGCGGCGGTGGTGACGCAGAAGCTGGGCGGATCGCTGGAGCAGATGACCACCTATACCTTTCTGTCCAATTTTCTCACGGTGCTCTTGGTGCCTGTCTGTTTCCCTATGCTGGAGAAGGGTGCCGACGTGTCGTTCATGGCAGCTTTCTGGAAGATTCTGTCGCAGGTAATGCTCCTGCTGGTGCTGCCCATGCTGCTGGCCTACATCGTCAAACACTCTATGCACCGGCTGCACCGTCGCATCGTCAGCATACGCGACCTGTCGTTCTACCTGTGGGCCTGCTCGCTGATGATTGTCACGGGCACTACGGTGAAGAACATCGTGCACGCCGAGGCATCGCTTCTCCTGCTCATGGCCATTGCCATTCTGGGCTTGGCAGTCTGCATCGTACAGTTTGCCGTGGGTCGTTTCATCGGACATTTCTTCGGTCACGCGCAGGAGGCGGGGCAGGGACTGGGTCAGAAGAATACGGCCTTTGCCATCTGGCTGAGCTACACCTATCTGAATCCGCTGTCCTCCGTCGGTCCCGGGTGCTACATCCTGTGGCAGAACATCATCAACAGCGTGGAGATCTGGCTGCAAAGGAAAAAGAGCAAAAGCGTTTCAAATTGTTTAGATGCTTGAAACACTTTGTTTCAAGGGCAGAAACACTTTGTTTCATGGGCCGAAACAAAGTGTTTCAAAGGCAAAAAATTTTTGGAACACTTTGTTCCATGTGCTGCCGATGTCTTGAAACACTCTGAAGAGCAAAGAAAAAAGCAAAGAAAAATGCGTTTTTCCTTTGTTCTGCTCTCGACTTTTCGTAACTTTGCCAACAAGTTGGCGAACTTACTCCGTCTCGGCAAAAAAAAGAAACGAATTTCTTTTGTTTTGCTCTCGACTTTTCGTAACTTTGCAGTCCATAAACCTTAACAGATATGAGAACCATTATTACTGCATTGGGTTTGGCATTTGCGCTGACCATGTCAGCACAGACCAAGCAAGCCTACGAGAAAACTGCATTAGAAGAGATTACTGCCGACAAGTTCCTTGCCGGCGGCAACGCAGTAGATTACGACCGTCTGCCACGCATGGCGCTGACGCCTGCCCCTAAGGGCTACGAGCCGTTCTACATCAGCCACTATGGGCGTCACGGCTCTCGCTGGCTGTTGAACGACCGCGACTACTCGGCGCCTATCACCACGCTGAAGGATGCCAAGAAGGCCGGCGTGCTGACAGCTGTCGGTGAGCAGACGCTGGCCAAGTTGGAGGAAATACAGAAAATGTCGAAAGGTCACCTGGGCGACCTGACGCCCATCGGAGAGCAGCAGCATCATGGCATTGCCAAGCGCATGGTGCAGAACTTCCCCGAGATATTCAAGACACCCAACCTGCACATCGACGCACGCAGCACCACATCGGTGCGCAGCATACTGTCGATGATAGCCGAATGTGAGGAACTGGCTCAGGCCAACCCCACCGCCACCATCCACAATGAGGCCAACGAAGCCAACATGGCCTACATGAATGCGCCGAAGGAAGGCTTGCAGCGCATGAACGAGGGCAAGGCACGGCCCATACAGAACGAGTGGGGCGCACGGATGCGCGATCCGCACAGGCTGATGACGGTGCTCTTTAGCGACCAGGACTGGGTCTACATGAACGTGATGCCCGCACAGCTGATGGGCAGTCTCTACGACATTGCTACTAACCAGCAGAGCCACGACGGCGATGCCACGCTGCTCGACCTCTTTACGCCCGAGGAACTGCTGCGCCTGTGGAACGGCAACAACCTCTACTGGTATCTGAACTTCGCCAATGCACCGCAGACCGACAACGTGATGCCCTGGACGCACGCCCCGCTGCTGCGCAACATCATCGAGACGGCCGACACCGTCACGCAGAAGCAGGCCACGCTGCGCTTCGGCCACGACACCGTCGTACTGCCCATCATCGCACTGATGGAGCTGGGCGGTATGAACTGCAGCATCGACAACCTTGAGGAACTCGACACCTACTTCCGCAGCTACAAGGCCATACCAACGGCATGCAACGTGCAGCTCATCTTCTATCGGCCGAAGAAAGGCAAGGCGGGTGATGTGCTCGTAAAGGCTCTGCTCAACGAGAATGAGGTGACGATGCCCGTCGAGACCGATATGTTCCCCTACTACAAATGGAGCGACGTGCGCGAGTTCTATCTTGAGAAACTGAAGAAACAGCCCAAGAACCCGTTCCCCAACATGCCCCAGCAGGCACCTCAGATTCCGTCTCACATCCTGCAGATGATGAGCGGCAGCCAGAACTAACTCCTCAACTCCTCAACAATGACTTACTCTATCGTCAAGATAGCGACGCTGATTGGCGCCCGCCTCTATGGTTCTGCCGATGCCACCATCGGCTGGCTGCTCACCGACAGCCGCTCGCTCTGCTTCCCTGAGCAGACACTTTTCTTCGCCCTGCGCACCAAGCGCAACGACGGACACAAGTATATAGACGACCTCTACCGCCGCGGCGTGAGGAACTTCGTGGTGGAACAGCTGCCCGCAGGCTCCTACGAAGGGGCCAGCTTTCTGAAAGTTCCCTCGCCCTTAGCAGCCCTGCAGCGCCTGGCCGAGCGCCATCGCGACGAGTTTGACATCCCCATCGTGGGCATCACTGGCAGCAACGGCAAGACGTGGGTGAAGGAATGGCTCTATCAGCTGCTTCGCACGGAGAGAACCGTGACTCGCTCTCCTCGCAGCTACAACTCGCAGATTGGCGTGCCGCTCAGCGTGTGGCTGCTGAACGAGAACTCGCGCATCGGTCTTTTTGAGGCGGGCATCAGCCAGCCAGGCGAAATGCTGGCCCTGCGCGACATCATACAGCCCACCATTGGCGTCTTCACCTCCTTAGGCATGGCCCATCAGGAGAACTTCCGCTCATTGGACGAGAAGTGTATGGAGAAACTGCAGCTCTTCCACGATGCCAAGGTTATTGTCTATCCATCCGACGACGATACCGTGAGCCGCTGCGTGCGCCGTTCCGACTTCAAGGGCGAGCGCATAGGCTGGAGCCGCTTCAGCGAGAAAGCACCGATGTTTGTCAGGACTGAAGGGCGACATATCTCTTATATATATAAAGATGTAGAGGGAAGCTACGACATCCCCTTCATTGACGAGGCCAGTATCGAGAACTCCATTACCTGTGCCGCGGTGGCACTCTACCTCGGCCTGACCCCTGAACAGATAGCTGCAAACATGGCCAATCTGGAGCCTATAGCCATGCGCTTGGAGGTGAAGGAGGGTAGGCGAGGACTGACGCTGATCAACGACTCTTACAACAACGACGTTAACTCGCTCGACATTGCCCTCGACTTCATGAACCGCCGTCCGGAGCAGGAAGGCAAGTGCAAGACACTGATTTTAAGCGACATCTACCAGTCGGGCGAGTCGCCGCAGGAACTCTATGCAGAAGTATCAGAACTGATGCAGAAGCGTGGCATCGACCGCTTCATCGGCATTGGGCCGGAGATTACTGCCCAGGCAGCAAAGATAGCAGTAGGCCACAAGTGGTTCTTCGACGATGTGGAGCAGTTTCTGCAGAGCAGCCTTCTGCGCTCCATGCACAACGAGATTGTACTGCTGAAAGGTGCGCGTGCCTTCGGTTTTGAGCGCATCACCGAACAACTGGAGCAGAAAGTGCACGAGACCATTCTCGAGGTTGATTTGAACGCTGTGGTGAACAACCTCAACCATTTCCGCTCGCTGCTCAGACCTGAAACGAAGATGGTGTGCATGATCAAGGCCGATGCCTACGGAGCAGGTGCCATCGAAGTAGCAAAAACGTTGCAGGAACATCGTGTCGACTATCTGGCCGTGGCCACTGCCGATGAAGGTGCCGAGCTGCGACGCGCCGGCATCACGCAGAACATCATCGTGATGAATCCTGAGATGTCGTCGTTCAAGACGCTCTTCGACAACGACCTGGAGCCAGAGGTCTACTCCTTCCGCATTATGGACGCGCTTATCCATGCTGCCCGTGCGCAGGGCATCACCGGATGGCCCGTACACATCAAGCTCGACACAGGCATGCACCGATTAGGATTTAACACAGGGACAACTGAATCAACTGAGGAAATCTCTAAGCTTATCGCCTGCCTCAAGGCGCAGCAGGCCATCATTCCGCGCTCCGTCTTCTCACACTTCGTGGGTAGCGACAGCGATGACTTCGACATGTTCTCTGCCCTTCAGTTTGAGCGCTTCGACAAGGCTAGCCAGCAGTTGCAGGCTGCCTTCAGCCACAAGATCTTACGCCACATCGACAACAGCGCCGGCATCGAACATTTCCCTGAGCGCCAGCTCGACATGGTGCGTCTGGGTATAGGACTGTATGGAGTGGAACCATTAAGTGAAAAGCTAAGAGTGAAGAACGAAGGATCTCTCCTGCCTGTTAGCACCTTGAAGACCACCATCCTGCAGATACGCCGCGTGGCGAAGGATGAAACGGTGGGCTACAGCCGCAAAGGCGTGCTGAAACGCGACAGCCGCATTGCCGCCATTCCCATCGGCTATGCCGACGGCCTCGACCGCCATCTCGGCAACCGCCACGGCTACTGCATCGTGAACGGTCAGAAGGCCGAGTATGTGGGAAACATCTGCATGGACGTGGCCTTAATCGACGTCACCGACATACCATGCAGCGAGGGCGATCAGGTGGAAATCTACGGACGCCAGCTGCCCGTCAGCGTGCTCAGCGACATCCTCGGCACCATTCCCTACGAGGTGCTCACCAGCGTCAGCAATCGCGTGAAGCGTGTGTACTATCAGGATTAGGCGTTACCGCTTTGAAGTAGGAACGGTGAAGGCGCGTGTCTGAGAATCGACGATGGAGTTGCCCTGTGCCACTCCGACGAGCACTTCTATCTGACCGTCCTTCAATCCGTTGTCGGCTACCAAAGAAGCAGTGTAGCGAATGGCCTGGTGAGGTGCGATGCTCTCCACACGCAGGTTCGGCGAGATGTGGATGTGCTTGTTGCCCGTCTTCTCGTCCACTAAGGGATAGACATCGTAAACGGGGTCGCTTGTGGTGTTGGCAATCTCGAACACTACGGTGCACTTTTCACCGCGTGTCAGACGGCCGTCCTGATTATCCTCGTAGATGGCCGCATTGCGAACGACCAGTGCCTGACCGTTGGCACTGTACGACATCTGAGACTGCTGTCCTGCTGAGGGATATTGGTCGTAACGCTGGTCGGAGCGACGGCTGTTGCGTTGCTCATAGCGCTGCTGCTGACGGCGTGATGCGCGTTCCTCATAGCGGCGCTCCCGTCTCTCGTCGGCAGCCTTGCCGATGGAAGCACCCACCACGGCGCCACCCACGGTGCCCACCAGTGAACCAATCTCGTGGCCGCGCCAGCCGCCGGCAATGCCGCCGATGGCCGAGCCAACCATATTGCCAAACATGCTGCCAGTATAAGCACCAGAGGCCTGGTAAGTGTCGCAGCTGCTCATCAGCACTGCAGCGCCAATCATCATCATCACAATCTTTTTCATATCGTTTCGTCCTTTGGGGTTTATTCTTAACGATGCAAAGTTAAGCCTTTTTCTGAAACTGTGCATAGGAAAATCCCTAAAAATCGTTAGGGAAAACTCTCTTTTTCGTTTTTTCTTCGTACCTTTGCACAAATTTTAAACCATGATTACACAGGATCAATTGAAAGACGTGATGGACAGGGCCGACAAGCTCTGCCATTACTTGAAGATAGACGAGAAACGGGTGGAGCTGGAAGAGGAGCAGCTGCGCACGCAGGCACCCGACTTTTGGGAAGATCCCAAACGCGCCGAGGAACAGATGAAAAAGGTGCGAGGCATTAAGAAATGGATTGACGGCTACGAGGACGTGCGCCTCAAGGCCGATGAGCTGCAGCTGGCCTTCGATTTCTATAAAGATGAGATGGTGACCGAGCAGGAGGTGGATGCCGATTATGCGCAGGCCATCAAAGCCATCGAAGACTTGGAGCTGATGAATATGCTGCGTCAGAAGGAAGACCCGATGGACTGTGTGCTGAAAATCAACAGCGGTGCCGGCGGCACTGAGGCACAGGACTGGGCACAGATGCTGATGCGTATGTACATGCGCTGGGCCGAGGCACATGGCTACAAGGTGACCATCGCCAACATCCTCGATGGCGACGATGCCGGCATCAAGAGCGTCACCATGCAGATAGAAGGCGGCGAGTATGCCTACGGATACCTGAAGAGCGAGAACGGCGTGCACCGCCTCGTCCGCGTCAGCCCCTTCAATGCGCAGGGCAAGCGCATGACCAGTTTTGCCAGCGTCTTCGTCTCGCCATTGGTCGACGACACCATCGAGGTCTATGTCGACCCTGCCAAGCTGTCGTGGGACACCTTCCGCTCCTCCGGTGCCGGTGGACAGAACGTGAACAAGGTGGAATCGGGCGTTCGCCTGCGCTATTGGTACACCGACCCTGACACGGGCGAGCAGGAAGAGATACTCATCGAGAACACGGAGACGCGCGACCAGCCGAAGAACAAGGAGCGCGCCTTGAAGTTGCTGAAGTCGCAACTCTATGACCGCGCCATGAAAAAGCGACTTGAAGCACAGGCCAAGATTGAAGCTGGCAAGAAGAAAATAGAGTGGGGCAGCCAGATACGCAGCTATGTCTTCGACGACAAACGGGTCAAAGACCATCGCACCAACTATGAGACACGCGACGTGGACAGTGTGATGAACGGCGGTCTTGACGGTTTCATCAAGGCCTACCTCATGGAGTTCCCGTCAGAGGGCGACGAATAGAAAATCTCTTAGTGTGAAAAAGTACCTGATACGTATTGGCCTTGTTGCCTTATTGCTGTGCAGTGTCATCTTTGGCTCTGCTCTGCAACGTGCCAAGACGCATCAAGATGCGGCTGCCTGCCAGCAAGGCGAGCAGCTTGTAAGTCAATATGATGATTGGGGACTCCAAGTCGCTGAGGAGCCTGACTGCACTACTGCTCCGTCACTGCGTTCCTCGCCATCATCGGCTCGCATAGCTTCTTCACGCCCTGTACGTCTGCTGCCAACCTTTGGTGGCAAGCCAAACTCTCATTCGGGACGCGGAGCAAAGAATCAGTCGTCTAACTTTCTTAATTGTTTTCTTCAACAGCCGTGCATGCGCCTTTACCGGCTTTATACGGCTGTTGCGTCTCCGCGCCGATATTATGTCATCGCGCTGAGACGCCTTCTTTGTTAGTGATGTTTCTCCTCACAGTAAAAAATGGAAGGAGGACTAACATTATAATAAAGAAATAAAGAAACAAAGAAAATGGCAAATATCAAGAATTTGCAGATGTGGAATACCATCTGCACTGATGCTCGTATCAGCATCAGTAAGTCGATGCTGGGTCTGCGCACCACAGCCACCTATATCCCCTCCAACAGTGTGATAGATGTTAAAACATTGGAATACACTTCAGCTGACGGAGAGCGGCTGAAACGGTTGCTCACCTCTCCACACGAGAATCTGGAAAAGGCCATCGGCGACTTTCACCCCACGCATACAGTGAACGGCAATTTCGAAGCCGAGCTTTGCGTTTCGCGCGATGGCGCCTTTCTGGCCGTTCAGCTCTTTCAGTTTGTTCTCATGAAGTATGAGCCGGTGACTGGCGTGCTTGTCTACGAAGGCCCTGAAGCCCGTATCATCAAGCAACTGTTCGCATAAACATTCAGGGGCTGTGTAAAAAACATACACAGCCCCTTATCAATTATTCGTAGAGGTAGAAGATACGCTCCATAGGCTGCCATTTCTCGTCGCTGCGGGCATCGGCGGCGCACCCCTGGAACTTTGAGACAAAAGCTTCCCATTCTGCCTGACGCGGTAGTGTGGCCAGGCGGCTCATGGCCTCCTGCCAGTTGAAGTCGGCGGGCGTGTCGACAATCATTGCCAGACGGTTGCCGATGATGTAAAGCTCCATTTCGAGGATGCCTACCTCACGGATGCCGTTGCGAATTTCCTTCCAGCTGTATTCTTCGGAGTGCCACTTGCGGTACTGGGCTATCAGTTCGGGATCGTTGCTGATTTCAAGAAACTGCACATAGCGTTTTGTCTTCCCGTCGGAAAGACGCTGAATGTATCCTTCCATATTTATGAGTTCCTCCAGGTGACACGCTGCTGGTCGCCAATGATGGCCTTTACTTCTTCTACGAGCTGCCAGTCGGGCTCTTCGTTGGCCCACTGGATGTTACGGCGCACGTTGTCAGGATTAGCCGATGAGAACAGCGTTGAGGCGATGCGCGGATTGCTCACTGAATACTGCACGGCCAGCCGCTCGATGGCGTAGCCTTTCGCCTTGCAGTGCTGGGCGGCACGCTGACAGGCCTCAACCAGCGCCTTGGGGGCAGGATGCCAGGCCGGCACGCCGCGCTGCGACAGCAGCCCCATCGACAGCGGCGAGGCGTTGACGATGCCCACGCCATGCTCCTCGAAGAAGTCGAGATAGTCGGCCAAAGCGTCATCGTTCAGTGTGTAGTGGCAGAAGTTCAGGATGCTCTCCACCTCTGGGCAGCGCTCTATCACCCACTTTAGATTGGCGAGCTGCAAATCCGTTATGCCTACATGGCCTACCACGCCTTTTTTCTTCAACTCGATGAGGGCTGGCAGCGTCTCGTCTACCACCTTCTGCAATCCGCCGGGCAGGTCGCCTTGGAACTCGATGTCGTGCACGTTGATGAGGTCGATAAAGTCGATGCCCAGGCGCTCCATGCTCTCATAGACGCTGTCGGTGACGCGCTGAGCTGAGTAGTCCCAAGTGTTCTTGCCGTCCTTGCCGTAGCGTCCCACCTTCGTGCTGAGATAATACTTTTCACGCGGAATGTTGCGCAGGGCCTTGCCCAGCACCGTCTCCGCCTTATAGTGACCATAGTAGGGACTCACATCGATGAAGTTGATGCCGCCGTCGATGGCTGCCTCCACTGCTGCGAAGCTGTCCTTTTCGTTGGTCTCATGAAACACGCTGCCTAATGACGAGGCTCCGAAGCTGAGGTGGGAAATCTTCATTCCCGTCTTTCCTAATTCTGTGTATCGCATAATGATTTGCTTTGGATTGTTGGAATTACGTTGCAAAGTTAATAAAAAAACGATACTTTCGCTCAAAAGAACAAAAGAAAATCGCAATTTTCTTTTGTTCTTTTCTCGCTTATTAGTACCTTTGCACCACAAAAAGACCAAAACAAACAATAAATAATACTATGGCAAAGAAAGAAAAAGAGAAGAAGATGAACGCGAAGCAGAAGGCTTACGCGAAGAAACAGGAAGAAGGCGGCAAGAAGGTGGTGGCCTGGATTATCGGTGTCTTCGTGGCTATGGCCGTCTTCTACGTGGCTTATCTGGCAATTACAGCGTAAGAGCCGATGAGCGGAATGGAGATAGAGCGTAAGTTCCTGGTCAGGAACGACGCTTACCGCCGTCAGGCTCATGCCAGCAGCCATATCCGCCAAGGCTATATCAGCAGCGGCGGACGATGCACCATTCGTGTGCGCTTGCGCGATGATGAGGCTTTTCTTACCATTAAGAGCCCGTCGATGGATGGAGGATTGAGCCGTTATGAGTTCGAGAAATCCATCACTCTCGACGAGGCTGAGCACTTAATGCTGCTCTGCGAGCCGGGCATCATCGACAAGACGCGCTATCTGGTACGTAGCGGTGAGCACATCTTCGAGGTGGATGAGTTTCACGGCGACAACGAAGGACTGGTGGTGGCCGAAGTGGAGCTGCATGCTGCCGACGAGTCTTACTCAAAGCCCGACTTTATTGGTGACGAGGTGACGGGCGACCGCCGCTATTATAACTCTCATCTGCGCCGCCATCCCTACTGTGAGTGGAAGAATGGCTGATACGTCTATTCTTCTATTTTGGTAATTACACAACAAAAAACAGACTCCGTCAGTGCGAACACCGACGGAGTCTGTTTTTTTAATTCCCTATTATTCTTAGTTTAGTGCGTCAGCCAGCTCAGCACCAGCCTTGAACTTCACCACCTTCTTGGCCTGGATGGTAATCTTCTGCTTCGTTGAGGGGTTGATGCCCTCGCGAGCGGGACGCTCGTTCACGCCGAATGTACCGAAGCCAATCAGAGCGACCTTGTCGCCGGCAATCAGAGCTTCCTTCATTGCTGCAACAGCGGCCTCGAGAGCCTTCTTTGCGTCAACCTTGGTGATGGATGCACCAGCTGCAATCTTCTCTACTAATTCTGTCTTGTTCATAATAAAAAGGTTTTAAAAAATAGTTATAAATAAAGGTTTTATCGATTCATAAGTCCGTATTTGGTTGCAAATATAGGGGAAAGTTTTCATAAAACAAACAAAAATTCAGAAAAAATCACTTTTTTATTGAAAAAAAGTTGCTTTTACCCTGATTTTCTACTGTAAAACAGATAATTTTCGTAATTTTGCGCCCAAATTAGCAAATAAACCGAATATTGTAAACACGTAAATCGTAGATACAAAAGATGTTCCGTAATATACCGACAGTAACCAAGAATCTGCTGCTCATCAATATAGTGGTGTTTCTGGCAGCACTGGTCTTCAAGCAGCAGTTTGATTTGGAACGCTGGGGCAGCCTCCACTTCTTCATGGCGCCCGACTTCAATGTGTGGCAGCTCATCACCTACCAGTTTCTGCATGGCAGTTTCCCACACCTTTTCTTCAATATGTTTGCCCTGTGGATGTTCGGTTGTGTTATTGAGCGTGTCTGGGGATCGAAAAAGTTTCTCTTCTATTATCTAGTTTGCGGCATCGGTGCCGGTCTGTGTCAGGAATTGGTGCAGTACATCGAGTGTTCATCGCAGGGGCTGCTTGCCATGAGCGATACCGACCTGACACCTTTCACCGTGGAAACCAACATGGGCCGCATGCAGATTCCTGTAGGGCTCTATATCAACAACTGGCTGAATACCATTGGTGCCTCGGGAGCGGTCTACGGCATCCTCCTCGCCTTCGGTATGACTTTCCCCAACGAGCGTATTTTTGTATTCCCGCTTCCTGTACCTATTAAAGCCAAGTGGTTCATCTGCATATATGCTGCCCTTGAACTGATTCTTGCCTACAGTTCAAGCGGCGACGGAGTGGCCCACGTTGCTCATTTGGGTGGCATGCTCTTTGGCTTGTTGCTCATCCTCTACTGGCGTAAGCACCCGGGCAATACGTTCAACATCGGAAACGGACGGCAGTTTTTCGAGAACATGAAGCGCAACTTTGAATCACGCCAAAAACAGAAGACTGAGCAGCGCACCACCGATACGCGACAAGCTGGTTTCGGCCCTACGCGTGAGGACGACATGGAATACAATGCGAAGAAAAAGGCCCGGCAGGCTGAGATAGACGCTATTCTTGACAAGATTCGCAAGAGTGGCTATGACAGCCTGACCAAGGACGAGAAGCAGCGTCTTTTTGAAGCCAGTCGCGAGCGTTGAAAAAGGTAAATAGCTCAAGCTAAAGGTGGTCAAGAGTATTCTTAAGAATGTGTTTACTGGTGCCAGCGCTGCCACTGCGGCGATGTTGGTGCTGGTAGCCTACAGCGACCATTTCGACCCTGAGAGCCATCCTATCCTTGGCTGCGCAGGTTTGGTGTTCCCCTTCTTTCTCCTTGCCAACCTGCTCGTCCTCGTGATGTGGATCATCATCAACTGGCGGCGGGCATGGATTCCACTTGTTGCTTACCTGCTCGTCATTCCCGCCATCCGCGTCTACGTCCCTCTGAACTTCACTCACGAACCGCCGGCAGGAAGTCTGAAAATTATTTCCTACAACGTCGACTGCTTCTACGAGGTGAAAGAATCGCCCAATTCACAGGTGCTTATTTTCAACTACCTCAAGCAGCAGAATGCCGACATCGTCTGCCTGCAGGAAGACGTCGCCACCAAGCCCGACACTGCCTTCCTCCTCTCAAAGCTCTATCCCTACAACGATACCGTGCAGATGAACAAAAGGTCGTCCGTCTACATCAATGCCGTGGGAATACATTCGCGCTATCCTATACTGAGAAAGGAGAAGCTACCCGTCGAGTCGCAGGCCAACGGTGCTGCCGCCTTCTTTTTACAGATAGGGAACGATACCGTCTGTGTCATCAATTTCCACCTTGAGTCCACCCATCTCTCAAAAAGTGACCGTCAACGCTACAACGATATGCTCAGCGGAGACATGGACAGCCGGCAGGCTCAAGCCGAGACACGGTTCATCATAGGAAAACTTGCTACTGCTATGGCCAAGCGGGCCCGTCAGGCCGACATTGTTCATGATTACATTGAGCGCCACCGCAGCTATCCGCTCATTGTCTGTGGCGACATGAACGACACACCCATCTCCTATGTCAGGCGTACCATTGCCCAAGGCCTCACCGACGCTTATGTGGAAAGCGGCTGTGGCCTTGGCTTTACCTACCGCAGAAAGGGCTTCCGTTTCCGCATCGACAACATCCTCAGCTCTTCACATTACACTCCCTACAACTGCTACGTGGACAACGACATAGAAGCAAGCGACCATTATCCCGTCATCAGCTGGCTTCATCGCTAACACCTGTTGAGTGTACTGCCTCTTCCGTTATATCATACAGCTTTCGCGTGTGTAAACTGAACACAAGGACGCGTAATTGTTAACAAAAGAAAATTTTAGTAACCCACGTGGTTACTGTCAGTAACCCGCGTGGTTACGGGCAGTAACCCACGTGGTTACTGTTTTATCCCACAGCGTAATTTTTGACTGAACAACACATGGAGTTTTATCTGACCGCAACGTCGAACAGCGGCAGAGCCAGGGCGGCGCAGAAACTTGAATTATATAAAAAAAACGACAAACTGGGTTAGTCTGCCGTTTTCTTAGCTTTGTACACCCGCAGGGGCTCGAACCCTGGACACCCTGATTAAGAGTCAGGTGCTCTACCAACTGAGCTACGGGTGCATTGTCGCTGTTTTTGCGGCTGCAAAGTTACTGCTTTTTTCCGTCACTGACAAATTTTGTACCTTCTTTTTTCTTTTTCCTGTTTTTTTTCGTACCTTTGCCAGCACAATTCGCAATTACTAACAGCCTTGAAAAATGAAATCAGTCCGAATCCTTACCGCAATGCTTGGTATTGCCGCCATGTCGCTGACCGCAACGGCACAGCCAGATGCCAATGAAGTGCTGGGCGTGGCCCAACGCGTGAACAACTACTTTATGCAGAAGTATGAAGACCCCACCGTGCCAACCAACGTGAACAAAATCAGGCCCAGCAACCTCTGGACGCGCGCCGTCTATTACGAGGGACTGATGGCCTTGCATCACGTTGACCCGCAGCAGCGCTATATCGATTACGCCACGACGTGGGCCGATTTCCACCAGTGGTCACCGCGCAACGGCATCAATACCTGTGATGCCGACGATCAGTGCTGTGGCCAGACCTACGTGGAGTTGCTCCCCTATACTGGCCGGTGTCGTGCCAAGGACTATGTGCTTGACTGCAAGGAATTAAATAATATACGCGCAAACCTGGCTCATCAGATGCAGACGCCGAATCCCAAGAACGGCTCGCTCTACGGCTGGTGGACATGGATTGATGCCATACAGATGGCCATGCCGCTCTACATGCAGATGTATTCGTTGACAGGCGATAAACAGTATCTCGACCACGCGATGAAAATGTATCGCTGGACACGCAACGACTGCGGCGGTGGCCTGTTCAACGTGAAGGAAGGCTTGTGGTGGCGCGATGCCGACTATGTGCCGCCTTACAAAGAACCCGACGGCCAGCAGTGCTACTGGAGCCGCGGCAATGGCTGGGTATATGCCGCCCTTGTGCGCTGTATGAACGTTTTGCCGAAGAAGTCGAAGGCTTACAAAGAACTGAAAAAGGACTTCCTGCTGATGAGTGAGGGCTTGCTGAAGTGCCAGCGTGAGGACGGCTTCTGGAATCCCAGCCTTGTCTCAACCAACTATGCTATGCCTGAGACCAGCGGCACGTCGCTTTTCCTCTACGGCATGGCCTGGGGCATCCGCCAGGGCTATCTCAAAGCCGACGTCTACCGTCCTGCGTGTGACAAGGCGTGGTCGGCAATGGTTCGGGTTGCCGTGCACATCGACGGCTTCCTCGGCTGGATGCAGGGCACGGGCAAGGATCCGTCGGCTGGTCAGCCGTTGAGCTATGACAAGATTCCCGATTTCGAGGACTATGGCACGGGATGCTTCCTGCTGGGCGCCACGGAATACTATAAATTGCTAAAGTAACGGCCTGTTAGAACCATTTAGTATTAAAAAAGCATAAATAAGTGGCAAAATGATGCCAATGTTGTGTCGTGATTTAAAATTAAGCAGTAATTTTGCGTCAAATATCTGAACAAAACACAGAAAAGCCATGAAGAAATTATTACTTTTTACCATGTTGCTCATCTGTAGCATGGTTACTGCACAGGCGCAGAAGCCTGCAGAAATCAAGTTCGAAGAGAGTATTCATCATTTCGGCCAATTCTCGAAGGAAACTCCCAGGCAGTCCTGCACGTTTACCTTCACCAATGTCGGTGAGGAGCCGCTGGTAATCAATCAGGCCGTTGCCTCATGCGGATGCACTGTTCCCAAGTATTCAAAAGAACCCATCCAGCCGGGCGAGAAGGGTATGATTGAAGTATCATATAATGGTGCAGGCAAGAGCCTCGGTTTCTTCAAGAAGTCCATTACGGTGAGAACCAACGGTGCCGTAGAACTAACGCGCCTCTACATCGACGGTACAATGACGGAGTAGGGAAGAATAAAGAATAGAAAGAATAATAGAATAAAAAAGCTGCGCCTCCTGTTTGCGGATGGCGCAGCTTTTTTATTCTATTATTCTTTAATTTAAGTTTCGCATTCGCTTAACTTCGGTAGTTAGAGGTGGTTAGAAGAATTTATCGGCCTTCGACCTTAGAAGTATAGGTCATTTGTTATGGTCTATGAAGGAGTTTTTGCGTAGCCATCAGTGAAGCAACTATTGACCCATAACTCCCCATAACTTCCTTTTTTAATAATTATTTGGCGTATGCCACGGAGCGGGTTTCGCGGATGACGGTGATCTTCACCTGACCGGGATAAGTCATCTCGTTCTGAATCTTCGAAGCAATCTGTCCGCTGAGTGCCTCCGTCTCGGCATCGTCCATCTTGTCGGCACCGACGATAACGCGCAACTCACGGCCAGCCTGAATGGCGTAGGTCTTGGTAACGCCGGGATAGCTCATGGCGATGGCCTCCAAGTCGTTGAGACGCTTGATGTAAGCCTCGACAATCTCGCGTCGTGCACCGGGACGTGCACCGCTGATGGCATCACAAACCTGCACGATGGGAGCGAGCAGCGTCTGCATCTCCATCTCGTCGTGGTGAGCGCCGATGGCATTGCAGATGTCAGGCTTCTCCTTGTACATCTCGGCAATCTTCGCACCGTAGAGTGCGTGCGGCATCTCGCTCTCCTCGTCGGGCACCTTGCCTATGTCGTGCAGCAGTCCGGCACGCTTAGCCTTTTTGGGATTAAGGCCTAGCTCGGCGGCCATGACGGCGCAGAGGTTTGCAGTCTCGCGAGCGTGCTGCAAGAGGTTCTGACCGTAGCTGCTGCGGTACTTCATCTTGCCGATGATGCGGATGAGCTCAGGATGCAGACCGTGGATGCCGAGGTCGATGGCGGTGCGCTTGCCTGTCTCAATAATCTCGTTGTCAAGCTGCTTCTTCACTTTTGTCACCACCTCCTCGATGCGAGCGGGGTGGATGCGTCCGTCTGCCACGAGCTGATGCAGGGCCAGACGGCAGGTCTCGCGGCGCACAGGGTCGAAGCCGCTGATGACGATGGCCTCGGGTGTGTCGTCGACGACGATTTCCACACCGCAGGCAGCCTCCAGGGCGCGAATGTTGCGACCCTCACGGCCTATGACGCGGCCTTTCACGTCGTCGTTGTCGATGTGGAACACCGACACACTGTTCTCGACGGCTGTCTCAGTGGCTACTCGCTGGATGGTTTGGATAACGATCTTCTTAGCCTGAGCATTAGCGTTGAGCTTGGCCTCGTCCATGATTTCATTGATGTAAGAGGCAGCGGCGGTCTTGGCTTCGTCCTTCAGACTTTCAACAAGGCGGTTGCGGGCTTCCTCGGCGCTCAGACCAGAGAGCTCCTCCAGCTTCTCGCGTTCCTTCTGCTGCATCTTGCCCAGCTCCTCCTGCTTGAGAGCGAGTGCTTTCTTCTCGTTTTCAATGCGGTTCTGCTGGTTGTCGAGGTCGTTCTTGCGGCGTCCAAGCTCTTCCTGCTTCTGGTTCAGCGACATTTCGCGCTGCTTCAGCTTGTTCTCGCTCTGCTGGATGTGCTGGTTGCGCTGCTGCACTTCCTTTTCCAGCTCGCTCTTCTTGTTGAGGAATTTCTCCTTCACCTCGAGCAGTTTCTTTTCCTTGATGACTTCCGCCTCTTTGTTGGCCGAATCAATCATTTCGTTGTACTTCCCCTTGATGGCCTTGAGGAAGAGAAAGTATCCGCATGCCACGCCAATGATGAGCGCGACAGCGGCCAAAATAATACCAAAAATAAGATCCATAAAACAATATATATAGTTGTTAATATTCTCTCGTCCTTAAGCTGTCAGGGCGCAAGGGGTAGGGGTGAGCCGTACTCACTTCATGGCATCCTCTATTTCAGAAGTCAGCTGGCGGAGAATATTATCGTATGGGGTTGTATCGTTCTTGCCGAGTTCTTTCTCATACCTGAGCGCTATCTCGATGAGGGTCATCAGCGCGATGGTATGGTCGCTCTTGCGCCCTTTGTAGACCTGTGCGTAGGCCCCGTAGCGCTCGGTGATGAGCTTGGCAGCTGCACGGTAGTACTGCTCATCCTCACGGTTGTGCAGCACCATTGCAATGTCTTCATCATAGACGTGCAACCTTATATTGAGTTTCTCTTTGCTTTCTTCTGCCATTGCGTTTTTTCTCTTTGGGCTTGTTCACCCTACTTCTCGTCGCTGAGCATGGTGATACACTTGTTGACGCTGCGTATGAGCGATGCTAAGCGTTCCTTGGCTCCGTCAAGGTCGCCGTCGGTAATTTCCAACATGCGAGCCGTTTTCAGCGACTGGTAGTCATGCTCCTGTTGAGCCAGCTTAGCCTTCAGCTGGTCGATGATTTGCTCGTTCTCGTCTATCATGGCGTAGAGCTCCTGATTCTCCTGTTTCAGCTCCTGGAAACGGAGAATCATTTGCCTGACCCGAGTCTGGAAAACGGCTAAATCTTTCTCGTTCTGGTTCATGGCTACTGATTTTATCCTACAAAGGTAGGCAATATAAATTGAAAATTGAAAATTGAAAATTGAAAGTTGCTGCGCCTTAACACACTTTAACGGGCAGCGCCTGATTTTTCTTTTTTTTAATCTAATTGTCAATCTTCATTCTTCAATCTTCAATTTTTCGCTTTCGGTTCTTTCTTCGCCAGCATGACGACACGGTAGACGAAGTCGGTGCTCCATTTTTCTGAGAAGTTCAGGCGTTTGTTGTATTCACGCACAGCCAGGACGGTCTTGATCACGCCGGCATCCTTGTAGTCGTTTTTCGTGAAGATGTCGTGCACCGTCTTTTCCGTCATGCCATAGATGGCCTTCTTGAAGAAGCCCGGCATGCGCAGCTTGAATTTCATCAGGTTGCCCGTCAGCATCATCATGTCCTGTACGAAGGCTTGAAATTGCACCAGATAGGGCTGCACGTCCTGAATCTTCTTGCAGCGGCGGTTGATGCTCTGGTCAATCTCCTTGCAGAAGTCGTCGTCCATCTGGTACATCTCCTTCAGCATTTTGCGGCACCTGGCCTTCTCGCCCACTCCGAGACGTCCCTGCTGTGTGGGCACTTTCAGTGTCACCTTAAACGTGCGCAGGTCGGGCAGAGCTGCCAGATTGGTGATGTGCAGGTCGGCGGCCATCACGGCCTGAAAGTAAACGCGGATAAGGGTCATAAAATCCTCCATACCGCCTATTCTCATTTCGCTGTCGGCCTTCTTGCGGCCGAGAATTTTTCCTAATAATCCCATAGTTTGTTCAGATAATAGGCTGCAAAGGTACGAATAAGCGAGCGAAATACAAAAGGAAAACTTGTTTTTCTTTTTATTTCCGAGCGAAAGTATCTTCGGTGGTAGCCAAAGATGCGTCCTTTTTTTTCATATCTTGCGCCCTTGAGGTGTTAACTTGCTGCTCTTTAACTCCTTTTAACGTATTTGACGTTTATTACTTCTTATTTATTTGTACCTTTGCAGCCGTATTACGTAATATTAAGCATGAAAGGTATTGTGTTGGCAGGTGGAAGCGGTACGCGCCTCTACCCGATAACCAAGGGCATCAGTAAACAGCTGATTCCCATTTTCGACAAGCCGATGATTTACTATCCCATCTCGGCTCTGATGTTGGCAGGTATACGCGAGATACTCATTATCTCAACGCCTTACGATTTGCCGGCTTTTCGCCGGCTACTGGGCGACGGCAGTGAACTCGGCGTGCGTTTTGAATATGCCGAGCAGCCATCGCCCGATGGCCTGGCTCAGGCTTTTATCATCGGTGAAAAGTTCATTGGCGACGACAGCGCCTGCCTCGTTCTTGGCGACAACATTTTCTACGGCTCGGGTTTTACGGGTTTGCTGCGCCAGAGCGTGGCAAATGCCGAGCAGCACGGTCTGGCCACCGTCTTCGGCTACTGGGTGAACGACCCCGAGCGTTACGGCGTGGCCGAATTCGACGCCAATGGCAACTGTCTCAGCATAGAGGAAAAACCGCAGCAGCCCAAGTCTAACTATGCCGTCGTGGGTCTCTATTTCTACCCCAACAGCGTGGTGGAAATAGCCAAGAACATCAAGCCCAGTGCCCGTGGCGAACTGGAGATTACCACCGTCAATCAGGAATATCTCCGCCGGCAGCAGCTGAAAGTGCTGACACTGCAGCGAGGCTTTGCCTGGCTCGACACCGGCACGCATGACTCGTTGGCCGAGGCCTCGACGTTTATCGAGGTCATCGAGAAGCGTCAGGGTCTGAAGGTGGCCTGCCTGGAGGAGATTGCCTTCAAGCGCGGCTGGATAGACGCCGCGCAGCTGGAACGCCTGGCGCAGCCGATGCTGAAAAACGGCTATGGCCAGTATCTGATGCAGTTGGCCAAAGGAATCTGAAAAGACAAATAACACACATTATTATATTATAAAGAGAAAAATAATACAATGGAAGAAAGCAAGAAAGTGGAATCAACCGTCGAAGGCTTCAACAGCGCTGAGCAGCAGAACGAGGAGGAATCGTCGTTCAACCTTAGAACCATCTACAGCATTGTCATACTCAACTGGCCGTGGTTCTTGCTGTCGCTTTTCATCTTCGTCTGCGGAGCCATGATATACCTCAGATATGCCGACCCTGTCTACAACGTAGCCATGAAGATGTATATCAAGGACGAGGTCAACAACCGCCGCAGCAACCAGATGCTGTCGAACATGCTGGAAATGGGAGCCGTGACCAATTCCACAGGTATTGAGAATGAGGTGGAAATCCTCCAGACACGCCGCTTGGCAGAGGACGCTGTGCGCGACCTGAAGATTTACACCGAGTATTATAGCGACGGCAAGCTGAAGCGCCGCCTGATTTACAAAAACCAGCCGCTTAACGTCGATCTCGATTTCGGGTCACTCAACACACTCGACCAACTGGCACCTGGAGGCTTTAGCTTTATCGTCAGCCGCAAGAGTGATAAGTACGAAGTGGAAAGTGAAGAGTGTATGCCCTTCAAAGGCTCGTTCACCAATATGCCCGACTCGATAAAGACTCCCTACGGAACGCTCATCTTCACTTCTAATGTAACAGAAGGCATCAAGCCGATGACCAGCGGCGAGAGATTCTTCGTCACTATCTATCCGCCCAAACTGGTGGCAGCACGCTATGCCAACTCGCTCTCGGCTGAGCCTACGACGAAAATGACGTCCATCGCCCTTATCTCCATCAAAGACAAGAGCGCAGCCCGAGGCATCGACTACCTCAACCAGCTGGCTGTCTGCTACAACCGTCAGGCCAATGCCGACAAGAACCAGATTGCCTACAAGACTGAGGAGTTCATCAACTCGCGTCTGGAGAAAATCAACAACGAGCTGGGAATGACCGAAGGTGAGCTGGAGGAATACAAACGTACGCACAACCTCACCGAGCTGCGCCTCGATGCTACCCAGACGCTTTCGCAGTCAAGCCAGTATGCAGCACGCCTTGCCGATGCCAATACGCAGATCATGCTGCTCGACTACCTGCGTGAGCATGTTAACGATCCTGCCAACAAATATCAGCTCATTCCCTCTAACGTAGGTATGAGCGACCCCATCTCCGCATCGCTCATCAACGAGTATAACAAGGCCGTGCAGGAGCGTGACCGACTGCTGCGCTCAGCATCCGAGAACGCACCGCAGGTCATCACCGTCACCAATACCCTCGACAACCTCACCGCCAGCATCAAGACGGCATTGCAGCAGGCACGCCGCTCGGCCGACATTACGCGACAGGGCATCGAGAGCCAGTATGCCGCCTACAGCCAGCGCGTCTCCAACACGCCTGAGCAGGAGCGCGTCCTCACACAGATAGGACGCCAGCAGGAGGTGATGTCGGGACTCTATCTCATGCTCTTGCAAAAGCGTGAGGAGAACTCCATCTCGCTGGCAGCTACGGCCGACAAGGGAAACGTCATCGAGTATCCCGCACTCGCAGGCAAGGTGAGCCCCAAGAGCTCCCTCATCCTCACGGCAGCCATCCTCCTCGGACTCCTGCTGCCCCTGTTCATCGCCTATCTGCTGCAGGTGCTGCGCTATAAGATTGAGGGCCACGACGACGTGGTACGCCTCACCAACCTGCCTCTCGTCGCCGAGGTGGCAGTGGCCAGCGACTCTGTGAAGAACGCTGCAGGCATCGTGGTGCAGGAGAACAAGAACAACCAGATCGACGAGATATTCCGCTCCATGCGTACGAATATCCAGTTTATGATGACCGAGGGACAGAAAGTAATCCTCTTCACATCCAGTACATCGGGCGAGGGAAAGACGTTCAACGCCGCCAACCTCTCCATGAGCTTCGCACTGCTGGGCAAGAAGGTCATCCTGCTGGGTCTCGACATCCGTAAGCCCGCACTGGGACGCCTCTTCGACATCAAGGACCGCGACCTCGGCATCACCACGCTGCTGGCAAAGGAGAAGGTGACCCGTGAAGACCTCGTGTCGCAGATACAGTCGTCGGGCCTCAATGCCAACCTCGACCTGCTGCTGGCTGGACCTACGCCCCCCAACCCCACCGAGTTGCTGGCACGCCAGAACCTGACAGACATCGTCAACATGCTGCGTGAAATGTACGACTATATCATCCTCGACACAGCTCCTGTCGGACTGGTCACCGATACCCTGCAGATAGGCAAGGTGGCTGACGTGTCGGTATTCGTATGCCGCGCCGACTACACGCCGAAGGCCAGCTTCGGAATCCTCAACTCACTGGCAGCCGAGAAGAAGATGCCCAACATGTGCGTCGTCCTCAACGGCATCGACATGTCGAAGAAGAAGTATGGCTACTACTACGGCTATGGACGCTACGGCAAGTACGGACGCTACGGCAGCTATGGCCGTTACGGCCGTTACAGCAGCTACGGCAGCTACGGCAACTACGGCAGCTACGGCAACTATGCCGACAGCCACTACGGCGGCAAGGACGACAACTCCATCAAACTCAAGAGAAAGGGATAAAGCATGGCTACCATTGCTGTTGACTTCGACGGAACGATTGTCGAACACCGCTATCCGGAGATTGGCGAGGAACGGCCTTTCGCCATCGACACGCTCAAAATGCTCATCAAAGACCGCCACAAGCTCATCTTGTGGACGGTCCGCGAGGGGCAGCTGCTCGATGATGCCGTCAACTGGTGCCGTGAACGCGGTGTAGAGTTCTACGCTGTTAACCGCGACTATCCCGAGGAGACCTTCGACAACAACCCCCACTTCAGCCGCAAGCTCAACAGCATCGACTACTGGATTGACGACCGCAACATCGGCGGCCTGCCCGACTGGGGCACCATCTACCGCATGGTCAGTCATCACCGCACATGGCGCGACCTGCTGCGCGAAGAAGCACGTAGCGCCTCCCTCTCCTCCTACGAAGAGGTACACCCCAAGAAGAAACCCTGGTGGAGGTTTTGACCGTTAACCAATAACCGTTAACCAATAACCGTTGACCAATAACCGTTAACCGTTAAGCAATAACCGTTAAGCAATAACCGTTAAGCAATAACCGTTAAGCAATAACCGTTGACCAATAACCGTTAACCGTTAAGCAATAACCGTTAAGCAATAACCGTTAAGCAATAACCGTTAAGCAAAAAACCAATAACCGTTGGCAGTCCTTTCGGCGCAGCCAACGGTTATTGGTTATTGTTCAACGTTTATTGTTACTTCACCTTCTCCACGATAGCCTTGAAGGCTTCGGGATTATTCAGGGCGAGGTCGGCCAGCACCTTGCGGTTGATCTCAATACCGGCCTTGGCCAGGGCACCCATCAGCTTCGAATAGCTGATACCCTCCATGCGGGCGGCAGCATTGATACGCTGAATCCACAGAGCGCGGAAATTGCGCTTCTTGGTGCGACGGTCACGATAGGCATAGGTCAGACCCTTCTCCCAGGTGTTCTTCGCTACTGTCCAAACATTCTTGCGGGCTCCAAAGTAGCCACGGGTGAGCTTCAGGATGCGCTTACGCTTTGCTCTCGATGCAACATGATTGACTGATCTTGGCATAGTTTTCTTACGATTTTAATGTTCGACAATAGGTTTGATTAGCGGAGACACAACAGGTCACGAACCTGCTTCAGGTTTGACTTGTCTACGATTTCGTATCCCACCAAGTTACGCTTCTGCTTCTTGGTCTTCTTCGTCAGGATGTGGCTGTGGTAAGCGTGGTGTCTCTTGACCTTACCTGTTCCGGTAAACGAGAATCTCTTCTTGGCTCCGGAGTTTGTCTTAACTTTTGGCATTTTTTTAATTTTTTAATTTTTAAACTTTTTGATTATAAAAGGCGGTGGCAACGCATATACCGGGCGCAGCGCACCTGTTCTGTTCTTTTTTTCTATTATTCGGCGCTCTCAGTCTCAGTGAGCTTCTTCAGCGCGTCGGCACTGATCTTCGCATTGGCCAGCAGCCCGCCGTTGGCAGGCGTCTCAACGTCAACGTCGCGTACAGCGCTGTCCTCCTTCCTCGTGACCCTCTCCTCCTTCTTCTTCTCATCGGCCACGGCAGCCTCACGGTCGCGAGCCTGCTGGCTCTTCTTGGCAGCACCGGCCTTCTTAGGAGCCAGATAGAGGAACATCTTCTTGCCTTCCAGCGACGGCATCGACTCCACCTTGCCCACATCCTCCAGGTCATTGGCAAAGCGCAACAGCAGCACCTCGCCCTGCTCCTTGAACAGGATGCTGCGTCCGCGGAAGAACACGTAAGCACGCACCTTGTTGCCTTCCTGCAGGAACTCCTGCGCATGCTTCAGCTTGAACTGATAGTCGTGCTCGTCCGTCTGCGGCCCGAAGCGGATCTCCTTCACCTCCACCTTCACCTGCTTCGCCTTCATCTCCTTCTGGCGCTTCTTCTGCTGGTAGAGAAACTTCGAATAGTCGATGAGACGGCAGACGGGGGGCTCGGCGTTAGGCGAAATCTCCACCAGGTCAACACCCTGCTGGCGTGCCAAATCTAATGCTTGTCGAGTGGGCATCACCGTCGATCCGCTCTCGCCCACAATGCGGACCTCGCGCACGCGAATCTGCTCGTTCGTGCGGTACTGGTTCTGTTTTTTGTCGGTCTTCATCAAACGTTTTATCGAAATCGGCTGCAAAGTTACGACAAAACGCGCAAACCGCAAAATAAAAAGCCAATTATTTTTTCTTCTAACCCAATAACTCCCCTTCCGAAGTCCATTTACATCGCATTTCATCACATCTGACCTGAGTTACTTTTGTCAAAACACGAATTATCACGAATTTGCCACGAATTATTCACGAAATTTATTAATGAGTAATAGTAAAAGAATATCTTGGTAAAGTTTATGGAAACGAATTGGAATAATTGGAATAATTTATTCACGAATTGGAATAATTATTATTCTCATTCGTGGCCAAAATTAATCTCATT
>CACYYG010000020.1 GCA_902778535.1 uncultured Prevotellaceae bacterium
AAATGAAGTTAAAAGGAATGAGCCCGGTGCAATACCGAGCTCAATACCTTAGGGAATAATTAACGTGTTTAACGTCCAACTTCTTGGGGGCACTTCATTTTGACACACTCTCTTCTGAATGATTTGCCACCAACGGCGGAATGGAAAGGTGAGGCTTAGTTGAACTGGAGAGACTTCATGATTTCAGCCGACTCCTTGTCGAACTTCTCGCGCTGTTCCGAGGGATAGCGGACGTAGAGCGTCACCACGGTGTTGCCTTTCACTAGCACACGCTCTGCCTGGAGGTAACTGCCATCATCGCCCACTACGGTGAAATCGTTGTCGGTCACGTTCTGGCTGATGACCTTGCCGTTTTCATCCATGTCATACGCTGAAACGGAAAACTCACAACCCTGCTTCAGCATCTCGGCCGGCGTGATGTACTCGAAGGTTTTCTCATCGGCCGTCACGTCGATGGAGCAGTTATCACTGCTTATGAACAGCTTGCCGCCTCTCTCAGCTTCCATCTCGGCATCCTCGTTCTGAGCCCTGAAGTTGTCGGGCATCGTCACAGAGTAGCCGTACTTTTCATTCACATAGGTGTTACCGCCGCCTGAGCAGGCCACGGCGGCCAGCACCATAAAGATTGCAATCAGTTTTTTCATTTTTCTGTGTTTATAAGATGAATATTACGGAGCCTTGCTATGCTTTTATCGCTTTTGAGCGTTCAAAGTTACAATAAAAAGTCGAGACAGTAGGTTTTTCAGTAATCTTTTGGCGTTTTTTTTAAAGAATATTATCAAATAATTTGGTGGAACGGCAAAAAATACGTACCTTTGCAGCCGTTCAGAGGAATGAGGGGCTCCGAGAGAGCTCCTCATTCTTTCATAAAAGAGTATTTTGATGATTACGAAAGAAATTATTCAAGCACAAGTGGAAGAGTGGCTCAAGAAGGGCGACTACTTCCTTGTAGACATTCAGATGGACGGCGGCGACGACCGCATCGTCATCGAGATTGACTGCGCCGACGGCGTGTGGATTGAGGACTGCGCCGAGCTGAGCCGCTTCCTGCAGGAGCAGCTGGGCGACGAACTGGGCGACTATGAGCTCGAGGTGGGCTCTGCAGGCTTAGGCCAGCCCTTCAAGGTGGAGCAGCAGTACATTAACCACGTGGGCGACCAGGTGGAGGTGCTCACCGCCGACGGCAAGAAACTCACCGGCACGCTGAAAGAGGTGGACGGCCGACTGTTCACCGTCACCACGCAGGAGAAGCAGGTGCCCGAGGGCAAGAAGCGCCCCGTGAAGGTAGATGTTGACCGCCAGTTCTCGATGGACGAAGTGAAGTCGACGCGCTATTTGCTGGAATTCAAATAAAAAAACAAAAATAATGGCAACAAAGAAAACTGCGAAGGGTCCTAGCATGTTTGAGACCTTTCAGGAATTTAAAGAGACGAAGAACATCGACCGCACAACGTTAGTCAGTGTGCTGGAGGAGAGCTTCCGCAACGTGCTGGCCAAGCTGTTCGGCTCGGACGAGAACTTCGACGTGATTGTAAACCCCGACAAGGGCGACTTCGAGATTCACCGCCACCGCATCGTCGTTGACGATAATGAGGTGCAGGACGAGAACAAGGAGATTGCACTGTCGGAGGCTCTGAAGATTGAGCCCGACTATGAGGTGGGCGAGGAAGTGAGTGAGGACGTCGACTTCACCAAGTTCGGACGCCGCGCCATCCTCAACCTGCGCCAGACGCTGGCTTCGAAAATCCTTGAGCTCGACCACGATGCCCTCTACCAGAAGTATAAGGACAAGGTGGGCACCGTTGTCAGCGCTGAGGTCTACCAGATGTGGAAGCGCGAGGTGCTCCTGATGGATGACGAGGGCAACGAGCTGCACCTGATGAAGGGCGACCAGATTCCCAACGACAACTACCGCAAGGGCGAGACCATTCGTGCACTGGTCAAGGAAGTGACCAACGAGAACAACAACCCGCGCATCATGCTGAGCCGCACCAGTCCCGACTTCCTCAAGCGTCTGCTGGAGGCTGAGGTGCCCGAGATTGCCGACGGTCTCATCGCCATCCGCCGCGTGGCACGTATGCCGGGCGAGCGTGCCAAGGTAGCCGTCGAGAGCTTCGACGACCGCATCGACCCCGTGGGAGCCTGCGTCGGCGTCAAGGGCAGCCGCGTACACGGCATCGTCCGCGAGTTGGGTAACGAGAACATCGACGTCATCAACTTCACCACCAACACACAACTGTTCATTCAGCGCGCACTCTCGCCCGCAAAGGTCAGCAGCATCACACTCGACGCAGAGAACCACAAGGCCGAGGTCTACCTGCAGCCTGAAGAGGTGAGCCTCGCTATAGGCAAGGGTGGCATGAACATCAAGCTGGCATCTATGCTCACCGAATACACCATCGACGTGTTCCGCGTGGTCAACGAGGGCGAGACCGACGAAGACATCTATCTCGACGAGTTCAGCGACGAGGTCGACCAGTGGGTCATCGACGCCATCAAGAGCTTGGGCTACGATACCGCCAAGGAGGTGCTCAATGCTCCGCGTGAGCTGCTCATCGAGAAGGCCGACTTGGAGGAAGAGACCGTCGACCACCTGCTCGACGTGCTGAAGGCAGAATTTGAATAATAGACAAAGACAATGGGAATCAGATTAAATAAAGTATTAACAGAACTGAACATTGGTCTTCAGACAGCCATCGACTATCTGAAGAACAAGACGAGCCTGGGAGAGGTACGCGACGATGCCACCCCAAACACCAAGATCAGTGATCAGCAGTATGAGGCACTGGTGGAGGCGTTTAGCACCGACAAAGCCGTGAAGACACAGGCCGACAAGCTCTTCCCCAAGAAACCCAAGGAGAAGAGAACCGTGAGCACGGATTCTCAGCCTACAGGGCCGGTGAAGACGAAGACTGAGGAAGAGATGCAGCAGCGACAGCAGTTCAAGCCGTTAGGAAAGATTGACCTCAGCAGCCTGAACAAGCCCAAGCCCGCTGCCACGCCGGCCAAACCCGCCGTTGATCCGGCTCCGAAAAAGGAAGAGAAGCCTAAGGCTGAAGAGCCGAAGGTTGAAACGCCTGCTCCGAAGAAAGAAGAGAAGCCGGTCGTTCCAGAAGTGAAGACTGAAGCACCGAAAGAGAAACCGGTTGAGCCTGAGGTGAAGCCTGAGAAGCCTGTCGTCAACGTGGAGACGCCCAAGCCTGAAACGGTTGAGACGCCGGCTGAGGCTCCCGCTTCGTCGCCAAGCATCTTCACGCTGAAGAGCGAGGAGAAACTGGCTCCGAAGGTGAACGTGCTGGGTAAGATCGACCTCTCGACCATCAATCAGAGTACACGCCCGAAGAAAAAGTCGAAGGAGGAGAAACGCAAGCAGCGCGAGGAGAAGTCGGCCCAGCAGAATGGTCAGGGCGGCGAGAAGAAGAAGCGCGAGCGCATCCGTTCGGGTCGCGTCGACATCGAGGAGGCAGCCAAGGCCGTCAGCGGTCAGCAGCAACAAAGCGGCAGCAAGAAGAACAAGGGCGGCGGCAACGGCAACCAGAACTTCGGACAGGACCAGAACGCCCAGCGCCGCAACCAGGAGGGCAAGAAAAAGAAGAAAGGCCAGCAGAACGCCAAGCCCATTACACCGGAAGTGAGTGAGGAGGATGTAGCACGTCAGGTCAAGGAGACGCTGGCACGTCTTACATCGAAGACTGCCCTGAACAAGAAAGGCGCCAAGTATCGTAAGGAGAAGCGCGACGCTGTGGCCGAGCGCATGAACGAGGAGATGGCCGCTGAAGCCGCTCAGAGCAAGACGCTGAAGCTCACCGAATTCGTTACCGTGTCGGAACTGGCTACGATGATGAACGTGCCTGTGGTGAAGGTCATCGGCACCTGCATGAGCATCGGTATCATGGTGAGCATCAACCAGCGCCTCGACGCCGAAACCATCAATATCGTGGCCGACGAGTTTGGCTTCAAGACCGAATATGTCAGCGCTGAGGTGCAGAACGCCATCCACGAAGAAGAGGATGACGAGAACGATCTGCTGCCACGCGCCCCGATTGTCACCGTCATGGGTCATGTCGACCACGGTAAGACATCGCTGCTCGACTATATCCGCAAGACCAACGTCATTGCAGGTGAGGCCGGCGGCATCACGCAGCACATCGGCGCCTACAATGTCACGCTGCCCGACGGACGCCAGATAACTTTCCTCGACACGCCGGGACACGAGGCCTTTACCGCCATGCGTGCCCGCGGTGCTCAGGTGACGGATATTGCCATCATCATCGTGGCTGCCGACGACTCGGTGATGCCCACGACGAAGGAGGCCATTGCCCATGCACAGGCCGCCAACGTGCCGATGGTGTTTGCCATCAACAAGATCGACAAGCCGGGCGCCAATCCTGATAAGATTCGCGAGGACCTGGCCAACATGAACCTGTTGGTTGAGGACTGGGGCGGCAAGTACCAGTGTCAGGAAATCAGTGCGAAGAAGGGCATCGGTGTCGAAGAACTTCTGGAGAAGGTGCTCCTCGAGGCCGAGATGCTCGACCTGAAGGCCAACCCCAACCGCAAGGCCACGGGCAGCATCATCGAGAGCTCGCTCGACAAGGGCCGCGGCTACGTCAGCACCGTGCTCGTCAGCAACGGCACGCTGAAGGTGGGCGACGTGGTCATCGCAGGCTCAAGTCACGGCAAGATCAAGGCCATGTTCAACGAGCGCAACGAGCGCATACAGGAGGCGAAGCCCGCACAGCCCGCCATCATCCTGGGTTTGAACGGCGCTCCTACGGCCGGCGATGCTTTCAACGTGATGGACACCGAGCAGGAGGCCCGTGAGATTGCCAACAAGCGCGAGCAGCTGCAGCGCGAGCAAGGTCTGCGTACGCAGAAGACCATTGGTCTCGACGACATCAGCCACCGCATCGCACTCGGCGAGTTCCACGAGCTCAACATCGTGGTCAAGGGCGACACCGACGGCTCCATCGAGGCACTCAGCGACTCGTTCATCAAGCTGTCTACCGAGAAGGTACAGGTCAACGTCATCGCCAAGGCCGTCGGTCAGATTTCAGAGAACGACGTCATGCTCGCCTCTGCATCGAAGGCCGTCATCATCGGCTTCCAGGTGCGTCCCTCATCGGCTGCCCGCAAGCTGGCCGACAGCGAGGGCGTGGAAATCAACACCTACTCCATCATCTACGACGCCATCGAGGACGTGCGCTCCACTATGGAGGGTATGCTCGACAAGGTCATCAAGGAGGAGGTTACTGCCCAGGTCGAGGTGCGCGAGGTCTTCAAGATTTCGAAGATCGGCACCGTGGCCGGCGCAATGGTCACCGAAGGCAAGGTACACCGCTCGGACAAGGCTCGCCTCATCCGCGACGGCATCGTCATCTTCACCGGCGCCATCAACGCCCTCAAGCGTTACAAGGACGACGTCAAGGAAGTGGCAACGAACTTCGAGTGCGGCATTTCGCTGGTCAATTTCAACGACATCCAGCAGGGTGACATCATCGAGACGTTCCAGGAAATCGAGGTGCAGCAGAAACTGTAGACAGTGTGCTGAACAAGATAAAAAGAAAGAGGTCCGATCGGGCCTCTTTCTTTTTATCTATGGATGATGTTCAGCAGTCGTTATAATCTTATTCCGAAGGAGGCACGGGCGCGCCATTTGTTCTGATTGACAACCACGTTCTTATCGTCGAAGATGGAGTTGTTCATCACGAGGGTGACGCCTGCGAAATAGCGTGAGGAGAAGTTGTGGACGATGGCGACGCGCTCGTTGAAAATCATGTTGAAGCGCATGTGCTTGGCCACCTTGCGCTCGCCGTTCACTGTGAATTTATTGCGGTTATAGACCACGAAAGTGGGCATCATAGAGAAGTGGAGCAGCCATTTCTTGCCAAGCACCCAGTTGTAGCCGTAGCCGCCGCCAATGCCGATATGGCCTACGCCGATGCTGACATCAGGAGCATTCGGATTTCTTGTTTTCAGTTCATCGTTCGTCTTGATACTGCCTCCCTGATAGCTGATGCCCGCCAGCCACGAACCTGCCGAGCGGAGCTGGATGTAGCTCTGGGTGAAGGCGGCAGGAAAAGAGAAACGGCGGTGGTTGAAGGTGTAGTAGCCCGCCAGGTTGACAACCTTCAGCGTGACGTCGTCCGATTCCAGCTTTCCAATTTCATCGTCGCGGCGGATGTCGCCCGCCAGCGATTCCGAGCGCTGGTAGCTGAAGTCAAGGCTCAGTCGGCTGCTGTAGTAGTTGAGGTTGAACTCGTAGTCCTTGTACATTCCACCCCATTTGTAAGGATTGATGGCCACTCCGATGCCTATACCGCGGTAGATGCCAGCCACCGAGAATGTCGTTTTGTGGCTGGTGCTGAGGTCGGCCTTCGAGTGAACACCGTTTATCGTTCCTTTCGCATGGAAGGAGTTGCCCGTCTGGTTCATCCTTACCTTCAGTGTCAGCTTGCCTTCCGGGCGCACGACATAGTCTGAGTCGTAGGGCGTGCGGTAATAGTGCTCTGTCAATACGCTGTCAACCTGCATCCTCCTTTGTTGGTCGCGGGTCTGAGCTGCAGTCTCCACAACTGCAGCACCTGCCAGAAAACTGGTTAGTATGCAGAGAATCAGAAACCTCATACGGCTGTGCCTGTTTCAGCACTTTCTCGTTTCGCCCTACTTGAACAACTCGTCAAGAAATTCGTAGAACTGGGGATCTTCGCCGACAACCGTCTTCACCACCTTGCCGTCGGGGTCGATGATGATTTTCGTGGGGTAGCCGCTGATGTAGTAGTCGGTGGTCAGCTCTGAGTCTTTGGGCACGAATACGTGCAGCCACGGCAGCTCGTTCTCGGCAACGGCATTCTTCCACTTTTCTTCGGTGTCGTTGCAATCCACACCGAGAATCTCCATCTTGTCCTTATACTTTGCGTAGTATTCCTTCATCTCGGGGAATCCCTTGATGCACCAGCCGCACCATGAGCCCCAGAAGTCGAGCACGAGGTACTTGCCGCGCAGCGACGACAGCGTGAGAGGCTTGCCGTTGATGTCGTTGAGGGTGAAGTCGGGAGCCTCGCTGCCCTCTTCGAGCGTCTTGCCCTCTATCTCCTTCTGCTTCAAATACTCCTCTACATCCGATACCTGCTGCTCTATGTAGCCTTTCATTCTGCCGTTGCGAATCTCTGGCGACAGCAGGTTGAGCACTTCGTCAAGACGGTCGGGAACAATGTAGCCCACTGTACTGATGAGTACAGTGGAGACCTCTTCATCGGGATGAGCCTTGATGAAGTCGATGATTGGCTGGATATCCTCGCTTTCACTCACCTTGTCCTGTATTGTGTTGACCTCGGTGTAATACTTATAGAACTTGGTGCCGCCGAAGGTAAGACCGTTGGCAGGTTTCTCTTCATCGCACAGTCCCTCAACCGTCAGCACCTCGCCCGGCACGGCTTCAACCAGAAAGCTGAGGCCGGCCTCACCCCGAAGTATTGCGGGTGAGACAATAATATACGCTTTCGTCTCATCCAGATCGGTTGTAAACTTAAACATCCCGTTTTCTTTCGCCACTGCGTTCTGTTCCTCTATATTATCCGTCGGAATCACGTAAAGCGTGTCCTCAGGATTCGTCAACTGCGCTTCCAAAGTCCATTTTCCATCCTCGCCCTTTCTTTCCCCGGTGCAACTGCTCATCATGCCGCAAACGGTGAGGATGGCGGCAAGCATACACAAAATTCTTGTTTTCATGGTCGTAATCATTTAATTTACAATTCAACATGCAAAGTTAAAAAGATTTTTCAAAAAACCGCCGTCTGCCGCTCAAAAATTTTCGACCTGTGCAGTTTAGCGGACCGCTCTTTTGTTTCTGACGCAACAGTCTCATAACTGTTTCTGTGCTTGAAACAAAGTGTTTCAGCCGTAAAAACACTTTGTTTCTACGGCAGAAACAAAGTGTTTCAAAGGCAAATTTTTTTTGGAACACTTTTTTGGCACTACAGGCTCAAGGCGGCGAAAAGATGGTCGAGCGCCTGATTCGCATCGCCCTCTGCTTCATTTAAGAGAGTGACGAACTTCGAGCCGATGATGGCGCCGGCGGCATTGTCCTGTGCAGCCTTGAGGGTCTGGGCGTTGCTGATGCCGAAACCGATCATGCGGGGGTTGCGCAGGCGCATGGCGTCGATGCGGCGGAAATAGGCCTGCTTGGCGTCGTCGAAGCTCTTCTGTGCACCCGTGATGGCTGCCGAGGAGACCATGTAGATGAAGCCGTCGGTATGGTCGTCGATGAAACGGATGCGCTCGTCGCTGGTCTCGGGCGTGATGAGCATGATGACTCTTAAATCGTACTTGTCGGCGACAGGCTTCACCTGCGTGAGGTAGTCGTCGAAGGGCAGGTCGGGGATGATCATGCCGCTGACGCCGGCATCGACACACGACTGGCAGAAGGCCTCGATGCCGTAGTGAAGGATGGGGTTGAGATAGCCCATGAGAATGAGAGGAATGTCAACCTCGTTCTTGATGGCTTTCAGCTGCTGGAATAGCAGTTTCACACTCATGCCATTCTTGAGGGCCTGCGTGGCGGCACTCTGGATGACGGGACCGTCGGCCAACGGGTCGCTGAAGGGGATGCCTACCTCGATGAAGTCGATGCCCCTTTTCTGCATTGTCTTGATGACGTCACCCGTGCTGTCGAGGGTGGGGCAGCCTGCGCAGAAATAGAGGCTTAGCAGCTTGCGGTCGCCGCGATGGGAAAAAACTTGGTTTATCTTGTTCATGTGATGATTATTTTAGTTGGTTGATAAAGTGGTGAAGGGAAAGGCCTGGGTCGGGAGTCTTCATGAAGTTCTCGCCGATGAGGAAGCCTCGGAATCCGGCCTGGCGCAACGCTTTCACAGTGTCGGGATTAGAGATGCCGCTCTCGCTGACCTTCACGGCGTCTTTCGGCAGCAGTTCGGCAAGGCGAAAACTGTTTTCGACGTCAGTGACGAAGGAGCCGAGATGGCGGTTATTGATGCCGCAGAGGTCGGGCTGCAGCTCGGCATATTCCAGTTCGCGCTCGTCGTGCATTTCGAGCAGCACCTCAAGGCCCAGCTCGTGTGCTGAGTGCAGGAGTTTTTCGCACTGCTGTTTCGACAGGCAAGCCGCAATGAGCAGCACGGCGCTGGCACCGCACAAGGCTGCGGCATAGAGCTGCGCCTCGTCGATGACGAAGTTTTTATATAATATAGGTATCGTCACCCCCGCCTGACGGGCTGTTCGGATGAAGTCGTCGCTGCCGCCGAAGTAGTGCTCGTCGGTGAGGATGCTGATGGCGGCGGCGCCGTTCTGCTGATAGCTCAATGGGATGATGTCGGCACGGCCCTCCTCCTTGATCCAGCCCTTCGACGGCGACTTGCGCTTGAACTCGGCAATGATGCCCGTCTCGCTCTGAAGCAAAGCCTCGCGCAGGGACGGCTTTTTAGCCTTCAGCAACGCCAGCTCCTCGCGCTTGGTGGCTATGATGTCGTGAAGAATGTCTTGCATAAATGATTCAGCTGTTCAGTTCAACGAATTTCTTAAACGTGCGCAGTGCGCTGCCGCTGTCGATGCTCTCGCGGGCTATGGCGATGCACTCTTCGATGGTTTTCTCGCCTTTCTCCAGCACCTGGATGCCGAAGGCGGCGTTGGCCAGCACGATGTTCTTCTGGGCGGGTAGGGCTCGGTTCTCCAAGACGCTGTCGAAAATCTGAGCAGCCTCTTCCTCGGTGGCGCCGCCGACGAGCTCCTCGGGCTTGGCAATCTCGAAGCCCAGGTCCTGCGGCTTGAAGATGCGCTCGTAGCTCTTCGTCGTGACCTTGAAGTCGCCCGTCAGCGAAATCTCGTCGTAGCCGTCGATGGAGTTCACAATGCCGTAGTCAATGCCAATCTTCTGATACACCTGATGATAGAGGCGCATCTGGTCGAGGTTGGCGACGCCGAGCAGCTGGCACTTCGGCTGGCTGGGATTCACCAGCGGGCCAAGCAGATTGAAGATGGTTGGGAACTGCAGGGCTTTGCGAATCGGGCCGACAAACTTCATGGCCTTGGCAAAGAGCTGGGCATGGAGATAGACAATGCCGGCCTCGTTGAGCGAGCGGTTCAGGCGGTCGATGTCGTCGGTAAACTTGATGCCGTGATGCTGAATTACATTCGATGCGCCGCTGACCGAAGTGGCGGCATAATTACCATGCTTCGCCACTTTGTAGCCTGCACCGGCGATGACGAAGCAGCTGGTGGTCGAGATGTTAAAAGTGTTCTTGCGGTCGCCGCCCGTGCCGACGACGTCGATGTAGCGGTCGGCATTGAGGATGGCGGGCACGCCCGTCTCGAGGATGCCGTCGCGGAAGCCGAGCAGCTCGTCGACCGTGACGCCACGCATCTGCAGCGCCGTCAGCAGGGCCGTGATCTGCTCTGTAGGATACTCGCTTTGGGTGATTCCAATCAGGATATTCTTCATTTCTTCACGAGACAGTTCCTCGTGGTTCAGCATCCTGTTCAGGATGTCTTTCATTGTCTGTGCCATATTACTTCAATTTTTCAATCTTTCAATTCTTCAATTCTTCAATTTTTCAATTCTTCAATTTTTAGAGGAAGAGCCAGTTTTGTAACATTCTTTTGCCGTCGGGGGTGAGGACGCTCTCAGGGTGGAACTGGATGCCGCGCACGTTGAGCGTCCTGTGCTTCAGTGCCATAATCTGACCTTCGTCGCTCTCGGCGGTGATTTCGAGGCAGTCGGGGAAGCCGTCCTTCGACACCACCCACGAGTGATAGCGGCCGATGGTGATGTCGCGATTGATGCCGCTGAAGATGGCGTCGTCGCTGACGATGTGGCAGGGCGTTGCCACCCCGTGGAACACATCGCTCAGGTTCTCGAGTTTGCCTCCGAAGGCCTCGCCAATGGCCTGATGGCCAAGACAGACGCCGAGGATGGGCTTCTTGCCGGCATAGGTGCGGATGACGTCGAGCAGCAGGCCCGCCTCGCTGGGAATGCCAGGACCGGGCGAGAGGATGATCTTGCTGAACGCTTCCAGTTGGCTTAGCTCGAACTGGTCGTTACGATAAACGGTGACTTCTGCACCCAATTCCTTCACCAGATGACTCAGATTGTATGTAAATGAGTCGTAATTGTCGATGATTACTATCTTCATAACCTTACATTTTTTCTGCCATTAGAATTGCGCGGCGCAGTGCGCCGAGCTTGTTGTTCACTTCTTGCAGTTCGTACTCTTCATCGCTCTTGGCCACGATGCCGCCGCCCGCCTGGAACCACAACTCGCCGTTGCGCGAGACGAAAGTGCGGATGGTGATGGCCTGGTTCAGCGAGCCGTTGAGCCCGATGTAGCCGATGCAGCCGCCGTAGGCACCGCGGTTGTGCGGCTCATACTCAGAGATGAGCTGCATGGCGCGAACCTTGGGCGCCCCGCTCAGCGTGCCGGCAGGGAAGGTGTCAATGAACGCCTTGATGGGGTCGGCACCTGACGGTTTGCCGTCGGGGCCAACGCTTTTCGTTGGCCTAGACGGTTTGCCGTCGGGGCCAATGCTTCCCGTTGGCCCATCGAGCTCGCCACTGACGCGAGATACAAGATGGATGACGTGGGAGTAATACTGCAAGTCCTTGTAGAAGTCCACCTTCACGCCGTGGCAGTTTCTCGACAGGTCGTTGCGGGCCAAGTCGACGAGCATCACGTGCTCGGCGTTCTCCTTGGGGTCGTTGCGCAGATACTCTGCTCCCTTGCGGTCGGCCTCGGCGTCGCCCGTGCGCTTCGTTGTGCCGGCAATGGGGTCGATGTAAGCCTTACGGCCCTCAATCCTGCAGTGTGTCTCAGGCGAAGAACCGAAGATGCGGAAACCGCCGAAGTCGAAATAGAACAGATAGGGCGAGGGATTGATGCTGCGCAGGGCACGATAGAGCTTAAAGTCGTCGCCTTCGTACTGCTGGATGAAGCGGCGCGAGAGCACTATCTGGAACACGTCGCCACGCAGGCAGTGCTGAATGCCGCGGCGAATGTTCGCCTTGTGCTCCTCGTCGGTCAGCGTGCTTCTGACATCGCCGACGGGGTGGAAGTCGTAGGCTTTCACATTGCTGCGGTTCATGGCTTTGAGGATGGCCCCCCCTACGGCCCCCGAGGGGGCTTCATTAGTTCTTACTCCGGACTCTATTGTGTCCCCCACGGGGGACGAAAGGGGGGCTAGTTCCACGATTTTCAGTATGTTGTTGAAATGGTCGAACACAATCACATCTTTATATAATATATAGAGTACGTCGGGTGCGTCGTTCTTTTCCTGCGTCTCATCCTTCACGGCAATGTTCTCGAAATAGCGCACAGCATTGAAGCTGGTGTAACCGAAGAGTCCGCAAATGCTGGCGTCATCGCCCTCTACGCCGATGCGGTCGATGAGGGCGTGGATGGCTTCGGAAAAACCAAAGTCGGCACTGAGTTCGCGCTGCATGACGCTGCCGTCAGGATAAGTGACGGTGGCGAAGCCGTGCCCGATGGCGACGTTGGCCATAGGATTGATGCCGATAAACGAGCGCGAATTGTCTTTCTCGTGATAGTCGGAGCTCTCCATCAGCGCACTCTGCGGATAGATGTCTCTCAGTCGCATATACACACCAACTGGCGTGTAAAGGTCGGCCAAAATCGTTCGGCTTGTAGTCGTATATTTAAAAGTTTCCATATTCTTTTGCCATTTGTTTGTTCTTCAAATAGGTTTCAACATCCTTGTCGCCGCGCCCGCTGACGGTGAGCACCACTACGTCACTGGGCTTGAAGGTGAGTTTCTTCAGGGCAGCGATAGCGTGGGCGCTCTCAATGGCAGGGATGATGCCCTCCATGCGAGTGAGCTCGTAGCCGCCGTAGATGGCCTCGTCGTCGTTGATGCTCAGCACCTGCGTGCGGCCCTGCTGCGCCATGTTGCAGTGCATGGGGCCTACGCCGGGATAGTCGAGACCGGCGCTGATGGTGAAGGCTTCCTGAATCTGTCCGTCCTCGTCCTGCATCACCAGCATCTTCGCGCCGTGCAGGATGCCGACGGTGCCGCGGTGAATGGTGGCTGCCGTGTAGTCGGTATCCCAGCCGTGACCGCCAGCCTCGGCCAGCACTATTTTCACGCGCTCGTCATTCATGTAGTGATAGATGGTGCCTGCGGCATTGCTGCCACCGCCGATGCAGGCTACGAGATAGTCGGGGTAGTCGCGGCCTGTCTTCTCTTTCAGCTGCCACTTGATTTCCTCTGAGATGACGCTCTGCATACGGGCCACAAGGTCGGGATAAGGATGCGGCCCCATCGTGGAACCGACAATATAGAAAGTGTCGGCAGGATGGCAGCACCAGTCGCGGATGGCCTCTGAGCAGGCGTCTGAGAGCGTCATGTTGCCCGTGCGCACGGGATGCACCTCGGCACCGAGCATCTTCATGCGCTCCACGTTGGTGTGCTGGCGCTCCACGTCGGTGGCACCCATGAACACCTCGCACTTCATGTTCATCAGCGCGCACACCGTAGCCGTGGCCACGCCGTGCTGTCCGGCTCCCGTCTCGGCAATGATGCGTGTCTTGCCCATTTTCTTCGCCAGCAGAATCTGACCGATGGTGTTGTTAATCTTGTGCGCTCCCGTGTGGTTCAGGTCCTCGCGCTTCAGGTAGAGCTGGCAGCCGTACTGCTCGCTCATTCTTTTCGCGTAATAAAGAGGCGAAGGCCTGCCCACGTAGTCCTTCAGCAGCGCATGATACTCCTGCTTGAACTCCTCGCTCTCGATAATCGGCAGGTAAGCCTCCTGCAAATCATGCACGCACTTGTAGAGAATTTCAGGCACGTAAGCGCCGCCGAACTCTCCGTAGAAACCTTTTTCGTCAACTTGATAATTGTTCATATATTTGTCAGTTTTTATGTGATATTATTGTTAAAAAAGTGAGGAGCCCGCCGTAAGAACGACAGGCCCCTCAGTATCTTCTATGCTAAACTTGCAGGTACGCGACTATCTTCTCACGATTATTCGAATCTTGAGCAGCGCCACCACCAATAGTTAGCTTTTCTTGTCATTGATTTTTTCAGACCGTTAAGCCCTTTAGTTTGATTTCGTCGGCAAAAGTACACATTTCCTTTCAATCTGCAAAATTTTTTGCAGATTTTTTGTGAGAAAGCAAAAAAATATTGCTCGATTCACTTATTGCACACAAAACAACAGCTGCATCATTCTGAAAGTATGCCGCCAGTAAAAAACTTTTTGCTATGCAAATGGAAATGAAATCTGCCGTTTTGTTTCTGCCTTTGAAACACTTTGTTTCGGCCGCTGAAACAAAGTGTTTCTGCCGTTGAAACAAAGTGTTTCATTAGCAAAAACATTTTGAAACACTTTGTTTCAGTCCGGGCAACGTCTTGAAACAAATCGCATAGGATGCTTTGATGGCAAAAAACAATGGCGGCACCCTGTGGAAGGATGCCGCCAGTTGAAAGGAGAGATATTACTCTTTTCGGAGAATTAGAGCTTCACGGGCCTGTGGCACCGAGCACGAAGGTCTCGTAAGTGCCAGCTGGTTCCAGCTGCCGACTAATAAAGCAGTCCGAACATCCAAAGAGGTATGCGGTCGCCAAACCCCGTCTCGATATCATCAACAGCAAGAAAAGCATCGTGCGCTCCCTTCAACTGGTCGAAAGTCTTGTTTTTCCCGCCAACCTCAAACAGATAACGGTGGTTTACAAGGAAGTCACCCTTCCGAGGATAGCTTACCTCTGCCACAGCAGCAAGCTGGTTGATGAAAAATGTCTCGCGCAAAGTTCCCTTGTCAGGCAGCTCAGTGAGTGCGTACATCAAATTGGGATTGTGCAGATAAATCTTATCAGGCTTTAGCAGATGATGAAACTCCCTCGTCTCCGTAGAAAGCAAATGGAGGAGTGCGGCCCGTTGCAGCATCCACATCATTTTCAAGCCCTGTTCGCGCGTTGTCTCAAGAATGGCGTACAGTTCGTTCATCTTAGGTGTCTGGGGCACGCGCTCAGCCAGAATCATCAGCATGCGCTGTAACTTCTGGATGGTAGGATAAGTCACGTCCTCTATGGCTGGCACATCCTCAATAAGCACAGCATAGGCAACCTTTTTCAGTCTGTCGTTATAGTCAGCCAACTCCTCCCTGTAAAAAGGAAAGTAGCCATGCTTAAGGTATGCCTCGAACAAAGGCAATATCTTGGTCTGCGATGTCAGCTGTGAGGTCAGGTGCATCGCTATGCTGACATGGTTTCTAAGCAGCTCATCCAAAGAGACAGCTGGAATATGTTTACCGGTCTCCAAGCAGAGAAACTCGCGAAAAGAAAGACCATGAAGGGTGTAGTCGGACAAGCGCCTCGACAAGTCAGCTTTGCTGTTGTCAATCTTAAGCATCGAAGAGCCGGTAAAAACCACGTGGAAGTCAGGGTACTCGTCATAGATGTTTTTCATAAGAGTTTGCCATAAAGGATATTTATGCACCTCGTCGATGAATAGATGTGTTCCTCCATGAGCATGATGATACTCTACGACCTCCGTAAGTGTGTGGTTAGCAAACCACAGGTTATCTAAAGACACATAAAGTGCACGTTCCGGACAATCAGCGAAACGGTCTTTGATGCACTGCAGCAACATGGTTGTCTTTCCCACGCCACGCGCACCTTTAATGGCAATCAGCCGGTTTGACCATTTTATCTGATCATACAAATAACGATAATACGTGGTGGTTGTATTGGCAACCAACCGTGCTGATGTTTGGTACAAAGCGCCAAGTGAGGTTTCTTCCATACACAACTTAACTGAAAATTCATGCGCAAAGGTACAAAAAAATATTGGAAAGTCTTTAATTTGCAAAAAAAAAATATTGAAAAGTCTTTTTTGCCCTTTCCACCGGCATAAACACTCCGGTACAAGTAGTGCAACATAGGCATCCGCCTCCTCCCACAGAGGGGCGTTAGAGAAGTCTCAGTGCAGCACGAGCATAGACGGCGTCTTGAAACAAATCGCATAGGATGCTTTGATGGCAAAAAACAATGGCGGCATCCTGTGGAAGGATGCCGCCAGTTGATAGGAGAGATGTTACTCCTTCGGAGAATTAGAGCTTCACGGGCTTGGGCAGGTTGGCTGCATGGCTGGTCATGCGCTGGCTCTTCTCCACTTTCGTGGGAATGAAGCGCGAAGCGGCTTTCATGCTGCGGTCTATCTTCATGCCCAGTTCCTTGGCAGGGATGCTATGTGCCTCAGAGGAAGCTGTGGCACCACCAATAGTTAGCTTTTCTTGTCATTGATTTTTTTAGACCGTTAAGCCCTTTAGTTTAATTTCGGCGGCAAAAGTACATCTTTTCTTTCAATCTGCAAAATTTTTTGCCATTTTTTTGAAGAAAAAAATATCAGACGAGACGTTTCAGCCAAATATCAAAGAAATAGTCACTGACCACATATCCTTTTTCCGTGCGCTGTACCAGATCTTTGTCGAGCAGCAGTTCGAGAGCCATGATATCCACATAGATGCAGACAGCATCCTTTTCTGTGTGCGAAAGATGGTGGAAAACGTTCTTTATCAGCCCTGTTTTGCCTATTCTGCGCTGCGAAATGAGCACTGTGTTCCTCCCGTTTTGCAAGTTTGAGATGAGTTCCTCGGTCTCTACAATACGGTCGCAGAAATAGTCAGGACTGGCATAACCCTGATAAACAAATGGATTTCGGAGCTTTGTTGCGTTTTTCTTTGCCATGGCTTCAATGACTTTAGATGGTTTTCTATCGCGGAATTTCCGTGACGGAATTTCCGTCACGGAAATTCCGCGATGCAAAGATAGGAAAAATCATGGAAACCGCCTCATCATTTTGTCCTTTTTTTACAAAGAAACTAAAGGCGGCACCCCCGAATGAGGATGCCGCCAGTCGTTATAGCAGTTGCGATGCCGTTTCTTTACTCAGCGCTTTCGTCGGCTGTGCTCTTGAAAGCATCGTTGTAGTCAGTCTCCCACTGCGGGATGACCCATGTCCAGTTAGGATTGTTGACAGCCACGCTCTTGGCAATGGCAGCATGAGCATTGCCTCCCTGAGCCAGGCCCTTACGGTTGATGGGCAAGTTCCAGCGCTTGTAGTCGCTGAAGCCGACGCCCTCGCCCCACAGCTCAAGCTCGCGGTAGTTGACAATCTCCTGGAAGAGGTCGTTGCCCGTCTTGGTGCAGGTGTAGCCTGGTGTACGGTTGGTGCTGGTGTTCAGCTCTACGAGTGCAGCCTGTGCAGCAGCGGCGTTGTTCAGGAAGTAGTTGGCCTCTGCCTCGATGAGATACATCTCTGACGAGCGGATGAAGGGCAGGTAGCCAATACCCGGCGTGTCGAACACATAGAACTTGGTGTGTCCGCCCAGATAGTAATAGCCGGGTGCGTAGGGGCGTGCCATAGAGCTGGCGCCGATGGCATGACGAGCATTGATGTAGGCGTCCACCTCATTCCATAAGTCGTCGTTGGTGAAGCCAAGAATACCGTATGTCATGTAATAGGTATCAACGACAGTGGGGTCGCTGAGGCTGAAGTGCTCGAACTTGTCAGGCGTCAGGAACAGGCCCTTGCGGATGTCGTTGTCGGGAATCTGGTTGGTCAGCTCAATGTTGATGGCACCGGCACCGTTAGCCGTATTGGCGGCATAATAACCGTTGCAAGCATACTGAGTGCCATAGCTCCAGTACCACATGTTCTCCTGTGCATCGCCGTAGCTGCCGAAGATCCACTCACTGGTAGGAGTGCAGAATCCAGAGTAGTAGGCGGTGTTGTCCATGAGGGGATAGCCGTTGCGGGCCAGCTTAGCGTGCTCGAGAGCCACGGCATAGTCCTGACGTGACAATGCAGCGCGAGCCCACACGGCGTGAGCCACGTTCTCGTTGGCAATCCAGACATCGCCACTGTTGCGGTCGAGACCGCTCTCCTTGAACAGTTTCACAGCCTCTGCGCAGTCATCGTAGATCTGCTTGTAGCAGTCAGCCATGCTGGAGAGAGCCTGGCCGCCTGTCGACTCGTCGATGCGCAGGATGATGCCATCAGCAGCGCCGTTATTGGAATCCTGCCAGCGCGGTGCGTAGTAGTGCAGCAACTTCTCAAAGCTATATGCGCGGAAGGTCAAGGCCGATGCCTTGTCAAACTTCACAAGACTGGGGTCACCCGATGCATTGTCGATGTTGGCAATGATGGTGTTGGCCTGTCCGATGATGGTGTAGTAGTAGTACCAAGGATAGCAGTCGAAAGACGTGTTGTTACGTGTGGAGTACTCCAGGTTCATGATGGGTGCCCATCCTGTTGCGTAGTAGTTGTAGAAGTAATCCTGCGAGGGGTAGTTCTCATAGATGGTGTAGATGCGTCCCTCGCCTGCGCATCCCTGGCTCCAGGCATACTGCTGAGTGGACATGGTCTTGGCGATGCCGTTGAGGGCGTTGTAGCCGTTCTCGGCAGTAGAGGTTGCCATGGCAGCCGAGACGGAATCGGTGGGACTGGTCTCGAGATAATCCTCACTGCAAGCCACGAGTGCAGGGGTGGCAATGATGGCTACGCCTGCAAACAAATTGCTGATATATCTTTTCATAGTTCTTGTTTCCTTTTGATGTTATTAGAAGTTAACCGACAGTCCGAAGTTGACCACGCGAGCAGTGACATAGGTGTCGTCGTAGCCACCGGTGAAGCTGTACTGAGGATTCATGCCCTGACGAGCAGTGAGGGTGAAGAGGTTCTCCACGCCGGCGGTGAGGGTGAGGCCATTAATGGCACTTCCCAGATGGCTCAGCCATGCCTTCGGCAGGTTGTAGCTCAGCGAGATGTTCTTCATCACCAGGTAGGAGGCGCTGGTCAGCCAACGGTCGCTCGTAGCATTGTTCTTCGAGCTGCGGTTGTAGTTCATCTGAGGTGTTCCGTTGGGATCGATACGGTTGGCATCGGTAAGGTTGGCGGGTGCAGCCTTCCATGAGTCAAGAGCGTCCTTGTGGATGGCCGATGCACTCGACATGGCGTTGGTCGACATCAGTGTCTGATAGGAGCCGTCGAAGGTGTATCCGCCGAGGCTGTAGGTCATCAGGATGTTGAGCGTCAGGTCTTTCCATGTCAGACCGGTGTTGAATGAGCCGTAGACCTTGGGCAGAGCTGTCTTGTGGAAGTCGCGCAGACCATAGGCGGTGTCCCTGGTGTAGTTGGTGCCACCCTCATAATAGCCCGTCTCAATCTTGTTGCCATCTTCGTCCAGCACAAACTGATCGTTGTCATCTACTTCATAGAGAGGCGTGCCGCCGATGTTCACCAGTTCGCCTGCTGCCACAGCGTTGTCTATCTTCTCAGGATCAAGGGTGTAGAGTGACTGACCGTCGGTCTGGTCAACGCCCTCGAAGTGATAGGTGTAGAAATCGTAGAGCGAGCGACCCTCGGTGTAGTTGTGCAGACCGCTGAGGATGTTGTCGCCATTAGGCAGCTTGCGAATCTTGTTGTGCAGGAAGGTAGCGTCGATGCCAGCTGTCCAGCGGAAGTCCTTTGTCTTGATGATTTCGCCATCGAGCGAGATTTCCCAACCATAGTTCGAGATGGTACCGATGTTCTTGGGGATGGTCATGTTATAGTTGTCCTCGTTGTATGAGAACGAACCAGCCGAAAGAGGCAGGCGCACGTCGAAGAGCAGGTCTTTGTTGCGCTTGTCGAAGTAGCCGATAGAGAAGTTCAGACGGTCAAACAGACGGCCTTCCAAGGCCACGTCGATGGTCTGTGCTGTCTCCCACTTGATGTCGGGAGCTGCCAGGCTCTGCTTCATCAAGGCGCTGTTGCCACCGTTCTTGTCGATGTAGTAGAGGGCCTGATAAGCATAATAGCCAACGCCGGCGTCATTACCGGTCTCACCGTAGCTGGCGCGCAGGCGCAGCTGGTCTACCCATTCCACATTCTCCATGAAGGCTTCCTTCTTGATGTTCCAGCTGCCGCCGACTGAGAAGAAGTTACCCCAGCGGTTGTCCTTGTGGAAACGGCTGGAACCGTCGCGACGGATAGAGGCATCGAAGAAATACTTCTGGTCGAAGTTGTAGCGAGCACGGGCCAGATAGGATTCGGTGGTGTACTCGTCGTCGTTGCCGTACATGTAGGAGTTGTTGAGGAAGTTGTTCTGCACCGTCAGACCGGGGATGGCCATGGTGGTGTTCATGCCGTAGAAGTTCTTCGAGTCATACTTGTAGTTCTCGTGACCGGCCAACACATCGATGTGGTGGAGACCATAGTTGTGACCCCAGTTCAGCAGTTCCTGCATGGTGTAGGTCTCATACTCGTAAGCATAGCTCGAGAGACGTCCGTTGTTGGTGGCACCGTCGCCAATCTCGGGGTTGTTATAGTGGGTGCGGTTGGTGGTGCGGTGTGCCATGTTACCCTTTACTGAGAGCACGAAGTCGTAAGGCAGGTTGATGTTGACATAGGCGGTGGCGTCGATAACATTGCGACGGCGCTCGTCCTGGTCGTTACGCAGCTCATAGGCAAGGTTACGGTTGTCCAAGTAGTCCGACTCTGTGTCGTAGGCATATTCGCCGTTTTCATCGAGTGCAATGGTGCCGTCTTCGTTATGCTTGTAGATAGGATAGACAGGAGCCATGGTACGAGCCACATAGAAGGGATTGGCATGATAGGTGCCGTTGGCGTTGTTGTTAAAGTGCTGCTTGGAGATGGTTCCCTGCAGGTTCAATCCTGCGTTGACCCACTTGTTAGGAGTGAACAGCGTATTGATACGTCCAGTGTAGCGCTCATAGTCGCTCCCCACCACATAACCTTTTTCTTTCAAATAGCCTAGCGAAGAATAGATGTTCACCTTCTCTGCGGTGTAGTTACCGCTCAGGTTGTATTCCTGACGCTGTCCGGTGCGCTCGATGTTGTCTTCCCAGTCCAAGTCGGTATATCCGGGCAGCACGTTGGCCACCAGATTGCCGTTGCCGTCGAAGAGGGCATTGGCTTCTTTGTCGAAGATGTTGCCGTGAATCACTTCCGTGGCCAGGCTCTCAGAGGCGTACTTTGCGGCCTCGTCAGGGGTCTTGTCATCGTTCCAGATAGCATAGTTCTTCATGGCCTGCCAGGAGGTCTCCATGAAGTCCTTCACGCCCATACGCTCATACTCCTTGATACCGCGGGTGTAGTAACCGTGATTAATCTTCAGGTTGATCTGCGATGTACCGGTTGAACGTCCGCTCTTTGTGGTGATGATGATGACACCAGCTGAGGCGCGGTTGCCATAGAGTGCTGCTGATGCAGCATCCTTCAGCACCGAGATGCTCTGGATATCATCAGGGTTCAGGTCGGCGATGTTGCCGCTGTAGATGATACCGTCGACGACATAGAGCGGGGTGTTGGAGCCGTTGAGCGAGCCGATACCACGGATGCGGATGTTGGGCTCTGCGCCAGGCTCACCATAGGTGTTGTTGACCTGCACGCCGGGGGCGGCACCCTCCAGGGCACCGGTCACTGAGGTACCGATGCGCTGCTCAATCTCCTTTGAGTCGATAGAGGCCACAGAGCCTGTGATGCTCTGCTTCTTGGCCGTACCGTAAGCCACGACCACCACCTCGTCGAGGGCGGTGCGGTCGCTGGTCAGCAGAATGCGCATGTTGGGACGGGCTGTCACTTCCAGCGGATCCATTCCCACATAGGTGATGCGCAGCACGTCCTTGCCGGCAGGCGTGGTCAGCGAGAACTGTCCCTGCGCATTGGTCACTGTTCCTACATTGGTACCGACAACCTGAACGGTAGCACCGATGACGGGCTGGCCGTCATCCTGCGAAATGACGGTACCATTCACTCTCGTCTGGGCGAATGCTCCTCCAACAAAGAGGAAGAGCACTGCCAGCAGTGTCATGATTCTTCTTTTTTCCATAAATTCTCTCTCGTTTTTTTGTTTGTAAAAATGTTATTTTGTTCGTTTTCTATATATAAATATGTTCGTGTACCATTAAATGCATATATAAACATGTGCCTCCTTAAAGGAGGCGGTTTTTCGTCTTGTCTCTTTTTTCAGGCGTCGCAACTGGCGCAATTGTTACAGTTTGCAAAAATAAGCAATAATTATTAAAACACCAAGAAATTCTGTTAAAAAACAACTTTTTGAGGCTTTTTTTTTGACATTGGTCTGATTTTCGGGACTACCTGTTATAAAAAAGATATATGTTTTTTGAAAAAAAGGTATATGTTTTTTTTCATAAAGGTACATATTTTTTTCAAAAAAGGTATATCTTTTTTATCTTCGCTTGGCTATAAGTGAAAAAAGTGGTAACTTTGCACCCCGAAATCATTCTTGTATTTGAATAAATTACAATAATCATGGCATATTTCTTTTCATCAGAATCAGTGTCGGAGGGTCACCCCGACAAAGTGGCCGACCAGATTAGCGACGCAATACTGGACCAGTTTCTGGCCTACGATCCTGCGGCTCGCGTGGCCTGCGAGACCTTTGTCACCACAGGACAGGTGGTGATTATGGGCGAGGTGCGCAGTGAAGTGTATATCGACTTGCAGACCATTGCCCGCAACACCATCAAGAAGATTGGCTACACGAAGGCCGAGTACCAGTTTGACGGCGACTCGTGCGGCATTCTCACCGCCATACACGAGCAGAGTGCAGACATCAATCGTGGCGTTGACCGAGAGAGTGACGACGACCAGGGTGCCGGCGACCAGGGCATGATGTTCGGCTATGCCACCAACGAAACGGAGAGCCTCATGCCCGTGAGCCTTGACCTGGCTCATCTGCTGATGCGCACGCTGGCCCAGATACGCAAGGAGGGCAAGGTGATGACCTACCTGCGCCCCGATGCAAAGAGCCAGGTGACGGTGCAGTACAGCGACGAGGGCATCCCCGAGCGCATAGACACCATCGTTGTCTCAACACAGCACGACGAATTTGCCGACGACCAGACCATGCAGGACACCATCCGTCACGACGTCGTCAACATCCTGATACCTCGTGTGAAGGAGCAGATACACTCGCCGAAGGTGTTGGCGCTGTTTGGCGACGACATCAAATACTATGTCAACCCCACGGGCAAGTTCGTCATTGGCGGACCTCATGGCGACACGGGTCTGACGGGCCGCAAGATTATCGTCGACACCTATGGCGGCAAGGGAGCGCACGGCGGCGGCTCCTTCAGCGGCAAGGACTCGTCGAAGGTAGACCGCTCGGCTGCCTACGCTGCACGCCATATTGCCAAGAACATGGTGGCAGCCGGCGTGAGCGACGAGATGCTGGTGCAGGTGAGCTATGCCATCGGTGTGGCCAAGCCGATGAACATCTACGTGAACACCTACGGCCGCTCGAAGGTGAAGATGAGCGACGGCGAAATTGCGAAGCGCATTGAGAAGCTGTTCGACCTGCGTCCGAAGGCCATCGAGCGCTCGCTGAAGCTGCGCCAGCCCATGTTCCTCGAAACGGCAGCCTATGGACACATGGGTCGCCAGCCCGAGGTGGTGAAGAAGACTTTCACCAGCCACTATCACGAGACGAAGACTATTGACGTGGAACTCTTTACCTGGGAGAAGCTGGACCGTGTTGACGACATTCGCCGCGAGTTCGGCATTTAACGACAGCATCAATTCCACTGCCCTCTACCTCTCGAAGATAACAGAAGGCGAGTTAGGAACGCCGCGCCCCTACAGTGTGCACCACGACGATGTGCTCACGCTGCTGCTATTGGCATGCGGCGTGTTGCTGTTGGTTGTCGTCGGCAGTTCGGTACGCACCGTGAAAAACCTCTTCAAGGAGTTTTTCTTCCCCTCGGCTGCCGAAGACAACGACGTACTGACCGGCATTTCGCCCCTGCTTTTCTTCCTCTGCACGACAACCTGCGTCGTCGTGGCCCTCTGCTCTTTCATCTACGCCGACAGTGAGATGGAAGGCTTTTTCGTCATCGACAGCCCCATCGCTATCGTGGGCATCTTCTTTGCCGCCGCCGTCGTCTACTTGCTGCTGAAGTGGCTCGTCTACACCATTGTGAATAATGTGCTGTTCGGTGGTAATAAAAGTTTACAATGGAGCAGGGCTTTTTTCTTTGTCACAGCCCTCGAAGGGATGTTGCTCTTTCCCTTACCGCTGATGGTGATTTACTTCAAAATGAGTGTCGAAAAAGGCCTCTATTATTTCATTTTTGTATTACTTTTGTGCAAAATTCTAGCATTTTTTAAGAGCCGGAGCATCTTTTTTAGACAAAAGATTCTTTTTTTACAAAATATTTTGTACTTTTGTGCCCTCGAAATAACGCCTTTGCTCGCTTTTGGCGGTGCGTGGCTCATATTGGCACATTTTTTGAAAGTAAAATTTTAAGACATTCTGATGATAAAAAAGATTCTGGTCTCACAGCCAAGACCCACGAGCGAGAAATCGCCCTACTTTGATATTGCAGAACGTTTCGGTGTTGAACTGGTGTTTCGTCCCTTCATCAAGGTTGAGGGACTCACGGCACGCGAATTCCGTACACAAAAAGTAAGCATCCTCGACTACACTGCCATCGTCTTTACCTCGCGCCACGCCATTGATCATTTCTTCACGCTGGCCAAGGAGCTGCGCTGCAACATTCCCGAGGACATGAAGTATTTCTGCGTCACGGAAACCATCGCCCTCTATATTCAGAAATATGTGCAGTATCGCAAGCGCAAGGTGTTCTTCGGCACTACAGGCCGCGTCGACGACCTGCTGCCTACGATGGTGAAGCACAAGACTGAGCGTTATCTCGTGCCGATGAGCGATGTGCACAACGACTCGCTCACCACGCTGCTCGACTCGAAGAAGCTGGTGCACAAGGAGTGCGTGATGTATAAGACAGTGAGCAACGACTTTACCGAGGAGGAGGTGAAGAACTTCGACTATGACATGCTCGTCTTCTTCAGTCCCTCGGGCATCGAGTCGCTGATGAAGAACTTCCCCAATTTCGATCAGGGCAAGATTGCCATCGCCACCTTCGGCCCCGCCACGGCAAAGGCTGCACAGGAGGCTGGGCTGCGTCTCGACCTGCAGGCTCCTTCTGAGCAATATCCCTCGATGACGGGTGCTCTGCAGCACTTCCTGCTGATGCAGGACGAGTAGCCAAGGGCCGGTTCTCTTCTGCCACGGATGAACGCGGATTTACAAGGATTTTGAAGAAACAAAGCTTTCCTAAACAGGAGCGCATCGTCAGCCAAAAGCTGATTGACGAGCTTTTTACCAGCGGTCAGAGTCATTCACTGACCGCTTTCCCTTTGCGTGCGGTCTTTTTATCCGGCGCAGCCCAACTGCAGCTGTTGCTCAGTGTGCCGAAGCGCCGTTTCAAGCATGCCGTAGACCGCAACCGCGTGAAGCGCCAGCTGCGCGAGGCTTTCCGCAAGAACAAGCAGCTGCTGGCCGATGCCCTCCCCGACGGGCAGGCTGTGGCCTTGGCCTTCATCTGGATGTCCGACAGGCACGCCTCGTCTGCCGTTGTAGAGCAGCGTGTCGCCAGTATCCTCAAGCGCATCGCCAGTACAATAACCGTTAACCAATAAACAATAACCGTTAACCAATAAACAATAACCGTTAACTTTGTTGAAGCGCATTTGGCATATTATCTGCTGGCTCTTGAAGTGGCTGCTGCTGCTGCCCATTCTGTTCTATCAGAAGTGCATCAGTCCTCTGACGCCGCCTGCCTGCCGTTTCACTCCTACTTGTTCGCAGTATACAAAAGAGGCCATACAGAAGTACGGCCCCTTCAAAGGTCTTTGGCTTGGCGTGCGCCGCATCCTGCGCTGCCATCCGTGGGGCGGCTCAGGCTACGACCCGGTGCCCTAGTCCCGTATACCACGGAAAGTTGATTTACCAATTCGGCTTTCCGTGACGATTTGTTAACAAAAGAAAATTTTAGTAACCACGCGGGTTACTGTCAGTAACCCGCGTGGTTACAAGCAGTAACCCACGTGGTTACTGTTTTGTCACAAAGCGTTATTCTGGCCTGAACAACATGTAGAATACTAGTTCGCCTCGGGGTAGCTGATGCGCGTGTGGTAGATGGTTTTCAGCTTTTCGATGAGAACCGTCTTGGCATACTGTATGTCGCGGAATGTGATGGGACATTCGCGGAAGAAACCGTCCTGCACCATGCCGTCGATGATGCGCTCCACCAGTGTGCGGATGCTCTGCTCGGTATAGTCAGGCAGCGAGCGTGAGGCAGCCTCCACAGCATCGGCCATCATCAGGATGGCCTGCTCCTTGGTGAAGGGATTGGGTCCGGGATAGGTGAAGAGCAAGTCGTCGACAGGTTCGTCGGGATGCTCGTTCTTGTACTTGATGTAGAAATACTTGGCCTTTCCCTGTCCGTGATGTGTGGCTATGAGGTCGCGTATCTGCCGTGGCAGATGGTACTTGTCGGCCAACTTCAGACCCTCGGTAACGTGGCCTATGATGTACTGTGCGCTTTCGATGTAGCTGAGATGCTCATGCGGCGAGATGCCGCCCGACTGATTCTCGGTGAAGTAGATGGGGTTGACCAGCTTGCCGATGTCGTGATAGAGGGCACCCGTGCGCACCAGCTGTGCGTTGGCATCGAGACGTCGTGCCACCTCGGCTGCCAGGTTGCCCACCTGTATGCTGTGGTTGAACGTGCCGGGGGCCACCTCGCTCATCTTTCTCAACAGCTCCTTGTTGGTGTTGGAAAGCTCCACCAGCGTGATGTCGCTCACAAAGCCGAAGGTCTTCTCGATGACATAGAGTAGCGGGTAGGCGCAGAAGACGATGAGGCCGCAGATGATGAGGTAGACGTACTCGATATGGTCGAACTGTTGCAGGTCGCCCACGCGGATGAGGAACAGTGCGAAGTGTGTGGCCGTGGCCGTGAGAATGAAGATGGCTGCCGTCCAGAACAGCTGCGAGCGGCTGCTCAGCTCGCGCATGGCGAACACCACGGCCATGCCCGACACCATCTCCACGGCAATGAACTCCAGCGGATGCTGCAGCATGCTGGCTGCTATCAGCAGCAGTGTGGTCAGGGTCATGTAGGCAGTGCGCGAGTCCATGAACACGCGCACGAAAATAGGCACTATGGCGAAGGGAAGAATGTAAACGTGGAACAGTGAATGGCTCACCAGCAGCGACGTGAGTAGCAGGAAGACGATGATGAGCGCATAGAGCATACAGGCGGAGCGCAGCTTGTCGAAATAGTCCTTGCGATAGATGCCCAAATAGATGGTGAACATCAGGATGATGATGAAGACGTATAATATCTTGCCCAACAGCGTCATTGTCGTCTCGTCTGAACTGTGGCGCTCCTTGTATTCCTTGAGATAGGAGGTCAGCACCTGATAGGTGTCTTCTTTGACGATGTCGCCGTGGCTGATGATTTTTTCATTGACCTGCACTGTGCGCTCTAAGGGGTAGACGTATAGAAGACTGTCGAGGATTGCCTTGTTCCTTTCGCGGTCGTAAATCATGTTTGGCTCAATGAATTCATTGAGGTTCAGCTCGCGCAAGACGTCGGCATAGCGTCTCACCGTCGGATTGCTAAGCAACAGTTCGTAGGCCTGGCGTGGCGTGAGCAACTGCTGCACACCGATGTTCTGAATGGAAATGCCGTCGATGCGCTTAACGGCCTGAATGCCTTTCTCGACAAGCGAGTCCTGGTCGTCAACAATCTCCTGTTTGTAGAGGTCGGTTAAACTGGTGGCCAGCGACCTCTTCATGTTGTCGGCATATTGTATGGGCAAATGGTCTAATTTCTGGCGGAGCAATGCCACCTGATGGGCCCCCACGCTCTTATCATAGTTGTAGTGTGGGACAAAGTCCTTCATGCGCTCAGCACGCTCTTTCTCTATGGCGTTGTCGCTCTTGTAGACGGGGAAGGAGAAGGAGGCCGTCAGGTCAGCCTCGCTCCAAGGCTTGTCCTTCTCAAATTCGAAGTTGAGCTCCGACGGACGCGGCATAAACCACACGATGGCAGCGACTGTGACCACCACAAATGCCATACGCACAGCTATCTCTTGCCAGGAAAGCTGCGACTTCAAGCTGAAATTTATCATGCTAACAACTCTTTCAGACTGCAAAAATAAACATTTTTAGTGTGTTCGCCATAAAAAAAATACGGAAAATGTGTGTACTGACACAAAATTTTGTATCTTTGCAGGGAAATTCTGAATGATAAATATAAAAATAAGAATAATAAAAGAATAAAAAAACGTGGAGGAAAGAAAAGTAAGAGTGCGCTTCGCACCCAGCCCCACGGGGCCGTTACATATCGGCGGCGTGCGCACCGCCTTGTACAATTATTTGTTTGCCCGCCAGCATGGTGGCGACCTGGTGTTCCGCATTGAGGACACCGACAGCACACGCTTCGTACCCGGTGCTGAGGACTATATCATCGAAGCCTTCAAGTGGCTTGGCATCCAGTTCGACGAGGGCGTAAGTTTCGGTGGCGAGCTAGGTCCTTACCGCCAGAGCGAGCGTCGCAATATCTATAAGAAGTATGTGCAGGAGCTGCTCAATGCCGGACGTGCCTATATCGCCTTCGACACGCCAGAGGAGTTAGAGCGCGTGCGCAACCATATTCCTAATTTCCAGTACGATAGCCGCACACGTCTCCACATGCGCAACTCGTTCACTATGAAGGCTTCCGAGGTGATGAGCTACTTGGAACAGGGCCGCCAGTACGTGGTGCGCTTCCGTGTGGATTCCGGACAGGACATCGTTATCGACGATATGATACGCGGCGAGGTGCACGTCAAGAGCGACATCCTCGACGACAAGGTGCTGTACAAGAGCTCTGACCAGCTGCCCACCTATCATTTGGCCAACATTGTGGACGACCATCTGATGAAGATTACGCACGTCATCCGTGGTGAGGAGTGGCTGCCCAGTGCCCCGTTGCACGTGCTGCTCTATCAGGCTTTCGGTTGGGAGGACACTATGCCTCGCTTTGCACATCTGCCGCTGCTGCTGAAGCCCGACCAGCCCGGCAAACTGAGCAAGCGCGACGGCGACCGCCTTGGTTTCCCTGTCTTCCCCTTGGATTGGCACAGCACTGACAGCAAGACTGGTGAGGAGGTGTTTTGCAGCGGCTATCGCGAACAGGGCTATTTCCCCGAGGCCGTTGTTAACTTCCTCGCTCTGCTTGGATGGAATCCTGGCGGTGAGCAGGAGATTTTCTCGCTCGACGAGCTGGTGAAGCTGTTCGATATCACAAAGTGCTCGAAAGCCGGTGCCAAGTTTGACTATAAGAAGGGTATCTGGTTCAACCACGAGTATATTCTGAAGAAGAGTCCCGAGGAAATAGCCAAGCTCTGGGAACCTGAGTGCCGCGAGCATGGCGTGAAGGACTCTTTCGAGCGCATCACGCAGGTTGTCGCCATGATGAAGGATCGCGTAAACTTTGTCAAGGAATTGTGGCCCTTATGCTCGTTCTTCTTTGAGGCGCCCACGGCCTACGATGAAAAGACGGTGAAGAAGCGCTGGAAGGAAGATTCTGCCCAGACGCTCACAGAACTATGCGCTGTTCTTGAGAAAATGGATGATTTCTCATTAGAGAATCAGGAGAAAGTTGTCCACGCATGGATAGAAGAGAAGGAGTATAAGTTGGGCAACGTGATGAACGCCTGGCGCCTGGCGCTGGTAGGCGAGGGTAAGGGTCCCGGCATGTTCGACATCTCTGCCTTCCTCGGAAAAGAAGAGACCATCAAGCGCACGCGTAAGGCTTGTGCTGTGCTGGGGAGTGAAAGTGAAGTGAAGGGGGAGTGAAAGGGAAGTGAAAGGGACAATTGTTTAATTAAATGATTTAAAGACATGGCCCTTTACGGATTTGAGAATGTTATCGCCTGGCAGAAAGCCCACGTTTTCGTGCTAAGCGTTTACAGGCTTACCAAATCTTTTCCCAAAGAAGAACTCTTCGGGCTTACCTCACAATTCAGGAGAGCTGCTGTTTCCATAGAAGCAAATATTGCCGAGGGATACAAAAAGCTAAGTAAAGCAGATAAGCTGCGCTTCCTGAATATATCACAAGCCAGTTTGGAAGAATGTCGTAATTACATTATTCTCTCCAGAGATCTTGAATACATTGACGAAGAAAACATAAACACTTTATATCAACAAATTGAACAAGCAAGCTGGTTTTTAAATAAATACTGTAAAGGAATTATAGAGAACAACGGGATAAAAGGCTGATGAAATAGGTGTGGAAAAAATGCCCTTTCCCTTCCCTTTCACTCCTCTTTCACTTCCCTTTCACTCCTCTTTCACTTCCCTTTCACTACCCTTTCACTACCTAAAAGAATGTATAATATCATCATATACGCGTACCTGCTGGGAGTGGCAATCTATAGCCGCTTCAACGAGAAGGTGAAGAAGATGTGGCGCGGCGAGCGCGACGCCTTCAACGTGCTCCGCGAGAAGGTGGAGCCAGGTGCGCGTTACGTGTGGTTCCATGCTGCCTCGCTGGGCGAGTTTGAGCAAGGCCGCCCGTTGATGGAACAGCTCAAGCGCGACCATCCTGATCTGAAGATCCTGCTTACCTTTTTCTCGCCGTCGGGCTATGAGGTAAGGAAAGACTACAAGGGCGCCGACATCATCTGCTACCTGCCGCTTGACACCATTCGCAACGCACGCCGATTTCTTCGCCTTATCAAGCCTGAGATGGCTTTCTTCATCAAGTACGAGTTCTGGTACAACTACCTGCATATCCTTAAGCACCGCGGCGTTCCCACTTATAGTGTGAGCAGCATTTTCCGCGAAGGGCAGGTGTTCTTCCGCTGGTATGGTAAACAGTATGGCCGTGTGCTAAAGTGCTTCACCCGTTTCTATGTACAGAACGAGAAGAGCCGTGAACTGCTTCATGGTCTTGGCATCGATTGTGTCACCGTCGTCGGCGACACCCGCTTCGATCGTGTGCTTCAGATTAAGGAAGCAGCGAAGCAGCTGACTGTGGTGGAAGAATTTATAGACACGGGAAAAGGCACCAAGCCGAAGGTCTTTGTGGCTGGCAGCAGTTGGCCGCCTGACGAGGATATCTTCATCCGCTACTTTAAAGAGCATCCCGACTGGAAACTCATCATTGCGCCACACGTTATCGGCGAGGACCACTTGCTGCAGATAGAAAAGCAATTGGAAGGCTGTGACACCGTCAGATATACTAAACTGCAGGCTCCAGAAAACGCAAGAAGGTCTTCTGCTCTCATCATTGACTGCTTCGGGCTGCTCAGCAGCATCTACCGTTACGCCACGGTGTGCTATGTGGGCGGCGGCTTCGGTGTCAGCATACACAACACGTTGGAGGCGGCCGTCTGGGGCGTGCCCGTCATCTTCGGACCAGAAAACCAGAAGTTTCAGGAGGCACAGGGCTTGAAAGCCTGTGGCGGAGGTTTCGAAATCAGAAATTACGATGACTTTGCGCAGCTGATGGACCGCTTTGGCAGCGATGATGCCTTCCTCAAGGATGCTGGTGACAAAGCCGGTGCCTACGTTGAGAGTCTGGCCGGTGCTACTGGTAAGATATTAAGTGATGTTGAATTATAGACGGGAACTTGGTATGTCAGCGAAAATAATCAATCAGAAAGTCATGACGCTGGGCGGCTGCCTGGCAATGCTGCTTGTTACGTTCCTGTCGGTGGTCAACGTGAAGAGCTACCACTGGAACATCCTCGAACTGCCGCATAAGATTGACCGGGTGGTAAACCACACTGCATACAACATCATCGGCAAGGTGCTCATAGCTGCCCTCGTGGTCTTTCCACTGCTGGTGGCTCTCGTGGCGTGGCTTAAGGGTCGTGCGCCGAAGTCGGTGGCCGTGTTGCCGCTGTTCGTCGCCCTGGCCTTCATCGTCATCCTTTTCATGGCGAGGCCCACATCACCTGGCATCGGTCTGTGGCTCTATGCCGTTGTTGCTGTCGCTACATTTGCTATTACCTTTAAACAATAAAAATCTGTATTATCAACCTTATTATTAACCACTTAAAACAAAAACATTATGGACAAATTAACAAAAGAGCAGGTCAATCTGTTTTCCATCATTGCATCAGTTTTAATGCTGATTGCTTTCTTTTTTGTGAAGATGGGTTATGCAACTCCCGTTGGGATGATTGGCAAAGTTGGCTGGTTTGGCACCATCACGCTGATTCTGGCTTTGCTGGCTCCTATCTATACCTGCCTTTACGCTTTCCGTGACGTGAAGGCTCTTGAGCCCCTGAAGCCCATCTTTGTGCTCAGCCCAGGTCTGGCCTCTGCCCTGCCGCTCATCGCTTTGGGTCTTTGCCTGTTTGCTTCTTTCTTCGATGGTGGATGGGCTATCATACTTTATGCTCTTGGTGCCGCTGCTGTCTTCTACATTGGCCAGAAGAGCTAAACAGTTTTTTTATAAATTCACAAGAGTGGCTCCATCATGGGGCCACTCTTTTATACTATGGCCCGCCGCATTTTATTCCTTCTTTTCCTGCTTGTCTTTGCATTATCAGTGGCAAAGGCACAGACGTGGCAGCAGGTGTATGAGGAAGTGATGGACGTCGGCCAGACTGATGACGACGCCGGTCAGGCGCTCCTTGACAGCTACGAACTGCTGGAGCATCTGGCCGGCGAGCCTTTGGATTTGAACCAAGCCACGCGCGACGATCTTGAGCAGCTGCCCTTCCTCTCGGCTCAGCAGGTGATGGACATTCAGGAATACATCTACCGCTATGGGCCGATGCGCTCTTTGGGCGAGCTGCGCATGATCCGTTCACTTGACTACCAGCAAATCAAGCTCCTGCCTTATTTCGTCTTCGTCAATAATGAAGAAGACACTCCCCTCACTTCTTACCCCTCGCCTATCACCCCTAAGCACACGCTCTCAGCCACGCTGCGTGTGCCCTTCTACCGTCGCGAGGGCGACCGTAACGGCTATTTAGGGTACCCCTACCGCCATACGCTACGCTATGAGCTGACCGCAGGCAAGCGCTGGCGCGTGGGACTCGTGGGTGCACAGGATGCCGGCGAACCGTTTTTTGCCAATGACAACCGTTGGGGCTACGATGTCTACAGCTATTACGGACAGCTGAAGAACGCTGGGCGTCTGGAGAATCTTGTCGTGGGTAAATACCGCATGTCGGTCGGCACAGGACTGGTGCTGGGCCAGAGCTTCCAGTTGGGCAAGCTGGCTATGTTGCAGAGTTCGGGCCGCAGCGTAAGCACTTTGAGGCCACACACTTCACGCTCTGTGGCCGACTTTCTTCAAGGCGCTGCCGCCACGCTGGCACTGTTGCGTGGCAACGAGCATCGTGCCGACATGCCTGAGCTGAGCCTCACTGCCTTCGCCTCCTACCGCTCTGTCGATGCCACGCTGAACGCCGACAGTGCGGCGCAGACCATCGTCACCAGCGGCTACCATCGCACGTCCACGGAGATGGCGAAGAAAGCCAACACCCGTCTGACAACAGGCGGTGTCCACCTGACGTTCCATCGCGGTGCCGTCAGACTTGGTGCTACCACAGTCTACACGCAGTTGGACCGACCTTTGGAGCCACAGCGCGAGACGCTCTACCGCCGCTACTTTGCCCACGGTCAGCACTTCCTCAATACCAGCATAGATTACGCCTGCACGCACCATCGCTTTGCTCTCAACGGCGAGGTGGCCGTTGATGCACACGGCCATTTGGCTACCGTAAACACGGCCAGTATGCGTGCCACCGACCGCATCACGCTGATGCTTCAGCAACGTTTCTATAGCTATCGCTACACCACGCTGCACGGCCACAGCTTTGGTCAGGGCGGTTCGCGCGTGCAAAACGAGAGCGGCTTCTTTCTTGGCGCCACCTGGAATCCGTTGCGCCATCTGCAGCTGCAGGGCTATGCCGACTACGCACACCATCCCTGGGCACAGTATCAGGTGTCACAAGCCTCCGACGACGTCGACCTGCTCTTGCAAGCCACATGGCGTCAGGGACACTGGACACTGACAGCACGCCACCAGTCACGCTTGCGCAAGAAAGACAGCGATGAAGAAGCCACCCTCACACACAACGACGACCATCGCCACCGTCTTGCCGTGACCTGGCAGAACGGCCCGTGGGCGTTGAAGACACAGGCCGACATGACGCATCATGTGGGTCAGCATACCGAGGGAGGATGGCTGCTGAGCCAGCAGGCGAGCTACGGCGGGTCGTGGCTGACGCTGAGCGCGATGGCCGCCTGCTTCAACACCGACTCCTATCAGAGCCGCATCTACGTCTATGAGCGGCAGCTGCAGCACGAAATCAGTTTCCCCACCTACTACGGCGAGGGCGTCCGCCTTGTCCTGATGGCTCTGGCCGACCTTACGCCACAACTGCGCCTCTCTGCCCGCCTCGGCTACACCGATTATTTCGACCGCTCAACGGTTGGCACCGGTTTGCAACTCATCCCTCACAGCCATCAAACTGATCTTGATTTGCAGCTGCGTTGGAAGTTTTAGCCGTGGGCAGTTTTTAGCCACAGAACGATCCCTTTTTTATAAGATAGATGGGCATTAAAAAAAGGATCGATAGATTTTTTCAAAACCCATTGACTTTTTAAAAAATCTATCGATCGATTTTTTTATGGCGATTACTTGCCCATTTAAACGATAATTTGTACTTTTGCCAACGAAACTACAAAAAACAAATAAATTCCTAATTCATGAGAAAACTTTGTGGTCTCTTGCCTGTATTGATGTGGCTCTTACTGGCAGGTGAACTGGCGGCTCAGACGACGCATTATCAGGTTGGAGTGTGCGATTGGATGGTGCTGAAGCGGCAGAAGCTGGGGCAGTTTGCACTGGCCCGCGAACTGGCCTGCGACGGCGTCGAGCTCGACATGGGCGGCCTGGGCAACCGCGAGCTGTGGGACAATCAGCTGCGCGATGAGGCTGAAGCCAAGCACTTTTTACATGTGGCCGACTCCTTGGGAGTGAGCATCGGTGCCATAGCCATGAGCGGTTTCTATGCACAGGATCTGACCAAGCGCGACAACTATATGGCGCTCCTGAACGACTGTTTCGACACGATGGACCGCATGGGCGGCGTCACAGTGGCGTTTCTGCCTCTCGGCGGCTGCGGCAATGACTGGACAACCAACCGCGAGAAACGCCGTGAGGTGGTGAGCCGTCTGCACGTCATCGGCGAGGCTGCCAAGGCTCGTGGCAAGCGCGTGGGCATTGATACGCCACTCGACGCGAAGGACAATCTGAAACTGTTGCGTGAGATAAAGAGCGATGGAATCGGCATTTTTTATAAGTTCCAGACGGTCATAGAGCGGGGCGTGGACATTGCTGCCGACCTGAAGCGGCTGGGCGCTAAGAACATTTGTGCCATCCATGCCTCCAACACCGACGGCGTGTGGCTGCGCAACGACAGCGCCATCAACATGCCGCAAATCCGTCAGACCCTCGACCAGATGGGCTGGCAGGGCTGGCTTTTCGTAGAGCGTAGCCGCGACACGTCGATGGTGCGCAACGTTAGGATGAACTATGGTTCCAACGTGCATTACCTGAAGACTGTTTTCAGCGAATATCCAGCTCCCGCTGTGGCGCTCGACAGCGCCGGACGGCCCGCCGACTACGTGGAGACCATCGTGAATCGCGCCCAAAAAGCTACCGACGAGCTGGGCATCACCTGGACGCCGCAGGGGCAGACGGTGCTCAACATCATCTGCAACCGCTACTTCCAGCTGAACGATATTTACGAGGAGCGCGACTCGCTGAAGAAGTTGGACAAGAAACTGGCCGAGACAACTGCCGATTCGAAGCTCTACCGCTCACACTTCGCCTTTGATGCCCAGCTGTCGCTCTTCCTCAAACCTCAGCAAATAGAGACGGTGAAGGACGTGATGACCTACAACGTGGTAAAGGTGACCTATGACGCTCAGTGTGACATGATTCCCACGCTGACCGATGAGGAGAAGCAGCAGATCATGGCCTGGCTGAAAGAGGCACGCGAGTTAGCCATCGACGCGGAAAGCTCGAAGAAGAAGCACGAGGTATTCGGTAAGTACAAAGGTCGCATCAACAACTATCTCTCGGCTCGCGGCTACGACCTCGTCAAAGAGCGCGAGGCGTGGTATGAACGAATCAAAGCAAGAGGAGGCAAGATTTAGTCATGAAGAAAAGGCTGTTTTTATTATTTGTCGTTTGTCATCTGTCGTTTAGCCTCGCAGAGGCACAACGGACAATGTGCAACGTGCCGCTGACGTCAGTGCAATGGACAGGCGGCTTTTGGGGTGAGCGCTTCGGCGTGCTGAGCAAGACCAGCGTACAAAGCATGTGGCAGACTTGGCAGTCGAAGGAGGGAAAGGGATTTAACAACTTCCTCGTGGCAGCAGGCGAGGCACAGGGCGAGCACCACGGCCCGCCGTTCCATGACGGCGACATGTATAAATGGCTGGAGGCTGTCGCCTCCGTCTATGCCGTGACGCACGACGCCGAGCTCGACGCCATTATGGACCGTTTCATCGGCCTTGTGCAGAAGTCGCAGCGCTCCGACGGCTACATCCATACGCCCGTCATCATCAAGGAGCGAAACACCGTTCAGTCTGGTGCAACTCAGTTGCAACAAACAGGACAAGGCCCTGTAGGCACTGCTGTTGGGAAAAAGGATGACAAAGCCTTCGAGAACCGCCTCAACTTCGAGACCTACAACCTCGGCCATCTCATCATGGCCGGCATTATCCACAAACGGGCCACTGGCAAGACGACGCTCTTCGACTGCGGTGTCCGTGCTGCCGACTTCCTCTATGACTTCTGTCAGCGTGCTCCCGAGGAGCTGGCCGGCAACGCCATCTGCCCCTCTCACTACATGGGCGTGGCCGAGCTCTATCGCGAAACGGGCAATGCGAAGTACCTCGAATTGCTGAAAAAGTTCATCGACATTCGCGGCATGGTGGAGAACGGCACCGACGACAATCAGGACCGCATTCCCTTCCGTCAGCAGTATCGCGCCATGGGCCATGCCGTGCGTGCCAATTATCTCTACGCAGGTGTTGCCGACCTCTACTTGGAGAGCGGCGAGGAACAGCTCATGCGCAACCTCACAAGCATCTGGCAGGACATCGTGACGCGCAAAATGTACATCAACGGAGCCTGTGGCGCACTCTACGACGGTACCTCGCCCGACGGAACGAACTACACGCCCGACAGTATTCAGAAGGTGCACCAGAGCTACGGCCGCCCCTATCAGCTGCCGCATAGCACAGCGCACAACGAGACCTGCGCAAACATCGGAAACATGCTCTTCAACTGGCGCATGCTGCAGGCTACGGGCGATGCGAAGTACATGGACGTGGTGGAGAACTGTTTTTACAACAGCATCCTGCCCGGCATTTCCCTGGACGGCGAGAAATACTTCTACACAAACCCGTTGCGACTCTGCGACGAGCTGCCCTACAAGCTGCGGTGGCCGAAAGAGCGCAAGCAGCTCATCTCCTGCTTCTGTTGTCCGCCGAACACGCTGCGCACGCTGTGTCAGGCGCAGGACTACATCTACAGCATCGCGCCTGCGCGCATATATATAAATATGTATGGGTCGAGCAGGCTCGAGACAAAGGTCGACGGCATCGGCGACATCATCCTGACGCAGCAAACTGACTACCCGTGGGACGGCAATGTCACCCTCAGAGTGGAAAAGCTGAAAGCCCGTCGCGCAACGGCGTTTGACCTTGCGCTGCGCGTGCCGTCGTGGACAAACGGGCCTATGGTCAGCGTCAACGGTGAAACCGTGGCTGTGCGGCAGGAACAAGGTTATCTCGTCGTCAATCGCGTGTGGAAGCAGGGCGACGTCGTCACACTCAACATGCCGATGGCTGCTGTCGTCATCGAGGCGAATCCTTTAGTAGAGGAAAGCCGCGGGCAGGTGGCCGTGATGCGCGGTCCCATTGTCTATTGCCTGGAGAGTCAGGACCTGGGCGGCATTGATATCGACAACATCGCTTTGCCGGTATCGGCGCAGTTCCGTACCGTAGAAACCACTATTGACGGTAGCCGCATCGTGGCTTTGGAGACGGAAGCCTACGTGCGCAATGAGGCGCAGTGGGACGGTATGCTCTACAGGCCAGCTGCAACCGCCAGGCAGTTAAAGACCGTCCGCTTCATTCCATATTATGCCTGGGGCAACCGCGGCAAAGGCGAGATGACAGTCTGGTTGCCCGCCGTTTATTGAATCTCTAAATCCTGAAACTCTATTGCGTCGGCATCTATGGTCAGTTCATAGGTGCCGGCGTTGATTTGTGTACCCGTAGTGGTCGACAGCATTTTGAACTTGTTCGGCGTGGGTGGGAAGGTGATGCTGCGGTCGACGAGCGTCACTTTTTTTGCATCTGTCAGCCTCAGGCGCGCTGTCACAGGCTGGCCCGTGGTGTTCTTGTAGCGGAAGCGCAGCGCATACTCCTGTCCTAAGCCCGGCGTGATGATCCATGTGGTGGTCTGAGGCCTCCGTGTCTTCTGGGCCGACTGAGTTTTCTGCGGTTCATAGACCGTGGCGGGACGGGCATCGGTGTCCTGCGGCAGCTCGCTTTGTGGCAGTTTGGCGATAGTGTCGGTGTCGAGAGCGTGCCAGTCGCCCCTATTAGAATGACTGGAATGACTACTAGCAGGACTAGATAAATTAGTGCTATTTGCGAATACCGCAATGGCGCAGACCACGGCTTGCCCTGCCTTCACCTCGGGGAAGGCGATGTGCAGACGGCCATTCTTCGCACGTGCCGTGACAGTGCGGCAGAAAGCTGTGGCATAGCCCGCCTCGGCCCAAGGGTCGAGGTCGTCGATGACAAGGCTGTCGTTGATTGCAACGTCGAAGATGCGCAAGCCCTCATAGTCAGCCGATTCACTATAGTCGTCCTTGCCGTGCCACGGCTCCATGAAGTACAGCTGCACAGTGTAGAGACCATCGTCAGCCACGGGCAGGTCGTACCACAGACGGTGGCGGCCATAGCGGAAGAACTGAAACAGCTCAGGGTCGTCGGTGCTCCGTATGGGCACGGTCAGGTGGCGCTGGCTGGCCTGATAGGCGTGCACGCCCTCGAAATCCTGACCCCATGAGTGGCTCAGCAGCGAGTCGTCGGCCTGCCAGAGGTTGCCGTGGCTGTCGGTGTAGTCATCGCCGCCGCAGTTGATGCGAAGAACAGACACAGCAGGCCCGCCCTCGGCTCCTCCCTGTAAGGGAAGGGCGCAATGACTATGCAAGCTCCCGTTATTGTCTTTTTTATCCGGTCTGTTTATTGGCTCCTCCCAAATGGTGAGCAGTCCCTTGTAGTTCACGGGTCCGATCTTGTCGATGCGGCGGAGCGCGCCGTCAGGCTGCACGCGTCCCGGGTTGTCGTGCGAGACGAAGAGCCATTGGAAATGGCCGCAGACGCCCAGGCTGTCGTCGAAGGCGAGCTTTGCCAGCCGTGCTTTCTTATTGAGCAAGCCAGTAAAACTTTCTTCGCTGTATTTGTCGGCACCGTGCAGGTCGAGTGTGCGCCATGCGCCGTACTCGCCGTTCAATAGCTGGTCGGGGCGGCTGAGCTCCTCGTCGTAGGCGTCAGGGTTGCCGCCGTAGGTGCCGCTCCAGTTTTGGATGACGTTCCAGTCGGTGCCCTCGCCGCCGTTGCAGGTGGTGACAAGGCGCTGTGTGCCGGCTGTAGGGTCGAGGCTGCGGATGATGGCCGTACACTCCTCGGCAAAGTCGCGCGGCAGCACGCTCTCATTCTGCAAGCCCCACAGGATGACGGAAGGTGAGTTGCGACGCTCCTTCACCCAGCGCGTGAGCAGGCGTTTGAAGTTGTCGCGAAACTGTGGCGTGTCGTACCAGATGTGGGCTGAGAACTGGCTCCAGAACAGCAGGCCTTGCTCGTCGAGCAGTTGCTGATAGTAGAGGTTGTGCGGCTGGTGAGCCTCACGGAAAGCATTGAAACCGCCCTGACGAATCATTTTTATGCGCGCAGCTATCTGCTCATGGCTGAAAGCATGGCTGTTGCCCAGGAGGTGCTCATATTCGCACGTGCCGTTGATGAACACGGGCTGTCCGTTGAGGCGGAAGCGGTTGTCGGTGGCGTTTGTCGCGTTAGTAACGCGGCATGTGGAACGGGGCCAGCTGATGCTGCGGAAGCCGAAAGGCGTGCGCACGTCGTCGGTGGTGACGGTGGTGCCGCCATCGCGGCGGTCGGGCTGCTTGAGCATCGACGTGAGCGTGTAGAGGTAAGGGTCGTCGAGGCTCCAGCGGTGGGCATCGGCGATGGCGGCGGCCTGACGTACGACGCGCGTCTCGCCAGGCTCGAGACGCAGCTGCTGAGACAGGCGGAAGGCTGCCTTGCCGCTCTTCTCCGCCAGTTTGTTCACCAGTTCTGCGGTCTGCGCCACAGCACTGTAGTTCTTGACCTCGGTGTCGATGAAGACGCTGTCGCAGTCGTCGTTCGCCCAGATGTGGACGCCAAAGGGTTCGATGCGCACCTCGTCGGTTTCGACCAGCGTCACTGGGCGGAAGATGCCGAAAGGCTGGCTGCCCTCGCTGAAACCATATTCCGACGAACAGCCGCCGCACACCCACGGGCTTTCCGTCAGCATGGAGGGATGGTCGACGCTGACGCTCAGCTGGTTGTCGCCGTTGCGCAGGGCGTCGGTCACGTCGAGCGTCCAGACAGTGCGGCCCACCAGCTCGCGGGGATACTCACGACCGTTGAGCGTGACGGTGGCGTAAGTGCCCACGCCCTCAAACTGCAGGAAGTAGCGCTTGCTGCTCTTCTTCTCACACGCGAACGTTTTATTATATTTGGCCGAGCCGTGCAGGTTGCCGTGGCGCAGCTGGCGGTAGCCGTAGTAGTCGTCGAAGTTGTGGGGGAGGTTCACTTTTTGGTTTATAGTGAATAGTGAATAGTGATGATTACTTTTGGCAGTGGATGAGCTTTGTTCGCCTTGAGAGTTATCATCACTATTCATTATCAACTGTTCACTACTGTCTATCTTCGCCGTCCAGCCGTCGTTGAGGCTGACGAGGCGGCGCTTGCCTACTGGCTCGGGCTCAGGGAAACGCACGTTGCTGCGGCCCAGGCGCTGGCTGGTGGCCACGGCGATGCCGCGCTGCTGGGCATTGTTCACGGCACAGTAGAAATGGTAGACGATGCCGTCGTGCTTCACCACGCAGCTTTTATGTGCGAACAGTTCGTCGTAGGGCTTCGTAGGCACGATGAGGTCTTCGCCTGTCCAGTCCTTCCAATGTATGAGGTCGCGGCTGACGGCGAAGGTGTTGTAGGCATCGTATTTCCGTTGAGGATGATAGGCGGAAAAATAGAACATGACGTAGAGGGAATCCATGCGTACTATCTGCGCATCGCCAGTGATGATGCCTGGCGCCTCGTGATAATAAATCGGATTGCCCGTGTAGCGCTGCCATTTTCTGAGATTATCGGACAGGGCGATACCTATGCGCTCTGCCTTGAGATGGTTTGTGGGGTTGATGCCGCCGGCGTTGTAGAACATCACGAACCGTTTGCCCAGCGTCTTGTCAGGGTCGTCATAGACGGTACTCTTATACTGGGTGAGCTTCTCCCACCACTGAGCATCCTTGTCGTTGATGCTGAGCAGCGGCTTGTCGTCAGTCTGCCATTCATGGGCTTTGTCAATCTCGTCCTTCGTCCATGCCATGCCAATGTTCAGCGGCTCACGCACAGCCTCATAGCCGGTGCCATGACCGCCGATGTAGGTCATCCAGTAGTTTTTCTTGTATTTCGCAATGCCGTAACTGCCGCCCCACGTCCAGTCGACGAGGGCTGGGAAACCGCCACGCTGGTTCATGTCCCAGCCGCTGTCCTTGAAACTCAGGATTCGACCTGATGTCGACCAGTGCAGCAGGTCGTCGCTCTCGGCCAGCCACGTCTCATAGCCGCGTCCGTCGGTGCCGTCCTTGCCATCGTAGCAGACATAGGTCATCAGCCACTTCTCGCCCACGCGAAAGACGGTGGGGCAGTCGTACTTGTGGTAATTGTCGGCTGGAGCCACGACGAGTCCGTATTTGTAAGGCGTGCGCACTTCGTCGTAAATGGCCTGCATCTCCTGCTCAGTGATTTCCTGTGCCGTGAGTGTTGCTGGCAAGAAAAGCGACCACGCCCATATTAAAAAACGAATGGGTTTAAAAAAATACACACGGTGTGTACTAAAAATACACGCCGTGTGTATTTTTAGTACACACCGTGTGTATTTTTTAAATAGCTGCTCTTTTTTTCCCTGAATCATGTGAATCTTTATTTGGTGAAGAGCCAGTCAACTTCATCGCTGCTCCCTAAGAGACTGGCATCGCGTGGTTTGATGTTGTCGCTGGTGAATCCGGCCACCATGATGATGCCCTTGGGCAGGCGGATGGAGTGGCGACCGGCGGGGAAGTGGTAGGCGTGAATATTGACGGGCGGCATCTGCTTGATGACCACGGCGTTGGTGAGCAGTGGCTCAGCCTGTCCGTATTCGTTGCCCGTGGCATCGGTTTCCAGTTTTGGCACCTTCGCCCACTTCGGGTCATCGTCCTGGAAGAAGCCCACCAGCATTTGCACAGGCTCGGCGGTATCAAAGTCGATGGTTGTGCCCTTTATGCGTGTGGTGTCGCGATTGAGGACGAGAGCCTGCAGGCTGGCCAGCTCAGGAGCAACGCTGTCCACGGGCGTGTCTTCCCTGTTCTCGAAAAGGAGGGCGTTTTTTTGTAGGAGTGCGAGTTGAGAGGAGCGAGGTGAGAGAATGGAAACAGCCGCAGGCTTTGCGGGAAGGATGAGCACGTCGGTCTGAGCTACGGGGTGCTTCAGGCGCTCGATGTTCTGGCGCAGTGCGGCCACCTCGTCCTCATAGACAGGCAGCATTTCGGCCCACGTCTTGAAGTTGCCGTTGTCGCCGCCGACAGGGATGCGGCGCTGCGCCGTCTGCATGGAGTTGGCATAGAGATAGGTGGGCTGTGTGAGCTCCACCAACTCGCGCCACCGCTCCACGCTGTTCTCCAGATGGCTCAAGGCGTTGTCGAGACAATGCATGTCCTTCGTCCACTTGTACTTGAGCGCAAGGCGTGCAGCCAGCACCTTTTGCAGGAAGAATTGTGCAAACAGGTTGTAGCATGCCATGTCGTTTCCCAGCCGGCGCAGCTCGTCGGCATGGTGTGGCGTGGTCTCCGTCCCGATGCGTTTCATGGCATCGCCGTAGGCTTCTATGGCTTTCTTTCCATGGGCCACGCATTGCTCTGCAATGTCGAGGGGCAGCTCGCCCTCATGGCGCTCGCCTTTGTAGTCTTTCTCGGCCCATTCTATGAGTTTTTCGCCTTTGGGACCGCAGCTCTCGTAGAATCCAGGGTAGACGTTGAACTTGTAGGGGTTGACCAGCTGCGCCATCTTCATGCCAAGGAGCAGCGTCTGGCGGTTGCCCTCAGTAATGCCGAAGCGTCGCAGCAGCTTCGGGGCAATCTCGCCACTCTCGTCGTAGGCTCTCAGCAGGTGAGCTGCGGCCTCCGTGCTGATGCCGTAGTAGCCGGCCAGCTGCCGCAGCCAGTAGTCGTTTTCTTTTACAAAGCCTGGTAGTGATGGATGCTTTGTGGAGCCGCGCTCGCTGTTCCAGGCATAGCGGCCCCAGGCCTTGTACCACATCCAGTCGCGGTCAATCTGCAAAAGGCGGGAACCGTCGGGCAGACGGTCGGCGGTGTAGGGCCAGTCCCAGTAGGAGGCCTGCGGGTAGAGGTGGAGACCGTTGGCGTGATGGGCGCTGTGCATGGCCTGTACGGCCTTTTGGATGAACGTCGGCGACGACCAGCGCCACGGCTCGAGGTTGGCCAGGATGTGCACGTTGTCGATGTGCACGGGCGCAGCGGCGGCCAGTTCGCGGTGTGTCTCGCCCCACGGCCCGCCGGGTTCATACGTCGTCAACGACTCGCCCGTGTATTTCGACATGGTATAGATGTTGGGATAGAGGGGTAGGGCAGCCTTGAGCACCGCCGGAGCGTAGGTGTCGTGTGAGCGCAGGATGATGGGGGGTAAAGAGGTGAGAGCATTGCTGTTTAGTCCGTCCAAGATGCCTGGGATGATGGTTCCGGTCATCCACTCAATGTCGGTGGTGATGCCGTTCATCGCCTCGCCTAAGCAGATGAGGAAGCCGACGCGAGGGTATTTCCTGACGAAGGCTGCGATGCTTTTGCGTGTATAATCTGAGATGAGCGGCGTGATGGGGCGGTTGCGGTCCTGCGTTTTCAGACCGTAGTGGTCGGCGAAGGGCTTGCTCAATATAATGTTGTAGAACATCTGGATGACGCGGATGCCGCGACGGTCGGCTTCGTCGACGAGAAAAGAAAACATTTCTTCGTTTTTCTGCATCGTGGCATCGTCTACCTCGACGGCGAAGGGATAGTCGTCGAGCTTGACCAATGACGCAAACGGATGGCCGTTCCACAGATAAACGGTGTTCATGTTGCACGATGCCAGCAGGTCGAGATAGCGCAGCCAGAGCTCGCGGTCGTAGAACCAGGGGAAGTTCTCGGGCGTGTAGGGATACTCGTAGACGCTATGGCCCGGCAGATAATCCGTTTTCTGCAAGCCTACGCATGCGCCGCGCATCACCATCTTCGGCTGGTCGGTAATGACGGGTGGCAGCGACTGGAGCGTCGAGTCCTGCTGCCATTCTTCTATTAGGCGGTTGGCACCGTAGATGGCACCAGGGTTGTCGTTGCCCACGATGCTGATTTGCTTGCCTGTGTGCAAAAGCGAGAAACCCTCGGCGGGCCCGCTGCCAACGATGCTGATGCTGACGGTGAAGTCGCCACTCATATCGCTCAGTCGCGAGGCGGCGTATTCGGTCTGCGGCGTCTTGTCTTTTATTTTGATCCTAACCTTGCCGAAGGACGGGCCTGCCGTCAGCAAAGAGAAGGCAAGAACGGCGATGAAATGGCACTTTTTCATAGTTTAATGGTGTTTTTGCGATTGGCAACAATGGGATATTCCTTGTCGGCCACGACAAGCGTTCCGCCAGAAAAGTCACAGCCGACGGTCACTTCCTCGTTGTTCATACTCACGTGGATCATTCCTCTGGGCGTAGGCACATCGCCCTCCATCCACTGCAAGCCGCCGAGGACGGGACGCACCTCGAATTCTTCGTAGCCAGGCTTCGTGGGACGCACGCCGAGGAAATAGCGGCCAAGGAGGTAGAGGGGCGAGGCACCCCAGGCGTGGCAGAGGCTCTTGCCGTAAGGGCGGCCGTACATGGCGAGATGCTCAGTGCCTTTCTCCTCCGGGTTGTATTTCTCCCAGAACGTTGTAGCGCCTTCGCGCAGCATACCGCCCCAGTAGGACTTTATCTCCCTGAGCACCTGCTCTTGCTTCTGCATCATGCAGAGCGTCTCTAATTCATAGAAGCGCATGTAGGGTGTGGTGATGGGCTCAACGGCGGGGTTTTCCAGCACATTTCCCAGTATCATTCTTTTCTCTTCCTCGGTGGCCAAGCCGTAGAGAATGGCGAACATGTTGGGGAACTTGGTGATTTGCATATTTAGCACACCGTCTTCAAGGGCGTGGAGGAAGGCGTGGTGCTTGTCGCTCCAAAAGTTCTTATGGATTTTCTCGCGAAGAATAGTGGCATGGCTATTAAATTGGGAGCTGTCGATGGAAAGGAGGTCAGCGAAGAAGGCTAAAGTCTCAAGAGCTTTGAGGAAAAGAATCTGCTCGAAACAGAGCGTGCCGCGCTTGTGCATGGGGAAGTCTGTCCAGTCCACGAAGATCCAGTCGTCGGGCTGGCCTTCGGCCATACCGTCGGCATTGGTGCGGCTGAGCACAAAGTCCATCAGTGTCACCATCTTCGGCCACATCTCGCGCACGAAAGCTTCGTCGCCAGTGTACTGGTAGTAGTCCATAATCGACTTAAACCAATAGAAAGTGTAGTCCATGATGGTGTTGATATGGGTGGTGACGGGATCCTTGCCGCGCAGCTGGCGGATGGTGCGCTTCACGCACTCGGTGTCGAAATGCAGGTAGTAATTCATCAGGTAGCTTTGGATGGCATCGCCGCTCCACACCCAGCGGTCGCGCTTGATGCCGTCCATGAAGAATTCCTGTGTGGTGAGTTCCAACGTCCTGGCGCTGACCTTCCAAATGTCGTTCAGCTCTTCGTCGTTGCTGCGGAAGGAGCCGCTGTGGCCAGTGTCGAAGGGAGCCATCTCAGCATCGACGGCCACATCGTCATACCATGTCTCGAAAAAGATGCGGATGAAAACGTAGCGGAAGGCTTTGCTGTCGAGTCGGTAATTGTGCGGCTCTATGCGGTATCGGGTGTCGTATGAGCTGACGCTGTCCAGCGTCTCGCAGTGCTCGGTGTCAAGCGCCTCCTCACGGCTCTCGCCATAATAGATGTCGGCCGTGCCTCCCTCCAGTCCCTTGATTTTCAGACAGCCAAACACCTCTCGCCCGAAGTCATAGAGTCGTCCGCCCAGCATCTGCCCTTTTTCGTCACACCCCTCGTAACCCACAGGCCGCATCTCCGTTGACGGAATATGGAATAGCGACGGTAGCATGTCGGCGCTGTTGAAGTTCCAACAGCCTGCGGGGACATAAATGCCTGAGCCGTGTGCCACGCCATTCTCGTCAATCCATATTTTATCCTCGTAGGTTACCTGCCAGCTGCTGTCGGTTTTTACCGTGGGACCGTCGATGAAGATAGTGGGCGGCGTGCCCTGATTCCATACCTTGATGCTGATAGTATGCTCGCCTGCAGGAACACTCATATTGTGAAAGCGTTGCAGTTGGCCGTCAATTGAGACATTGAATTGGCCTTCAGCATGGATAACAAGATGTTCGCTCTGTTTCAAAGCCACAGTTTTGGTAAACACAACAGTCGGCCAATGCGAGTCCTGCTTCCAGAACGGAGGGAAGAAACTGCCGCGCTCAGTGCGACGGTTGTTGAACTTGTTGCCCAGCCAGACCTCGAAATCGCCGGGATACCATATCCATGTAGCTTGCATGTCTTTCACCTTTAAACCTTATTGTTTCTAATAATCAAACTGAGCAGGAAGCCCACGAGGAAGATGGCGGTGGTGCCAAGAACGATGGCCAGATATTCGTGCAGGTGTGGACCGGGAAGGTTCCATACGCCGGCCAGCGAAACCCAGGCAATGACAATAATGCCTACGACAACACCAATAGCGGCTGCCCCTCGGCTGATGCGGCGCGGCATGATGCCCAGAAAGAAAAGTCCCAGCATACCGCCAGAGAAAATGCTGCTGAGTATCCACCAGGCGTCGATGATGCTCTTCACCCCCAGCATGGCAATGGCCACGATGATACCTAACACACCGACGACGACGCTCGACAGACGGAGCACAAACACATGGTGATGCTCTGTGACATTGCGGGCCAAGGGTTTCACGTAGTCGGTCAGGATGACGGTGGCTGCTGAGGTGATGCTCGTCGACACGGTGCTCATGCCTGCAGCAAAGATGCTGGCGATGAGCAGGCCGCGCAGGCCGACGGGCAGGCTGTTAACGATGAAATGGGGGAAAATGAAGTCGGGCTTTGCCTGAATCCCGGCAGGCAACGGCGCCACACCGGCAGCGTAGTAGCTGTACAAAGCTGTGCCGATGAGGAAGAAAAGGGCAGATACTGGAATGAAGAGATAACCGCCGAAAAGTGCCGAGAAACGCGCGTCTTTGTCGCTCTTCGCCGCGTGATAGCGCTGCACATAGTTCTGGTCGATGCCGTAGTTCTGCAGGTTGATGAAAATGCCGTAGATGAGGCAGACCCAGAACGTACTGCTTGTCAGGCTGCTGCCGAAGGAACCTAAGGAGAACTTGTTGCCTTCGGGAGCGTTGGCAGCCAGTTCGAAAACCTGCCCTGGACCTTCAGGCATGGAGAACAAAAGGATAATCAGGCACACCAAGGCACCGCCGATAAGAATAAAACCCTGTACGGCGTCGGCCCAGATGACGGCCTTCACGCCGCCGAGCATGGAGTAGAGGATGATGGCCACAGAGGTGGCGATGATGACCGTCACCATGTCCCAGCCCATCAGGATGTGCATCGGCATGGCCAGCAGATAGAGGATGCTGCCCATGCGCGCTATCTGTGTCAGCAGGTAGCAGGCGGAGGCGTAGAAGCGCGCCCATCGTCCGAACTTCTCCTCCAAGAATGAATAAGCCGAGATGCTGCCCCCGCGGCGGTAAAAGGGTACGAAATACTTGGCGGCGAAGTAGCTGGCCACGGGAATGGACAGGGAAAAGACAAACGCGTTCCAGTTTGATGCGAAAGCCTTGCCTGGATAACCAATATAGCTGATGCTACTGACGTAAGTGGCGAAGATGCTCATGCCCACTAGCCATCCAGGCAAAGAGCGACCCGCAGCCGTGAACTCAGTGGCCGTGCTGCCCTTCCGGTAGAACGAGCAGCCGAAGAGCACCACGCCGAGGGTGAAGGCTACAAAGATGATGAGGTCGAGGGTCTGCATTAGATTCGTGTAGTAAGTAGCAGCTGCAAAATTAGGAATAAAAAGCGGAAAATGCAATTATTTCAACGGAAAATTTGCCACACTGCGCATTTCTTCGTACTTTTGCGCTATGAACTGGACACAGCTTATTTCCAATTGTCGCCTGGGCCAGGAGCATCGGCATTTAGAGCGACACGACGACCGCACGGAATTCAAGCGCGACTACGACCGCTTGATTTTCTCCGCACCTTTCAGAAGACTGCAGAACAAGACGCAGGTTTTCCCGTTGCCAGGCAGTATCTTCGTGCACAACCGCCTGACGCACTCGTTGGAAGTGGCATCGGTGGGCATGTCGCTTGGTAACGACGTAGCGCGCCATCTGTGTAAGAAAAATCCCGATTTCATCGATGGTTTGATTCCTGAAATCGGGCAGATTGTAGCCACGGCCTGTCTGGCCCACGACTTGGGCAACCCGCCCTTTGGCCATAGCGGTGAGAAGGCTATCCAGACTTTTTTCAGCGAAGGTGCAGGCCTTGGTCTCAAGGAACGTGTCAGTGCAGAATTCTGGAGCGACATCACCCGTTTCGACGGCAATGCCAATGCCTTCCGCCTTTTGACCCACAGTTTCAAGGGCCGTCGCAAGGGTGGCTTTGCCATGACCTACAGCACGCTGGCCAGCATTGTGAAGTATCCTTTCCCCTCTTATCACGCCACGAAGAAGAAATTCGGTTTCTTCACCTCTGAGCATGATGACTATGTGACAGTGGCCACGCACCTCGGTATTCCGCGCCTTGACACGGCAGACGGCAGCGAGCGCTGGGCACGCTATCCGTTAGTTTATTTAGTGGAGGCCGCCGACGACATCTGCTATGAGATTATGGACTTGGAAGACGCTTACAAGCTGAAGATTCTGTCGTATGAAGAGACGGCAGAACTAATGCTCAGTTTCTTCGATGAAACCGGTAAAAATCACATCATTCAGCGCATCAGCGACGAGGAACTGAGCGACCCGAATGAGAAGGTGCAGTACCTGCGCGCCTGCGTCATCGGCTTGTTGGAGAATGAGTGCGCTCATGTGTTTCTTAACCATGAGGAAGCCATTCTTAACGGCACGTTTACCGGTTCGCTTATCGACCATATCAGTGCAACGCCCTGTGCTGCCTACCAGCATTGCACCGAGATCAGCCGCGCACGCATTTATAAAAGCCGGCCCGTGCTCGATGTGGAGTTGTCGGGTTACAGAATCATGGCCACGCTGATGGAACTGATGATTGAGGCGATTGAGCATCCCGAGCGCTACTACTCGCAGCAGCTGATAGGCCGTGTGAGCAGCCAATACGACATTGAGAACAAAGACCTGGAGAGCCGTGTCATGGCCGTCATCGACTATATCAGCGGCATGACCGACGTCTATGCCCTCGACGTCTATCAGAAAATCTGCGGTATCAGCCTGCCCATCATTTGAGCATTGACTTTGGCTTTCTTTAGCAGCTTTCGCCTCTTTATCTTCCTTGCAGAGAGAAAAAGAGGCGAAAAAATTTGGTAGTGGCGCAAAAAAACGCTACCTTTGCACCCGATTTTTTGCCGCAGCCATTGTTTCTGCGACAGAATACTGGACGATGGTGTAATGGTAACACTACAGGTTTTGGTTCTGTCATTCCCGGTTCGAATCCGAGTCGTCCAACCTTCAGTGAAACTTTGCTGATTATGCAATGCAGCCCCGGCAAATGTCGGGGCTGCTTGTTGAACTGCTGTTTAATACTCGAAGGAAGAGCCGCCGAGGAACTCGCGCAAGAGCGACGTTGGCGGTATCTGGTCTTCGGGTATGGGGCGTATGTAGTGCAGGAACTTCAGCAAGCGGTATGCCTCGGCATATTCGGGGCAGTTCTCGGGCACCTGCTCCAGCAGCGGCTCTGCCTGGCGCTTGATGACAGCCAGCTCGAAGAGCATGGCCGTGTTGAACATCTGGTCGGCGTTCTCCTGATAAGGGAATATCCATCGGTTCTCGCCCTTGCGCACCGACGGCCAGCGGCGTATGGTCTCAACGGCGTTGACGGCGCGGTATTTGTTGTCGCGGATGATGCGGCGCAGCAGGCGGTTGTCGGTTGTCGGTATGTAGTTGTGATTGTCGAGCAGCAGCGTAGTGAGTGCCGAAGCGTAGACGCGGTAGATGAGCTCCTGGGGTATCTGTGCCGTCAGTTCGGGATTCAGCGCGTGGATGCCTTCAACCACGAGTATGTCCTTCGGTCCCATGCGCAGCTTCTTGCCGCTGGGTTTCGAATATCCCGTGGTAAAGTCATAGCGCGGCAGCTCCACCTCCTCGCCGCGGAACAGTGCGTTGAGCTGCTCGTTGAACAGGTCGAGGTTCAGGGCGTGCAGGTGCTCATAGTCGTAGTCGCCGGTAGCGTCGCGCGGTGTCTTCTCGCGGTCTACGAAATAATCGTCTAATGAGATGTTGATAGGCCTGATGCCGTTGACGCCGAGCTGCACGCTGAGACGCTTGCATGTGGTGGTCTTGCCCGACGACGACGGACCGGCGATGAGTACCAGGCGGATGGCGGGCGACGTGCGGCGGGCAATGTCGTCGGCTATCTGGCTCATTTTCTTTTCCTGCAATGCCTCGCTGATCTGTATCAGCTGCGAAGAGTAGCCCTTGTCGATGGCGTCGTTCAGGTCGCCGATGGTGCGCAGTCCCAGGATGTCCTGCCAGCGGTGATGCTCCTTGAATATTCCGAACATCTTGTCCTGCATGATGAGTTCGCCCAGCTCCTGCGGATTCTGTGCCGACGGCAGGCGCAGCAGCAGGCCGTCGTAGTATTTCTCCAGTCCGAAGAGGTAGAGCTGCCTGGTGTTCGTCAGCATGGCACCGTAATAGTAGTCGGTGTATCCGTCAAGCGAGTAGTAAGTGGTATAGAGCGAGCCCAGGCTCTTCAGCAGTTTCACCTTCGACAAGGATCCGTTCTCTTCAAACAGTTTCAGCGCTTCCTCGGTGGTCGTCTCGTGGCGGTGGATGGGCAGTTGCTGGTTGATGAGCTCCTGCATGCGTCGGCGCAGTTGCCCGGCGTCGTCAAGTGTGACGGGTCGGCACTGCTCCAGCGGGTTCTCGGCCTGTTCGTCGGCCGGCAGTCGAAGGTCTACATAATAGCCGTTGCTCACGGGAATGTCGATGCTCACGCGGCACTTCGGCCACAGGTCGTGTGCAGCCTTGCACAGCACCATGAACAGCGAGCGGGTGTAGGTGCGCAGCCCCGATGCCGACGTGATGTCGAAGAATTCCACGTCTTTGGGCTTATAGGGACGGTAGTGCATACCCTCCACCTTGTTGTTCACGCGGGCAATGATGGGCTCCATCTCCATCTGTACGCCGGCCAGCTGATAGATTTCCTCCAGTGTGCTGCTCATGGGCACCTCTATGGTCTTGCCATTGTTCTTGCAGCGAATCAGGATACTTTGTTCCATAATTTTATAGTTTTAGTTTTCTCGATTGTACTCAGATTGTGCAAAGTTAAGCATTTTTTTCTTAACGCTGATGTTTTATGGATATTTTTTTGAGTCCGCAAATAAAAATCCGGTGCGTGTGACGAATATACCTGATTTGCAGCTTGACCGGGCTTTTGTCCTTGCTGTGTTAAATTTTGAAAATTTTAGTAACCACGCGGGTTACTGTCAGTAACCCTCGTGGTTACAGTCAGTAACCCACGTGGTTACTGTTTTGGGGAATTGGGCGAGAATGTGGTTTTGCAGCGTGGCAAAACGAAAAGACACCGCCACGCTGTTGCGCGGCAGTGCCTTTCTATTTTTGAGCCTCTTGTCGGATTCGAACCAACGACCCCGAGATTACAAATCACGTGCTCTGGCCAACTGAGCTAAAGAGGCGGGTGGGCAAGCGGTCTGCATCGCCTGGCCGTACAGGACTTGCCCATTTTGCTTTAAGCGGCTGCAAAGGTACATATTTTAAGTGAGACGAAAGAAGTAAAAAGAGCAAAATGTTTCTTTTTTTAACTTTCTTTTTGAAGCCTGCGCGTCTTATGTGCTGGAAAATGAGTAATTTTGCACCCGTAAAACGTATATACATTATTATATAATACTATTTCGTCACATTGACACCCGTTGAATATACACAAATGAGGGCCTTTGCCCGTTACGACGGCTTGCGTCTGTTCTTGCTGTGGCTTCTGAGCTTCATCCTCTATGTGGCAGGCTTCACGACGCCTTTTCTTGGTTTGCTGGCGATGATATTGGCATTGATGACACCTTTCAGGTCGTCGCGCAAGCTGCGCTACTATCGCGATGAGGTGATTGGCGGTACCATTTCCTTCCGTCGTGCCTGGGCCTATGTGGTCTTCCAGTTCTTTTATGCCAGCCTGCTCTTCGCTCTGGCACAGTTTGTTTATTTCTCCTTCATTGACAAGGGCTTCTTTATGAGCCAGATGGCTCAGATGCTCAGCGAGCCAGCCACGGTGCAGGCCCTGCAGCAGATGGGCATGGGGCAGGCCCTGAGTCAGGCGATGGCCGACTTCAGCCACATGCGTCCCATCGACCTGGTGCTCAACATCATGACGTCGAACCTGCTTATCGGCATCGTTGTCGGCCTGCCTCTTGGCTTCATGGCCCACCGCAGCGGTAAGCCCTTGCCGCCTGCGCCGCCCCAGGAGGAGAACATCAACGGCTAATGGTTATTGGTTAACGGTTATTTTAACATGGATATTTCTGTTGTCATACCTCTTTATAACGAGGAAGAATCAATCGGCGAGCTCTACCAATGGATAGAGCGCGTGATGACCGAGCATCAGTTCAGCTATGAAGTCATCTTCATCAGCGACGGCTCCACCGACCGCTCGTGGGAAATCATCGAGGAGCTGCATCGTCAGTCGCCTTGCGTGAAAGGCATCAAGTTCCGCCGCAACTACGGCAAGAGCCCGGCCCTATACTGCGGCTTTGCCGATGCCCAGGGCGACGTGGTCATCACGATGGATGCCGACCTGCAGGACTCTCCCGATGAGATTCCTGAACTCTACCGCATGATCAAGGAGGAGAAGTACGACCTCGTCAGCGGCTACAAGCAGAAGCGCTACGACCCCATCTCGAAGACGCTGCCCACGAAGCTCTTCAACGCTACGGCACGCAAGGTGAGCGGCATTAAGAACCTGCACGACTTCAACTGCGGTCTGAAGGCCTACCGTCGCGACGTGGTGAAGAACATCGAGGTGTATGGCGAGATGCACCGCTACATTCCCTATCTGGCAAAGAACGCCGGTTTCGACCGAATCGGCGAGAAAGTGGTGCATCACCAGGCCCGTAAGTACGGCACGTCGAAGTTCATGGGGTGGAATCGCTTTGTCAACGGCTATCTCGACTTGCTCACACTCTGGTTCCTCAGCACCTTCGGCAAGAAACCCATGCACGTGTTCGGCTTCCTCGGCTCACTCATGTTTTTCATCGGTTTCATCGCCGTTGTGGTGCTTGCCATAGGCAAACTCATGGGCAAGATGTATATCACCAGCTCACCATTCTTCTATGTCGCCCTCACCATGATGATCCTGGGCACGCAGCTCTTCCTTGCCGGCTTCGTGGCCGACCTCGTCAGCCGCTCGTCTGCCAACAGGAATGACTATCAGATTGAGGAGAAGATATAAAAGCCCCCCCCAACCCCTCCCCAAGGGAGGGGAGCTTAATTACCTTGTAGCGGAGAAATAATCCGATGAAATCGATAAAAAACACTATTGCCAAACTATTCAAGCCCCTCCCTTGGGGAGGGGTTGGGGTGAGCTTCCTTCTTGCCTGCTCGTCCATCGACTGTCCTGTGCAGAACACTGTGGCGACGAAGTATGCCGTCATGGGAGCCGACGGACAGGCCGCCACGCTGGCCGACACGCTTTATGTCTGGACACGGTGTGCCGACGGTCGCGACACGCTGCTCAACCGACTCACGGGTAAGGACTCGTTCTCGCTGCCAATAGGTTACTCCAACCCTGAGGATACACTCATCTTCTATATTACAGACAGCTACCACCAGCAGACGCTCGACACGGTGTTCCTGAAGAAGGAAAACATACCGCACTTCGAGAGCGTCGACTGCGCCGCACACTTCTTCCACCGTCTCACCGCCGTGCGCTCCACACGCGTCGGCATTGACAGCATTACCATTGCCAACCCGCATGTGAACTATGATCAAAGCAAGGCACACCTTAACATCTATTTTAAGAAGCGCTATTAGTCTTCTGTTGCTGCTTGCTGCCTCGCAGGCGGCTTCGGCCCAGGGCTTCTTGAAGTGGCAGGCCGACAGCATACCGCTGTTTCGTGGTGTGGCCGTGGGCTTCGACCTGGCCGGTGCCGCACAGCGCATGTTGAGCGACTACGGACAGTATGAAGTGATGGCGCGTGTCAATCTGCACGACCAGTATTTCCCCACGGTTGAAGTGGGCTACGGCGAGGCTAAGCATGAGGATGATGCCATCACTGGCATTACCTATAGCACCAAGGCACCTTATTTCCGTATCGGAGCCGACGTAAACCTGCTGAAGAACAAGCACACCGGCAACCGCGTCTTTGCCGGCCTGCGCTATGCTTTCACGTCGTATAAGGTAGACATAAGCAGCCTGCCGTTCAAAGATCCTGTTTGGAAATGGGATACCAGCTACGGTGTGAAGGATGAGTCGTGCAGTCAGCACTGGGCCGAACTGCTCTTCGGCATTGAGGCAAAGGTGGCGGGCCCGCTGCACTTGGGATGGAGCGCTCGCTATCGCCGCCGCATCGCCCACGACGACGGAATTACCGGTAAGACGTGGTATGTGCCGGGCTATGGCACGCAGGAAAGCACCCGCCTGGGCTATACGTTCAACGTCATCATAGACATCTGATAATTGATTATTGAAAAATTGATACAGTGAAAGGCAAATCACTCTATTGGCAAATACCCCTGCTGGTGTTTCTCATCGCGGGTACCTTCTTCATCGCCCGACAGAACCGGAATGAGAGACTGATTGCGCAGCAGCATCAGAACGATTATCAGCGCGACGAAGGTGAAGTCTTCGGCACGTTCTATCACGTCACCTATCAGGCACCAGGCAGCCTGAAGAGTAGCATCGACGAGGCTTTGGCACAGGTCGACGGCGAGTTTTCGATGTTCAATGAACACAGCACCGTCGCCGCCATCAACCGCGGTGAGGATCCGTTGCGCAGCAGCATGTTTGAGGAGGTTTACCGGCTGTCGCAGCAGGTGACGGCCGACACCGACGGTGCCTTCGACATTACCGTGGCGCCTTTGGTCAATGCGTGGGGCTTTGGCTTCAAGAACGAACAGATGCCGACCTCCGAGCAGGTGGACAGTCTGCTGAAAATACGCAACCAGATGGACTTCAGCGCCATTGCCAAGGGCTATGGCTGCGACATGGTGGCACGCACCTTGGAGGCTCACGGCGTGACGAATTACATGGTGGAGATTGGCGGCGAGGTGGTGACACGCGGTCGTAACTCGCAGCAGCAGCAATGGAAGATTGGCGTGAGCAAGCCTTCTGAAGATATCCAGACGCAGGAAGGCGACGGCTTGCAGGCCATCCTCACTGTCAGCGATGCTGCCATGGCCACCAGCGGCAATTACCGCAACTTCTACTACAAGGGCGGACGCAAATATGCCCACACCATCGACCCTCGCACAGGCTATCCTGTTCAGCACGAACTGCTCTCGGCCACCGTTCTGGCGCCCCGCTGTGCCGTGGCCGATGCCTACGCTACCGCCTTCATGGTGTTGGGCCTCGACAGTGCACGCCAGGTGCTGCAGCGTCATCCTGAGATGCAGGCCTACCTCATCTATACCGATGCTGACGGCCGACTGGCCGAGTGGCACTCACCATCCTTGCAGTTTACAACCCCATAGCCCTCCACCTTCCCATCGTGACTCTTCAGCTCTATGACCATCTGCTGCGCTTCCAGCTCTTTCAGGGCCTTAGTCGCACTGAGCTGCTGCAGATGGCGGGCACCACGAAATTTGGCTTCAGGAAAGAAGAGAGCGGCGTCACCGTGGTGCGAGAGGGCGACGACTGCCGACAGCTGCTGTTCCTCGTCAGCGGTTCCTTGCAGCTCACCACGCGCAGCGACGACGGCTCTTACCGGTTGACGGAGCGTCTGTCGGCTCCGTGGCTGCTACAGCCCGAGGCAATTTTCGGTGCCACGCCACGCTTTGCCGGCACCAGCGTCACCTTAGAGCCCAGCCACTTTATCACATTGTCGAAAGATGAAGTGCTGCGTCTCACTGACGATTTCCTCATCATCCGCCTCAACCTGATGAACATGCTGGCCACGATGGCGCAGAAACGGGAAAGACTGTCGTGGCGACGTGTGCCGTCGTCGCTGCGGGAACGCTTTGTGCGTTTTGTCATGGATCACAGTGCCTATCCCGCAGGGCAGAAGACGCTGCATATTCTGATGACACGCCTGGCCGACGACCTCAATGACAGCCGACTCGACGTCTCGCGAATGCTCAACCAGCTGCAGCACGAAGGCCTTGTCGAGCTGCATCGCGGCCGCATTGTCATACCCTCGTTGGAGAAACTGGCTGCACTGCGTTGACATATATCAATAATGTTTACAACTTTATAAAACAAAAACGGCAGAGCACGCAGCTCTGCCGTTTTTTTCTTACCTTTGCAAAAGCAGTCGTGATGACTGTTCGCATTATTCATTAGGTTAGTAGTTTATAGAATTAAGGTAAAGATTATGTTATTAGAATCTTCCGGAATTGCGGTTCCTTTTAGCCGTAAAACCGGAAAAGGAGTGCGGGGTGAGTGATTCATACCGCACTTTTTTTGATGCGTATGCTGAGCGTGTCGGCATCGAAGGCCACGCCGCTGTCTTCCTCGATAAACTGCGTCAGCACCCCGCTGTCGGCCAATTCGCTCGGCGTGCCGATGGCCATCGTGCCGTCGGTCTGCATCAGCCACAGTCGGTCGGCCACCTGCAGGGCCAGTTCCAGGTCGTGGGTGGAGAGAAACACTGTCTTCTGCTGCTCACGGCAGATGCGCCGCAAGAGCAACAGCGTGTCCACTTTCGAGGGATAGTCGAGAAAGGCTGTCGGTTCGTCTAAGAAGATGATGCTCGTCTGTTGTGCCAGTGCCTTGGCAATCATCACTTTCTGCCGCTCGCCGTCGCTAAGTGTCGTCACCAGTCGGTCGGCCAGTGGCGCTATTCCTACCAGGCTGATGGCTTCGTTCACCACTTGTTCGTCGTCAGGGTGGAGGTTTCCCCAGAAACCTGTGTAGGGCGAGCGGCCCATTGCTGCCAGCTGCCACACTGTCATCTGCTGCACGTCGGGGCGCTCTGTCAGCACAATGCCTATGCGTTGTGCCAGCTCCTTTGAACTGTAGTCCTGCAGCGGGCGTCCTTCAACGCTGATACTGCCGCCCAAGCAGGGCTGAAAAGCCGCCAGCGTGCGCAGCAGCGTCGACTTGCCGGCACCGTTGCGTCCCAGCAGGCACGTCAGCTCGCCCTGCAACAGACTGGCCGTGATGCCCTGCGCCACCGTCCTCACGCCTTGCCGCGTCCTGTATCCAATGCTGACATCTGTCAGTGTGATTGTTTCGTTTTCCATAATTCGTTGACAAGAATGATAGCTGCAAAATTACTCTTTTCATGTTGAACGTCCAAATATATTCTCTGAAAAGTATCCACCACAACAGAATCATCAGAATATTTTCTGTTTCAAGGCTTGAAATATAAAGAAAAACATTTTTTTCTTTGGCTTATCGAAGCGTTTTTCGTACTTTTGCAAGCCGAAAGAAAACGAGAGGAATGACACGTCTTCTGGCTGTAGCTCCACTGATTACCGACCCCACGATGATTTTTTTCGTGGTGCTGCTCATCATTCTCCTCGCGCCCATTATTATGGGCAAGCTGCGCATCCCTCACATCATCGGCATGGTGCTGGCGGGCGTGCTTGTCGGCCCCTTCGGGCTGAATGTGTTGGCACGCGGCTCGTCGTTTGAGATATTCGGACAGGTGGGTCTCTACTACATTATGTTCCTTGCGGGCTTGGAGATGGACATGGAGAGCGTGAAGAAGAATACGCGCCAGTTCCTTATCTTCGGTCTGCTGACTTGTCTGGTTCCGTTGGGTCTGACCTACGTGGTAGCCACAACCGTGTTGGGCTATAGCAGTGCCACGTCGTTTCTCTTGGGCTGCATCATGGCGTCGAACACGCTGGTGGCCTATCCCATCGTGGGACGCTACGGTCTGCAGCGCCATCCGTCGGTGGGCCTGAGCGTTGGCTCGTCGATGATTTCACTGTTTCTGTCGCTGGTCATGCTGGCTGCGCTGTCGGCCTCCTATTCGGCTTCCCTTTCTTCTGCAGAAGGAGAAACCTCGTCGGGAGGCATGAATGGTGCTTTGGGCTCGCTCTTCTTCTTGGTCAAACTGGCTGCCTACATCGTGGGTTCGGTGATGGTTATTCCACGCCTGACACGCTATTTCCTGCGCCGCTACAGCGACTCGGTCATGCAGTACATCTACGTGCTCTCGGTGATGTTCCTGTCGGCGGCACTGACGTCGCTCATCGGCTTGGAGGGCATCTTCGGCGCTTTTATGTCGGGTCTCATCCTCAACAGATATATTCCGCACGCTTCGCCGCTGATGAACCGCATCGAGTTCATCGGCAATGCCATCTTCATTCCCTATTTCCTCATCGGCGTGGGTATGCTCATCAACGTCAGAACGATGCTGGAGGGCGACGGCGTGGTATGGATAGTCCTGCTCATCGCGTTTATCGGCACTTTCGGCAAGGCGCTGGCCGCCTACGCCAGCAGCCTGCTGTTCCGTCTGCCTCAGCGCGACGGCAACATGATGTTCGGCCTCACGTCGGCCCATGCTGCCGGTGCTATTGCCATGGTGATGGTGGGCATGAGGCTGCAATTGGTCAGTGACGACATGCTCAACGGTGTGGTGATGATGATTCTCGTGACCTGTATCATCTCCACGATTATGACCCAGCGTGCGGCCCAGACCATCACCATGAAGGAACGAACCCATCTGCGGCAGTCAGCCCCAGTGAGCGACGACGAGAAGATTCTCGTTTGTGTGAAATATCCCGAGATAGCACCGCAGCTGTTGAGCATGTCGCTGTTGATGCGCAACGAGAAGCTGAACCGCGGATTGGTGGCACTGAACGTGGTCTACGACGACGAGCACGCCGCTCGTGGCCGCGAACAGGGTCTGCGCTTGCTGGAACAGTTGCAGAATCAGGCAGCTGCCTCTGAAGTAAAGATGCAGACACAGGTCAGGCTGGCCACTAACATCGCCAACGGCATCAAGCATGCCTTCCGCGAGTTCGCCTGTTCGGAGATTGTCATGGGTATGCACGTGCATACCGACCGCAACCCGAAGTTCTGGGGCGAGTTCATCCAGAGCCTTTACAACGGCCTTAACCGACAGATTATCCTTACCCGCTTTGTGCAGCCGTTGAACACGCTGAGGCGCATACAGGTGGCGGTGCCGTCGAGGGCAGAGTTCGAGGCGGGCTTCCACCGCTGGTTAGAGCGCCTGTGCCGTCTGGCCGGACAGCTCGATTGCCGCATCCAGTTTCACGGCCGTGAGGAGTCAATGGAACTAATCCGTACTTACATTGCTACACACCATGCCAGCGTGCGGGCAGAATACACCAGTATGAAACATTGGAACGAGCTGCCACGCCTGGCCTCGCACATTGCCGACGACCATTTATTCGTTGTGGTCACGGCACGTAAGGGCACCATCAGTTACAAGAACGCACTGGAGCGTCTGCCCGACGAGCTGCAAGAGCATTTCAAGGGCAAGAACCTGATGATTGTTTTCCCCGACCAGTTTGGCGCTGCCACCAAGGACGACCGCATGAGCTTCACCGAGGCTCAGCACAGCGAGGAGTCCAGCATCTATGACGCCATTGCACGACTTATCCATAGAAAATGATAGAAGTAAAGAACATCACCAAGAGTTTCGGCTCATTGCAAGTGCTCAAGGGCATTGACCTGCACATCGGCAAGGGCGAGATAGTGAGCATCGTTGGTCCTAGCGGCGCCGGCAAGACTACATTGCTGCAAATCATCGGCACGCTCGACAAGCCCGACACGGGTTCCGTATGTGTTGATGGCATCGACACCACCGCCCTCTCACAGAAGGCCCTCAGTGACTTCCGCAACCGTCATTTGGGCTTCGTCTTCCAGTTCCACCAGCTGCTTCCGGAATTTACCGCGCTGGAAAATATTATGATTCCGGCATTCATAGCCGGCACGCCGAAGAAAGAGGCGAAAGCCCGCGCTGAGGAATTACTGCAGTTCATGGGTCTTAGCGACCGTGCACACCACAAACCGGCAGAGCTGTCGGGCGGAGAAAAGCAGCGCATAGCCGTCGCACGTGCGCTGATGAACAACCCTGCTGTCATCCTGGCCGACGAGCCGTCAGGCTCACTCGACACGCATAACAAACAGGAGCTGCACCAGCTGTTCTTCGATTTGCGCGATCGCTTTGGCCAGACTTTTGTCATCGTCACCCACGACGAGCAGCTTGCCACCATCACCGACCGTACCATCCACATGCGTGATGGTCTGCTGGAAATCCAGGAATCCTCAGTGGACCCAGAAGTTTCAGAGACCTCGGAACTCTCAGATGTCCCATTATCACCAGAAGAAAATGATTAAGCTTGGAGATTACAATACCTTAAAGATTTTGCGCCATACCGATCCCGGCATCTACTTAGAAGGCGACGAGACGACAGGTGACATCCTGCTGCCAAAGCGCTATGTGACGAACGAAATGCACGACGGCGACGAGGTGCAGGTCTTTGTCTACCTGGATCAGGAGGAGCGCATCATCGCTACTACAGAGACGCCTCTTGCCAAGGTCAATGAGTTTGCGTGTCTGGAGGTGGCTTGGACCAACCAGTACGGCGCGTTCCTGAACTGGGGCTTGATGAAGGATCTTTTCTGTCCGTTCCGCGAGCAGAAGCAGCGTATGCAGCGTGGCAAGCGCTACATTGTCTATATCAAGGAGGATGAGGCTTCGCATCGCCTGATGGCTACGGCCAAGGTGGAGAAATATCTTCATCCGGCAAGTGTTGAGGATGTGTCACATGGGCAGTCCTGCGACTGTCTCGTCTGGCAGAAGACAGACCTGGGCTTCAAGACCATTGTAGACAACAGGTATCAGGGCCAGCTCTACGACAACCAACTGTTCCAGCCGCTGCACTCGGGCGATCGGCTGACCGCCTATATCGACCATGTGCGGCAGGACGGCAAGATAGACCTTACGCTGCAACCCACAGGGCGCCGCCAGACGCTCGACTTTGCAGAGGTCTTGCTGCGCTATCTCTACGAGAACAACGGACGCTGCAATCTGGGCGACAACTCGCCTGCTGAGCTGATTGCCGACCGTTTCCAGGTGTCGAAGAAAACCTTTAAGCGTGCTGTCGGCGACCTGTACCGCCGTCGAATCATTGCCATTACAGACGACGGAATACAGCTGGTTTCCGCACAAGCAGAAGACTGCTAAAAAACGTAAAACTTGCACTTGTTACAAAACTTTCTCCTACCTTTGCACCCTGATTCACAAAGAAGGAAAAAAATAACATGAGCATCACAGGAATAGCCCGCAAGTTCTTTGCACCGCGATGGAAAGAACTGGAGCGTCACAATAACGAGGCAGAGGAGCTGCAGCGCCAGGTGCTGTCGCGCCTCATCAATCGTGCCAAGGAAACTGAGTTCGGGCGCTATCACCGCTTTGGAGACATGAAGACTTATGACGACTTTGTCAGCTCAACGCCTGTCAGCACGTATGAGGAACTGAAGGAGGGCATTGACCGCATGCGTCATGGCGAATCGGATGTACTCTGGCCGGGCAAGGTGAAATGGTATGCCAAGTCGAGTGGCACAACCAATGATAAGTCGAAGTTCATACCTGTTTCGAAAGAGGGACTGAAGCGGCTGCATTACAAGGGCGGTAGCGATGTCGTGGCTTTCTACCTGAGAAACAACCCGCAGAGCCGCATGTTCGACGGACGCGGTCTCATCCTCGGCGGAAGCCATCAGCCCAACTACAATGTGCCTGGCTCGCTGGTCGGCGATCTCAGCGCCATTCTCATCGAGAACATCAACCCTTTGGCCAATCTTGTGCGTGTGCCGTCGAAAGAAACGGCACTGCTGAGCGATTTCGAGGTGAAGCGCGACCGCATTGCACGTGAGGCCATGAACAAGAACGTCACCAACCTCAGCGGCGTGCCGTCGTGGATGCTGTCGGTGCTCAACCGCGTTATGGAACTCAGCGGCAAAAAGCATTTAGAGGAAGTGTGGCCCAATCTTGAGGTCTTCTTCCACGGCGGCGTGGCTTTTACGCCCTACCGTCAGCAGTATGAGCAGCTCATCACCTCGCCCAAGATGCACTACATGGAGACCTACAATGCCAGTGAGGGATTCTTCGGTATTCAGAACGACCCCAACGACAGGGCGATGCTGCTGATGCTTGACTACGACTGCTTCTATGAGTTTCAAGAGATGTCGGGAGCTGCAGGAACAGCCGAGACTTCTGGAAACATTGTTCCTCTTTGGGGTGTTCAGCCGGGCAAGAACTATGCCATGATTATTAGCACGTCGTGCGGCTTGTGGCGTTATATGATTGGCGACACCGTGCAGTTCACTTCCACCAATCCGTATAAGTTTATCATCAGCGGACGTACAAAGAGTTTCATTAACGCCTTTGGCGAGGAACTCATCGTCGACAACGCAGAGCAGGGACTGGCCTATGCCTGTCAGCAGACGGGGGCACAGGTGCTGGAATATACGGCCGCACCGGTGTTTATGGATGCCAATGCCAAATGCCGCCATCAGTGGCTCATAGAATTCAGCACGCCACCTGACGACCTGCAGCGCTTTGCCCGTCTGCTTGATGCCCGTCTGCAGGAGGTGAACAGCGACTACGAAGCTAAGCGCTACAAGGACATCACCTTGCAGCACCTGGAAATCATACAGGCTCGTTCTGGTCTTTTCAACGACTGGCTGAAGTCGAAAGGCAAGCTGGGCGGTCAGCACAAGGTGCCCCGCCTGAGCAACTCAAGAGAACATATAGAGGAACTGCTTCACTTAAATGAAGAATAAAGGATGAAGAATGAAGAATTTGCTTCCGCCATGAAAAAGATGAAAATGGCAAGAAGTGTGTTGTGCGCAACATTCTTCATTCTGCTTTTTTCATTTTTCATCTTCAGCTGCGCCCGCATGGGCAGCCCCGACGGCGGCTGGTATGACGACATGCCGCCCAGCGTGGTGAGTGCCTCGCCTGCCGATGGCGGTACAGACGTGACTCAGAAAAAGATAATCATCAATTTCAATGAGTTTATCAAGATAGAGAACGCACAAGAGAAGGTCATCGTGTCGCCTCCGCAAATAGAGCAGGCCGAGGTGAAGGCTGCCGGCAAGCGCATCATTGTTGAACTGATGGATACGCTAAAGGAGAATACGACCTACACCATCGATTTCAGCGATGCCATCACTGACAACAACGAGGGCAACCCGATGGGCAACTACACATTCTCGTTTTCCACCGGCGACCATATCGACACACTCGAAGTGGCAGGCTACGTGCTCAACGCTGAGGATTTGGAACCTATCAAGGGCATCCTTGTGGGTCTCTATCCCTATGACGTGCCCGACAGCACCTTCCGCACGGAGCCAATGATGCGTGTATCGCGTACCAACGGCAGCGGATTTTTCGCTATCAAGGGTGTGGCACCGGGCAGCTACAAGGCCTACGCGTTGAGTGATGTCGACGGCAATTTCATCTTCAGTCAGAAAAGCGAGATTATCGCCTGGTCTAACGACAGCATCGTGCCTTCATGGAAGCCTGACACGCGACAGGATACCATCTGGCGCGACTCATTGCACATCGACAACATCCTGCGCAAACCCTACACCCATTTCCTGCCTGACGACGTGACACTCCTGGCTTTTCAGGAATTGCAGACCGACCGCTACTTACTGAAGACCGAGCGTTCTCAGCCTGAGAAGCTGGGTTTCTACTTTACCTTCGGCCACGACTCGCTGCCCAGTATCAAGGGCTTGAACTTCAATGCCGACAGCGTACTTGTAGCAGAATACACTGAGAAGAAAGATACCGTGTTCTACTGGCTTAACGACACGACACTCGTTCAGCAGGACACGTTGCAACTGGAAGCAAAGTTCTGGGCTACCGACACCTTAGGCGTTTTGCAACAGAAGGTCGATACCCTGTTGTTCCTGCCCAAGGTCCCATACGCCAAACGACTCAAGGAACAGCAAAAAGAGTTGGAGAAATGGCAGAAGGAGCAAGAGAAAAAGAAAAAACGCGGCGACACCTACGACAGCATCTATCCTGTCAAGCCGTTAGAATTGAAATTCAATCCCTCAGGACAGCTCACGCCGCTGGAAAAGGTGCGCATAGAATGTGGCGTGCCGTTGGCGAAGTGCGACACGTCGATGATACATCTTTATTTTATGCGTGACTCAGTATGGTATCGGGCGGCGCATGAGGTAAGACAGTTGTCGCCTCGTGTCTATGAGCTTAATGCCGACTGGCAGCCTGCCACTGAGTACAGCCTTGAGGTTGACTCTGCCGCTGCTCAGAGCATTTACGGCCTCAGCAACAAAGCCATCAAACAAGGGCTGAAGGTGGGTTCGCCCGATGATTTCAGCACGTTTGTCGTCAGCATCAGCGGCACGCCTGTCAAGTCAGATGACAGTACGGCTGTGATTGTGGTGCGACTGCTTGACGGCTCGGGTAAGATAGTGCGTGAGGTCAATGCCGACGCCTCTGGCAAGGCAACGTTCACTTATGTCAAGCCCGCCACCTACTATCTCAGTGCCTACTGCGATATGAACGGCAATGGCCAGTGGGACACGGGTGAATATGACCGAGGACTGATGGCCGAGCCCGTCTTCTTCTTCAACGAGGAAATAGAGTGCAAGGCCAAATGGGATGTCAGCCGCGACTGGAACGTCAGCCGGACGCCTCGATACCAGCAGAAACCTGCTAAAATCACCAAGCAGAAACCCGATCAGGCCAAGAAATTGAAGAACCGTAATTTGGAGCGTGCCAAAAAGCTGGGCAAGGAATATTTGGGCGCACAAGGAGTGAAAATGTAATACAATAAACGTTAAACAATAATCAATAACCTTAATTGGGTTAAACAATGACCGTTGTGGAAGGTCACAACAATAAAACACTCAATGTTTAACAATAAAAACAGAAAAGGAAATGAAAAGGATAAATAACAACAAGACAAGCCGGTGGATGATGGTATTAGCATTATTCGCTTGTTCATTATTCACTAACCCGGCAAAGGCACAGAGCCAGTGCGGCATCGAGAACAAAGCGTTCAAAGCAGGTGAGTTCCTGGCCTACGACCTTTACTTCAACTGGCAGTTCGTGTGGGTGAAGGTTGGTGCTGCCTCAATGTCCACCGTCATGTCTACGTACAACGGCGTACCGGCCTATCGCACCAGCCTCATCACTCGTGGTAACAATAAGCTTGACGGCGTCTTCGTCATGCGCGACACGCTCACTTCCTACTGTTCCGTCACCGACCTGTCGCCACTCTACTACCGCAAGGGTGCCCTTGAAGGAAAGCGCTATTACGTGGACGAGCTGTGGTACACCTACCCCAACGGCTACTCCAACGTGAAGATGCACCGCATCAACCGTCATGGCGAGCACTCATGGAAGGAAATTGCCTACGACGAGTGCCTCTACGACATGATGAGCATCTTCCTTCGTGCACGCAACTTCGATGCTGCCAAGATGAAGGAGGGCGATGTCATCCCCATGCCCATCACCGATGCCAAGCACCGCACCGACACGTGGCTGGTCTATCAGGGCAAGGAAAACTACAAGATTGAAGGTTCGCGTGAGAAGTTCCGCTGCCTCGTCTTCTCCTTCATGGAGCGTGAAGACGGCAAGACCACCGAGCTCATCAAGTTCTACGTCACCGACGACGACAACCACATGCCCGTGCGCCTCGACATGAACCTCAGTTTCGGCTCGGCCAAGGTCTATCTGCGTACTTATCAGGGCGTGCGCAATCCGCTCAGCTCAAAGCTGTAAAAGATGGGGCTGTTGGGCGAGACGCCGACCCTACTTCTGTACGTACGGCTCGTTAAAACTCTGCCTCCTCTGCCCTACCAGCGGTTCAAAGTCGTTCTTTACTTTGAACGGGTTGTTGTGGAGGATGCAGCCTTTTTTCTTTGTACTCATCGTGTATAATTTTTTACTGTTAGACAAAAAGTTTTTGACTTTTGTACTTTTGTACTTTTGTACTTTTTCGCCCCAATTTCAGCAGTTTTTTATAGGGCATCCCATATATGGGAGGGGAACTGCCTGCGGAGTCCCTTGCAAGGTGTGCGGCTGTGCAAAAATCCAAGTAAGGGGATTTCAACCATACAGGTCGAATATATTTCGAAATTATTTCTTGATTCAAAAACTTTTCGTATTTTTGCAGCTGAAACTAATAAACACAACCATCATGAAAAAAATACTCTTTATTCTTTGTTCACTATTCTTTAGCGTTGCGGTGGCGATGGGGCAGACGAATCCCAAGCCGGGATATGTCATTACAAACGCCGGTGACACGATTAGGGGAACGATTGACTTCCGCACTAATGACAAGCTGGCAAAAGAATGTGCGTTCTGGGCTAACGGGGAAAGCGAGGGCAAGACCTATAAGCCTGGGGATATTGAGGGTTTCAGGTTCGAGCATAATGGTAAATTCTTTGTTACACGCCGATTGAATCTCTATGGCAACCCGGAATTGTTCTTTGCCGAGTTTATGGTTCAGGGTAAGATGAACCTGTACTGTGTGGCAGACAAATATGATGAATTCTTCTTCTTTGAACGTGAGGATGGCGAGATGGAGCAGCTGATCAGCAGGTCGGTGATTTCCTCATCGTCTCTTCAGGATGCAAAGCAGCACCGGCAGACGGCGAAGGAGCAATATGGAAAGGTGAGGCTGCTGTTGAAGGATTCTTGGACGGCTGTCGACCGCATGAACGATATGGATATGTCACGCAAAAAGCTGGTGGAGGTGGTTCGCGATTATCACAAGGATGTATGTACTGATGGCAGCAGTTGTATTGTCTATGAATACAAGGAGCAGTCGGACAGGATGAAGTCTCATATCAAGGCGTTTGCGGGCTACGCTTACTTCTCCCACGAGCAGACGGTCAAGCAGAACCTGGAGGATGAGACCTACCACGGCGGCGCGTTTGAAGTGGGACTTGGCACTGAGGTGGATATTGAGCGAATGATGAAGGGCGGCAGCGCGGAGCTTGGGCTGTCCTTCTCTCCAAAGACTAAGTTTGAGCACGACACGATGGTTCGCGGAGGTCATTCGCTATCGCACACCACCTATGAGAAAGGCCGTATTTCTGCCTACATAGGCGTGGTAAAACGCTTTGGCCAGGCTCACATCACTCCCCTTGTTCGTGGAGGTGCTTTCTATGTGTATCACTTTGGGAATCATGAAACCCGAGTCTATCAGGGCAAAACAATCGTAGATGAGGATTGGGAAAACACGGCCCACTTCGGCGTCTATCTCGGTGCTGGAGCCCAGATGACCGTTGGCAAGCACGTGGCCCGCCTGCATGGCGACTGCTACAAGTCGGCCTTTGGAAAAGGTAATATGGTGAAATGGGGTGTTACAGCCGAGTTCATACTGTAACAGCAGACAATAGTAGAAGCCCCCATATTCGGGGCGCAGGTTAAGCCATTTTGTTTTGTATTTCTCTCGCTTATTCGTATCTTTGGCTATCGCCGAAGATACTCTCACTCGGATAATTGCAAATAAATTTGCATTATCTCTCGCTTATTCGTATCTTTGCAGCCGCAATGAAGGAAGCGACATCACCCATACTGGAACTGCAGCGGCAGCGTATGCTGCTGCAGATGGAGTATGAGGAGGAAAAGGAAGCGTTCCAGCAGGCACGCCAGGCGCAGGGCGTGGAGCGCATGGTGGCACGTGGCGATGCATGGATTCCTCTGCGCGTGGGCCGCAGCTATTACAATTCGCTCAACCAGTTCTGTGTAGAGGTCTACCGTCAGCCCGTTGCTGACGATGAGGAGCCTCTCGACCACAACTTCGAGTTCGGAAAGCCAGTACAGTTCTTTAAAATGTTGAGTGACGCTACTCCATCGGCAAAGCAAAAGTCACCGAACACTCAATTCTCAACACTCAACATCATAGGCACCGTCTCTTACGTCGACGGTGACCGCATGGTGGTCAGCGTGCCCGACGGCTTTTCCGTCGGCGACCTGGTGTCGCTGCCTCAAGGTCAGCAGCTCGGCATCATGCTCTTCTTCGACGAGACCACCTACCGCCTGATGTTCGAAGCCTTGGAGCGCACCATGCGCGCCAAGGGACGCCTCGGCTATCTGCGCGACTTGTTCTACAGCCGACAGCAGGCTGAGACCTTCGTCTTCCCCGACATGTCATTCCCCTACCTCAACAGCGTGCAGGAGCGTGCTGTCAACCAGGTGCTGCGTGCCAAGGACGTGGCCATTGTACACGGTCCTCCCGGCACGGGAAAGACGACGACGCTCGTCGAGGCCATCCATGAGACGCTGCACCGCGAGCCGCAGGTGATGGTCTGCGCACAGAGCAACATGGCCGTCGACTGGATCAGCGAGAAGCTCGTCGACCGAGGCATCAGCGTGCTGCGCATCGGCAACCCGTCGCGCGTCGACGACAAGATGCTGTCGTTCACCTACGAGCGCCGCTTCGAGGCCCATCCCGACTATCCGCACCTGTGGGCCATCCGCAAAGCCATCCGCGAGCTGCGGGCCAGTAAGAAGCGCGGCGACAGCTATCATCAGAAGCTGGAGAGCCTGAAAAGCCGTGCCACAGCCTTGGAAATCAGCATCCAGCAGGAGCTGTTCGGCGAGGCGCGTGTCATTGCCTGTACGCTCGTCGGCTCAGCCAATCGTCTGCTCGACGGGATGCACTTCTCCACATTATTTATAGATGAGGCGGCGCAGGCACTTGAGGCTGCCTGCTGGATAGCCATCCGCCGTGCAGGCCGTGTCATCTTTGCTGGCGACCACTGTCAGCTGCCGCCCACGGTGAAATGCTATGAAGCGCTGAAAGGCGGTTTGGGCCGCACACTGATGGAGCGCATTGCCAGCGAGAAGCCAGAGTGTGTCACGCTGTTGCGCACCCAGTACCGTATGCACGAGGACATCATGCGTTTCTCCTCCGACTGGTTCTACAATAATCAGATGGTGGCGGCACCCGAGGTGAGAAACCGCAGCATCCTCGACTTGGATTTACCGATGATGTGGATAAGCCCACCCCCAACCCCTCCCCAAGGGAAGGGAGTTCAAACAGATTCATCCCAAAAAGTTTCATCGGCAAATCAAATAAATCCCCCCTCCCTTGGGGAGGGGAAGGGGGTGGGCACTTCTCTTCAAAATGTCTCCGAGGCTCACCTCACCCTCCTTGCACTGCAGGCCTACTTCGAGCTGATAGGCAAGGAGCGCATCCTGCAGGAGCGCATCGACGTGGGCATCATCTCGCCCTATCGTGCTCAGGTGCAGCTGTTGCGACAGCTCCTCCGCAAGAACGAGAGCTTAAAACCCTTCCGGCGTTTTATCACCGTGAACACCGTCGACGGTTTTCAGGGACAGGAGCGCGACATCATCGTCATCTCGCTGGTGCGTAGCAACGACGAGGGACAGATTGGTTTCCTCCGCGACCTGCGCCGCATGAACGTGGCCATCACCCGAGCCCGCATGAAGGTCATCATCCTCGGCGACCGCCACACCCTCACCCGCCATCCTTTCTACCGTAAGCTGTGGCAATACATCCAGGCGCTGAGAAGTAACTGAACAGTATCGAGGGCTGGCGTTAGAAAATTTGGAGGCTCCGCAGAAAATTTTGGAAGCTCCTGAATGTTTTCGATGCGATTATTTGGCGCTTCTCTCGTTTTTTCTTATTTTTGCACACGAAGCGATGCGAGAACGGGCTGCGCCGCCGCTCAGCCAGATTTGCAATCCGACCGAACGGAGAGAAACTCGCTGGGATTGGATATAAGGTAAAGGAGGGGTGATGATGTATATACCACCATTCACAGTTAGCGCTGATGCCATCAACCTGATAGCTGAGATTTCAGCTCAGATTGAGCGCTATGCTATTCGTCTGGAACAGGAAGACGGCCTGCGGTTGCGAAAAGCCAATCGCATCAAGACCATCCATTCGTCACTCGCCATAGAAGGTAACACCTTGAGCGAGGACGAAGTGCGTGACATCATTGACGGGAAGAACGTTGTGGCTCCTATCCGACAGATTCAGGAGGTGAAGAATGCCATCCAGACCTACGAGATGTATTCCACGCTTGATGCGTTCAACGAAAAAGACCTTCTGAAAGCACATGGCGTCTTGATGCAGGCACTGGTGGACGATGCCGGTAAATACCGGCATGGAGGCGTTGGCGTATATGGGGAGAAGGGATTAGTACACTTAGCTCCTCCTGCTGAACGGGTGCCTATACTGATGAAGAATCTCTTTGACTGGTTGAAACATTCGAAAGACCATCTGCTGATTCGCAGTTGTGTGTTCCACTACGAGTTTGAGTTCATCCATCCGTTTATTGATGGTAATGGCAGAACAGGCCGCTTGTGGCAGTCGCTGATTCTGGGTAAGCTGCATCCGTTGTTCGAGCATCTGCCTGTGGAGAACATGGTTTATAGTAACCAGCAGCAATACTACGATGCCATTACTGCCAGTAGTAATGCAGGACAGTCAGGACCGTTTATCGACTTTATGCTGAATGAGATATTCAAAACGCTGAAATCACATCAGGGTGCGCCATTGCAAGTGAAAGTTCCTGATAAAGTTCCTAATAAAATTCCTAATAAACTCAAAAGAGGATTTCCTGATATATCTGATGCTACATGGGATGTATACAGGACATTGAAATCCAATCATTCTGCATCGTCGGAAGAAATCGGTGCGGCATTAGGCATTAGCAGTCGCATGGTTCGCAAGCATATTGCCTCTCTGCGTGAGGCTGGTATCATAGTGCGAGTAGGCAGCAACAAAACAGGTCATTGGGATATTGTATTGTAAATCCGACCGAGCGCTAAATTGTGAATGAAAATTGTGACTTGTGACGTTGTGACATGTGACGTTTTCTGCCAAAATGTATTAAAGAAAAAACAAGAGGGTGTGTCATAATGAAGTGCCCCCAAGAAGTTGGACGTTAAACACGTTAATTATTCCCTAAGGTATTGAGCTCGGTATTGCACCGGGCTCATTCCTTTTAACTTCATTT
>CACYYG010000021.1 GCA_902778535.1 uncultured Prevotellaceae bacterium
GATGGATGTGGCAGAACTATCGTCACTTTCACTCCCCCTTCACTTCCCTTTCAATTCCCTTTCACTTCCAGCAAGCGAGCTTGCGAAAGTTGAATAAATGATTACCATCTTAGGTCCTACAGCCTGTGGCAAGACTACGCTGGCAGTCGCATTGGCAAAGAGAATTGGCGGAGAGATACTCTCCGCCGATTCCCGTCAAGTGTACAGGCGTATGGACATCGGCACGGGTAAGGACCTGAGCGAATACGACGGTGTGCCCTATCACCTCATCGACATCCGCGAGCCGGGCACGAAGTACAACCTCTTCCAATATCTGCAGGACTTCGCAGAGGCTTACAAGCAGGTGACTGAGCGCGGCGCTGAGCCCATCCTCTGTGGCGGAACGGGGCTCTACATTGAGGCTGTCCTGAAAAACTATCAACTGTCGCCCGTTCCTCAGAACCCAGAATTACGAAAGCAGTTAGAGGGCAAGTCTTTGGAAGAACTCACCGTGATGCTACGCCAGCTGAAGGAGCGCAACGGCACCCACATGCACAACACTACCGATGTGGACACAGCTCAAAGGGCCATCAGGGCGATTGAGATAGAAGCCCACCCCCACCCCTCCCCAAGGGAGGGGAGTATAAATACTTCATTAGCAGATAACACTTTGCAATGTAACCAAGCCCCCCTCCCTTGGGGAGGGGATGGGGGTGGGCTTTTTGGTCTCCTTATCCCTCGTGACCTGCGCCGCGAGCGTATCACCCAACGGTTGAAGGCACGCCTGGAAGAAGGAATGGTTGACGAAGTTCGCGGTCTGCTTGACGAAGGAATTCCTGCAGAAGACCTGACCTACTACGGATTAGAATACAAATACGTGACGGAATATGTTACGGGCCAGTTAAGCTATGATGAGATGTTTCGTCAGTTAGAGATAGCCATCCACCAGTTTGCCAAACGGCAGATGACGTGGTTCCGTGGTATGGAGCGTCGCGGTCTCACCATTCAATGGATTGACGCCACGCTGCCCATTGACGCAAAAGTAGCACAAGTGCTGCAACTCTCTCACCTCTCACCACTCACCACTCACCACTTGTAATATGGAAGAAAATCGCTGGGGAATCCTCTACTGTCCGCGCAAGGGCATCAAGAGCAAGCGCAAGCGCTGGGAACGACTACAAAGGGAACTCGACCTTCGCGGCGTGCACTACGACATGGTGCAGAGCGAAAACACCGACAGCGTGGAGCGTTTGGTGACGATGCTCATCCGCAACGGCTACAAGACCATCGTCGTGGTGGGCGGCGACTCGGCATTAAACGATGCCGCCAACTGCCTGATGCATGAGGAGCGGAAAGTACGCGAGAGTGTGGCTTTGGGACTGGTGCCCAACGGCTCGATCAACGACTTTGCACGTTTTTGGGGCTTTGACGCTGACAACGACTCACAAACGGTAGAATGGCTGACGAAGCATCGCGCGCGCCGCGTCGACCTGGGCTGTATCCGCTATCACGACAAGAACGGGATGCCACAGCACCGCTATTTCCTCAACTGTATCAACATCGGCACCACGGCCGACATTATGAACCTGCGCCAGCAGACGCGTCGCATCCTCTGGTCGCGCACGCTGTCGTTCATCACCTCCATCATTCTGAAAATCTTCCACCGCAAAGACTACAAGATGCGGCTCCACGTAAATAGCGAAACGATAGACCGCCGCATCATGACTGTCTGTGTAGGCAATGCCCGCGGCTACGGACAGACACCCAGCGCCGTGCCCTACAACGGTATGCTCGACCTCACCGTAGTCTACGATCCGAAGCTCATGCAGCTTTTCAGCGGCTTGTGGCTGCTCATCAGCGGACGCTTCCTCAACCACCACAGCGTGCATCCTTATCGCACACGAGAGCTCATAGTGGAAGAGGCCCGCCATGCACTCGTAGGCATCGACGGACAACTCATCCCCACCCCGTCAGGCGCCTACACCATCACGGTGGAGCAGGAAGTCATCAACTTCCTTATTCCCGAATAACAAATTGTTTAGTTGTAATCCTTCGGCGTCAGCTTGATATCCATCAGCGTGTCCTTAGGATTCTTCATGTCGCAGAAGACGTACTGGAAGATAAAATTGCTCTCCATATACGGCTTATAGCTGGGCATGTTCTTCAGTTCCTTCAACAGAATGTCACGCATGTCAAGCTGCTCTATTGCCTCAGGAGAAGCTTCAAGCAGGAAGTCCTGCTTCCAAATGAGGGTACTCTTGTCAAAGGTGATGCGCTCCAAGACGAGCGTTCCGTCGTCGTTCAGACGCATGGGACAGCGCTTGGCAGTAGCATCTGCTGCATCGCGGGCAGCACGGTCTTCCATCGATTCCTGACAGGCAGTTAACGTCAGCAATGCCGTCAATAACAATAGGATTTTCTTCATATCTTCCCTGATTTTGCTGTTGATGTTGCAAAGGTACAAAATAATTTGTCATTCATCGTTTATTATTCGCAATAAATTTGTATCTTTGCAAAAAATATCATCAATACTAACCAACAACTACTATGTTAAGGAAACTGATTTTTTCTATGGCGCTGACCGCAAGTGCCGTAGCGATGGCAGCACCTGCGACGCCCGTCTGGCGCGATCCTGCCGTGAACCAAGTAAACCGTGAGGCACGACGTGCTGACTTCTTTGCATTCGAGAACGCCGACAAGGCAAAGGCAGGCGACAAGACGAAAAGCGACCGCTACCTGTCGATGGAAGGCAAGTGGAAGTTCAACTTTGTGAAGGACCACAACCTGGCTCCCGCCGACTTTTTCTCGCTGAAGTTCGACGACTCGCAGTGGGTGGACTTCCCCGTGCCCGGACTCTTCGAGATTGAAGGCTATGGTGACAAGACCTACAAGAACGTCGGCTATTCCTGGTGCACTACCTTCGACAACAACCCGCCTTTCATCGGCGAGACCAACAACTACACAGGCTCCTACCGCAAGACCTTCAACCTGCCCGCCGACTGGAACGGACAGGAGGTGTACTTCCATGTAGGCTCGGCCACCAGCAACCTCGCCGTGTGGGTCAACGGCAAGTACGTGGGCTACTCTGAGGATTCAAAGGTGGCTGCCGAGTTCAACATCACGAAATATCTGAAGAAGGGCGAAAACCTCATTGCCATGCAAGTGATGCGCTGGTGCGACGGCTCTTATTTAGAGGACCAGGACTTCTGGCGCTTCACGGGCATTGCTCGCGAGGTGTACCTCTACGCACGTCCGAAGGTGCACATTCAGGACATCACCATCGGCCAAGACTGGCAACAGGGCAAGGGCTTGCTCGACGTGCAGGTCAGCATGAAAGGCAGCGGCAACGTAGAGGCTCGTCTGCTTGATGCCGACGGCAAGGAAGTGGCTACAGGTTTGAAAGCCACTATTGACAACGTAAAAGCCTGGACGGCTGAGACGCCTAACCTCTACACGCTGGAGCTGACGCTGAAGCAGGGACAGAAAACCGTTGAGGTAGTGACGAAGAAGGTGGGCTTCCGCCACATCGAGATCACCGGCGGCCAGCTGCTCGTCAATGGTCAGCCTATATTAATAAAAGGTGCCGACCGCCACGAGCTGGACTCCGACGGCGGCTACATCGTCTCGATAGAGCGCATGATTGAGGACATCAAGATCATGAAGCAGCTCAACATCAACGCCGTGCGCACCTGTCACTATCCTGACGATCCTCGCTGGTATGACCTCTGCGACGAGTACGGCATCTACCTCACGGCCGAGGCCAACCTCGAGAGTCACGGCATGGGCTACGGCGAGCACACACTGGCCAAGCGCGCCGACTTCGAGAAGATGCACCTCGAGCGCAACGAGGCCAACGTGAAGTCATTCAAGAACCACCCCTCAATCATCGTCTGGTCGTTGGGCAACGAGGCTGGCTTCGGCCCCAACTTTGAGAAGTGCTACACCTGGATTAAGGACTACGACAAGACGCGCCCCGTGCAGTATGAGCGTGCGCCCTACGACGGCGGCTATACCGACATCGCCTGCCCGATGTATGCCGACTACAATTGGTGCCAGCGCTATAGTAAAGGCGACAATCCGCGTCCTCTCATCCAGTGTGAGTACGCCCACGCTATGGGTAACTCGATGGGCGGATTCAAGGAATACTGGGACTTGATCCGCAAGGAGCCGAAGTATCAGGGCGGCTATATCTGGGACTTTGTCGACCAGGGTATGCGTGACAAGAGCCCCATCACCGGACGCACCATCTTCACCTACGGCGGCGACTACGGCCAGTATCCTGCCAGCGACTACAACTTCAACTGCAACGGCGTTATCGCCCCTGACCGCCGTCTGAATCCCCATGCCTACGAGGTGGGCTACTACTACCAGAATATCTGGGTGACGGAGAAGGATTTCAAGGAGGGTAAGTTTGAGGTGTACAACGAGAACTTCTTCAAGTCGCTCGACGATGTGGAGTTGGAGTGGTTTGTTGGCGGAGCCTCGGGCAATGGCCATCACCGCGACAACGTGCCTGCCGGTATGACCTTCGGCCACGGCGGCAAGACCGACCTGAGCGGCATTGCTCCTCAGCAGCGTAAGGTCATCACCGACGAGACGATGAAGCAGGTCGTCACGAAGGTGCTGGAGCATCACGGCGACGGCGAGCTCTTCATCATCTTCCAGTTCAAGTCGAAGAACGGCGCCCCGCTCATCGACAAGGGTCAGGTACTTGCCCGCCAGCAGTTCCAGCTGAGCCAGTATCAGTTCCCTGATCTATCTGACAATTCTCAAGCCTCAAATCTCAATTCTCAAATCCAAAAGGAAGAGACCAACACCTACGTGAAGTTCACGGCTGGAGGCACAGACATCTCCATCGGCAAGCGCTCCGGCTTGATCGACTACCTGAACGTCGACGGCAAGCGCATGCTGCAGTTCCGCGAGAGCATCCGTCCCGAATTCTGGCGTGCTCCCACCGACAACGACTACGGCGCAGGACTGCAGCGTCGCTTCGAGACCTGGCGCCACCCGCAGATGCGCCTCAAGAGCCTCAATATAGGCGAAGGAACTGCCGTTGCAACCTTCGACATGCCCGACCAGAAGGCACAGCTCACCCTCACCTACACCCTCAATGAGCAGGGCGAGGTCATCATCCGCGAGCAGATGGCCACCGACAAGGAGGCCAGAATCAGCAATATGTTCCGCTACGGCATGACGCTGCAGATGCCCAAGCAGTTCGACCGCGTTGAATACTACGGCCGCGGCCCTGTTGAGAACTACATCGACCGCAACTCCTCTGAGTTCATCGGTGTCTACAAGAACAAGGTGCAGGACGAATACTTCGAGTATGTACGCCCGCAGGAGAGCGGCAACCACACCGACGTGCGCTGGTTCAGCGTCATCGATGCCGACGGCCGTGGCCTGCAATTCTACAGCAACGCTCCGATGGAGGCCAGCGCCATGCCCTACACCATGGACCAGCTCGACGACGGCATGCATAAGGACAAGGCCTGGGGACACCACAGCGGCGACCTCATCCCTGCCGGCAAGACGCAGGTGTTCATCCAGCAGCGCCAGTTCGGCTTGGGCTGTGTGAACTCGTGGGGTGCATGGCCTCGTGACGAATACCGTCTGCCCTATCAGGACTACGACTTCACCTTCGCCATCAAACCCCTCAAATAAATGATAAAGAAACTCTTACCGATAGCGGCGCTGCTGACGTCGCTATCGGTTTTTTCACAACAGCATTTCCCCGACCAGATACCGGCAGGAGACTACAGCGGCATCTGTGCCATTGGTGACGGACTCTTTGCCGTAGTTGACGACAAACACGCTGAGGACGGCTTTTACGTCTTCCGACTTGACATCGGAAGAAGGGGAATCACACGTGCCGAGAACTTGGGCTATCGCAGCAGTGGCCTGCCTAACCGCGACATGGAAGGCATCTGCTATCGTCCCTTCACGCAAACACTATTTATTTCCGGGGAGGCCGACAACGAAGTCTATGAGTACAGCCTTGACGGCAAGCGCACGGGAAACAAGCTGAACATACCGGCCCATTTCAAGCGGGCACGCAGCAATAAAGGCATCGAGGCGCTGACCTACGACACGCTCTCCCACCAGTTCTTCCTCACTAGCGAGTGTCCGCTGCCTGGCGACACATTGCTGCGCATACAGGCCTTCGGCGACGACCTGCAGCCCACACGCCAATACCTCTACAAGCCCGACGAACTCACCAGCCCGAAATATACCCGGGGGGTGTCGGCGCTCTGTGCCATGTACGGAGGAAGCCTCTTTGTCTTAGAGCGACAAGTACACGTGCCGCGCCTGAAGCTGGAGGCGCACTCCATCATCACCATCTATGAGGTGCACCCCGCAGAAAACGAGAACTTGCTGACGAAAAGGCTCATCAACAAGTTCGCGACGCGGCTCACAGTTTTTGGCAGCAAGTTTGCCAATTACGAAGGGATGTGCACCGTCGACCCCTACAGGCTGCTCCTCATAGCCGACTCCCAGCGCCAGTATAAGGGCGCATTACACGACTGGTTCCTGCTGCTCGACCTCTGAGGCGGCCTTGCGCTTCTTACTATAGTGCTTCACGACGAAGAAGGCAATGACCAGGACGACGATGGCCACGATGCCTATGACGATGTAGGTGTTGTATTTCTCGATGGTGTCGTTGAGCTGATCCTTGGGCACGACTGAAGCCAGATACCAGCCAAGGGCGGCAAGGATGCTGTGCCACACGCCGGCGCCCAGCGTAGTGTAGAGCAGGAACTTGCCGTAGTGCATACGGGCCAGGCCTGCAGGGATGCTGATGAGGTGGCGTATGCCCGGGATGAGACGCCCGGTGAGCGTGGCGGCCACGCCGTGATTATCAAAATATTTCTCGCTCTTCTCTACCTTCTCCTGATTCAGCAGGCACATCTTGCCCCACTTTGAGTTGGCGAACTTATAGATGACGGGCCGACCCACATAGAGGGCTACGACGTAGTTGATGGTGGCACCGATGGCTGCGCCGATGGTGGCGAAGAGCACCACGAGGAAAACATTCAGGTCGCCCGAGGCGGCATTGTAGGCGGCAGGAGCTACCACCAGTTCGGAAGGTACGGGAATGACGGTGCTCTCAAGCAGCATCAGCAGCAGGATGGTGCCGTAGTTCAGATTGTCGAGTAATGAGGATATCATGTTGCTTTGTTTATTGTATCAGAATTTGTACGATACGTTCAGCAGTACGGCCATCCCAGCGGTCAGGCAGGGCACTCTGCTTCCATTCGCCCCTAACCATGCGTGCCACCTCTTCGGAAAGGCGCTGCGGGTCTTCGCCCACCAGCACGTTTGAGCCTATGCTCACCGTCTCCTGATGCTCTGTATAGCTGTTCAGGGTGATGCAGGGTACGCCGTTGAAGGTGGCTTCCTCGGCCACGTTGCCACTGTCGGTAATGATACCCTTGGCGTGGGCAGTGAGCCAGCCGAACTCGAGATAATTTAAGGAATTGAGAATTGAGAATTGAGAATTGAGATTTATGAGACGTGACACCACGTCGTGAGCCTGGCCGCGCAGGGGAGCGATGATGGGAGTGCCGTCGGCAGCCTGAATCATGGCCTCAAGCAGTTGGCGCAGTTTCTCCTCGTCGGCCAGCAGGGCCTTGCGGTTGAGGGTGAAGACGAGGTAGGCAGAGGATAGAAGGTTGAGGTTGGCGGGAGGAGTGAGGCGCTGATGGTTGAAGCGCAGGGTGTCCATCAGGATGTTGCCCACCATATAGGTTCCTGCGCCCTCGGCTTGCTCGCGGGTGGCCACGCTGTTGCTCTTGACGCCAGCGGTGAAAAGATAGTCGCTGAGGGCGTCGATGACGAGGCGGTTGACTTCCTTCGGCATATTCATGTCGAAGGAGCGGGTGCCTGCTACGAGATGAGCCAGCTTCAGTCCGCGCTTCTTCGTGACAATGGCAGCGGCCATCGTAGAGGCGAGGTCGTCGACAACGATGACCACGTCGGTGGGCTGGCGTTCGAGCAAGGCGTCGAACTCGGCCATCACGCGGCTCGTAATCTCGTTGAGACTGGTGCTGTCGACGCCAAGGAACACTGTTGGGCGCGGCATCTGCAGGTCGTCGAAGATAGAGGGTTCGAGCGTGGGGTCGTCCTCACGTCCTGCATAAACTAACAGATAGGATGCGCCGTCGGTTTTCTCTATGGCGCGGATGAGCGGGGCAACCTTCACGAAGTTAGGTCGTGCGCCTGCTACGATGGTGATTCGCTTCATATTCTGGTCTGTTATTCGTAATTATGAATTGAGTATCTTGTCTATCTCGTCAAACTGGCGTCCGAGGTTGAGGTTGAGGTAGATGCGGTAGAGTGCCGGCGCCCACTTGCGTTTCTCGTCGGGCATCAGCAGACGGTAGTATTCCATGTAGGTGCGGGCTTTCTGATAGTAGGTGCGCTGCAGCTTCTTGTTCTTCTGGGCCTCACTGCTCTCTGCCATGTTGACGAAGGCTGTGCCGGCGTTGAAGTAGGGTTCCGGCAGGCTGTCGTTCCTGTTGATGAGGCGCTCGCTGTAGACGACGCTCTCCTGCCAGCGCTCCATCCTCAGCAGGATGGATGATTTGGCAAAAAGGAAGATGTCGGACGTATCGCAGCGCGAGAGAGCGCTGTCGGACAGGGCGAGGGCCTTGTCGTATTGCTCCTTGGCGGTATAATCATCGATGAGTCTTGGGAAGAAGTAGGTGAAGAGCGGATAGCGCCGGAATCCCTCTTCAAGAGTGGCCGTGTAGGCGCTGTCGTTGTTCAGCCATCGGTAGGCCTCGGCTGTAAACTGCAGCAGGAAGTCGGCGTGTGCCGAGTCCTTCCTGGCCATGTGCTGATAGTGCAGGGTTTTCGCGGCATCGTTCAGCTTGTAGCCGCTGTAGGTGGCCCAATAGGCAGCCTCGGACATTCGCGGGTCGCTCTCTGCATACTTATAGGAAGCGAACAGCGGCTGACTGTCGCAGTCAAGATAGGTGCTGAAGAAGGTGTAGGCATCGTTCCACTGGCCTTTGCGGATGAAGAAAGTGCCGGCGCTGTAGATGTTGGCCCTGTAGTGGTGGAGCATGGCAGCGTTCTTATTCCGATGGCTCGGGTTGACGCGTCCTTTCTTGTCGGGCTGCATGTCGAGGCTGTCGAGCGTCTCGGCAATGGTGAAAAGCCGCCTGTTGAGGTTGAAGAAGGCAGCAGTGTCCTGTTTCTGCTTCAGATAAAGTCTTTCGTTGGCCTGGTCATACTGTCCCTTGACAGCATCGAGCAGCACGGAGTAGATTCTGATGTCGTCGCGGTTGGCCGAGTCCTTGAGCAGCTTGGTCATCAGCTGCTCGGCCTGTGCGTAGTTTTTGTTGCGTGGCTTCAGATAATTCCGTGCCTGCGAGAGCTCCTGACGAACGGTCTTCGCCTTCGTCTTCTGAGCCCTCACAGGGCAGGCGTTCAGCAGCAGCACCATCATCAGCGCCAGCTGTAGCATGCGCCCGAAATAGTGTTGTAAGTCTAATTGCATTTTCATGACGGTGCAAAGGTACGAAATGAAAACGAAAAAAAGGACAAATAGCTCCCACAAATTATAACAAATCACTTCTATTACTACTACTTTCAGCTACGAGTTTAGTTATTTCTCCGCATATTTCCTTCCAAATGAGGTCAGGACTCTGAAAAACTGAACCGCTGACATGTGCTCCAAGGATAGGAATTTAAACTGGAACTCATGGTCACAGTTACTTACTGCGTGGGAAAAGAAAAGCCCCCGAAACAGTTTCGGAGGCTCTTTTACATAATAGACTTGTTTTTTAGATATTCTTCAGCTCGGGATCAATGGCTTCCAGCTCGGCCATCTTGTCCTTCATTCCAAGGGTATAGTAGATGCGGTAGAGGGGATAGGGCCAGCGAGCCTGCTCGTGCTTGGGGTCAAGCTCCTTTGTCTTCTCCAGATACTTCATGGCCTCGCGGAGCACGTCCTTCACCTTCTCGGCGTTCTCGTTGCTGATGCGCATGGTCTTCTTGTCGGTGAGCTCATCGTTCATCACGATGGCCTTCGAGTTGTAGCAGATGCCGGTATTGAACACCACGGGCACCCAGCTGGGGTCGATGTCGGCAGCTTTCTTAAAGGCGGTGATAGCCTCGTCCCAATGCTCGCTGTTCATCTCGGCCTCGCCAAGCAGTGCCCACGCCATCTTGTTGTTGGCGTTGATTTGCGTTTCCTCCTTTGCCCAGGCCATCAGCGCCTCGGTGTCGTTGGCACGCACATAGTAGTCCTGCAGCAGGTTGAAATAGGTGTCTCTCTCGGGCATGGCCTTGTGAGCCTCCTTCAGACGTGCCAGATAAACCAGCGAATCGGCGTGGTTGGTGCACTTGTCCTTCATGGTGTAGAGGATGAGGTCAAGGCAGCTTTCCTTCTTGCTGTCGGGATAGTTGTAGGCCTTTTCAGCTAGCTTGAGAGCGTTGTCGTAGTCCTTCTCGAGATAGCTCAGGTAAGCTGAGTTGTAGGCTACGTCGGCGACGAGGGTGTCGGGAGCCATTTTGCTGTCTTCATAAACAGTTGACTCTCCTGTTTCGATGTAGGCTTCCCATGCCTTGATGGCGCCCTTCATGTTCTTGTGCTGGTAGAACATGGCTCCGATGTTGTGCATCAGGTGGCGCTCGTTGAGGTAGCGGCTGGCGTTGTTCTTGCGGAAGCGAATCTTCACCTTGCCCTTCTCGTTGGGCTGAATGTCATACTTGTCGCACTCGGTAGCGGCCCTGAAGCCTTCGAGGAATCCGTTGACGGCCTTCATCGTGTCACAGGGCTGCTGGAGCATCATCTTCTGATACTCATCGGTGTAGATTTTGTATTGGATGTCGTTCATCAGGTTCCACGCTGCTGCCTTGTCGGCAGTCTCGGCGGAAGTGAGGGCAGGCGTAAGCTTTTGAGCGGCCTCGGCCAGATTACCGGACGAGTACAGCTTCTTTGCTTCTTTTACCAGGGCTTCCTGGGCAAAGGCTGTGGTGGCAGCTGCTGCCATCATGGCCATCATCAGAATCTTTTTCATGTCTTTTTAGTTATTAAAAGGGTTGATAAATATACAAATGATGTATTATTCTTCTGGATTTTCTGGAATGATTGGCATCTCAGGTGCTTCCTGAACCTCTGCCGACTCTTCCTCGTCGGCGTTCTCCTCAGCGAGTTCCTCTTCGGTGGCTTTCTGCACCTTGCATACAGAGGCAATGACGTCGTTCTTCTTCGTCAGGTTGATGAGGCGCACTCCTTGCGTGGCTCGGCCCATGACACGAACCTCTGAGACGTTCAGACGGAGGAGGATGCCGCTCTTGTTGATAATCATCAGGTCGTTCTCGTCGGTCACCACCTTGATGGCCACCAGGCGGCCGGTCTTCTCAGTAATGGCGAGGGTCTTCACGCCCTTGGCGCCTCGGGCCGTCTTGCGGTAGTCTTCAATGTCGGTGCGCTTGCCGTAGCCGTTCTCGGAAACCACCATGATGGTCTCTGTCAGCGGGTCGTTGACGCATACCATGCCCACCACTTCATCGTCGCCTCCGTCGAGCTTCATGCCTATCACGCCTCTTGTGTCGCGGCCTGTAGAGCTGACAAGCTTTTCATCGAAGCGCACGGCCCGTCCGTTGCGGTTGGCAAGGAGAATTTCGTTGCGTCCGTTGGTCAGCCTGACGGCTACTACGTCGTCGCCTTCGTCAATCTTGATGGCTTTCACACCGGCGGCTCTCACATTCTTATAAGCGTCGAGGCAAGTCTTCTTGACAATGCCCTGCTTGGTGGCAAAGACCACATAGTGCGACTTGAGGAAGTCCTCGTCGTTGAAGTTCTTGATGCGAAGCACGGCATTGATGGAGTCGTCGGGCTCGATGTTGAGCATGTTCTGTATGGCCCGGCCCTTCGAGTTCTTATCGCCCTCGGGTATCTCGTAGCACTTCTGCCAGTAGCAGCGTCCCTTCTGAGTGAAGAAGAGCAGCGTGTTATGCATCGTGGCAGGATAGATATACTCGGTGAAGTCGTTGTCGCGGTGGCGTGCTCCCTTGGCTCCCATGCCGCCTCGTCCCTGTGTCCGGAAGTCGTTGAGCGGCGTGCGCTTGACGTAACCCATGTGGGAGATGGTGATGACAACGGGATCATCGGGATAGAAGTCCTCGGCGTTGAACTCGTGGTCGAAGGGAATGATCTCCGTGCGGCGCTCGTCGCCATATTTCTCCTTCACCTCGAGGAGGTCGTCCTTCATCACCTGCTTGCAGCGCTCAGGGTTGTCGAGAATTTCCTGAAGGTCGGCGATGAGCTTCATCAGGTCGTCGTATTCCTGATGCAGCTGGTCTACGCGCAGGCCGGTGAGCTGCGACAGACGCATATCGACGATGGCCTTCGACTGCGGCTCGTCCAGGTTGAAGCGGGTCTCCAGGTTGCGCTGGGCATCGGTGGGTGTCTTCGAGTTGCGTATGATGTGCACCACCTCGTCGATATTGTTCACGGCAATAATCAAACCCTCGAGAATGTGGGCACGCTCCTGAGCCTTCTTCAGGTCGTACTTCGTGCGGCGTATGGTCACCTCGTGGCGATGGTCGATGAAGTAGCGGATGCACTCCTTCAGCGTCAGCAGCTTCGGGCGCAGCTTGCCGTGCGTTCCAGGTATGGGCACCAATGCGATGCTATTTACTGAGAATGAGCTCTGTAGAGCCGTCATCTTGAAGAGCTTGTTCAGGATGACATTAGCATTGGCGTCGCGCTTGCAGTCAACAACGATGCGCATGCCCTGACGGCCCGACTCGTCGTTCACGTTGGCAATGCCCTCCACCTTGTGCTGGTTGGCCAGCTCGGCAATGTAGGTCACCAGCTCGGCCTTGTTCACGCCGTAGGGCAGCTCAGTCACCACGATCTTGTCGTGCTGGTCGCCGGGCTCAATCTCGGCCTTGGCGCGCATCACGATTCGTCCGCGTCCTGTTTCGTAGGCATCGCGTACGCCCTGCAAGCCATAGATGTAGGCTCCCGTGGGGAAATCGGGTCCTGGAATGTACTGCATCAGTCCGTCGGTGTCGATGTCGGGGTTGTCGATATAGGCGCAGCAGCCGTCGATGACCTCGCCCAGGTTGTGCGTCGGCATGTTCGTGGCCATACCCACGGCAATGCCGTTGCCGCCGTTCACCAGCAGGTTGGGCACCTTGGTGGGCATGACGCTGGGCTCCTTCAGCGAGTCGTCGAAGTTGGGCTCCATGTCAACGGTGTCCTTATCAAGGTCGTCCATGATGTGCTCGCCCATCTTCGAGAGTCGGCACTCGGTGTATCGCATGGCAGCGGGAGAGTCGCCGTCGACCGAGCCGAAGTTTCCCTGTCCGTCGACGAGCATGTAGCGCATGTTCCAGGCCTGGCCCATGCGGACGAGGGCTCCGTAGACGCTGGAGTCGCCGTGAGGGTGGTATTTACCCAGCACTTCGCCCACTACGCGCGCGCATTTTTTATAAGGTTGTGTACTTACATTGTTGATGCCCATCATACCATAGAGGATACGACGGTGCACGGGTTTGAATCCGTCGCGTACATCAGGGAGGGCACGAGCCACAATCACCGACATGGAGTAGTCGATGTAAGAGCTCTTCATTTCCTCCTCGATGTTAATCTTCAGAATTCTGTCGTTGTCAAACGTCTGGTCCATTCTTTTTTATATAAATTGTATCTGTCAGTTTTTCATGCAAAATTGCCGTAGAGGGCATTTAAATGGCCGTAAGCGCATTTTTCCCCTTTTCGTTGCGACTGCAAAGGTAGTATTTTTTCTTCAAACTCACGCCGTTTTAAGCAATTTTAATCTAAACATTTGTCATAAAACATAAAGTTTAGCAGAAATTTTGTGGAAATAATGATGGCAATGGTTGATTTTTTTGTATCTTTGCACCGCAAACAGCGACGTAAGGATGAAACTCATCATTATGACACAGTCCACGTTCTTCGTGGAAGAAGATAAAATCCTGACCGCCCTCTTCGAGGAAGGATTGGACAACTTGCACTTGTACAAGCCATTATCCGAGCCTGTCTATTCCGAGCGGCTGCTCACGTTGCTTTCCGACGATTATTACAAGCAAATCACCGTTCACGACCACTTCTACCTTCGTGAGGAATATAACCTGAGGGGAATTCATTTGGAAGCCCCCGACGAAGCGTTGCCATACGGCTATCGCGGCCCTGTCAGCTGCACTTGTACGTCGTTGTCGCAGTTGCGTGAAGCGAAGAAGAAAAGCAAATACGTTTTCTTAAAGTCAATTTTCGACAGCCACACCAATCCTTCTGATCGCCAGTCGTTTACGAAGGAGGAGCTGGCCGCAGCCTCTCGTCAGGGACTTATTGACCGCCACGTCTATGCCCTTGGCGGCATCAGTCTCGAAAACATCAGTCAGATGGCCGACCTCGGCTTTGGCGGCGTGGTGGTGTGCGGCGACCTGTGGCATCGATTCAACATCCACCACGGGCAGGATTTCAAGGATCTCATTGCGCATTTCGTAAAATTGCAGAGAGCTGTCAGTTGGAAATAGAGAAGTCACCGACAATAATATATAAATAATGAGTACACAAAACTATATGGTCTTCTCGGGTACTGCCACGAGATATCTGGCCGAGAGAATCTGCCAAAGCCTGGGCTGTCCGCTGGGCAAGTTGCAAATCACGAAATTCTCTGACGGAGAGTTTGCCGTGAGCTACGAAGAGAGCATCCGTGGGCGCGACATCTTCCTCGTACAGAGCACTTTCCCCAACAGCGACAACCTGATGGAGCTGCTGCTGATGATCGATGCCGCCAAGCGCGCTTCGGCACGCACCATCAATGCCGTCATCCCTTATTTCGGCTGGGCACGCCAGGACCGCAAGGACAAGCCCCGCGTGAGCATTGGCGCCAAACTGGTGGCCGACCTGCTGAGCGTAGCCGGTGTGAACCGTGTCATCACCATGGACCTGCATGCCGACCAGATACAGGGATTCTTCGATGTGCCCGTCGACCATCTCTATGCCTCGGGCGTCATCATGCCCTATCTGAAGAACCTGAACCTTGAAGACCTGGTTGTCGCCTCGCCCGACGTAGGCGGCTCGAAGCGAGCCAACACCTATGCCAAGTATTTAGGCTGTCCGCTGGTGCTCTGCAATAAGACCCGCGCCCGTGCCAACGTGGTGGCTACGATGCAGATCATTGGCGAAGTAGAGGGCAAGAACGTGGTCATTATCGACGATATGGTTGACACCGCCGGCACCATCACCAAGGCTGCCGACCTGATGATGGCCTCTGGTGCCAAGAGCGTGCGTGCATGTGCCAGCCATTGCGTGATGAGCGGCCCTGCCAGCGAGCGCGTGCAGGAGTCGGCTCTTACGGAAATTGTCTTCACCGACAGCATTCCCTACACCCAGCGCTGTGCAAAGGTAAAACAGCTCTCCGTCGCCGATATGTTTGCCGAGGCCATACGTCGCGTCATCGACAACAAGAGCATCAGCGACCTGTACATCGTGTAAACGTTGAAGATTGAAAATTGAAGATTGATTGAACGTTGAAACAGATTCTTATTTTAGTAGTCTGCCTGCTCGTGCTTTCATGCTCTGAGAAGCCGAAAGTAGACGACGGGAAGAACTTCCACTTGGAGGGAAATGTCGAGGGATTGCCTGATGGTGAGAAACTGCTGGTGGCCGACGGCGAGGGGTTTCCCGTCGACACATTGACGGTAACCCAGGGAAAGTTCAGTTACTCGGCAAAGACCGACACGGTGAGTTTCTACACCATCTTCGTGCTGAACAATCCTTCGAACAACGTGAACTTCTTCACCGAGCCGGGCACAGTACAGATGAAGCTGTCAGCAAAAACCGGCGAGAGCACCGTTGGAGGAACGACTGCCAACGATGCCCTGCAGCAGCTGATGACTGAAACCGGTCCTTACTACGAGAAAATCAACGAGATAGAGGCTCTCGTCAGCAACGATACCACACTCAGCCCTGAGGGCGACTGGGTGGTGAGCGAGCGCTATTTCCAACTCTACAACGAGATTGCGAGAAAGATGAAGGCTTCAGCCGTACAGAACATCGACAATGAGCTGGGCTACATGCTTGTCGTACGCTTTATTGACGAGAAAGAGGATGCTGAACTGCTCGACGAACTCATCGCGAAGATGCCGGAGAAATTCCGTCGCCGCAGACCCGTAATCAAGTTGCAGACCATACTCAACAACAGAATAAACACCGACGAGGGACAGGTAATGCCCGACTTCACCCTCCTCACCCCCGACAGCACGCAGATGACCGTGATGAGCGAAGTGAAGCAGCACAAATACACCATCATCGACTTCTGGGCATCGTGGAGCAATTCCTGCCGTGCAGAGATGCCTGCAATGCGTCAGCTCTATGCCGACTTCAAAGAAAAGGGGCTCGGCATCGTTGGCATCTCGCTCGACGACAAGACTGAAAATTGGAAACAGGCCATTGAAGAGCTGAAGATGGAGTGGACGCAGCTTTCTGACCTGAAGGCTTGGGATGCTGCAGCCGCACGAGCCTTCCACATTCATACCATCCCCTACACAGTAGTGGTCGACAGCATCGGCACCATCATGAAGAAAGGATTAAGTGGCGACGACCTCCTCCTTTTCATCGGCGACCTCATGCAATCATTCTGAATGAGCTGACTCGTAATCGGCCCAAGAATTGAAGATAAGCTTATTCTTGACGCAACTTTAACAAGTCAAAATACATCAACCGAGTGTCTAACTTCATAGGAGTATCTTTCTTTCCCATGGTATAGGCATATTCCTGTTCTTCTGTAGGAAAAAGAGGACGGAAATCATTCCTTTCGTAGAATGATAGGACTTGAGGCTCGTTGACTGCGTCAACAATCACAAAACGACAACCTGTCTTATTGCTGTTGGAGTAGAACCAACCCTTAACAAAATCAAGGGCTTCGCTACCAATGCCCTTCCCAGCAAACTACATATATGCAAATCTGCATATTACAGCATCCCTGCCTTGCTCAGTATCTCATGAGCCATCAGGCAAAGAGGATGCTGATCCTTGTTCTTGTTTCCCTTAAAGTCACGCTCGGCTTCCTCTGCACGACGAAGAAATTCACGTGCTTCCTTGCCTTTCAGCGTAGGGATTGCTTTAATTGCTGTTGCCATTGCTGAATATCCTTTTCTGTTTCCATCTAATAAAAGTTGACTTCGCTGACTTTCTGGCGCAAAGTTACGATATTTTTTCTGAATCGACAATACTTTTAATAATATAATTATTTTGTATGATTATCCGCATTTATCCGCAAGTGACGCTGAAAGGGTCATATACGGACGATTGCGGATAATCATATTATTTTGAGTTTAGTAGGTATTTCTCTGTGAATCGCAGACTGCTATGACCTAACAAGGTGCTGACCACCTTGATATTGGCTCCTTCATTCAGCAACTGTGTCCGGATTTTATTGTTCGTTGCTATCTCAATCATATTTATGTAGACAACCAAGAACGATAATGCCAAAGTGTTTCAAAGCATCGGCAGCACTTGGAACAAAGTGTTCCAAAAATTTTTTGCCAATGAAACACTTTGTTTCAGCCGTAGAAACACTTTGTTTCAGCCGTCGAAACAAAGTGTTTCAAGCACAGATACAGTTATAGGGCTAAAGCGTCTAACCAAAAGTATGCGGTTGGCAAAGTCAGATTAACCTTACATGCCGAAAAAAAATCACATGCGCCCACACCGCACAAGTTGCGTTTTTACAAAAAATAGGGGAAAAACTACGAATATATTTGCTGAATTCAGAAAAATTCCCTATTTTTGCAGCCTAATTGGCTTATACATTATTTAATAATCTATAAAAACAAACAAAAAAGTAACAATGGCAAAAATTGTAACATTGGGCGAGATTATGCTTCGCCTGTCGCCTCAGGGCAACGACCGTTTCATTCAGAGTGAGTCATTTCGCATTATCCCCGGAGGCGGCGAAGCCAATGTAGCCATCTCTGTAGCCAATTACGGACACGAAGCCTATTTCGTTTCAAAGCTGCCGAAGCACGAGATTGGTCAGATAGCCGTCAACGCCCTGCGCCGCTATGGCGTCAATACCGAGTTTGTGGCTCGTGGCGGCGACCGCATCGGCCTCTACTACGCCGAGACGGGTGCCTCGATGCGTCCTTCGAAGGTTATCTACGACCGTGCCCACAGCAGCATTGCCGAGGCTGATCCTTCAGACTTCGACTTCGACAAGGTGATGGAGGGCGCACAGTGGTTCCACTGGAGCGGCATTACCCCTGCCATTAGCGACAAAGCAGCTGAATTGACGCGTCTGGCCTGCGAGGCTGCCAAGCGTCACGGCGTTACAGTGTCGGTTGACCTTAACTTCCGCAAGAAACTGTGGACCAGCGAGAAGGCCATCAGCATCATGCGTCCGTTGATGAAGTATGTTGACGTGTGCATCGGCAACGAGGAGGACGCAGAGCTGTGCCTCGGCTTCAAGCCCGACGCCGACGTCGAGAGCGGACAGACCGATGCCAGCGGCTACGAGGGAATCTTCAAGCAGATGATGGCTGAGTTCGGATTCAAGTATGTCGTCAGCACGCTGCGCGAGAGCTACAGTGCCACTTTCAACGGCTGGAAGGCGCTCATCTACGACGGCAAGGAGTTCTATCAGAGCAAGCGCTACGAAATCAATCCCATCATCGACCGCGTGGGCGGTGGCGACTCGTTCTCCGGCGGTCTCATCCACGGTCTGCTGACGAAGAAGACGCAGGGCGAGGCCCTCGAGTTTGCTGTGGCAGCCAGTGCCTTGAAGCACACCATTAACGGCGACTTCAACCTTGTTACCGTTGATGAAGTAGAAGCCTTGGCCGGCGGCAGTGCTAACGGTAGAGTGCAGCGTTAAACAGAGAGCCCACCCAAGCTTTCATTGAAAATAAAAATATGCTATGGCAAAATTTGATAAAATCGCAGTATTAAAGAAGATTGGTGACACAGGCATGGTGCCCGTGTTCTATCACAAGGATTTAGAGACCTGTAAGAATGTGGTGAAAGCCTGCTATGAAGGCGGCGTCCGTGCATTCGAGTTTACAAACCGCGGCGACTTCGCCCACGAGATTTTCGGCGAGCTGGTGAAGTGGGCCGACAAGGAGTGCCCTGAGCTGGCTCTCGGCGTGGGCAGCGTCGTCGATGCTCCTACCGCATCGCTCTACATCCAGCTGGGCGCCTGCTTCGTGGTGGGTCCGCTGTTCAATCCCGACATCGCTCCCGTCTGCAACCGTCGTCTCATCCCCTATTGCCCCGGCTGCATGACTGTCAGCGAGATTGGCAAGGCACAGGAACTGGGCTGCGACCTGACGAAGGTGTTCCCCGGCGACGTCGTCGGTCCCAACATGGTGAAGGGTCTGAAGGCTCCGATGCCTTGGTCGAAGATCATGGTCACTGGCGGTGTGGCTCCTGAAGAAGAGAACCTCACGAAGTGGTTCAAGGCAGGCGTCTTCTGCGTGGGCATGGGCTCAAAGCTCTTCCCCAGCGACAAGGTGAAGGCCGGCGACTGGCAGTATGTCACCGACAAGTGCAAGGAGGCGCTTGGCTATGTGGCTAAGGCACGCGCCTAACATAAATGACGAATGAAGAATGATGAATGAAGAATTTGCTTCCGCTTATTTTTGGAGGCTATTCAAGGCAATAGCCTTATTCTTCATTCTTCATTCTTCGCTCTTTATTTTTCTTTCTTGTTCGCCAAAGGATAGGCAAGCGGCGGATAAGCAGAATTCTCTTTCATACGCCTATCATTATTCTTCGCTCGACTCTACAGAGCACTACGCCCAGCAGGCGTTACGTATGTCGTCACATTATGACGACGGAAAGGCTGAGGCCCTCAACAACCTGGCTTTTGTGCGCATTGCACAGATGCGCTACGAGGAAGCAGAACTGCTGCTGAATCAAATCCCCGACATCACCGACAATCAGATAGAGCTGCTGGTGAGCTACATCCAGCAGATGCGCCTTTGCCAGCGCCGGTCACATAACCGTGACTTCTACGACTACCGCGAACTGGCCAATAATGCCCTGCGGCGAATTAACGAAGAGCGTGCCACGCTGAATGAGCGCCAACTCGCACGTATCGTCTATGCTGAGAGCGAGATGGCTATCGTCACCTCCACCTATTACTATTATATAGGCTTGGAGCGTCAGGCATCGCAGGCTTTGGAGACAATGCCTGAAGAGTTGGAGCGAGACACGGCCCAGTTTCTCAACTTTCTCTACAACGTTGGTGCCGGCGGAATCATTAGCCAGGGCACACAGGAAGATATCAACCAGGCAGAATTCGACTACCTGATGCGCTGCTTCCTCCTGTCGCAGCAGAGTGGTGTCAGCTATTTCAAGGCAAACTCCTTAGAGGCGCTGGCCGAACATCTCATCGTTGACGAATTTCGCGAACAGATTGTTGCCGACAACCTGCCGGCAATGAAATTCATCAATCCCGGCAATGTGCCATACGACTCGCTGGCCCTCCACCTTGCCCAGGCCTCACTCGACATTTTCTCCGACTATGGCGATGTCTACCAGATAGCTGGTGCCCATCGTACGCTGGCTTCCTGCTACCTGTCAAACAACGACTATGGCCACGCATTGGAACAACTGCATCTTGCCCTGAGCGACACCATCATTAACCAGGCGCCCGACCTTGTGGCAAGTATCCACGAGCAGCTCAGCGTGGCTTACGCAGCCATCGACGACAAGCCCCACAGCGACCAGCACCGCAATATCTACCTCGACCTGCAGGAGCAGACACGTCAGGACCGTTCCCTGGAGGCACGGGCTGGACAGCTGGAGCAGGCTTCACGCCAGCTCACCGTGCTCATCTGGGCTGTCGTGGCTGTCATCGTCTTTCTCATTTTACTGCTGGTGCTGTTCTTCCTGCGTCATCGGCGTCACACGGCACACAAGGAAGAAATAGAGATGCAGCAGCAGGAAGACGAGCTGAACGAACAGCTGGCTATGGCACGTCTGCGCGTGGAGAAGGGTGAGCGGCTGGCACTGGAACAGCGTGCGCGCGTGTCGCTGGTGAACGGCATCACGCCGCTCATCGACCGCATCATTCACGAGGTGGGACGTCTCGAACAAAACCCTACACAGGAGCGGCTGGACTATATCTCGGAACTCACTGACAACATCAACGAGCAGACACAGGTGCTCACCCACTGGATTCAACTGCGACAAGGCGAGCTGAGCCTTCACATAGAGTCCTTCGCCCTGCAGCCGCTCTTCGACATCGTGGCAATGGGACGCCGCAGCTTTGCCATGAAAGGCATCGACCTGCAAGTAGAACCCACCGTGGCCAAGGTGAAAGCCGACAAGGTGCTCACGCTGTTCATGCTGAACACACTGGCCGACAACGCCCGCAAATTCACACATCAGGGCGGCAGCGTCAGCATCAGTGCCACCGAGGGCGACGACTACATAGAGCTTTCCGTCAGAGACACGGGCATAGGAATGACTGAGGATCAGCTGGCACACGTCTTCGACCGCAAGGTCATCGTAGACGAGGCCCCCCACCCCACTCTCGCCCAGACATCACATGGCTTCGGTCTGCTCAACTGCAAGGGCATCATCGAGAAATACCGCAAGATGAGCCAGATATTCAGCGTCTGCCTGTTGTCGGCTGAAAGCAGACACGGAGAAGGCAGCCGTTTCTTCTTCCGTCTGCCGAAGGGCATAACCAGAACCATTGCCGCGTTAATGATGCTGACAGGCATCAGCACCACAACACTGGCCGATACTGACATATCGCCTCACATCACAGCTGCCAGCTCATACGCCGACTCTGCCTACTTCTCCAACATCAACGGCACGTATTGGAGAACCATCAGTTTCTCTGACTCCTGCCGACAACATCTCAACGCCTATTATCGCCAGCTGTATCCCAACGGCACCGACACGCTCTGCCTGTTGGGCGACGCCTCGCTGACACCGCCGGAGATAATCTGGCTACACGACAGTCTGCAGCTCAACTACGACATCCTACTGACCATACGCAACGAGAACGCCGTAGCGGCGCTGGCCCTGCACCAGTGGCAGCTCTACCACTACAACAACCGCATCTACACGCTACTGTTCAAGGAGCTCTCGGCCGATGCCTCACTCGACGACTACTGCCGCAAGATACAGCAGTCGCAGGCCAACAAACAGGTGGCCATCATTCTGCTCGTCTTGCTTTTCCTGATTATTCTTATTGCTGTAGCCTGGCAAGTGATGTCGGCGCTGGGAAAAGCCGCCAAACGCCGGCAGCAACAGCAGGAACAGATGGAGATGACCGGCGACGAGATTACCCGTACAGAACAGGAAGAAGCTGCATTGCATGTGAGCAACGCCGTACTCGACAACTGCCTGTCAGCTTTGAAGCATGAGACGATGTATTACCCCAGCCGCATCCGACAGCTCATCGACAGCAACGACACCGAGGCGCTGCCCGAGGTAGTGGCTTACTATCGCGAACTATACGGACTGCTCAGCTTGCAGGCTACACGACAGACAGAGCACACACGCCTGCACCTGCGCCGACTGTCTCACGATATTCTGGGCGACGCTGTTCTGGTGGACTATCTGTTCGAACTGCTGCGCAAACAGTCGGGACAGAAAGAACTTCAGGTTTCCTACAAGCCAAGATCCGACGGCAAATACATCGACTGCACCGTTCCCATGCCGTCACTACAACTGAATGAACATCAGGCTGCCATGCTTTTCACGGCCTCGGAAGTTAAGAATATTCCCTATTTGCTCTGTCGCCAGATTGTACGCGACCATGGAGAGGCTACCAACCGCCGAGGCTGCGCCATCAGGGCCGAAGTGTCGGACAACGGCACCCGCATCATCGTCACCCTTCCCTATAAACAATAACTGAAATCACTCAATACTAAACAATAAAACACTCAACAAGAATGGATAAGTTCAAAATCATCATCGTGGAGGACGTGCCCCTGGAGCTGAAGGGTACGCAAGGCATCATACGCAACGACATCCCAGAGGCGGAAATCATCGGCACAGCCGACAACGAGACTGCTTATTGGCGTCTCATCAAGCAGCAACAGCCCGACCTGCTCTTGCTCGATCTCGGCCTCGGCGGCTCCACCACTGTTGGCGTGGAGATATGCCGTCAGACGAAAGAAATGTACCCGCAAGTGCGCGTACTAATTTTTACTGGCGAGATACTGAACGAGAAACTGTGGGTGGATGTGCTCGATGCCGGTGCCGACGGCATCATCCTGAAGACAGGCGAGTTGCTGACGCGTGGCGATGTGATGGCTGTCATGTCGGGCAAGCAATTGGTGTTCAACGAGCCCATTCTGAAGAAAATCGTCGACACGTTCAAGCGCAGCGTCGGCTCGCAGCTGGCCAAGCAGGAAGCGCTGGTGAACTATGAGATTGACGAGTATGATGAGCGTTTCCTGCGCCATCTGGCCTTGGGCTATACGAAAGACCAGATTACGCAACTGCGTGGTATGCCCTTCGGCGTGAAAAGTTTGGAGAAACGTCAGAACGAGCTGGTGCAGAAACTCTTCCCCGACGGTCGCGGTGTCAATGCCACACGTCTGGTTGTGCGTGCCCTGGAGCTGCACATCCTCGACCTCGACAACCTTGAGCCGGATGACGAGTAAGAAAGTAGTAGGCTATTTGGCTGTTACGCTGTTGCTGGCGCTGGTGGCGCTGGTGTTGGTGTCGTGGCTGTTGTCTGCGACACAAGGCGAAGGCGTGCGCTCGTTGCTGTCGTCTGAAGGCATCCGTTTCTTCTTCGGCGGTTTCACGAATATGTTGCTGAAACCGCTGCTGGTATGGCTGCTGCTGCTGTCGATGGCATGGGGATGCCTGCGCCATAGCGGACTGCTGATGACTCCTCCAAAAGAAAGTGAGTTTGATGCGTTAGGCGACGCCTCGAGACGCTCCTCGTCTTTTGGAGTGATTGGCAGAGGCTTCCGTGTAAGGATTTTCCTTTTAGTCATTCTTGTGGTGTATGTGGGTGTGGTGCTTTTGTTGACGGTAACGCCGCAAGCCGTCCTCCTCTCTGCCACCGGCCAGCTGTGGCCGTCACCCTTCAGCCATGCGCTGGTGCCGATGATTGCCTTTGGCATCATTCTGCTCTCAACAGCCTACGGCATCCTCTCACGCCGTTTCCTCTCAGTGGCCGATGTGTGCCAGTCGCTCATCCAAGGAATCGTCAGTGCTGCGCCCCTATTGCTACTCTATATCCTTGTCATGCAGCTCGTCGGAGCCCTCCGCTTCGTCTTCGGATGAATACCAGCTCAGTTGCAATTTGGGCACTCTTGATGACTTACGCTTTACCCTCCAAAATCTATTCGGGCTTTCCCTCTTCTATTTTCAGGCCAAGATGGTAGTAGGCGGATATGCGTTGCAGGTCTTCTTTCTTGGCGCCATTACTGATATTAGAGTAAATATACCAGCCTTCACATTCGTGCTGCCAGATACGACCAGGAACAGACGGACGCTTTTCTCGGCTAACAAGATTGAAACCATTACCGTGCTCAATTCCTACTTCTGGGATGCGCTCCAAACCTATCTTACGTAATGTTTCAACGAAGGTGTCAATGGCCTGTCGGTGCCAAATGACAGTGCCGTCAGGGAAGGTTACTCGCATCCCCTTCGTGGTATTCTCAACGTGTTTCTTTGGCTCATGTGGCTCAACCACCTCTGGCTCATCTGTACTCTTTACTGGTGTACTGCTCTTGGGTGTCAATGTCTTGGCTCCCATAATCTCACTAATCTTTGCCTTACGGCTAAGGGCAACGCTGATAGGCTCGCCGGGATGATACTCCACCACCAGCACCAAGTCGCGCTTGATGGGTTCCAGTCTTGGCGCAATATCGCCACTCAAAGCAGGCAGTATCTCTTCTTTGATAATGCCTTCCTCCAGTTCTTCCACTTGTTGGAGAACGCCCTTAGGTAATTTCACTCCCACATCGCGAGAGTTTTCGATGATGCTGTATAGCTTTTCAAGTTTCGTCATATTGGTAGATTTTTATTGTTATATTTGTTTGTTTCGCTAAATTGTCGTATCTTTGCCCCTGTGAAATTCTAAGCAAAGATGAGTCATGACATATCTCAACCAGTTCCACAAAGAAGCAACGGAGCGTAAGATGCGGAAAATAGCCGCATCGCAGCAATCGCCGATGAGCTCGAGCGACTTTGCACAATACATGAAGCGCAACTTCGAGATAGCCAAACAGATGTAAGTCGTTTTGAGGCAGAGCAGCGTGCTGCTGAACAAATGGCTAAAGTCGGCGACTATTAGATTCCCATGATGGACATTTTCGACTTGGGTGTTCCTGGGCCGAGCGGAAATGAGAATGACACTTATGTTGCAGATAACATTATATATAAAGTCAACAATCTTTTGAACAGCGGCAGTATAGCAGCGCTGCTCAAAAAGATTCTGCTGCACAACCTTCTTTTCCCTGACACTGCTTATTCCTTCTATGGTTTTGCTGGCTTTGATGGCCGCACGGTTCAGCCAGTCATTATCCAACCACGCATTGCCAATGCCCGTCCAGCCACACAGGTTATGATAGATACCTACATGGCCGCTCTCGGTTTTGAGAAGACTACCCAAGAAGGGCGTTTCTCTAATGGTGCCTATGAGGTATGGGACCTTGTTCCTCGTAACGTGCTGGTTGACGAGGATGGCGACATCTTTGTGGTTGATGCAGAGATTAAGCATATTGGATAGTACTATTCTTTTCCTTCAACGATTTTGATTTGCTTTACCTCCCTTTGGGAACAGCGACCTCTGGTTCATCTTCCATCAGGCCGTAGAGCTATTAAACGAGACTATCCATTTCGGATTCAAAGTGGATCACGAGAACCGTCCGTTTTTTAGGAGTGAAACGCTGACCTGTCCCTAGTGTTCCTCATAGTGTTCCTCATAAAAGCCACGATTTCATTCGAAATATCTTACTAATATTTCCACATCATGGAATGTTGTAATAGATATAGAAGGGTATTGAGTCATATTGAACTATTTATTGCTATTTGTTTAGAACCATCTGAAGCCTGAAGAACTTTACATGGCTGTACTAATAATGTGTATTCGCTTATAAACTATTTCATCTTTATTATATACTGATGGTGATTGTCTGCCCTTTTTTGACGCTTTCTTCTTCAGTTTTTTGCGTTTCTTTCTCACATTCTTCAATTGTACCATATAGTTATCCAATTCTGCTTTTTTCTCAAACAAATATGGTTTCATGTCTTCATTAGTAACATCCATTATTTTAGATAAATCAGTATCGCATATTGGCTGATGCTTACTTTTGAAACAGAGTTCAAACAACTTGTCGATTTTCATTTCGGAATCAAGCGGTTTATAATAGTCAAGAAATACTTCTAATTTCATTGAGAAGATAGTTAATTCGCTAAGATCCTATTTATGTTCGTTGGGAAATTTATCATTTGTGTCACTCAATTGCACCATGAAATCTTCAGTTTTTGAAGAAAGAAATAATCAGTCCTCCTAATGCAATCACAATGCTAACACATGAGAGTACAGTTGTTTGAAAGAGAGTGGTATTTGTTTTATACTCTAACAAAATTGACAATATAGAAGCTAATTGGGCCTGGCGAAATCTGTGTCGAACATTATCTGTATTAGTATCCACATGGACTGGATCCCCATCAAGATTTATAATATCTACAAGTTTCATAAAGTATTGATTAGAAAGTTCTTGATTACCTTTTTTTTGCCAATAATTGGAAAGCCAACTCATAACCGCAGAGCGGTAATTTAAGAATTCCTTTTCTGTAAAGTCCAATTTCAGCGTATTTCCCCAATGGATAAACTCATTGATGGTTTGAGAATCTTTATTAATCCAATCAAATATCATACCATTAATGCATTATTTCTAAAAGTAACTTCTATTATTACAACTTCAATAATCCATCCTATTATAGTTCATAGTGCAAAATCTCTGTGATGACCTACTACCCCTTTAACATAAAAGTTCATATGTCGGACAAATCCTCCAAAAAATTATTTAAGAATTCCGTGAAGTCTATATGAAAGTTGTCTATCTTCTGTTTTAAATGAGACAGGTCACTATCCTCAAATAAGTAACTTATAATTCGTCTTCTATTAAAATTGCATTCTCTTTTAATCCTATCAAGAGCTTCAATAGACAAACTAGCATATAAATACAGTCCTTTCAAATCGTCAAGAACATTTTGGGCTTCAGGGGGAAGTTCGTCATAAGGAATTGGTTTTGCATTATAGGTACAAACATTTGGAATCCACTTTTCTATAATGTCTATGGCTCCTACAAAATTGATCTGTTTACCCCTTTCTACTACAATATAGTTATTATCTTCTTGCTCGAAAATCCATTCTTTATCACTATACTTGCTGATTTGAAGATCATACTGCCATATTTTATAAACAATATTTTTCATCTTCCAAATACTCTTTGCAACTTTTCTCGTAACATATGCTTGCTCGCGATGTTCTCTTTTTATCTCTTCTTTACTTTTTGAGGAAAAATCACAAATAATGATTTTGACCGTACTATTGTCACTGTCAACTAGAACAAAGTCAGCCTTCAAATAGAATTTTATAAGAGTCTTGCTATATCTCCTACTTTCTAAGAGAATTTGTTTTTGCCAACGGGAGTCAGTCGCAATGAGTTCTTCCCATTTCTTCCTTTTAATATATTCTTCGAACTCGTCCTTCAAAGGAATTGTGCCTTCCTCCTTGGCTAACCCTTTCATGACAGCTATCTTTTCCAATGCGAACTCCGGTAAAGTATTCGAGTCAACGACTCTTGAAAGTAACTTTGTGTCACTCGTTGTAAGTCTTATTACATTTTCAACCATACATCTCTAATCCTTTCTTCGAAAATAAATCATTACAGATATCCAATGCATCACAGCACATGGAGCGGAAATACTTGAATTGTTCGTTCCAGTATTTGGTTAAAGCTTTTTTATGCTTATCACTGGATGTCATATCGTGTAAAGAATAGCATCCTTGGCATGCTTTTAGGTCTAAAACTATCAACTCACTCTGCTCTTGATTGATGAGCACACCATAATATAACCACTTATTACGGTTATCTTGATACGAAAGCAATTTCTGCTCTAGACAGCTTGGCAGGTTTTGCTTGATTTTCTCCTCAAGGAGATTGTATAGTATTTCCGTTCCCATAATTAATTTTTTTGTGCAAAGATAGAGAATTTATTTGTATTTTCCAAACCGAACTACTAAAAGTCCGTTTACTTTTTCTCTATTATTGCGATTTCTTCGTCCGTCAGACCATAGAGTTGATAGACGAGACGGTCGATTTCGGATTCTAAGGCAGAGGTGTCAGCGTTAGCATCTTTTTCTTTAATTTGCATAATATCATTGACGAGATCACTGATTATTACCTGTTCCTTTTTCGAAGCCAAAGGTATTGGCAATTTCCCAAGGCCATTAGGAATATACTCGTAAATTCCACCTCCTGTTTGTTTGCCAATTGATTTATATCTATAAGTTAATACTTTGGAATTAAGCAGTGCAAGTACGTATTTTAAAGATACGTCTTTGTTCGTGTCAAAAATTGCTGTAACGTTTGTTAATCCTATGAAATCAGACGATTCGTCCCAAGCAAAAATATTACTTTTAGCTCTATAAGAACACCATATCTTATTATGAGTGTACAACTCTTTATGCATAGAGAATGTATAATTCCACCAAGGCGCAGTTTTACGACGTTTTTTATCTGCCCTATTGCATAATACTTCTTTATTCAACATGAGATAGTTTTGGACAGAGATTGGCAACTGTTCAAAACTATCTGTTTCTTCAACATATAGAAGCCATTCTTTATTATCAACATGTGCAAACTTTTTAATCAGATTGCCTGCAACTCTCTTCCGAATGTATTTAGGAGGGAATTGAGAAGGATAATCATCAAAGATAAATACTTTATTTGCACCGACCTGCATACCTGAGCCAATTACAACAATATCTGATAGATGCGGTTTATTTGCATCAATTTTTTCATTAATGCTTCCAATACATTGTGGTATTAATGCAAAAACAGAATTTTTATTTAGCTTTACTGGAAATTGATTATTTCCATCAGAAATATAGTCTATTACCTGACTTCTTGAATAAGAATCTCCTTTCAGCACAACAGCATCAAAAGAGGGCGTTTTATACATTGTCGTTATACATGTCGTTATACTTGCATCATTAAATACCAAATATTTCTCAAAATTTACTATTTTTGCTAATCGACCATCTTCTAACAAACAATTACGCAATTTCTGTGCTTTATTAGAAAATAGAAATGCATTAGATACGATAAAGTTCACAACATTGCTTGATATTTGTAATGCTAAACCGAAAAAATAGAACAAGATATCTGATTTGTCTTGCCAGATATATTTAAATGATGATTTTACGCTGTTTATATAAGAAGATCCAGCTCCTAAAGTTTCGACATTAAAATATGGCGGATTTCCAATCACGATATCAAAACCACCTTGCGAGAATACATCATAGAACCAAGTGTGCCAGAGGAAAAACTGATTGTTGCCTGAAAGGTCAAGGTCGCCAAAGTCGGCATTGATACGTTGCTCAGCGAGTTGCTTCTTTACATTATTTATAATGTTCGCGCGAAGCTCTTTCTTTTCATTGTGGTCTGTGCAGTTGTAGTATTTGGCAAGCATATTGCGAAGTTCCTCACGATAGACATCGACCATATTATCGAAGAAAGAAAGTCCTTCGCTCTTATTGTATTTCTTCTCTGTCATAGTTGACAGGTCAACACCTTTATATTGCTCCAACAGTGAGTTGCCTTGCATAATCTTGAAGTCGAGGTTAGGCAGAGCCTGTGGTGTTTCTTCATCAACAATAAGGGAGAGCCAGAAGCGGAGGCGGGCTATATCAACGGCACCAGGCTCGATATCTACACCATAGATGTTTTGCTGAATGATGTGCTTCTTGATTTCAGCGGCTTTACTTTGTTCAATTCCTTCGAGGGCTGTACGACATTGGAAGAGTTCTTTCAGCAAGCCCATAGGGAATGCGCCTGAGCCAATGGCAGGGTCGCAGATCTTGACGTCTTTCAAAAGTTGATCTACATGGGAAGATACAGACCCCACCCCTGCCCCTCCCCTTGATGGGAGGGGAGCGGCTGCGCGTAATGCTGCTGCATCATGTGTGGTTACGAACTGGCGAATGGCTTCCTTGGTGGCTTCGTCCTCTATATTTGTTTGGAGATAGGCAATGAGGCTTTCGCGACACATATAACTGACGATTTCCTTTGGTGTGTAGAAAGCTCCTTTGTCCTTGTTGTCTTCCAACAGGTTCTCGAAAATGCGGCCTAACATCTCTGGGTCAACGCCTACCTCTGCATCGTCAGGATCGTTCTCGTCGATGGTGAAGTTGTAGGAGGCAAAGAAGTCGAGCAGGCTCTGCATGTATTTGGCAGGTAGAGGGAACTCTGTTTCGTCTGTGGCATCACGCTCGAAGAGGCCGCCGTTGAGGTAAGGGATTTTTAGAGGTGAGTGGTGAGAGGTAAGAGGTGAGAGGTCACCTTCGCGCTCAGTATTCAGGTCGTTGAAGAGCGTTTCGAGAGTGTTGTCGATGAAGCGGTCTTTGTCCTCGCACTCTGCAAAGAGGTTCTGGATGAACTCGCGGTCACCCTCACCCCATGAGGCATTGACAGGTACGCCCAGCCAGCCTTTCTTCTGCAGGAATTGGAGAAAGACCAGTCGTCCCATCAGCTTCTTCACGTAGTCACGGACGGCCTTTTCTGGATTGGGGAAGTGGGCAAACTCCTGCATGATTTCCTCGCAGGGGGCGTTCTTGATTTGTTCTTCCCACTTGTTGGCCACCTTTACCATCCGCTTACCTGTGATATACTGGATGATGTCCTCATACTGTTTCTTGTAGCCATCGAAGAACATATCACTGACCGCATCCACTGAGAAGGCTTTGGTCAGGTCTTTCAACGTAAGACTACTGTCGCGCAGTTTCTCAAACTGCTGAATGGCGGTACGACTACGATGCCCTTCCCCCAGCAGATAAGTGAAGCGTTTGGCATCGGTGGATTCTTTCTGGTAGCTGCCATCCTCAGCAAACGTCCAAGCCTCGCTGACATACGAGAAGCGCAGTACACTCTCCTGTTTGCGATAGCAGAACATGAACGCTCCGGCATTGCCGTTGCTGCGCCAGGCTGTGAGCAACATATCACGAATGCCACGACGATTGCGCTCTATATCCACGCTGTCAGCCAGTTCCACCTCGTAAATGCTGATGGTCTGGCTATCGCTCAGCGTGATAGTACCCAGCCAAAGTGCCTGCTTGGCAAACTGACTACTGGTAGGCACAACAGATGGTGTGCTCCAGAACTTGACTTTGTTTTTGAAGATGTCGCGGATAAGCAACTGCCAGTTCTGGCGATTGTATCTTGATTCAATAATTGACTTGTAATCCATAATTAATGAACAATTAATGGGTAATTAATGGGAATTTATGTTTTCTTTTGAACACGAATTATCACGAATTGAACACGAATTTATCATTAATCCTTTTTGAATGATTCTGAGAGGATGATGACAGCAGCCGATTCCTCTTCTGCATGCTGGCTTTCGCGATAATAGGTGTTGTATTTGCTGGCCATTTCGAGCACCTGCTTTAAGGCATCCTCAAAGGTCAGTTTTGCCTTGCTGCCACCTTGACGCTGCAAGTCCTTCTGAATACGTTGCAAGCGCTTGGCAATATAGGTGATGGTGCCTCGCTCCGTCAACTCCTTCAGCTGGACAATCTTCAGGCGGGTGTCACCATCATCAATATGAGGCAGCATGCTGTTTAGCAGGCTGACAGCCGTCGTGACCTGTGCACCTAGATTGCTGCGCTGGTTCTGATTCTGTTCTTCCTCATGCAGTTCCTGTTCTTTGGATATATTGAATTCTTTCAGGGCTTTGTCAACATGCTCATGATGCTGGTCTAATCGAGGCACGGCTTTTTCTTCCGGCTTGGCCTTGAAATAATTGAGTGCATCGAGCACAGAGAGTTCGCGTGTCTGCTGGTCGTTCACCAGATAGAACAGTTTGCGGAAGTTGGTTTTGAGGAAAACCAATGAGTCACCTGACAAAGTAACTCCTTCTAACTCGCGAGGTTCACGGCCTGTGCGGCTTCTCAGCGACAGTCTTTCAATACGTTTATACTCCTTGCGATTCTGCTGATAGAGTGCTCGCAATTCTTCATAGAACGGCAGTTCCAGATTGCGGTCTTCCTGTTCGCGCTTGATGCTTTCCTTGAAGAGCTTGTCAAGGTCGCGGTCGATAATCTCTTCAGTAGAATATATCTGATTATCCTCGCCAAACGTGGTATGGAAGGTCTGAATCTTACTCAATGCTATCTGGTTGAGTTTGATTTCCTTGTTACCCTGACGCGACGGATAGAATACGTAGTTGTAGATGATACCTGCCGTTGAGCCAATACGATTCACACGTCCTATGCGCTGCATCAGTCGAGTGGCGTTCCAAGGCGTATCGTAGTTGATGATGATGTTCGAGCGATGTAGGTTGACACCCTCTGCCAACACATCTGTTGTCAGTATGATGTTATAGTCGTTCTTTTTCTGCCGCCAGTTGGCATCGAAGTTCTCGCGGATGGTCTTGAACAGCTGGCTGCGATTCTGCGAAGAAATCACCAGCACGTCCTCGCGGTTGATGCGACGCTGCAGATATTCCACTGTGTCCACAGACTCCGAAAAGACCACTATCTTGCCCTCCGGATTGTGCTCCTTCTTGAACAGCTCATGCTTCAGCAGGTCTTCGAACTTGGCAAACTTCGAGTCGTCATCGTCATCGATATATTCCCATTCCAGCCACATGTTGTCAAGTAATCTCTGGTCATGGCGAAGCAAGTCGATGTAATCAGGGTCAAAGTCATCACGCTTAAATACTGCATTCTTAGGGTTGTCTTCTGCTTTCTCGTTTAGCTTTTCTTCTATCTCATCATCTGTATAGCCAAGTTCAAAGAGTTTGTTGATGTCCATGTCGGGAGCGATAAATATTTTATCGTTTTCCCACATGTTTATCATGTTCTCATTAGCCTGACGGAAGTTTTCTACAGAAATCTTGAAAGCATAAAAACTACTTTCCAGACGTTTCACCAAGCCATTCTTACGAATTCCAGCCAAACTTCGGCTAATAAGTTCCGCATTGTCATAAAGTCCGTTTGACGCTTCGGGCTTCAGATAGGCGATGGCCTGATAGCGGGCATAGGTCAGTTCTTTGTCGAGGATGTGCATCGCCTTCTCAAAGAGGTTGGCCAAGTGGTCGTTCAACTCATACTCCTTCTTGATAGGCTTATCCACCTTGGGGAATCCGTTGACATCCTTGTTATAGCGGGCTATGTTCTCGATGTCGGTTCTGGTACGGCGAACGGTCAGAGGTTTGATCACCCTGTCGCGCACTTTCTCAGCCAGTTTCTTAAACTCCTTCAGGTCGAAGTTCTCCTGCTTGCGGAACTTACGGAACTCAATCACCAGTGGAGAGAAAAAGGCTGTCAGATTGGGTACACCATCAATGGTACAATGGCGTGGGTCTTGGAACATCAGTATCTGGTAGTAGATGTCGGCAGGTGTGTTGTTCATAGGTGTAGCTGAAATCAGCATCACCTTCTTCTTGTAGCCAGGGATATAGCCTGTTTCAAGTCGAGGCATCTTACAGATTTCCTGTAGTTGCTGGAAAGCACCAGTCGTATGGTTGCGGAACTTGTGGGCCTCGTCAACCAGCACCAGGTCGTACTCCTCAGCATTCCAATAGTCGTAGTTGTCATCGTCGAGCACTTTGCTTAGACTGCCGTTGCTCACAAAACGGGAATACTTATCGATGCCAAAGTCCTTAAAGGTGGTCTTCCAGTTCTGCTCAACGGCAGGCGGATAGACCACCAGAATCTTCGTGTGCTCTGGCCCGTTCTCTATCAGGAATTTCTTGGCAATCATCGTGGCGATGACCGTCTTGCCAAGACCTACCACGTCAGCCAGGAAGAACCCGTCGTAGCGTATGAGTTTCTGATAGCCCTCCACGACGGCATCTGCCTGATAGTCAAACTTGCTATAGCCCTCAGGCATATCGAAGGGGTCTTCCTGGTCGATGGCAAGAACGCGATCGCTGAAGTATTCCATCAGCATCTTGATATATAACTCGTAGGGAGTGACATCGCCTTTCAGGTAGGTCTTGTCAAGTGTTTCCTGATAGTCCTTAGCATTGATGGGAACGCCTTTTGCCTCTTCCCATAGCAGTTCAAACTCGTGCTTGGCAAAAGCTACGTCTTCATACTGGGTCAGCTTGACATTAAACTCGTATTGCTTGTCATCGCCTATACCCAGTCCGTTGCCGCTCAGATTGCTGCTGCCTGTGATGGCTGCGCCAAAGGTATGCTGATTGAAGTTGTCAGGATAGAGAATATAGAACTTGGCATGAATCTTCTTCGAGGGATGGGCGCGCAGTTCCAATTTGCCGTCTATCATGTCCTGCACCATCTGGATCATGCCGTCCTCCACACGCTTGGAATATTGCGACTGCTCGATGTCCTCTTTCAGCAGTCTCAGGCAGTCTTCTTTCACTTCCTCTTCTGCACCAAAGAAAAGTTCACCTTTCTGATGGGCACGAGCGATGTACTTATCCACATCGATGCCAATCAGAATGCGCACCTTGTTGATGCCGTCGAGAAACGGGCGCAAGGAGAAATAGCCTGACGCCCGGAGAAAGCCCACAACAGCATCAAGGTTCTTCACTTGGGGGTTATTACTCAGAATGCCCTCAAACTCATTCATCAAAGTATTCCCATCACGGTTAGTAAAGAAATGGGAACTAATAGGTATGTCTGCCATATCTACGCAATAGTTTTAGGAGCGAAAGGACTATCTGTTCGGATGATAATGGGTTCATCAACATAGAACCTCAGGACACGAAAGAAGCGCAGATTGGCGCTTATCGATGTCCCAAGGTCCTAGGAAAACCCATTCACAGAAATAAGTCCAGTCCACGCTATTGCGTAGACGTTGGCACTTATTCGCTTCTGTGAGTGTCGATTGAATTTCCTAGGTTCAGGGACATCACCGAATATAGCACTAACGCTATAATTATTCCACGAAAATCATATCAGCTCCTCCGCTGAGGCAATAGTCTGATAATTGTTTGCAAAAGTAAGAAAAGAATCTGAAACGGACAAGAAAACAGATAAAAAAAGGAGAGTCTTTTTTCAATCTCTTCAAAAAACAGGCTGTTTGTTTTCAAGAACGAGGCGTTTATGAACTTGCAGAGGCTGTTCGTGAAATTGTAGGATATGACTCAAGTATATTGCCATACGTTTTTTGAAAAAAAGAACGTTAGATTTTTACCCTGAATTGTTCATGGAAAGAATTCAGGATGAATAAAAAATTTTTACAAAAGTGACGGAAAAACAGGGTTTTGCGATGCTGAGAATGGCTCAGAATTCACGACAGGACGATTTGCTGAAAAAAACGCAAAAATGAGAGGGGTTGGGTATCTCATTGACTGGCAGTCGCTTAGCTCATTTTCCTGTTTGTAGGGAGCATCCTCGTTTTCAAAAAGGTATATCCCCATGAAAAAAAGTCAATGCCTTTTTTTCACGCGGAGCATCTTTTTTAGCAAAAGTAAGCCGTTCTGAGGTGAATATTGGCCCTTTCAGAGGCTGAAAAGCTGCACAAAGCCCATACGGGTGTGCAGTTTTTCAGCCACACTCATGCTCATTAGATGACCGATTGGCGGCAAAAACCTGCCTTCCCGCTTCTATTTCACGAATTTCAGTTGTAAAGAAATCGGAATAAATTTTCTTTACATTTTTGAAGGTTTTCTTACATCTATAAACTCTAAATGCACGAACAAGTATTAGTTGCTTTCGTGTTTTTCGATGTTGAAATAATCACATCCAAAAACCCGAAAAACAACGAACAAGTATCACTTGACCGCTGCCGCTTTCTGAGCTGCGATGAGGAGGCGTTCATCGCGCCCGCATGCGTACCTTATTTATACAAATAGCTCTAAGATAAAAGCGACCGCAAGGCCAGCGGTATGGTTTACTGGGTGAAGGAGCGATGAGTTTATTCACTCTCGTCCTCTGAAGTGTCTGGGTGCTCGTGGAAGATTTTGTGATGGATGAAGTCGGAGCCTTCGAGGCAGAGCAGTACGAGGGCTGTGGCCACGATAGCCAGGCCAAACATGCCTGCGCCTGCCGTCATGCCGATGGCCGATGTCACCCATAGTCCGGCAGCTGTGGTAAGTCCCTTTACCGCATTCTTCTGGAAAATGATGCATCCGGCGCCTATAAAGCCCATGCCGCTGATGACCTGTGCGGCCATACGGCTGGGATCGCGCTGTATGCCCTGAATGCCCATGAAGTCGTCAAAGCCATGCATTGACAGCACCATCAGCAGTCCGCTGCCCAGACCCACGAGGAAGTGAGTGCGGAAACCTGCCTCTTTCGAGCGGTACTCACGCTCCAGCCCGATGGCGCCACCCAGCAGGGCAGCCACCACAATACACAAAATATACTCTCCTTTCATAGATTAAATTCAGACTTCGTCAGAGGGTTTGATGTCTTCTATCTGCAGCTGCACTTCACTACGCTTGTAGATATTCTCCTCGATGGTGTAGATAATGTCGAAGGAGCGCTTTGACTTGATGTAGCGGGCTGCAGCACTCTGTCCGAAGGCGATGCCGTTCATCACATTGCTGGAGCGAGAGTCGACCAGTTCCAGCTTGATGTGCTCCTGCTGACGGCCTACCACCTTCGACGTGCCATAGTCGTAGACATTGCGTGTACAGAAGAGGGGCTTGGGATTGTCGGGGCCGTGGGGAGCCAGCTTCTTCATGTCGTTGTGCAGCTTCTTCGTGATGTCCTTGAAGTCCAGCTCGGCCTCAATCTCCATGGCGGCCTCGGTTTGTTCAGGCATGATATGATTGCTGACATACTCCTGGAAGCGCCGGCGGAATTCTGGAATGTTTTCTGTCTTCAGCGTCAAACCTACGGCGTAAGTGTGCCCGCCGAAGTTCTCCAACAAATCGCGGCAACTTTTGATGGCACTATAGATGTCGTAGCCTGCCACAGAACGTGCCGAGCCCGTAGCCATACCGTCCTGACACGAGAGGACGACGGTGGGCCGGTAATAAATTTCGGTAAGTCTGGAGGCAACGATGCCGACGACGCCTTTCTTCCATCCTTCATTATAGAGCACGATGGCCGGCTGATGCTCCTGACTTTCCAGGCGCTCCACAATCTGGTTGGCTTCCTCGCTCATCTGCTTGTCGATGTCCTTGCGCTGCTCGTTGTACTCGTTGATGTGCATTGCTTCCTGCAGGGCTTTCTTGTAGTCGCGCTCCACCAGCAGGTCAACGGTTTCCGTGCCGTTCATCACGCGTCCGCTAGCATTGATGCGCGGGCCGATCTTGAACACGATGTCACTCATGGTGATGTCACGCCCTACGAGTCCGCTGATTTCGATAATGGCTTTCAGGCCGATGGAGGGACTCTGGTTGAGCTGCTTCAGGCCGTGGAAGGCGAGGATGCGATTCTCTCCCATCACCGACACCATATCGGCAGCAATACTGACGGCACAGAAGTCGAGCAAGGGAATGAGTTGCGAGAAAGGAATGCCGTTGTTCTTGGCAAAGGCCTGCATGAACTTGAAGCCAACGCCGCAACCGCAGAGGTCCTTGAAGGGATAAGTAGAGTCCTGACGCTTGGGGTTGAGGATGGCAACGGCACAGGGCAGTTCATCGTCGGGCACGTGGTGGTCGCAGATGATGAAGTCGATGCCCATCTCTTTGGCCTGACGAATCTCGTCGATAGCCTTGATGCCGCAGTCGAGCACGATAATGAGTTTCACGCCTGCCTCCTGAGCATGTTCCAGTCCTTTCTGACTGATGCCGTAGCCTTCCTCGTAGCGCGAGGGGATGTAATACTCAATGTTTGAGTAGAACTGCTGGAGGAAACGGAAGACCAGCGCTACGGCCGTACACCCGTCGACATCGTAGTCGCCATAGACCATGATGCGTTCCTTGCGGCCCATTGCATCGTTCAGGCGGTCAACGGCAATGTCCATGTCGTTCATCAGGAACGGGTCGATGAGTTCGCTCAGTAAAGGCCGCAGAAAGCGCTTCGCCGCCGACTCTGTGCGTATGCCGCGCTCAATGAGCAGACTGGCCATCACTGGGCTCGTATTCAGCTTCTCGGCCAGCTCTTTAGCTTGCTGCTGTCGCTCGGGTGAAGGTGGTTGATAGTTCCATTTAGAGTTCATTATGCTGTTTATTTGTTATTTTCTTTCCATGCGAAAAAAGCCTATGATGGCAATTTAAGCCTACAAAAGTAACAATAAAAAATGAAACGCCAAAAGAAAAAACAGATTTTTTCTTCGATTTTTCTTTTGCTTTTTCGCCGCATCTTCGTACCTTTGCACTCAAATAACATTAAAAATTGCATCAAACATGGCAGAAAAAGTATTGAACGAGAGCGAAGAGAAGAAGAGTGTTAGCTTCGTGGAACAGAAGGTGATTGACGATTTGGCAGCAGGCAAAAACGGAGGACGCCTGCAGACGCGTTTCCCGCCAGAGCCCAACGGCTACCTGCATATCGGACACGCAAAGGCCATCGCCATCGACTTCGGTCTGGCCAAGAAATACGGCGGCGAGTGCAACCTGCGCTTCGACGACACCAACCCTCAGAAAGAGGACACCGAATACATAGAGAGCATTGAGCAGGACATTAAGTGGCTGGGCTTCGAGTGGGCACACATCTACTATGCCAGCGACTATTTCCAGCCGTTGTGGGACTTTGCCGTGTGGCTCATCAAGCAGGGCCGCGCCTACGTGGACGAGCAGAGCGCCGAGGTGATTGCCCAGCAGAAGGGCACCACTACCTCACCAGGCACCAACTCGCCCTTCCGCGACCGTCCCATAGAGGAGAACCTCAAGCTCTTCGAATTTATGAACAGCGGAAAGTGTGAGCCGGGCACGCTCACCCTGCGCGCCAAGATTGACATGGCCCATCCCAACATGCTCTTCCGCGACCCGCTCATCTATCGTGTGCTGAACATGCCGCATGTCAAGACGGGCGACAAATGGAATGCCTATCCCATGTACGACTTTGCCCACGGACAGAGCGACTACCTGGAGGGCGTCACCCACTCGTGGTGCACGCTGGAATTCGTCGAGCATCGTCCCCTGTACGATCTGTTCGTCACTTGGATGAAAGAATGGAAGGGCGAGACGGATAATATTGAGGACAACCGTCCGCGTCAGACGGAGTTCAACAAGCTCAACCTGAACTATATCCTGCTGTCGAAGCGCAACCTGCGACTGCTGGTCAGCGAGGGCGTGGTCAGCGGTTGGGACGATCCGCGTATGCCGACCATCTGTGGCTATCGCCGTCGTGGCTACTCACCTGAGGGCATCAAGAAGTTCATCGACAAGATTGGCTATACCAAGATTGATGCCTTGAACGATACTGCACTTTTCGAAAGTTCTCTCCGCGAAGACCTGAACGCCCGTGCCCTTCGAGTCAGCGCCGTGCTCGACCCCGTGAAGGTTGTCATCACCAACTATCCTGAAGGACAGACGGAGATGCTCACCGCCGTCAACAATCCTGAGAACGAGGCCGACGGCACCCACGAGGTGGAGTTCAGCCGTGAGATATGGATTGAGCGCGACGACTTCATGGAGGAGGCCGACAAGAAGTTCATGCGTCTGGCTCCCGGCAAGGAGGTGCGACTGAAGAACGCCTATATCATCAAGTGCGATGCTGAGCACCCCTGCGACAAGGACGAGAACGGCGTGGTGACCACCATCTACTGCACCTATGACCCCGAGACACGTAGCGGACAGCCTGGTGCCGACCGCAAGATCAAGGGCAAGACGCTGCATTGGGTCAGTTGCCACAACGCCGTCCGCGCCGAGGTGCGCCTCTACGACCGTCTGTGGAAGGTGGAGAACCCTCGCGACGAGCTGAAGCGCATCGAGGATGAGACTGGCCTGAAGGGCATCGACGCCATGCGTGTGATGATGAACCCCGACAGCCTGAAGGTGCTGACCGACTGTTACGTGGAGCCGTTTGCCGCTACCCTACCCGCCTTGAGCTACCTGCAGTTCCAGCGCATCGGCTACTTCAACGTTGATCCCGACTCAACATCCGAAAAGCCTGTCTTCAACCGCACCGTCGGTCTGAGGGACACAAAAAACAAGTAATGGAAATTGAAAATTGAATATTGAAAATTGAACGACGAGTATTTCGACAGCGAGGAATTCCGTGAGATGCTTGCGGAATACGAAGACGCCATGAACATGGGGATGCCCGTGTTCATGGATGCTGACGAGCTGTCGGAAATTGCCGACTACTATCAGACGCAGGAGCGCTACGACGAGGCCGACGCAGCCATCGAACTGGCACTCAGCCTCTCTCCAGGCGCCGTCGTCCCGCTCACCTACAAAATTCATGAGGCGCTGTGGCGTGGCGACACTCAGGAAGCACGCGAATATCTTGAACAAATAACGGAAACCGACGAACCTGACTACGTCTACGACAAGGCTGAGATACTGCTGGCCGAGGAACATGTGGAAGAGGCCGACCGCTACCTGCGAGACGAACTGAAAAAGGTGCCGCCTGAAGAGTATCAGGACTATGTCGTCGACGTGGCCAACATCTACGCCGACTACGACTACCCCGAACTGGCCATGCAGTGGATGTCACGAGCACGTCAGGAAGACTCGCCTGAGTTCAAGGAACTGCTGGCTCGCACTCTCTTCGGCCTTGGCAAATACAAGGACAGCGAGAAGCTGTGGAGCGAGCTCATCGATGCCGACCCCTTTTCAAAGCATTATTGGAACGCGCTGGCCAACACACAGTTCATGAACGAAAACTACAGCGGCTCCGTAGAAAGCAGCGAGTATGCCATCGCCATCGATCCTGACGACCCCGAGGGCCTGCTCTCGAAGGCCAACGGGCTCTACCGTCTGGGCAACTACGAAGAAGCCCTCGACTATTTCCAGCGCTACTCCAGCCACGTACCCGACGACGAGTTCGGCCTGATGAACCAAGGCACATGCCTCATCAACCTGGAACGCTTCGACGAGGCCATTGTCACGTTGCACAAGGCTGCCGACACCGCACCCCACGACTCCGTCTACCTCAGCGACATCTTCCAGGAACTGGCCTTTGCCTACAGCGAGAAGAACGACGAGAAGAAGGCGCTGGAAATGCTCGACATGGCCGACCTCTACGACAGTGACAAGGTGCAGACCTTAGTGGTACGAGGTCATATTCTCCTCTCATCAGGCAATGTGAAGGAGGCGCAGCACTATTTCCGCCAGGCCGTGGTGATGAGCGACGAGCCCAACCAGACGCTGCTGCGCATCATCGTATCCGTCTACGACAACCACTACCTCGATGCCGCCTACAACCTGTTCAAGAAATATTTCCGCATGGTGGACAAGGACTATCCCGACGGCTATGCCTACATGGCCCTCTGCTGCTACGACCTGAAGCGCTACGACGAGTTCCTCACCTATCTCAAGGAAGCCTGCCTGCGCAACCCCAGCGAGTGCAAGACCGCGCTCAGCCACATCTTCCCCGACAACATCGAGCCGAAGGACTATTACGACTACATCAACAAGAAGATGTAGCTCGAAAGCTTCAAAGACATCGGTAACCACGCGGGTTACTAACTGTAACCACGTGGGTTACTGTCAGTAACCATGCGGGTTACAGTTAGTAACCCACGTGGTTACAAAAATATTTGTGACCGTGGCGTTGACTGAGTTGAAAAAATCAAAAAAAAAGTTGCCGACAGCTGTGATTTATGAATTATTTTGTAATTTTGCACGCGCAATAGCGAACAACATCAACTTTGAGCGTATGAAAAAACTGATAATTGCCCTGCTGCTGAGCCTGCCGACATTGCTCAGCGCACAAGAGAACACATGGGAGAAACCGAAGGCACAGACGCAGCAGAACACCGACCAGAAATATCTGGTGGGTGCCGTGCCCATGATAGACGGCAAGGTGACGTTCACCACCACCATCAGCGCTCCAGGCAAGAGCAGGCAGCAGATTTACGACATCGTGCTGGCGCAGCTCACCCAGCTGGTGAAGGAGGAAGAACAGTATGAGAACAGTCGCATCGCCTTGCAGGACACAGCAAAATGGCTCGTTGTGGGTAGCTATCAGGAGCAACTCGTCTTCAAGCGCCAGGCGCTGAGCTTCGACTACACACGACTGATGTACACGCTGATGGTGGAGTGTAGCGACGGCGAGGCAAAGGTGACGATGACGCGCATACACTATTTATATGAGGAAGAGCGCGATCCGCAGAGCCTCGCAGCCGAGGAATGGATTACCGACCAGTACGGACTGACGAAGAAAAAGAACAAACTGGCACGCCTCAGTGGCAAATTCCGCCGCAAGACTATCGACCGCAAGGACTATCTCTTTGAGATGCTTACCAACGCACTGACGAAATGACCGACGAGCAACTGCAGAAGAACGTGGACGAGGCGATGGCCAACCGCCCCAAGCGCCACAACCTGGAGCCTTTTCGCGACAGCAGCCGCACACGTGTGTTGCGCTTCTGGCTGAATGTCATCTTCATGGCAGGCGCCATTGCCGGCCTCATTATTTATTTCAAGGTCGACCACGATTTGGCAAAATACATCCTCATTGCCTCGCTCGTGTTCAAGTTCGTGGAACTGTTCCTGCGTATCTTTAAGATTTAAAATTGAAGATTGAGAATTGAAAATTGAATCTTTAATCAACGGGAGGAGGCACTGGTTTTTGAAATCTGTGCTTCTATTGTTTGCATTTCAGTTTTCGGTCTTTATTTTTCAATTCTCAACCTGCTCTGCCCAAAACTTCCGCGAGGCAGACCAGCAGGGTAATATGAGGCAGAACAACAGCAACTTCAATCCCCACAGCAACGACACCACGAAAAACAAGGAGGTGCCCAAGGGCATCTATGTGTGGACGGTAGACAGGCACTTCGGCGACATTCAGCGCACCGAAGTCGACACCCTACCCCACCTCTACCCGCAGTCGACGATGGGCACAGGCATGTACGGACAGTATAACACGGTGGGCTCGAACTATACCGCACGCCTGTCGCGCATTTTCACCGACCGCCGGCCCACGACACAGGCCTTCTTCACCGACACCTACGACCAGGTGCTGCGCCAGCCTGACGAGTGGCACTTTACCAACTCGCTGTCGCCCATCACCAATCTCAGCTACGGCAGCTGCGGCGACAAGACCAACGGCGAAGACCTCATCGACGCCCGCTTTGCCGTAAACGCCGGCAAGAAGACGGGCCTGGGCTTCGACTTGGACTACCGCTATGCCCGCGGCTACTTCCAGAACCAGAACAACAGCCACTTCAACGCTACGTTCTACGCTTCTCACCTCGGCGACCGCTATCAGGCGCACGTGCTCTTCCAAACCTACCACCAGAAAGCGGCTGTGAACGGTGGCATCACCAACGACGACTTCATCACACACCCCGAGGGCTTCGACGACAGCTACTCGGACAGCGAGATTCCCACTTTCCTGTCATCCAACTGGAACCGTAACGACCACCAGCTCCTCTTCCTCACCCACCGCTACAGCGTGGGCTTCTATCGCAAGGTGCCAATGACGCCTGAAGAGATGGAGGCGAAGAAGTTTGCCATGCAGGCTGAGGAGGAGAAGAAAAAGCTTGAGGCAGCGCAGAAGCCCGAGCGGGAGGCCGCACCCACCGGCAGACCTGACGACGCGATGATTGCCGACGAAACGCCCCTGCCCGCAGACTCGCTGACAGCCGTCGCTGACTCGCTCAACTCAGACCGCATCAGCGTGACATCGAAGGCACAGGCCGATTCGCTCATTGCAGCAGAGGCGTCGTCAGCCGAAGAAGAAGATATGTTTGTCAAGCGTGAGTTCGTACCTGTCACCAGCTTCATACACACCGCCGAGCTTCTCAGCCAAAAACACATATACCAGGCCTACCAAACGCCCAGCAGCTTCTACGCCAACACTTACTTCGACCGCCGATACACAGACACCTATGGCGGTGACTCCATCTACGACAAGACACGCCACCTCGGCCTGCGGAACACGCTTGCCATAAGCCTCCTGGAGGGTTTCAACAAATACATGCCGACAGGACTGAAGGCTTTCGTCAGTCACGATTTGCGACGCTTCGACATGCCCGACTTCATCGAGGAAGATTCTCTGGTATTGCACCGCTGGACGGAACATAGCGTCAGCGTAGGCGGACAGATGACGAAGACTCTTGGCAGTGCCCTGCACTATAACCTGCTGGCTGAGGCTTGGGTGGCTGGCGAGGATGCCGGAGGGCTGAAGCTCGACGGACGGGCCGACCTGAACTTCCGGCTCTTTGGCGACTCCATCCGCCTCGACGCCATCGCCTTCATGCACCGCACCAATCCTGTCTTCCTGCAGCGGCGCTATCACGCCAAGCATTTCTGGTGGGACAACAAATTTGACAAGGAGACGCATACGCACCTGGAGGGACGCCTCTCGTATGAAAAGACGAATACCAGTCTGCGAGTAGCCATCGACGAGATAGAAAACTATACCTACCTTGGAATGAGCTATGACCTGTCGCAGGAAAAGATGACGGACATCAGCGCAACATTCCACCAGCACGACAAGTCGCTGGCCGTGTTTACTGCGCAATTAGACCAGCGCCTGCACCTTGGTCCGCTGAACTGGGATAACATCGTGACCTTCCAGACCAGCAGCGATGAAGACGTCCTGCCGCTGCCGAAGCTGAACGTCTTCTCAAATCTCTACCTGAAGTTCAAGGTGGCCAATGTGCTGAGCGTGGAACTGGGCGCTTCTGCCATGTGGTTTACTGAATATTATGCCCCTGAGTTCCTGCCGCAGCTCAACCAGTTTGCCATAGCCAGCGCAGCACCGGATTCACGCGACTTCACACGCTATAAGCTGGGCAACTTTCCCTTTGTCGATGCCTATGCCAATCTGCACCTGAAGCACGCACGTTTCTTCGTGATGATGAGCAACGCCACGGGTACCAGTTTCAACCGCATGTCGTTCCTCACGCCTCATTATCCGCTCAATCGCTCCGTGCTACATCTGGGCGTTTCGTGGAATTTCTTCAACTAAAAAGGAGTCAAAGAGACTTTCCCTTCAACTCCTTCTTCAATTCTTCAATTCTTCAATTTTTCAATTTTAAAAGCTGTAGGTGTAGCCTAAGCCTAAGACGTGGCGGTTACCCTCGTCCTCGTCCTTGTACACATGCTGATACAAGTATCTGACGTCAAAAGAATGTTGCTTCGACAGACGATACTCTGTACCTGCGACATAGCGAATCTTGTCTAATCCGCTGCCTCCAATGGTGCTCTCGGCATTGACGTAGGGACGCCATTGCTTGGTAAGCTTGTATTTCAGCTGCAGGCGGTAGCGCCACATGTTGCTGCCCTTGCCCTGATAGGTGTGCTCACCTACATACTCGCCAAGGTCATAGTCATCGTTGTCGACATTGGAATAGCGCTTCACGGTCTTCTCCGGACGGTAGGTGTACTGCCAACGTTCACGCATCGAAACGGTGAGATTGCCAAAGTTCTGCGAGATTGTCAGCGACACGTTAAATCGGTAACGCTGTCCCCAATAGTCAGCATATTTCCTGCCCGTATTGTTTACCTTGTGGTGGTTGTCATTGAGGAAGACATATCCCACGGAAAGCTTCATATAGTCTTTGAGTTTATAGGTGGCCCCTACCCCAACGCTCCAGCGGTCGATCTCGCCAAAGCCGTCGTCACGGGTACGCAGCTCTGCTTCAGCATCCAGCGTCAGTTTCTTGTTGATTTTCTTCTCGACGGCGGCCTCTGTCCAGATGCCAAAGTCATCGCTCTGAGCCTGAGCGGGCATGATGGAGGCCATAGCCAGCATCATCAGAACATAAACGTGTTTTGCCATTGTGATTTCTTTATTTCATACATTTTGTCAACATCGTTGTGGCCTTTGCCCTTATAAGTAATGCGCAGCACGGCAGAGTCGCGCAGGAAGTCGACGCCGCCCACCTCAATCCTGACGATGTCAAGACCGAGACGCTGCTCCAGGTCGGCCTTCAGCTCTTCACGCTTCTCAGGCTTGATGAGTTCGATGCGGTCGTACTGGATGAGCTTCGTCGACTGCATCTTCAGACGCAGCTCGCAGACGAAGGTGAAGAGCAGCACAATGATGTCGATGACAACCAGCTTGCCATAGTCGAGGAGCACCTGCTTGGCCGAGAGGCCCGTCTCGTCGGCCATAGCGTGCACCACCGACAGGCAGACGATGATGAACAGATAGGTCATCTCACGAACAGGCATCGCGTCGGTTCGGTATCGCATAATGCTGAAGATACCGAACAATCCGAGTCCCACGCCCATCGTAGCCTTTCCGCGATCCATTCCCATCATGAAGTAGACGAGGAAGAAAATGACCACTGAAATGAGCATGAACGTGAAGTAGAAGTCACGACGTTTGCTCTTTGGATAGTACAGACGGTCGATGAGCAGGAAGATGACCGATGCGCAAAGTACGAATCTCAGCAGAATGTTGCTGAATTCGCCGATTAGGATTTCATTAATCAATTCCATATTGTCGTTAATAATAGTTTCAACTCAATTTTCAAGTTTCAACGTTTTTTCCACATATCGCAGCTTTTCCTTGAAGCGGTTGACCGGCAGCGAGGCGTTGGTCATCGCAGCGCCCATACAGTATTTGCTGAAACCGTGCGGATGAATGTGCAGCTGCCGCAACATGTCCAGCACCGGCGAGGGTACCAGTCCGTCGCGTTTCAGCTCGATGATGACAAGCGGTCCCATCTCTCGGCTACAGCCCGTCAGCAGGTTATTGAACTCCAGCTGCGTGTCGATGGTCAGACGCTCCGTCTTGGCACTGTTCACCAGCGTCACACGGTGGAAGAAATTGTGCATGTGAGGTTGTAGCGTGTCAACACCGAAATGCAGGCGCTGTGCTATAAAGTCGCGCTTCACGTCATCATGCAGATTCATGTCGGTCACCTCAATACGCTTCTTCTTCGTGCGTCCGTGATTGTTCTTCGTCTTTATCTCCATAAACTGCAGGTGCGAGCTGACGTAGGTGCGAAAACGAATCTTCTGCCTGTTGGCAAAGCCGTGCTGGTGCTCGCAGTACATTGCGAAGCTGTCGGTGTCGAAATAAGTGGTATCGTAAAGCATGTTGCGCTGGCCGTTGATGTCCTGCACGAAATAGTCCTGTTTGGCCATCTCGAGCAACAGCAACAGGCGCGGCATAGTGGTCACGAACTTCGTGTCCGTGCGGTTCATCAGCTTCACGCTGCTCATCTGTTCCAGCGTGATGGGCTGCATCTGCCGCAAGAGTTCTTCCATCGTCAACATGCTTGTCAGTTGGTTTTCGGTTTTTATTTTCGCCACAAAATTATAAATAAAAAACGAAACTGTGAAAAAAATATTATAAACTCTATGATTTATTCAATAAAATTAAGTCTGTGCAACACAAAACACGTTTTTCAATTTAGTTCGCAAAAAACAACCGAAATTTTTGTTTTTGTCGCGGAAAAGTAGTATCTTTGCACTCTCAATGTCTGCTATTAGATTTAATCAAATAACAAATCGTATATTATTAATTGTAAATCGTTAAATTGAACTCGCTTTCGCTTTTACAAAGCGCAGCGACTAAAAGAAATCTAAAAGATGGTTTATTCAAAGGAAGTTGAAAACATGTGCGTTGTGGCCAAAGGCCCCAACCACGGCCCGGCTCCCATCCCTGAAGAGGGCAAGTGGATTCAGGCCAAAGAGATTAAAGACATCTCCGGTTACACTCACGGCATTGGCTGGTGTGCTCCTCAGCAGGGCGCCTGCAAGCTGAGCCTGAACGTGAAAGACGGCATCATTCAGGAAGCTCTCGTCGAGACCATCGGCTGCACGGGTATGACCCACTCAGCTGCTATGGCCAGCGAAATTCTGCCTGGCAAGACCATCCTCGAGGCTCTGAACACCGACCTTGTTTGCGATGCTATCAACACCGCCATGCGCGAGCTGTTCCTGCAGATTGTCTACGGACGCACGCAGAGTGCCTTCTCCGAGGGCGGCCTCGTGATTGGTGCCGGCTTGGAGGACCTGGGCAAGGGTCTGCGCTCTCAGACTGGTACGCTCTACGGCACCGTTGCCAAGGGCACACGCTATCTGGAGCTGACCGAGGGCTACATCACCAAGCAGTTCCTCGACAAGGACAATCAGGTTTGCGGCTACGAGTATGTACACCTGGGCAAGATGATGGAGGCCATCAAGGCTGGTATGGATGCCAACGAGGCCGTGAAGAAGTTCACTGGCAGCTATGGCCGTACGAAGGCCGAGCAGGGAATCGTAAAAGTTATTGATCCACGCAAAGAGTAAAGGAGGAAACAAGATATGATTAGAAAAGTATCATTCGAGAGCTATGAGCGTCGCATCAATCAGGTGCTGGCCGCTCTGAAAGAGAACGGGATCAATAGCATTGAGGAAGCCAACGAGATTTGCGACAAGGCAGGTGTTGATCCTTACCAGATGTGTGAGGACACGCAGGGCATCTGCTTCGAGAACGCTAAGTGGGCATACGTCTGTGGTGCTGCTATCGCCATCAAGAAGGGTGTAAAGAGCGCTGCCGAGGCAGCCGAGGCCATCGGTATTGGTCTGCAGTCGTTCTGCATTCCCGGTTCTGTGGCCGACGACCGCAAGGTGGGTATCGGACACGGCAACCTCGCTGCCCGTCTGCTGCGCGAGGAGACCGAGTGCTTCGCCTTCCTGGCTGGCCACGAGAGCTTTGCTGCCGCCGAGGGTGCCATCAAGATTGCCGAGAAGGCTAACAAGGTTCGCCAGAAGCCTCTCCGCGTCATTTTGAACGGTCTGGGCAAGGACGCCGCTATGATCATCAGCCGCATCAACGGCTTCACATACGTTCAGACGCAGTTTGACTACTACACAGGCGAAGTGAAGGTTGTGAAGGAGACTCCCTACAGCGACGGTCCACGCGCAAAAGTGCGCTGCTATGGTGCCGATGATGTGCGTGAGGGCGTAGCCATCCTGTGGATGGAGAACGTTGATGTGTCGATTACCGGCAACTCGACCAACCCCACCCGCTTCCAGCATCCCGTTGCCGGAACGTATAAGAAGGAGCGTGTGCTCGCTGGCAAGCCTTACTTCTCAGTAGCTTCTGGTGGCGGCACAGGCCGTACGCTGCATCCCGACAACATGGCTGCCGGCCCCGCTTCCTACGGTATGACCGACACGCTGGGCCGCATGCACAGCGACGCTCAGTTCGCAGGTTCTTCTTCTGTTCCTGCTCACGTTGAGATGATGGGCTTCCTCGGCATCGGCAACAACCCGATGGTGGGTGCTACCGTCTCTATCGCCGTAGAAATCGACCTGGCTCTGAACAAGAAGTAAAAAGCACGATTGCTCCCCTCCCCTACAAGGAAGGAGACTTCGGAGACCAACAAAAATCCCGAGAGGCAGACGCCTTCTCGGGATTTTTTTCTTTACTGTCTGACGTCACAGCGTGACGCCATTCTTGAAGATGGAGATTTCGCGGTAGTCGTTCTCCTCGTTGCGGGCTTTCTCGCCCGATGCCACGCTGAGCACCTTGTCGATGAATTCCGGCACGAGCTCCTGCATGGTGCGGCCCTCAATGAGCTGCCCGGCGGAGAAGTCCACCCAATTGGGCTTGTTCTTTGCCAGCGTGGGGTTGGTGGCAATTTTCATGGTGGGAACGAAGGTGCCGAAAGGTGTGCCACGCCCTGTGGTGAAGAGCACAATGTGACAGCCGCAGGAGGCCAGCGCCGTCGAGGCCACGAGGTCGTTGCCGGGTGCCGAGAGCAGATTCAGGCCGTTGTGCTCGATGCGGTCGCCATATTCCATCACGCCAGAAACAGGAGCACGCCCGCATTTCTGCGTACAGCCCAAGGCCTTGTCCTCCAGAGTAGAGATGCCGCCGGCCTTGTTGCCTGGCGAAGGATTCTCGCCTACGGGCTCGCCGTGCGAGAGGAAATAGTTCTTGAAGTTGTTGATGAGCGAGACAGTCTGCTCAAACAGCTCCTTCGTCTCACAGCGGTTCATCAGAATGGTCTCGGCTCCGAACATCTCAGGCACCTCCGTCAGCACGCTGGTACCGCCCTGTGCCACGAGCCAGTCGCTGAACTCGCCCACAAGAGGATTGGCGGTGATGCCGCTGAACCCGTCGCTGCCGCCGCACTTCAGGCCGACACGCAATTTCGACACAGGCACCTCCTCGCGCTTGTCCTCCTTGGCAATAGCATAAAGCTCGCGCAGGATCTGCATACCAGCCTCCACTTCGTCGCCCTCCACCTTCTGAGTCACCAACAGGCGGATGCGCTGCTTGTCGTAGTCGCCCAGCATCTGCATGAAGTCGTCGGGCTGGTTGTTCTCACAGCCCAGGCTCAGCACCAGCACGGCGCCGGCATTGGGATGCAGGCAGATGTCGCGCAGCACCTTGCGCGTGTTCTCATGGTCTTCCGACAGCTGTGAGCAGCCATAGTTGTGATGCCAGGCATAGATGCTGTCCACGCCCTCACCTCTCGTCTCGCGCTGCAGCTCCTTCACCAGTCGCTCGGCAATGCCGTTGACACAGCCAACAGTAGGAACGACCCATATCTCGTTGCGCACGCCAACGTCGCCGTTCTTGCGCACATAGCCTTTAAAGGTACGGTTTTCCTTCTTGATGTTAAGTCGCTCTTCAACAGGATGGTAAGTATATTCTAACGTGCCGCTGAGATTCGTCTTCAGATTGTTTTCGTTCACCCAGTCGCCAGCCTTCAAATCCTGACGGGCATGGCCAATGGGATAGCCGTATTTAATGATGTTCTCGCCCTCGCTCACATCGCGAATGAGCACCTTGTGACCGGCGGGCGTATCTTGGTTGAGCACCACCCGCTGCCCGTCAATTTCCATCACGTCGCCTTTCTTCTTCGCTTGCAGGCAGACGACGACCGAATCAGCGGGATTGATTTTCAGAAAAGTTGCTTGTTCCATAAATTGTTTTCTTTCGTTTGTTATTTGCCTGCAAAGGTACGAAAATTTCGATTAAGCGAGAACAAAAAGATTGTTTTATTTTTGTCGAGTGATAGAAATTTGTTAAATAAGCGAGGAGAAAAACCATATTCAGAATGAGTTTTATCGGGCTGGAGTACGAATAAGCCTTCCTCGCATTGTTTATTTTGTAATACCAACAAACAATTTCTTTGTGCAATTTGAGTTTACGAAAATCATTCAGACTTGATAAAAAATTTTGACAAAAGATGCCCAAAAACATGGTTTTGCGAAGCTGAGAATGGCTCAGAATTCAAGAAACTATGATTTGCCTGAAAAAACGCGAAAATGAGAGGGGTTGACTATCTCGCTGATTGGCAACGGCTTAGCTCAATTTCGTGCTTCGCGGGAGCATCCCCATTTTAAAAAAGGTATATCCCCATGAAAAAAAGTCAATGCCTTTTTTTCACGCGGAGCCTCTTTTTTAGCAAAAGTCAGCCGTTTTGAGGCCAAAACAGACCCTTCTGAAGGCCGAAAAGCTGCACAATGTTGCCATACATGTGCAATTTTCGAACCCAACTCATGCTCATCCGACGACCGACATGTTGCAGAAAACAGTCTTCCGGCTTCTATTTCACAAAAAATTTTTGTAAAAAATTCGGAATAATCTTTCTTTACAAATTATTCAGGTTTACACCTTCAACGATGGAAAGCAAGACACTTTCATTACTTGGTTGTTCACTCCTGTGGAAGTATTATAAATATCAAATTTAATTCACAATCGTTTGCTCCGGGAACCTCAAAAGATTTAATACTCAATTCATGCAAGCAGGCAGAAGGTGCTATTCAGACGTCATCTTTTGATTTCGAAGGACGATATGTCTATGAAGTGAAATCTAAAGATGAAACATTTAAGTTTCGCATTCGCTTAACTTCGGTAGTTAGAGGTAGTTAGAAGAATTTATCGGCCTTCGGCCTTAGAAGTATAGGTCATTTGTTATGGTCTATACTACTTCTTACTACTCCACTTGAGAAAGTTGAATGAAACAGTATATCACAAAGTATATGGGGTCCGGTAACAGAAAAGAAGAAATGACAGCAAGCCAGACGTAGGAAGTTGTCATCGGTCTGATTTTCGCAAATAAAATGTTAAACCACGGACAAAATGGCGTGTATATGGAAATAAATACGTATCTTTGCAGCCAAAGGGCTGCGAGAACGGGCTGCACCTCAGCAATTCGAGCAAGCTCGATTGCATTCGGTTTGCACCGTCCTTGCCAATGTTATTTGTAATACAGGAAAGATATATGAGCAAGTACGAGATACCATACCTTACGGCCTGCATCCAGGCTTTCGGGAAGCGCTTTGACATGACGCGACAGGCGGCATTCCGCTATCTGCACGAGCACAAGGGGCTGGCGTTCCTCATCGAATTCTACGACGTGGAGCACCTGCAGTCGATGGACGAGACGATTGACGACCTGCTCATCATCTGCCAAAAGAACGGGGGGACACTGGCATGACGCTCTATCACGGCACAAACACAGACTATGAACGAATCAGCCTTAAGATTGGCTTGCGGTACAAGGACTTCGGCTGGGGCTTCTACTTGACGCAACATTATGCTCATAGCAGAATATGAAATGAGATGACATGGGAGGTCAGGGGTGCTACTACTATCCTTGCAGTACAATAAAAGCAGCAGGGTTTCCGTT